>JAJDYI010000023.1 GCA_022825235.1 Alphaproteobacteria bacterium | reverse complement strand
GGTGATGGGCAGGTAGCCGATCTCGTCGACGATGAGCAGGGCGGCGCGGGCATGGAAGCGGAGCCTCTCGGCCAGCCGGCCTTCCCGCTCGGCCCTGACCAGGGCCTCGATCAGCTCGGCGAGGGTGGCCCGGTAGACGCTCTTGCCGGCCTTGACCGCGGTGACGCCGAGCGCGGTGGCCAGGTGCGATTTGCCGGTGCCGGGCGGGCCGAGCAGATGGACCACCTCGGCGCGCTCGACGAACTCGAGCTGGGCCAGCGCCAGGATCCGGTGGCGGTCGAGCGACGGCTGGAACGTGAAGTCGAAGCTCTCGAGGGTCTTGATCGGGGTCAGGCGCGCGGTGTGCAGCGCCATGCCGATCCGGCGGCCTTCGCGGGCGGTGTATTCCTCGAGCAGCAGCTGGTCGATCGCATCGATGGCGGAGAGCTCGCCCTGCTCGAGGCGCTGCAGCACCTGGTCCAAGACCTCGAGCGCCCGCGGCATGCGCAGGCCGACCAGGGTGTCGCGGATCCGCATGCTGACGGCGGTCATCGGCGGGCCTCCCTGGCGGCGAGCCGCCGGGCCACCGCGTCGTAGAACGCGAGCGGGCGCCGGGCGACCGCGGCCTCCAGCGGCGCCGGGGCGGTGGACGCCGCCCACCGGCGGGGCGCGGCCGGCGGCGGCGAGCGGCGGTGACCGGGGTCGACGCGGCGCTGGTTCCGGCCCTCGAGGACCGGGTGGCGGGCCACCAGCTCGCCGTCCTCGAAGATGCGGATCTCCAGCGGATGGTGCTGGACCTCGAGCACCCGCTTGCGGGTCCGGTCCGGCACCGAGTAGAGGTTGCCGTTGACCGAGACCATGCCCTCGTGGCTGACCCGGCGCTCGACGGTCAGGACCGCATCGTACGCCTGGAGCGGCAGCGGGCGCAGGTGCGCCCGCTCCGCCGCGAACGCCTCCTGCACCACCCGGTTGGTGGTGCCATGGACCCGGGCGTTGGCCAGGTCGGCCCGCCAGGTCGCGAACCGGGCGTTGAGGTCGTCCAGGTTCCGGAACGTGCGGCCGAGGAAGAAGTCCTGGCGGATGTACCGGAACGGCCGCTCCACCTTGCCCTTGGTCTTGGCGCGATAGGCCCGGCACGCCCGGGGTGCGGAGTCGTAGTGGCGCAGCAGCGCCACCAGCGCCGGATGGTAGACCACGCTGCCGTCGTCCCGCTCCCCCAGCACCGCCGTCTTCATGCGGTCGTACAGCACCTCGGCGGTTGCCCCGCCGCACGCCTCGAACGCCAGCACATGGCAGCGCAGCACGGTGTCCAGCTTCTGGCTGGGGCAGAAGCGGCCCCACAGCCAGCGGCTGTGGCCGAGCACCAGCGCGAACAGCCACACCCGGCGGCGCACGCCCGGCTGATCCGCAAACTCGACCAGGAACTCGGCGAAGTCCACCTGCGCCTGGCGCCCCGGCGCGGTCTCGAAGCGCCGCTCGAACGGCGCCGGCAGCGCCGGCCGGATCGTCCGCAGGTAGTCGGTCACTGCGGTGTAGCCGCCCCGGTAGCCGAGCGTCCGGAGCTCGCGATACAGCCGCCGCCCGGACAGACCGGCGCAGGTCTCGACCCGCTCGCGAAGATAGTCCTCGTACGGCTCCAGCCGCCGCGGGCGCGGCGCCCGCGGGCCATACGCCGGCGCCGCCAGCCCCCGCCGCAGGTACTTCCGCACCGTCTTGCGGTCCAAGCCGGTGCGCCGCGCGATGGCGCTGATCGACAGGCCCTGTCGCTGCAAATCATGAATCACCACGATCATCCTCAGTGTGACCACCTGACGCGCGCCTCCCGGAGCTCGATACAGGTGGCGAGTGTTGCCGGTCACGGGCCCGGGGGCATGCTCCCGGGCCCGTGCGCCAGCCGGCAGACTGGGGACTTTTACTTCGGCGCTATCGGGGAGTTTTCATCCGGCACTGACACGTGAGCCGCTCCCATTTCCAGGTCGCCGGCCTCGACCGTGCCGTCGACGGGATCGTGCCGGAGATGAATAGCAGCGAGAAAGGGTGTTCTCATACCTGTAATTTGGGCTTGACATGTAGTGCATTGCGCACCACAGCGAGCGATCGTGAAAGGAGGGCGGTATGTTGGACCTCGATACTGCGTCGAGCATCTCGGGCAAGCAGACCAAGTCAACCCAGGTACGCCACGATGATCGGCTGGCGAGCCTGATCGAGCGTGCCGCGCTCGCTCTGGCCGTTGACAAGTCGGTGTTCCTGCGTGCCGCCATCGAGCGCGAGGCCACGCGTGTGCTCGACCTGCAGTCTCGGCACACACTGACGCCCGCGGATGCCAAGATGTTCGCTGCCGCCCTCGACGCCCCGCCCGCTCCAACCCCACGCGCTCTCGAGGCAGCCAGAAACTACGGTGCGCGCGTGGTTCATGCCGACTGAATATCCTGTCTTCAGGATCGAGCACTTCGACCCGGTGACGCCGGCGGACACCCGGGCGTTGTTGCACCTGGTCGACTCGATCAAGAAGGGGACGACGTGACCATGACGGCGGAACGCACCGAACTCGGGCGGGAGATCGAAACGGCGCTGGGCGAGGTTCTCGCGCATGTCCGCGGCGAGACGGAGTTGCCTTGCCGGATCGTCGACTCCCCGCTGCCTTCCGAATCGTCGCCTTGCGCAAGCGGTTCCGGCTGAGCCGTCAGAAATTCGCCGACCGCTTCGGTTTCGATGCCCGCGCGCTTCAGGAGTGGGAGCAGGGACGTCGGGTTCCCGACCGGGCGGCCCGCGTTCTGCTGACCGTCATGGACCGGAACCCTGAGGCGGTGGTCAAGGCACTCGGCGAGGATGGCGACGGCGGACAGAGAGATCATTCCCTGGCGTCGTGAGAGGCGCACGTTTCATCAGGCGACAGGATCCCGGCGATGCTCCCCGGCGATCCGACGCCCGAGCAGCGGGTCGCCCGCATCCTCCGGGTGGACCACGCGGGCGAGTACGGGGCGAAGCGCATCTACGAGGGCCAGCTCGCCGTCCTGGGCGAGACATCCGCGGGGCCGGTCATCCGGGAGATGGTCGAGGGCGAACGGCGGCATCTCGCCTCCTTCGCGGAGGACCTCGCGCACCGTGAGGTGAGGCCCACGGTCCTGCTGCCGGTCTGGCACGTGGCCGGGTACGCGCTGGCTGCCGCCACCGCGCTGCTGGGGCGGGAGGGGGCCATGGCCTGCACGGAGGCCGTCGAGGAGGTGATCGACGGGCACTACGCCCGCCAGGAGCGGGCGCTGGGTGATGATGAGCCGGAGCTCCGGGAGAAGATCCGTGAATTCCGGGCAGGACGAACTCGGGCACCGGGACACGGCGCGCGCGGAGGGGGCCGCGGCCGCGCCGGGATACCGGGTGCTCAGGCGATCGGTGCGGGCGTCGACCCGCCTGGCGATCTGGCTTTCGGAGCGGGTGTGATGGTCGGACGGGGAAGCAAAATGCAGGAACAAACTGTTATTTCGAAAGGCGCATAGGCCTGGGCATTTTTCGCTCCTTACATTCGTCGCAGAAAGTTGTCGGGTATGTCAGCATATGGTGTGACTACGCCAACGGTACAACGGAGCTGGCTTGTTGAGCTGGGATGGAAATTGCGGCTGTCAACCAGCATTATGTGTGGCCAGAGGAAGCGTTCAAATGAGTACAGTGTCCCGCGCCCCCGGACAAGAAAACACCCGCATTACACGAGCGGCGGACGTCGGTGAAAGTAGCATTCGCTTTGCGCTTCACCGCAAGCTACTGAGCCATCATCGCCGAAACTCAGATGCCATTGTCGTCAATGAGCTAGGGCTTATTCATGCCCGCTGTCGTATTGACATTGCAGTCATCAATGGCTGGATTCACGGCTACGAAATAAAGAGCGACCGCGACACGCTTACGCGGTTGCCACAACAGCTTGAATTGTTTAGCGGTAGTTTGCAGAAACTAACGCTCATAGTGGGCGTTCGCCATCTTGCGTCAGTGACAACCATGCTTCCAGGCTGGTGCGGCCTAACAGTGGTTAGAACCGGGTCCCGCGGGGGCATCAGGTTTGAGCGAATACGCCGAGCTCAATTTAATCCCGACGTTGATCCTTTCTTGTTGGCTCATTTGCTGTGGCGTCGCGAGGCTGAAACAGCGCTGTTTGACCTCGGCGCCACGATTGGTTCTCGGCGTCAAACTCGAAAAGAGCTTTACACGAAGCTCGTTGAAACCCTAAGCACGGCAGAGCTAATTGCGTTAATCAAGCATTCTATGAAGCAGCGGGAAAGTTGGCGAGGGCATTTACCACAGTCGTCATGTGATGATTGATGGAAACTTGTTTCCAACGAGTCAGGTTGCTCGGTCCCACCTTTTGGGCGGCGCAATCACTAATGTAAGCATCACCAAAAGAGAAGCTGGGGCCCCGAAAATCGAATCTTGGATTGCGTAAGATCTCTTGGCAGTGTGTGTGCATTTGATCTGGATCGTCACGAAATGATCCGCCTTTTCGTGTCGCCCAAATTCGGTTTGCTGTGTAGACGATTTTTCCTGCTGGTTTGATTAGGCGCATGTCCTTGGCCTCGAAATTCGGATGAACAGTAGTGTAATCGCCATAGTTGGGGCGCCGATCGTCTTTTGGCAGTTTTTGAAGTAGCTCTTGATAGAATAGCCAATCATGCCGCGGTATCTCGTCAGTACCTATGGAAACTTTGACGAGTGATTCGGGAATTGAAGTTCCAATGAGGATGAAGTTGCGGTAATCCGAGAGATTTCCGAGCTGAGGCAGATTGGAAATCAAAGCAGCCGCGAAGGCACCGTAGGGTTCGTAGTTTGGCGCCCCCATATCAAGAATGAGATCGCTCTCGTCTAGATCTATTTGTAAAATAGATGTTAGTTTCGTGATTGATTTGCTTGTGCCATGTGCCATTAAATCTTCAAGCTGGACAAGAATTCCACAACCTTGCCCGTCTTTTGCGATCACTCTCTGGGCAGCGGCAAGAAAAGCCGAATTGGGGTTCAGCGGTAGTGCGGGCGCAGCCAAAGCCCCATGCCCCCTGAGCTCTTGGAATACATAGTCGAGCACGTGAGTACCGTCGTTCATGCGCTCACTTACAATCTCCTTGTCAAGTGTCACCCAAGCTGGACGTCGACCCCATTTGTGAACATATCGCTTGGCGAAAGGGTGTACGTGGTCATGAACTGACTTCTTCGGTTCACGAGCCTCAAAGTCGAATTCCACGCCGGGGATGGTGATCAGGGGGACAATCTGCTTCTTTACGGCTTCGCTAAGCTTGAGAAGCGCCTGATACTCGCCTTGTCGCCAGCGAAGGGCCGGGATGTACATGTTGTCACTCAACAACGTTCTTGCTCACTTCAAATTGGGCGCGCACAGTGCCACTGCCGACTAAACTGTTGAAAATCGTGTAATCGCCTAGCTCTTTTCTTATTCGTCCGGCGACAATGCTGGGTGCAATGCCTAGCCGCCTTGCATCAGTTTGAACTGCCTTTTCCGAGAGAGCAAAACGCGAAAGGCACTTGTCCCATTCTCCAGGTGGGATAAGTGTATCGAGGGCGAAACGATCAGCTTCGATCTCGACGTCGTCGCTCTCCTGGGCACCCTCTTCGTCGAAGAAATCGAGATGCAGGCCGTCCATCAAATGGAGGAACACGTGCCCGAGTTCATGAAACAAGACGAACCAGAAATTATCCAGCCGGTCATATCGAAGAGTAAGACCGATAATGGGCCTACCGATATCACCCATCATTGCGGCTCCGTCAAGATACGTGCCAGGCAGATGCCTTTCAGTGATCAGTACAATTCCATTTTCTGCCAGCAATTGACGCGCGCGTCGGGGCCCATCTTTGCGACGGGTCAGTGCTACCAACGACTCTATCCAACGATCGTCAAGTTCGAATTCTGATACCGAGCCTTCGTTTGCAGTCGTGCGCGCCCGATCGAGTACACGAGCTTGCCATGCTAAGAGGGAGTATTCATTGGGGATTGTTCCACTGTGCATCTTCTTCCTATGAAACGCCGAAACAAACTCCGGACCGGCGGCACTAAGGAAATATTCGCGCACCTTCTCGACCGGATTGCTGCCTCGTGGCACTGTAAACCATTTCCGTCGAATCATGTCCTTGTATGGAAATCTTCGCCAAACAACGTCGTCAATATCTTTCCAAGAAAACAAAGATCCTCGCGGTCCTTGGTTTGCCTCAAATAATCCCTCAATGTGAACACCGAGACAACGAGAGACTTCTATTAATTTCGCCAAGCTAGCGCCCATGTAGTCTGAGGCCTCATAACGTTGAATCTGCTGAGGTTTGAGCCCAATCATCCTCGCAAGCTCGCTTTGGCTCATGCCGGACGCTACGCGGGCTTGAATTAGAACGGAGGGTAAGTTATTCAATGCGAAAGTTTTAGCAAATGTAATTTGCTTTGCTTTTAGCATGTCGTAATGAATAAGCTCAGATTCAATCTCTGCAATTTGGCTCTTAAGAGCATCGGTCTCAGTATCTCTGAGCCATTCTTGGTTATATTCTCGCGCTCTAGCTGCACTAAGCGCGTCTTTCAGCTTTGTGAGTTCGCTGATTGCGATACTGTATTGTTTATCACTGTAAATCATGGTGCAGCTTTTTGTTGTAGCAACCGATCCGTGGACAGTTCCACGACCAGGATTCCTTTCTTGAGCCCAGAGAATCGATCTACTTGGAAAAGGTCGATGAAACTTTTGCCGGCATTCCGGCTAGTCGTCGATGAGGGAAAGAACTCACCTCCAAACCGCTTCTTTTGGGCAGCTCGTGCATTGGTAAAGTCCCGAAAAACGGGATCCAGCTTATTGACGTCTACGCCAGTAGGATCCCAACATGCGTCGAAGTCTCCAGGTTTCGGTTTTCCGGTAACGTAGCTGCCATCGAGAAAGATTCGGAGGCAGCCAGCCGAAAACAGACATCGGACTCCATCAAATAGACCATCGAAAAGTGTCCGTCTCCAGCGGTTTGTAGCAAAGCTAATCGCAATTGCCTCCAGATCTGCCGGATGTATCCCTTCGGGCAATACCGGCCACGGTGACCCAGGAAGAGTGATTAGCTCAGGAATCATTCTTACAACAATAATGATGTAATGGAGCCTTGTCAATCGCAATATCTGACCCGTTCAGGACATTGTTTTCTAGACGATCGGCCTACGTTGTCAGTGCCGGATTAAATTTCCCCTAATGGTGTCAAAGTGATGGTCTCCAAGTTTGCCGGATCGTCGCATCACCGTGGCACTTTAGATTCGAAAGCGCGTATGCGGTCGCCTTCGTCTCAGCACAAGAGATGAGTGCACGGGTCGCATGTTTCGCAGTCTACCCTTGGCCCCGACTCCGAAGCGCATAGGATTCGTACGGGGTCCCATGCAATCCGCGACATGCCGCGCGCAAACAGGATCCGGCCCAGCACGTTCGCCTAGGGGAAGACCGTAGCGTCACTCCTACCAGGAACCTACCGATGGTGTCCTATTCCCATTCTTGGCCATCCAGCGCCGCGGCAGCCTCCGCCGTCGAGTACTGCTTCTTGCTGGCATAGTTCAGCCAACGGGAGAGTACGAAGTTCCGGGCCCCCCACAGCCCGTATTTCGACGACTTGACAAAATTTGTTCGGTGAAGTTCATCAAAAAGGTAGAAGCGGCGATCGACGCGAGAGAAACTCTCGAAGCATCCGTCAAGTTCTCGGATTGCCCCCTCAATACGTTCTGTCTCTTCTCGGGTCAGCGCCCCCTTCTCGGTGCTATTCACGACAAAGCCGTCTGAGCCGCAGACGCCGGTCACAACTGTCCCGATGGAGGCTACGTACCGAACACCTTTGTCAGTGTACAGGCCGATGAATCTTGATCTCGCCTTCGATGATCGCTTGGAGGGCTCGAAATAGAGCTGATGCCTAATGTTCGCCCCCATGGATATCCCGCATGGAACCACGCTCATGATCTCTTCGAGATGACGCAACGGAATTCCCCCTTCAGATAGCTTGCATGATCAGACAGTAAATCATGCAGCACTCCTCGCGGTAAGAGACGGAAGTGCAATCTGCACACAGAGCCGACCCGGGTCACCTTCAGCCGATCTTTCACACCCGATTGGGTAGCGGTGCTCTTCTGGTCTCGGAGCCAGATACGCTGGCAGGGCATCGGATTACATCTTCGGTGTTCCGTGAGCAAATGCCCTGCGTGTCAGCCAGGAACGAGTGCCTCGTGGTCTTTGCAACGGTGGAGCCGGGCCGACCGGCATCTCCAGTGAATGCTGTCAGCATGGCAGTGCATTCTGGCAGGTAAACTTGGATCCAAGGCGCAGAAAGACTTGTAGAGAATCCTTTTTGGAGCGCCCAAGCGTGCCGACGTTGTGCCTGGAAGAGGGGGGATTGAGCGGATGAACATGGACGGAAGCGTCTTGGGCATCGACGTCGGCTGGTCGCAAGTGAAGCCCACCAGTGCCGTGTGCCGCCTGTATTGGGATCAGCGCGAGATCGGCTGGGAGATCGGCCGCTTTCGGGCAACGGAAGAGGACCGGGTGGGCGTCATCAGGCAAGTCGCAGGAAACGCTCGCCTGCTGGCGGTGGCCATCGATGGCCCGCTGCGGAAGGGGTTTGACGAGATCGGACGGTATCGCAGTGCCGAACGGCTGTTGAGCCGGGGACAGATCCGGAAACGCATCGGCAAGCCCGGGCAGTCAAGCTCGCCGAACGGTCGGAAGCTGAATCAGCAGGCAAACCTCGCAGCAAGGGTCGTGAAGGACCACTGTTGCGTGGAGGACGCGTGCGATGAGTGGAGCATCGATCAGAGTGCGATCGCCGAAGCCTTTCCGACCACGTTTCTCGGCACGCTGATTGATGATCCCGAGAGCCTTCGCAGGCCGAAGCAACGATCGGATCGTTATTTCAGGTATCTGGCTGAGGAGGGGACCCTCGGCAAGATCCTCGTGGACTTGCTGCCGGACAGGAGTCTGGCACAGGATCCGGAGGCAGTGACCAACCACGACGATCGCGCGGCGTTCGCCTGTGCCATGAGCGCACTTTGCGTTGCGCGAGGAAGGTTTACTGCTGTTGGCGACAGCGACGACGGTTGGATCATTTTGCCTCCCAGCGATCAGATCGCGGACTGGGCCGGGAAGGCCATCCACGAGAATCAGTGCCGTGCCGATGAAACCGGGAAAGTGAGGGCTCTACTCGGATTACGTGAGCGGATGGCGGACCTGGATCCTTGGGTGCTCGATCAGGCTACCGGTCGCTGGATTCATCTTGCGTCCGGAAGGCCGGAGAACGAGCGAGAGATCGCTGAGCGCAAGGCCTGGGAGAAGTTCCGCAAGACCGGTGACAAGTCCGAGCTGAGAGCACTCGACATCTTGCCGCGTTCAGAATGATCGCGACCTCATTTCCGGGCGGGAGATGTTCCCGGGAGAGGGTTGCCGTGGGCCAGATGATGCGCCGTCATTGGACCCGGATGCGCCGGCATTCCTTTGGCGGCGGCCCGCGACAGCCGTGGAGCGGGTCGGGCGCGACGCTGGCATGGCAAGGCAATGCCCGGCCCGTCTGAAGCCGGCGTCATGCTGGAGGTCGTTGGACATAGTGGCTTGGCAACCCGCAGGTGTCCGCCTTCAATTCTGTCCAGACAGCATCCGTTGGAGGCGGGGGTGGAGGGTGCTGACCAGCAGGTCCAGCTTCTCCCGCATCCAACGAACCGATTCCCGGAATGCGGTGGCGTCGCCAGTTGCGCCGATGGGCTGCACGTCGGGTCCGTGAAACCCGATCCGTGGCCGCATGGCCGGATTACCCGACACGGCTCGCCACGACGGATCGATGCTTCGGGAATTGAACACGAGCGACAACTGTCGACGAACGTCTTGGGCCTTGGGCAACCGGCTGAGCCAGCGTCAGCAGAAGTGCAGATAAGCTCAATTCAGTCGACTTGAATGTGTCGCTCACCGGCCCATTCCGGCACTTGCTGGTCATGCTTCAAACGAATTCGCTGAAAACATACGGCATCGAAGACATCGCTTAGCCGTTGCTTGTCGGTATCCACGGTCGGAAGACTCGACGTCGCCTCAAGCCAGAATCGTTCCGAAACCATCGGCAGGTCCTTGACATACGCTGATTCCCACCAGCCAAGAACCCTGTCCCGGGCGAACTGAAGAAGGCGATCCGTTGGCAGGAGCGCTCTTTTTTCGCGCTGGTTTACCGTTCGATGTGCCGGCATCAAGTTCCAGAGATCGCCGCAGGTCCAGGCTGTCCAGGGGAAGCAATGATCAATGTCCAAGGATCGTCGATCCAGGTTTCGGCCGCTCCAAACGCAACGCAAGTCGCCGTCGGCCAACATGGTGAGCGCCCGCTCTCTCGCCAAGCCCACATCGCGCGTGGGCTCGTCCCACGTCATCGAAGCCGCAATGGTTGCATCGTCCACTCGGACATCTTGGCGTAACGCGTAGGACTTGATGAGACGGCTCCACTCGGCGACGAGGGCCGGTTCGACCCATGCGCCAAATCGCCGCAACGCACTCCAAAGGTGCCTAGGGACCAGCATTTCGCCGAACTGAAACAGGTACGCCTGATCCAATGTGATCAGGGAGGGGCGACGCGTCCTCGCGGGCTTCCGGACTGGAAATACCGGCCCTCCATTCGGATACGTGATGTAAGTCGCGGGCATCCGCGCAATGGTGTTTGCGGCGTCTTTCAGCGCCTGGTGAAGGGTCGTGCCGGGTTCGCCCGAGAACCTGACGCCAACGCGCAGGTCAAGGTGCGAGACGTCGGTAAGCCTTCGATAAGCGTTCCTCACGAACCCGAGACGTTGCAGGCCAATATTGGAAGGGTTTTGCGGGAGATTCGCGGATAACAGAGGTTTGAACAGCCGAATCCACGTGAGAGCCACAAGCCCAAGTGGCACGGCGACGAATTCGTCGTCCTGATCACGGGTGGACCCTGCAGCACCGTCAGCCAGCCGGCAAAGCGTGCGGAGAAGTGCCAACTTGTACGTTGAGCTCTTGTCATCATTCAGGATGACATGTCGCAGCAGCGGAAGTGCCCCGGTTCCGTCGTCGGGCAATCGGATCGCCACCTGGAGCCAGCGGATGCCCGGACGCCCCAGGTGATCCTCTGCCTCTGCATGCCTCTCGACAAAGGCGCCGTGATCGCGGGCCAGCCCTTCAAGCTCTTCCGGCACGACGGGGTGGATACCTCTTACAAGGTCCGCGGGTCCGTCGCGCAGGGCGATCGCCAGCAGGCCGCCCGGTTTGAGCAGGTTGATGATCTTGCGAAATGCTCGCGGCCGATCACCCGGAGGCAGATGCATCCAGACGGCGCTCAGCAGGATCAGATCGAACGACAGACCGGATTTGGAAACGGTGGCGAGTGCCGGCAGACGGTCATCGATCCATCGGATGGGAGCCTGCGCATGTATGGCCGCTCCGGCGGCCCGCATGGATGCGGAAGGTTCAACCGCCACGACGTCGTAGCCCTTGGCTGACAGCCAGGCAGCATCTCGGCCACTCCCCGCACCAATGTCCAAGACCGTCGCCGAGCCCTTGGGCAGCAAGTCACGAAGCCAGCCGTGGACCGTATCAGAAGTCAGTCCTTCGTATTGCGCTACGGCTGTCTCAGCGTTCGCATCGTACCAAGCGATCGGATCCGCCATTTCCAACGAGCTCGGACAGTTTTCGCATCATTGTATTGCAATCGCTGACGTAGCAGCGTCAACGCAAATAGGATACGAAATAGCGAGCACGACAATATTGGAAACTCGCGGACAAGGAACATGTGTGATGTCGTTGATCGGCTGCTCGGTGAACCCTAGGGGAGAACGCAGGCCATGAATGAATACTTGCGAACCTCATGCTGACACGAGCGCGGCTAACCATATTCTTCCGTTTGGATCGGTCATGACGCGTCGACTGCATTCCGGGCTTTACGAAGATCTGCTGACCTCCGCTCTGGAGACAGAAATTGATGCCCGTGCCGCGGAAGGCTGGTGGGTGGATGTCGTCGCGGCCGACGCAACCGTCCGGCCAGAGTTCTTGGCCCGCCATGTTTATCACCTTCTGCGACGCGCACTCGAGGGGATGCCGGGCGAAGAGGGCTCACAGTCAGCCAGCCAAGTCGCCTTGGCCAATCGACTGGTAGAAGTGCTCGAAGAACATGGTGCGGTGGTTGATGACCGAGTCGCAGACGCTGCGCGCCTGCTCCTGGAAGCTGTCGAACACCGGGTATTGGGCGAAACACAATCGGCAGTCCCTCGCCCGACGCTCTCGCTTCGTCGGACCGGGCTGCTCGTCAATGGACGCCGTGACGTCCAGATCGCGAGCGAGATTGCACGGGAGATCCCAAGCGCTGATCGGATCGATCTCCTTTGCGCGTTCGTGCGTCACTCGGGGTTGCGGCTGTTCCGTTCCGAGCTTGCAGAACGAGTACGAGAGGGCGCACAAGTGCGCGTGATCGCGAGCGTCTATACCGGCTCGACCGAACGCCGTGCGCTGGACGCACTTGTCGAACTCGGCGCCCACGTGAAGGTCTCCTATGAAATCGCGCGGACCCGGCTTCATGCGAAGGCGTGGCTGTTCCACCGGTACAGCGGTCTGCACACCGCCTATATCGGTTCGTCAAATCTCACCCACGCGGCGCAGGTCGACGGTCTCGAATGGAACGTGCGCGTGAGCGCGGCCGAAAACCCTGAGGTGATTGAGCGGTTCGCAGCGACCTTCGACCAGTACTGGCAAGAACCCGAATTCGAGGACTATGCGCCCCAGCGTGATAGTGAGCGGCTCGACCGCGCGCTCTCGAAACAGCGCGGTGATGCCGGATCGGACGACAGCAATTGGCTGTCTCTGCTGGTCGATGTCGCGGCGAAGCCACACCAGGCTGTCGTGTTGGAGGCACTAGAAGCGGAGCGCCGGCGCGGATACTACCGCAACCTCGTGGTCGCGGCGACCGGTACCGGCAAGACCTGGATCGCAGCATTCGATTTCAAGCAGCTGCGTGACCAGCGTGCGGGCGGTTCCTTGCTCTTTGTCGCGCACCGTGAAGAGATACTCCGTCAAAGCCAGCAGGTCTTTCAGCTCGTGCTGCGTGAGCCGGGGTTTGGCGAACTGCTGGTCGGCGGCGAGCGTCCACGCGCCGGCCGCCACGTATTTGCTTCGGTGCAGTCTCTTGCCAACCGGATCGACGAGATCGAACCGGACGATTTCGATGTGGTCATCGTGGACGAGTTTCATCATGCGGCGGCTGCGAGCTACGAGCGCTTGCTGTCGCGTTTGACGCCGAAAATCCTCCTCGGGCTCACCGCCACGCCCGAGCGCGCCGACGGCCAGTCGGTGCTGCAGTGGTTCGACGGCCGCATCGCGTCGGAGTCCCGGCTTTGGGATGCCCTCGATCAGGGATTGCTCTGTCCGTTTCACTATTTCGGAGTGAACGACGCGACCGATCTCTCGGCGGTCCGTTTCGAGCGCGGACGATATGTGCCTGGTGAGCTCGACAATGTGTTTACGGGCGATCACGTTCGAGCTGTTCGGATCCGCCAGGCTGTCGAGGAATTCGTGACGAACCCGTACGAAATGCGGGCGCTGGGATTCTGTGCGGGCGTCAATCACGCCCACTTCATGGCGAGGCAGTTCACGAATTTTGGCTACCCGGCGGTGGCGCTCGACGCCAACACCCCGCGGGACGATCGGCGATCCGCGCTCGCGAGACTGCGGCGGGGCGAACTTCGCGCCGTTTTCGCGGTCGATCTCTTCAACGAGGGTGTTGATCTTCCTGAAGTCGACACCGTGCTCATGCTGCGACCGACTGAGAGCGCCACAGTGTTTCTCCAGCAGCTGGGAAGAGGATTGCGTTGGGCTGAAGGCAAGCGGGTCCTGACCGTCCTTGATTTCGTGGGGCAGGTTCGGCGCGAGTACCGGTACGATGTGCGTTTTCGAGCCCTGTTGGGGGGCACTCGCCATCAGGTCAGGCGCGCCGTTGAGGCGGACTTCCCGCTACTCCCGCCGGGATGCGCGCTCAAGCTCGACCGTATTGCCAAGGCGACGGTGCTCAGCAATCTGAGAGAGGCGGTCCAAAACGCCCGTAGACGTCTTGCCGGTGACTTGCGTGCTCTCGGTCCGGAAACACGCCTCGGTAGCTTCATGCGCGACGCCGGCGTCGAGCTCGATGAAATTTACGCAAGACCCGGATCGGGACACTGCTTTACCGAGCTTCGCCGACGCGCAGGCTTCGAGCAGAGTGTTGCGGACGAATCTCTCCTCCAGGCGATCGGTCGGCTGATCCATGTGGACGATCGCGAGCGGATCGATGCGTGGCGGGACATGTTTGAGGCGGATCATTCTGACCGCTTCTCAGGGATTTCCGACCGCAAGCGTCGCCTGGGCCTCATGTTGTTTGCTGTTCTGGGTGGCCGTCGTCAGCCGATCAATGAGGCAGAGCAGATCCTGGAAAGGGTCCGTGGGTCTCCGGATTTGTGTCGCGAGATCGTCGACCTCTTGGAAATTCTCGCCGATCGCATCCGCACGGTTTCGCAGCCACTTGATCCTGCTGGCGAAGTTCCCTTGGCGAGCCATGCCACTTACACCCTTGGGGAGATCACTGCCGCACATGGTCACACTGATAAGCGTGGTGCATTGGTTGTTCCGCAGGCCGGGGTTCTTTGGAACAAGGCCACTCAAACTGATCTGCTGTTCGTAACGCTGGAGAAGTCGGACAAGGACTACTCTCCGACGACTCGCTACGCCGATTACCCGATCTCCCGGACTCTGTTTCACTGGGAGTCGCAGAACACCGCATCACCGGGCACGTCAGCCGGACGCCGCTACATCGAACAACCGGTCCGTGGCACGAATGTCATCCTGTTCGTCCGTGAACGCAAAAGAGATGGCCGGGGCGTACCGCTTCCATACCACTGCCTTGGCCGCGCCCATTACCGAAGTCATGAATCGGAACGGCCTATGAAGATACTGTGGGAGTTGGAACGCCCCATGCCCGGCTGGCTCTATCAGGCGGGGAAAGTGGTCGCAGGTTGAGGCTTTCATGGGCGGTCGCCGTAAGTCGCCCATTTCCGGCTTGTCGATCACGCTGGCCGATGTCCGATTGGGGTCGTCCCGAGGAATATCGAGCTGAATCGGCTGGGGGGAGACTCGATCATTGGTCTGTCCGCCGGGGGACGGATTGGGCGGTCAGCGGCGGCGATGGTGCAGCGGACTGGTCGCAGTCCCCCTTGTGTAGTCAGCGGCCTACAGTCCGTTCAGGGGGTCGTCGACGATCTGAGTTTGTCAGAGCTGGCGCAACACGCTATTGCGCAGCGCTGACGTCACCGTAGTACCCGAGCGTCATTCATTGGTGACAGGTTCTTTCAGTATGGTGTCGCGCTGCGTGGGGCGCTCGTCCTCTCTGGGCTGCAATCGTGAGAAACCCTTCGACATCACTCCGAGAAGATCTGAAGCTGGGGAGCGATCCGACCGTGGGCCAATGTAATTCACGCAAAATCATGCTTGTGGAGCTGGCTGTCGATAGTTCACGTCAGGAAGCCGCCCGACCGCTCATTCCACACCCGGCATAGTGTACGTCGAAACCAGAAAACGCCTCGTCAATTGGTCGCGCCGCCAGCTCATTGGCCCGGCCCACGAGGGGAGTCTCCGGGTATCCCCTTTGGATCGATATCCGATCGGTGTGCTGCATCCAATCGATCCCGACGTGTCCGGTGTCGATCCTGCTTCCTCCGGCCAGGAAGAGGCTGATCCTGCCCTCGTCGACGAGCTTGAAGACGCACCGTTCGGGAATGACGGATCCGAGGAGGCGCCACTTGCACGGCCGGCCCGCCGCCGCCGGTACGTGCCACCGTCGGCGGTCGGTTTCTCTTGTTACGTTCGCGGCAATGCGCGTCTTGCGATTACCGCCTCCGCAGCCGCTTATAGGGGCACCGGGGAGCGTGGCGAGGGGGGCAAGTTCGTGCTTCGAGAGTACGTCCGAACCCCGCTTCCGGAGCACACCGTCACATGGTCGGCGGGCGCGGGTCGCGGCATTTCTGGGGAGCCGTTCTGGGACGGGCGGGCCGGAATAGACGTTCGCGCACGATCGCACGGAAAAGGCCTCATTCTCACCATCACCCTGTGCAATCGCGGAGTGTTGGACCCAGACGCACCGTCGTACAGCCGGACCCGTGACCGGGTCGGGAAGTCGCTGTTTGAGGCGCGGCTTGAATGTGTGGTCGAGAGCGGTGAACTCGTCGAGTATCCACGCGTTGATCCGAGCCTGCTCACAGACGAAGAGCAGGAACTCGAACTCCAGTACCGGGAGCAGCGCATCTATGCCGTCGGCCACGGCGCGGCTGCGGACTGGGCGGTGGGGCCGGGCCGTCCGGCGCGAGTCTGGTCGGACTTCATGCCCGAGGCCGAGGTGCCGATGATGACCGTCGACACGGGTGGCGACGAATCGGTTTTCGACCTTGCCAGGCTCGCCGATTCACCGATGGCGGACGATCTTGCCCGGTTCGCCGACGGTTACTCCGACTGGGTCGCGGAGCAGCGGCGAGCCGCCGCCGCGCTTCCGACACCGGGTGAACGGGCTACCGCAGATCGAATCTGCGATCGGATGCAGACCGCCCTTGAGCGGATGCGCGGGTGCATCGAGATGCTGCGGACCGACCCGCTCGCGGCCGAGTCGTTCCGGCTCGCGAACCGGGCGATGCTCGACCAGATGGGCCAGATCGACCGCGTTGCCGGCAGGGAGACCAGGGCTGGCGGCCACCGGTGGCGGCCTTTCCAGTTGGCCTTCCTGCTCACGACCATGGAGTCCGCGATTCGCGAAGACGACGATTATCGGGACGTGCTCGATCTCATCTGGTTTCCCACCGGCGGCGGCAAGACCGAGGCGTACCTCGGCCTCATCGCGTTCCTCATTGTCTGGCGGCGCCTCAAGTACCCCGACACCGGAGGTGGAACCGTTGCGTTCATGCGCTACACGCTGCGCCTGCTGACCCGCCAGCAGTTCGAACGCGCCGCGCGCATGGTGGGCGCCCTGGAGCTGATCCGCCGGCGAGACACCGACCGGCTCGGCGAAGCCCCCATCGACATCGGCATCTGGGTCGGCCGCGAGATCAGCCCCAACGGCATCCATCAGGCCAGGGAACTCGTTGAGGAGATCCGCAACGGCAATGCCGAGGCGCGATACGGGATGCTGCTGGAACGATGTCCATGGTGCGGGTCATCGTTCGATGCCGATCGCGGCTACCGTGCCGGGGAAGATGATTTTCACTTCCACTGCGTCGATGAGGGGTGCGAATTCGGCGCGGACGAGCGGCCGCTCCCCTGCAACGTGGTGGACGAGGCGCTGTACCAGCACCCGCCATCACTCCTCATCGGCACTATCGACAAGTTCGCGCGAGTCGCTTGGGAAGAACGGACCGGCGCCTTCTTCGGTGTCGGCACCGGATCGCGTCCGCCGGAACTCGTCATCCAGGACGAGCTGCACCTCATCACCGGCCCCCTGGGCTCGGTCGCCGGGCTGTACGAGGCAGGACTTGAGACCCTGCTTGTCCGCCGGGGCGTTCGCCCCAAGTACGTCGCGTCCACCGCGACCATCCGCATGGCGGAGGAGCAGGTGCGGCGCCTCTATGCGCGGGATCTTGCCGTGTTCCCGCCGCCTGGGCTGTCCCACGACGACTCCTGGTTTGCGCGGACGGATCAGGAGCGACCAGGGCGGCGCTACGTCGGTTACCTCGCCCCCATGCTCGATCAGCAGCATTGTTTCGCACCGCTCGCCGCCGCGCTGCTCGCTGCCCCGGGCGCGGTGTTCGAGGGCGACGCAGACCGGGACGCGCTGCTCGATGCGTGGTGGACGCAGGTGGTGTATCACGGCAGCCTGAAGGGGGTCGGCAACAGCCACAATGCCTTCTTGACCGACGTACGCGACTTCGGGCGATGGCTCGCCGGCGAGCGGGAGGAGGAGCGCGACACTGCAGCCGGCGGCGGATCGGACGCCCCCGGCAGCGAATCGGACGAGACCGCCAAACGGTTCTTGAACACGCGCATCGCCCAGCTCACGAGTCACCCCACCCCCGAGGAGAATGCGGAGACGTTCCTGCGGCTCGCGCTTTCTCAGGACGACGAGAACTGTCTCGACGCGGTGCTGGCGACGAACATGGTGTCCGTCGGCCTTGATGTCGCACGCCTCGCGCTCATGATCGTCAACGGCCAGCCTCTCACCACTGCGGAGTACATCCAGGCGACGAGCCGGGTCGGCCGAGCCGACGTTCCGGGTCTGGTCTTCGCCAACTACTACCGCCACCAGGCCCGGAGCCTGTCCCACTACGAGAGCTTTCGTCCTTACCACGAATCGTTCTACCGTTTCGTGGAGCCGAGCAGCGTGACCCCCTTTACCCACCAGGTTCGGTCACGCGCCCTCCACGCCGCCCTCGTCATTGCGATCCGGCATGCCTGCCCCGGGCTGGGAAGCAACAAGTCGGCGGGAAATTTCGACCGGAGTTCACCGGCAATCCGAACGGTCGTCGCCGAGCTCAAGCGGCGCTGCGAGCGTGCCGCAGACGGGATGGGTCTGGGCCCCGACGTCGCCGCCCACGTCGACCGTCTCGCCAAAGAGTGGCACGACGAGGGGCGGCGTTGCGAGGAGGGGAGCCGGCAACTCAACTACGAGGCACCGGAGCGCGACAAGGCCGCCGACCGGCTGCTCTACACACACGGAGAGTCGCGCCCCGGTCTGTGGGCGACCCTGCACTCCATGCGGAACGTGGAAGGTACCGGGTCGCTCAAGGTCCATGATTGGCCGCCCGGTCGATGACCCGGCGATGCGGCAGTGCGAAGCTCCGGCGGTGAACGGGAGGACAGCGAAGATCCGTGGCTGAAGAGTACGTTCCTGTCCGGCTCTCGCACCTCCTCCGCGACTGTGCGGTAGGCGCTGTCGTGCGCGGTCCGGACAGCTTGATGGTGGTGCAGGACATTCGCACCTGGGACCGGCCGGGGAGCGATCCGATGGACCGGCAGATTCGCTATGTGGAGCGGGTGCGGAGCGCGCTTGGAATCGAACAGGCACTCTGCGCCCCACCTCGTTCGGCGAAGCGGAACGGGACGGTCGTCGGGTGGGTCCCCGCGCTCCGGTTCCCGACCTGGATGCGCTGCCTGAACTCGAGTTGTGGCTTGCTACATCCGGCGCCGTGGCGAAACCGGCGAGCAGGGGGCGAGGCCCGCCGGGAAGCAGAGGAGGGCGCGAGCGGAGGAAGCGCCGGCGAATGCAACAACTGCGGCGGCAAGCTCGAGCAAGTGCCCTGGGTCCTCGTTCACGAAGATGGCTATCTCGCCGATGTTCCTTGGCACGATCTCGCCCACGGAAGATCCCGGAACCCGGAGCAGCGTCAATGCAGTCACGACTGGACGGAACCCTACCTGCAACTGACCGACACGGGGACGGGCCGGTTGCTTCGCTGCATTCGCTGCGGGTCGAACGAAAGCCTGCGATCCGGCGCGTTGCCCCGGTTTCCGTTTCCGCCGCGCACCTGGCAGCAACCCTGGATGCGAGAGCCTCCGGCGCAAGCTCCGGAAGGCCCGGGCTGGCTGATCGGGGTCAACGATGTTCGGGTGCACTCTCCCGTGACGCGCACCGCGCTCGTCATTCCGCCCGAATCACGGATCCGGCGAGGAACAGTCCTCGACCGTCTGTACGGTAGCTCCAGGAACCAGCAGCGGATTCAGAGCGCTCGAAGCCCGCTTGCACGGCGGGCCGTCATCGCACAGCTCGCCAGCGAATATCGCTGCACGCGCGGCGACATCGAAGAGGCGATCGCGGAGATCGACCGCGACTACCCCCTCTACGGACGAGCGGTCACCTCGGAAGATCTTCTCCTCGACGAGTACCGGGCGCTGATCGAGGAGATTCCCCATCTCGGAGAAGAAGAGGACTTCGTCACCGAGCACCACACGCACAACTGGATCACACGCCGCCGTGCGCTGGAAGATGGGCATCTCCGGCGCACCGCGACCGCCGTCTCGCGCCTCGTTGGGCTCAACCGACTGAAGGAGATCATGGTGCTCACCGGGTTTCGGCGCGCGGGCGGTCGGTGGGCGCCGCCGGATATCACCGGTGAGAGCGGCTGGTTTCCCGCCCTTGAGCTTTACGGCGAGGGCCTCTTCTTCACCCTCGACGAGGACGTGCTGCAACGTTGGGAGTCCGGCGATGCACTCCGTGAACGCGCAGACGCATTTGCGCAGCGGTATGTCCATCGTGCGGGTCAGGGCATCCCCGAGTTCGATGTGGACGTGACGCCCCGTTTCCTGCTCTGCCATACGCTTGCCCATTTGATGATCCAGGAGATCGAGGCCAAGGCGGGATATCCCGCCGCGTCGCTGAAAGAACGCATCTACTGCGCAACTGGCAAGGAACCCATGGCGGGGATTCTCATCTACGTGGCGGTTGCCGACGAGGAGGGCTCCCTCGGTGGCCTGATGGAGCTGGCAAAGCCCGACCGGTTTCTCCGCCTGTTGACCGGGGCGTTCGAGGCGGCCTCTTGGTGTTCGCTCGATCCGGTCTGCGCGGAGCAGGAAGGGCACGGTCCGGACCTCCTCAACCGGGCCGCCTGTCACGCCTGCGCCCTCGTACCGGAACCGAGCTGTGCCTACGGCAACGTTCTCCTCGATCGGGTCTTCGTCAAGGGTGCCCCACCCGACATCCCATCGTTGGCGGACTTTGTGGAGGATGCCGGCTGATGGCGAAGCGCAAGCTCGAGCTGCCGCGCATCGAGGAGTTGAGCAAGGAGCAGGAACGGGTGCGCGCGCTGCCGAAGGAAGGGCAGCATCTCATCATCGGCGGCCCGGGAACGGGGAAGTCCGTGCTCGCGCTCCTCCGCGCCCGGCGGCACCAGCGAGAGCAGGATGATTATCTCTTCTTGGTCTTCAATCGCCTCCTCGATCGGGCGAGCGGCCAGTTATTTGGCGGCGGTCTCGTCGGCCGCACGTGGGACAGTTGGTTTCGAGGCGTGTTCCGGAAGGTGGCAGGCCAGCCGGTTCCGGTGCGGAAGCCCAACGACAATGGCTATCAGGAGATCGATTGGGCGGGCATAGAGGAAGCCGTCCAGGCGTTACCCGGCGGCGAAGACGGGCGGCGGCCGTTCCTCGTGATCGATGAGGGCCAGGACATGCCGCCAATGTTTTACGGCGCGCTCATCGGTCTCGGATTCGACCGGTTCTTCGTCGTCGCCGACCAGAACCAGCAGATCACGGAGGCGAACAGCAGTCGGAAAGAAATCCAGGACTGTCTGGGCCTCGAAGCCAGCGAGGTAATCGAACTCAAGCAGAACTATCGCAATCGCTATCAGGTGGCGCGGCTTGCGCGGGAATTCTATACGGGCGATCCGGCGAGCCCGCCGCCCGAGATTCCGGACCGCGTTCCGGGGACCGTTCCGCTTCTGTACTGCTACGACGAGGCTAATCTGGACGCGGTCGCGCGGGGCATCCTTCGTCTTGCCGACCGGGACCCACGCCAGCTCATCGGGGTCATCGCCCCCAAGAATTCAGTCAGGGAGCGTTATCTGGACGCGCTTCGAACCGTAGAGGCGGAACTCGACAACCCGCGGCCCACCATCGAGACGTTCTTCGGGGATAACCGTCCCGACATCGCGTTCGACGAGGGCGGCATCCTGGTCATCAACGCGCAGGCCTGCAAGGGGCTTGAGTTCGACACGGCGGTCCTCGCCGACATCGACGAGCACTTCGTCTGGCGGAAAGATCCAGACGTTGCGAAACGGCTCTTCTACGTCATGGTTGCACGTGCGAGGGAGCGGGTGTTCCTGTTCATGAAGCGGGGTGGACGCCGGGAGATCGAGCGCATTCTTCCAAGGAGCGAGGATGTGCTGCGGCGCAGGGAGCTGTAGCGAGGCTTCGCCTCGGTCCGACGAAGCATGTGGTGCATTCTCGGGCGCTTGGTCGACCGGCAGATTCTCCCAGGATCGAGGGAGTCTTGCCCTCGATCGCAGGCGAGCCGCCCTCGCTTGTTTGGTCGGCTCCGCAGAACTTGACTCAATCGTAGATTTCACAGCCACTCAAGGAGTCCAGATGGCCACCGCAGACCTGTTTACGACAGTAGACACCCCCGCGCCCGCGTCTGCACCGGTGGAGGTCCCTGATGCGGGGCTCCTCGTCACCAATCACCTGAACCTCATGTACATGCTCGCGGCGGGCCTCGTGATACCGCCCTCGAGCTTCGGGGACAAATACTACCGGGACACCCTCGAATACTTCCCGGGCTGGATCGCCTTGTTTCTCGGCAAGCCGCCGAGGGATGCGATCGCGTTGTCCACCAGCGAGGCGGGGCACCTCAAGGCGGTCGTCGTTCGCATCGACCTCTCCGGATTGTCGGGCAAGCTGACCGCGATCGGTGAAGGCGGGGTAAGGGAGCTGCACTTCCCGGACCAGCTCGACGGAACGGAACGGGTGCTCCTCGTGCCGGCACCCCTCCCCACGTCCCGAATCGAGTCAATTGTCTTTCAATCGATAAACGACAAGAAGACATGCGAACGGGACGCGAAGGAGTTCAGCAACGTGCCGCTGGACGATTTCAAGCGCGCATCGAGCAAGCTGGTGTTCACCAAGGCCCCGGATATCCCGTGGCGGACCGGCGAAGGACCCGCCGAACGGGCCGTCCCCTTGGAACGTCCGCTCGCCGCCGGCGGCGTCATGGCGATGCTGCTCCTCTTCGGCAATCTCGGCGAGCGGGCAGTTCATGCGTGCCGGGGCGCATTCGATCCGTCCGGCGGAGAGCAGGGGCCGGCCAGCGACCATCCGATTCTCGCCGGGCTCGAAACCTGGATTGGAGAGGGTACGGCGCCGCTCCCGCCGCCCGTGGACGCCGAGTCAAACCGGATCGCGCTTCAAAACAGGTTTCAGGCGCGGCTCTTCTGGGAAGCGGTCGAGTGTCTGGTGAGATGGAGGGAGGGCGGCCGTGCCGGAAGCACGGAGAACGTGCTGCTGGACCATCTTGCGGAAGCAGCGACGATCCTCGATCCGCGATTGCAAGCGGGCGCCAGGAAGCTCCGGGACACCCTCGAATCCCTGACCGGGCTCGCCGAAGCCACCGCTAGCGAGCTCTTCGACCGGCACGATACGGCCTTGGCGCATGCCCTGACATTGTTCTTCCTTCGCCGTGACTGCGCCGACCTCTTCGACTACCGGAGCGACCGGCTGGGGGAGGCGGACTGGTTGGCCGCCGCGATCCTGTTCGGCGTGCGCGACGGGTGGATGAGCCTGCCGCTTGGTCTCCGTGGCCAACCGGGACTCTCCGCTGCGGTCTCCCACCGCATGGCGCGAATGTCTCATCGCATCGCGGCCACGGGCCTCGACCTCGGCGACCCTCCGGCGCGAATCCGTCCGCTGCGGGAGCTGCTCGGCGACGGGTCAGTCTGGCGCGCGGGCCAGAAGTCGGCGGCGCTGGATCTCGCCAGAACGCAGAAGTGGGACTGTGTTCACACCCGGATCAATCTCAGGCCGGGCGAGTACCGGCTCACCGTCAAGGGCGGCTCGACGGTCATCGAGCTGCCCGGCGATCCCAAGATCGAACCCGAGGTCGATCGGGGACGGTTCCTTGAGCTCCTTGCAGAGACGCGGCTCGATCCCAAGGCCGAGGGAAGGGCTCGCAAGCAGCTCCAGGGCTGAGGACCGTCATGCAGATGGTGCCAAGCTCTCCTTACGAAACCGGCAGCCCGGCGGAGAAACGGATCTTCGACCGGCTACGCCGCGCCTTCGACGATCGCTATGTGGCCTGTCACTCGCTGAAGCCCACCCGGCATCCCCGCAAGGGGTTCCCGGAGATCGACTTCGTCATCTGCGGCCCCGAGGGTTTGTACGTCCTCGAGGTCAAGGGCGGAGGGGTCGCCTGTCATGGCGGCGTGTGGCAGTACGAGGATCGCTTCGGCCGAACCGTCCAATCCCACGAGGGTCCGTTCCGGCAGGCGGAGACGGCGCTCCGCGGACTGAGGGACGACCTGCGCGCCAATCTCCCACGCGGAGTTCTTGACCGGTTCACCGTCGGCTACGGGGTGCTGTTCCCAGACTGCGAGTTCAGGAGCGAGGGGGCCGAGTGGGACCAGGCGATGGTCGCCGACGTTCGTGCAAGCCGCGACCTCGAAGGCTGGTTGCGCCGCCTGTTCGCGTACTGGAGAGAGAGGGAAGGAAGTAGCGGCTCGTCTGACGATGAGGTGGTGAGCGCGCTCCATGCGTACCTCCGCCCCAATATCGACGTACCGTCGAGCAAAGCGGATGTGCCGCTACTGGATCAGGTGGAAGACGTTCGGCGCCGCGTTGACGAGTTCACCGACGACCAGATGCGTATGGCGGATGTGGCCGAGGCAAATCCGCGGGTGCTCTGCGCCGGTGGTGCGGGCACGGGGAAGACCTTCCTCGCCGAGCGGCTGGCCCGGCGCTGGGCTGAGGACGGCTTGCAGGTTGCATTGGTGTGCCGATCTCCCTGGCTCCGGCATTTCCTCGCTTCGCGGCTTTCGATGCCCGGGCTCACGGTATCGCTTGTGGACGGCGTTCGCCTTGATTGCCGCCGAGCCGGGCTGGAGCGCTTCGATGCGCTCATCGTCGACGAAGGCCAAGACCTGTTCGAGGCGGGCTTCCTCGAAACCTTGGACGAGATCCTCACCGGTGGTCTCGAAGAGGGGCGCTGGTGCTGGTTCCATGATCTCAACAACCAGTCGCTGACGCCCCGCTTCGAGCGGAACGCGAAGAGCTACCTGGAATCGTTGTGCCCGGTGCGGATGCCGTTGCGAATCAACTGCCGCAACACCCGGGTCATCCTTGAATGGATTCAAGACAAGCTCGATGCGGACCTGGGGGTACGAGGGGTTGGGGCAGGCCCCGCCGTGCGCTGTTACACCGCATCGAGTCAGCGCAAATCCGCCGAGCGCGCCGCCCGCGAAATTTTCGAACTCGTGGACTTGGGAGGACTCGCGCCGGGTTCCGTCACGATCCTGTCGCCTTTCGATCTCGCCGATTCTTCTGCCGCCTTTTTGCCTCCCGGCGCGGCGAACAGGGTCCGGCGCTTGGACGAGTATTCCATGCGAAGCATGCCGGTTGACAAGGTGGGATTCGCGAGGATTGACGAATTCAAAGGCCTTGAGAACGAGGCCGTCATGGTCCTGGACCTTCCTGCACCGAACGTGGCGACGAAAAATGTGACGGCTCATTACGTAGCCATGAGCCGGGCGCGCTCGGTGCTGTCGCTCATCTATTTGTAGCCGGCATGAACGGCAGTTTGTCCAGGGTCGAGGCCGACGCACAACGAGTCCCGGACTCACAAACGCGCCCTTGAGGGGCAGGTAGTCGCAAATTCAAATTCAGGTGGTTGTGTCAGCCAGCGGGGTTTTCGCCGATACACCACACCACACAGGGTCGAGCATCGGCTTCATGGTGATTCGCCCTGCGTGATCGTTGCGGTCACCGATCCCACATGCGCCAAACCGCGTAGGTCACGGCGACGAATGCGCCGATGATCACGATTGTCAGCCAGACGGCGGCGATGATGTCGAGGATGTCAGCGGGGGTCATTGCGCGGCTCTCCGGTCAGCCCGTCCTGCCTTGATACCGCCGCAGTGTCGCAGCCAGGCTGCATCCATCGCCAAATACGTCGGAACGGCGACATGCACGTCCGATTCCAGAAGCCGGTTCCCCCTTGCTGAAGCAAGGAACTTCGCCGTGCGGAGCAATTCAGCGGGCTTCAGCCTTGCTCAGGCCGTGTTGCTCGGCGGCATCCTTTTCATCTCCTGCAGGGAAACGGACTATACGAAAACCGGGCCGCCTGAGCCTGCGGACTCTTCTCCGGTGTCGGGGCATTGCGAGCCGGCGCGCCACATCGAGTGGCGATGCGTGTGCCCACGGTTCACGCAATTGTCGCAACACGCAGCAACCGGTTGCTCCCGTGCAACCTCCACGGACTGGTGCCTGCTGTCCGTGCGTTCGCGCCGGGCGCTCCGATTCCGGCGACGGCACCGAGTGTCGGTGGTCCGTGCGTGGACAGTCGCGCAGGTGGCTTCAATCGCGAACTTCATTGATAACGTCAATATTAATGTTTATGTATATGTCTACTTCAACGTCATGCGACGTGACGTGGGAGGCGTAGGTTGGCGATATCGCAGGCCCAGTTCCCCAGCCGGTCGGAGCCGCTTTCGCTTGATGAGAGCGGAGGCAGAGGCGTTCTTCGAAGCATGTGGGTCAAGATCACGGTCTGGCAGGAGAAGGTACTGGAGCGTCTTCGGGCCTGGGAACGCTTGTCCAAATGGTTCCGCGGTGTCGTTGTCGCAGCAACCTCTACTTCATGCGCAATGCGGTTGCGTGAGTCTTGTCGCGCGGCACACCAATACATGGGATACAGCAAATGCCGAGTGTAGCTGCAGAAAAGAACGTGGTGGCGGAGAAACTCGAGCTGTTGAGAAGCCGAGCCGCCATTCGAGCAGTCGATGTGGCAAACATGCTGGGGACCACACCCGAGACGGTGTCCAGGTGGAATCAGGGGCGCGCCTACCCTCGACCGGGTAAGGAGAGCCTCCTTGTTGACCTCGAATACATCGTGGAACGGCTTTCGGAATTTTATTCCGATCCAAGGACAGCAAGAGCATGGTTGTACTCGAGGCATAAGTACTTTGACGGCCTTCGACCGGCCGACTTGATCCAGGAAGGACGCATCGAAGAAGTCCTGGATGCCATACAAGCCATGGCTGATCCTACGTACACGTAGGCCTCGGGCTGGCCATCGATGCTGGAGCGCGAACCGGCACTGCTCGAATATCTGGAAAGCTGTCCTTGGAGGCAGTTCGATGGATTTGTGAATCGAGTCGTATGGGGAGACCGGAGTCCAATTCAGGGCAGTACCAGTGCTCGTGGGCGTTGGAATAGTCCGGATGGTCAGTTTGAGGTCCTGAATACGTCATTAGTGGCAGATGGAGCGGATGCGGAGTTTGAAGCATTCTGGCTGCTGTTTGAGCAGAGGCCTGACTGACCGGCACTGAACGGGAAGCTACGAGTGCGGCCCCAACGCATTGTGGAACTGGGGTTCGGGAAACTCGAGCAACTCGGCGTGGAACGGGCTCGATATCGAACTCGGGACTACTCGCGTACGCAGGAAATTTCGGATGGCCAGAACTGTCCGGCGGTGTGCCGGGCCGATTGCGCCTTCCGCGCGCGACGACTGCAACAATCTCGTTGTCTGTATGCACATCGGGAGCCGATGGCAGGCGGCGAGCGGTGCTCATCCTGCGCGTCACGTCAGTCGCAATCGACGAATTTGAGCAGGCTGTGCTTGGCAAAGAGGTCGTTGACGGCTTCATTGAACAGCGCCTGGAGGGTGGCGTCGCTGTCGGCGCGAAGCGCCGGACCTGGCGTCGCCACGCACCGCTTGGTCAAGGATCGCCCGGCGCGAATCCGTCGAACGTGTCATGGGGGGCTCGAGGCGGGACCAACCACCTTGTCCCTGCAGATCAATTCGGCAGGTTCAGTTCCGGGGGCGGAACAGGACGAGGGACGCAAAGGACCGCCGCTCCCGGCGGTCGGCCGTCTCGAATTCCCGGAGAACGGCGCGGGTGTCGAGGATGAAGCGCTCGACGTCGCTCTTGTAGAAAACGGCCAAGGGGTCGTAGTCCGCCCGGTGCCGCTTGTCCTGCAGGTCGACAAACAGGTTCGCGAAGTCGCGGATCTCGATGGGGAGCGAACGCGTCTCCCGGCTGCGGCAAGCCTCCTGCGCCCGGCCGTGGTTCACAGACCGGTAGATGCGGACCCAGCCCGGCTGCCCGCGCATGTTCCGGTTGAACAGCTCGTCGGCGCAACACTCGGCGAGACCGTGAAACAGGGCGTAGTAAGCCGTGCTCACGGCACGCCGAAGGTCCGACTCGAGCGGTCTGCCGGGGCCGGCGGGAAGGAGGTTCTCGGCGGAGGTGAGGAGGTCAGACGGTCTCAGGCTTGAGGTCCCTGGCGTCGGCCTTGGCGACGAGGTGCACACTCGGAAACGCGTCGAGGCCCATGTCCCACAGGATGTCCTGGATGCGGGTGCGAAGGCTGTGCTTGGCGGGGGCGGCGAGGTCGCCGGTGTCGCCGTCGTAGATCGCCCAGACCTCGATCATGTCGCCGCCGCTCCATGAGGTGCGCGGTTCGACCCAGATGTCGGTGAAGTCGACGCCGCGGTGGAAGACGATGACGGCGTCCTTGATCGCGGCTTCGACCTCTCGAAGGTTCGTGTCTGCGTTCAAGTGAGGTACCCTGCCGCTCCGTCGATGGTTCGACTCGTCTGGAACGGAGATTAAATCAGGGCAGCCGGTAGTGGGCAACTTCGCGGACGGCACGCGTTCTGCTCGACGGCGGCAATGGGTTGGGAACCTGCGAGAGGCGACGACCTCCGCTTCCAGCGTGCCCCCGCTGGATGCTCCGGGACATCGCGGCGTCGGCGGACCGGCCGGCGGGACGCCAGGCTCATTCAAGTTCCCGAGTAGTTTCACGTTACGTCTTGATCTCCGGCTGATGTGGGCGGGTGACGTCCCGGTGCCTTGCCGAGTCCCCATCCTTCCAGTCGTGCTACGGAGGGGTCAGGCTTGGACTCCCGCCGGCACGATCTCGAGCCTCCGCCCCCCAAGCTCGCGAAACGCCCGCTGGCGACACGACAGCACGATGATCTGGAGGTCCTGAGCCTGCCGGGTCAGGGCATCGAACATGCGCTCGATCCTGTCATCGTCGGTAAAGACGATCGCGTCGTCGAAGATGACCGGCGCCGCCGCGCCGCCACGGGCCAGCATTCGGGCGAACGCCAGCCGAACCAGCACCGCGATCTGTTCCTGCGTCCCCCCGGACAGCACGGCGAACTGCTCTCGCGTTCCGGCCCGTTCCAGGGCGGCCGGCAGCACGTTCTCGGCATCGAACCGGAGTTCCCCCTCCGGCCACAGCAAGCGCACCAGTGGCGCCAGTTCCGACAGCACCGGCTCCACATACCGGTCCCGCGCCGACGTCCGCGCCTCCTCCAGCGCCTCTTCGAGCCTGGCGAGTACGGCGACTTCAAACTCGAGCTCATCGAGCGTGCGCTCCGCATCGGCAAGCCGAATCACGGCATCGGCCAGCTCCTCTTCGACCGCGTCGCCCGCCCGGATGTCGATGGCGGCGTCGAGGCGGTTGAGTTCGTCGCGGATTCGTCGACGATCCTGGTCGGCGCCCGCCACAACGGAGCGCGCCCGGTCAAGCGCGGCGCCCGCCGCCTCGAGGTCGGGCGCCTCAGTGGCGAGCGCTTCACTCGCCTGCATCGCGTCGCCATGCGCCGCGGTGAGTTCCGACACCACGGTCTCGAGCCTGCTTCGTTCGGCCTCCGGATCCTCGAACTCGGCAAGTAGTGTGTCCGCTCGTCCCAGCCGGCCTTCCGCCCCCTCGAGCACGGCCGCGGCGCGCGCGGCCTGCGTCTGTACCTGTTCACTCGCGCTACGTCTGGCGTTCCATCGCTCACCGGCGGCGGCCAGCGCCTTCCGCGCCGCCGCATCCTGTTCCTGTGCCGCCTCGACGGATGGCAGGTCGTCAGGCGGTTCCACTGGCTCCGGCAGCGCTGCGATCCGGGCCCGCAACGCGTCGATTCCCTTCGGGACCACACCGGCAAGCCCGGCATCCGCATCCCGGCGGTGCTCGTCGGCCACGCGGCGGCGACGGGCCGACTCGCGAGCCTCCGCCAAGGTCCCGAAGCCGGCGTTCTTGAGCGCTGCCGCCAGCGCCGCTGCCGCTTCAGCAACACTTTCGTCGGTCGCTCTACGTCCGGGGGAGATCTCCAGTTGCCCCAACCGGTCAATCTCCAGCGTGGCGCCATCCGGGATCGGCACGCGTTCCTGGTCCGGAAGTCCCAGGCCATTCAGGGAGACCCCATCTGAGCGGCCGCCGGCATACGCCATCGTGATGGCGGCGGCATCCGCATCGCGCGTCCTTTTCAGGACCCGCAGGTCCTCGTCCAGCTTCTCGAGGGCAGAGAGGCCGTCCTCGGAGAGTTCCGCCGTGGCTTCGGCCGCCGCCTGCTCCGATCGTTGCCGCAAGTCCTCCGCGCGCTCCAGCAACCCCTTGAGCTCGCCTCGACGCTCCTCCGCGGATCGCGAGTCCGCGACGCGGACGGCCATCTGCAAGGTCTTCGCGGCCCCGTCCGCCGCCGACCGCGCTGCCTCGTGCGCCGCCGCCGCCTCGGTCACCCCGGATGCCGCCGCTTTCGCGGCTGCCATCGCGGTTCGCTCCTCCTCCTGCGCGGCGGCGCAGGCTGCGCGCGCTGCCTTCCGTTCGGCGAGGTTTCGTTCGAGGGCCCCCAGCCGTTCGGCTTCGCGGTCCCGTTCGGCCCCCTTCGCGAGTTCACGCTGCCGCGCCTGCTCCAGCATCTCGTGGTGACGGAGCGCCACGGCATGGAACGCCTCGGCTTCGGACAGCCGTTTCGTGCGGGTCTCCTCCGCCTCCGGTTCGTCGAGGTCGGCAAGTTCCCGCCGAAGTTCCCGGCGGCGATCGAGTTCGCGGCGGAGCTCACCGGACCGCTGTTCCAGCTCCTCGCGCCTTTGCTGCAGCGACGTCACGGCGTCGCCGGCGCGCTTGAGCGGACCGTCCGCCTTCGGGCGCCCCATCCTGGTCAGGTAGCGGTCCCGTTCCTTCCGGCACCGGTCTCGGGCCAGGTCCATGCGCCGCCCACCGGTCATGGCCTCGACTTCGCCCGCAACTGACGTCAGGAGATCCCGCCTCGCGCGTTGCGCGGCCTCCCCCTCATCGAGACCGGGCTGCCCCTGCCGGACCCAGAGAAGGCCCGCGGGCCCGCCGTCCTTCGGCGACTTCAGGATGTCCGCGATCCACGCTTGGGCATCGTCGGCCTGCCTGAAGACCCTGCCGTCGGACAGGATGCGGACGTCGCCCCGGCGGCCCTTGTTCCAGCGTTTCTCGATCCGGAACACGCCATCGGGAAGCTCGACCTCCACCGTCACCGACGGATCGCCGCCCGCGTGGGGAACCAGGGTCCGGATGTCCCGGTCCCACACCTTCCTGTCCTTGAAGAACACGGCGTGCAAGGCCTCGAAGAACGTCGACTTGCCCCCTTCATTGGGAGCCGTGAGGACATTCAGCCCGTCGCCGATGGCTGCGATTTCGACGGGAGCGATGAACTGCCGGACGTTCTCGAGACGAATCGCGCGGATCTTCATCGCATCTCTCCCTGGACGAAGGCGTAGAGCCGGGTGAGCGCCGCGTCCGCGACGCAGCGCTCCCGGTCACCTGCCCCCTCCTTCCGCGCTTGCCCGTACAAACGCTCGGCGGCCATGCGCAACGCACCCCCCGTAGCGATGGCGTTCAGGTCCTCGGCAACGCATTCGGTCATCAGGCCCTCGTCCCCGAACACGAAGTGCCCGAACTCCGGCGACGTATCCGCGATCGCCGTTTCCAGGGCCGTCCGCTGGGGGAGTCGGACCCAGCCGGACGCGCGGAGCCGCAGCAGCACGTCGCGGCGCGCGGGGCCGCCCTCGGGCAAGGCCGCGCGGAACGCCTGCACCGCGTCCTGCTCCGGCGTGAGGTGCAGGGCCGTCTCGGACCAGTCGAACCGTCCCGTCTCGACCTGCGCGACCTCGGGCACCGCGCGCGGTCCCGCCAGGATTACCGCCAAGCAGATCCCGCGCCCCGGATGCTTGAAACGGTCCCGTTCCGGGGTTCCCGAATAGAACGCGCGGTCCGAGAGCGGCACGAACCCGTGCCAGTCGCCGAGCGCGAGATAGTCCAGACCAGCCGATTCCGCCCGGTCGATCGGGATCGTCTCGCGGCCGTCATCCTCGCTCCCAAAGGTCACCACGCCCCCGTGCGCGAGGCCGATCCGGAGATGCCCCTCCGGGCTCGCGGACTGCGCCATCGCTTCGGTCGAGTCGCGGCCCGGAAACCGGCTGGGTACGGGCGCCGGCAGCAATGTGACTGACGGCGCCACCTCCACCGGGTCGGCCGTGGTGAGAACCCGCACGGAGGTGGGCGCCTCCCCGGAGAAGCGGCTCCACAGGGTCTCGGCAGCAAGGCTGTCGTGATTGCCGGGAAGGATCCACCACCGGAGCCCGTCCGCCGCGCCCATCGCCGCCAGCGCCTGCTTCCGGACCCGTTCCGACGGAGTCTCCGTGTCGAACAGGTCGCCGGCGATGAAGATGTCGGTGGCTCCGTGTTCCCCGGCGGCCGCCGCCAGGGCGTCAATCGCAAGGTGCCGGGCTTCCACCAGCCGGCCACGGATGTCCTCCGGCAGGTTGCTGAATTTCCGCCCGAGATGAAGGTCGGATGTGTGAATGAATCGATAAGCGGACATGCTTCAATTCCGGGATAAGGATTGACAGGGGACTTGGCGGATTTCCGGGGGCAGGGGATAGCACGTCACGGGTTCATGCCCTCGACCGCGGTTGCACGCAACCGGTCCTCCCCCACTGCGACCGGGCCACGAGTTCGGTCAGCGTCTTCCGGCCCCTCCGGTGGGAGCGCCGCGGCCGCGGAATGCGTTGGCGCGGCCGAAGCAGATCTTCGAGCGTCAGCGGCTTGCGGCCGAGTCCCAGGCGTATCGCCGGGGTTCTGTCGTCGGTGCCAGCAGAAGACAGGATCGTGGCATGCAGTCTCTACTGCACGGGAGGGACCGGCCTCGTACTTGGGCACGGAATAGTGCAAAGTAGGTGCTACTGACGGCGGCACGGAAGCCCGCTTCCGGAAGCCGGTTCCCCCTCGCTGAAGCAAGGAACTCCGCGGTGCGGAGCAATTCAGCGGGCTTCTGCTTGCTCCTTCGCTGCGACGAACGACATCACCGGGAAGCGACGCTCGCCGTGTTCGGACAACGCTGGCCGCAGGTGCCTTAAGACGCCTGATAGCAGCGACGGATCGAGTTCCTCCCGGTCAGTGTCATGCACGACAGTGACATGCAATACCGGCTCCCCATCAACGTCCTGATCTTCTGTCACTGCGATTGAAACGATGTCTATCCCGAACAACTCATCCTCCAAGGTCTTGCGGATGATTCTGCGGGCTTCAGCCACGCTCAGGCCGTCTTGCTCGGGGGCATCCATTTCCACCTCCTGCAGCGGGTCGGGCTATACGAACACCGGGCCGGCTGAGTCGGCGGATTCTCCTCCGGCGCCGGGGCATTGCGAGGCGGTGCGCCGCATCGAGTGGCGATGCGTGTGCCGACGGTTCAAGTGCGGGAGAGGCTTCGTCATCGGTCACCGCTCATGCGCAGGGAAGCCAGGACCGGGTGGTGGTCAGTGTGGCGGAAGCCGAGGTCGGCGGTCTCTACCCGTTCGATCGTCACGTTGGGGGAGACGAGAAATCCGTCGACGATGGTCACGTAGTTGACCCCCGTTTCGTAGGGCCGATGCAGCGTGCGCACGCTGGGGACGGACGGATCGAGGCCGAAGGCCCAGCCCTCGGGAGCCGCCTCGCGGGGGAAATCGTGGATCCACGAGAGATATTTCGTCTCGGTGTCGTGCGGGAACGAGGTGGCGGTGAGCCGCATGTTCCAGTCGCCGCCCACCACCACGTGGGCGCCGCGCCGGTATTCCTCCTGTGCCACCGTCAGCAGCGCCGATACCTGCCGCGCCCTGACCGCTCCGCCGTCGTCGAACGCGGAGAGGTGGATGTTCATGACCACCCACTCGCGGCCGTCCGCGAGCGGAATCCGGGTGACGAGGGCACCGTAGTGCTTCTTGAGCATGCCGAGGCGGAAACCGGGCTCCTGCGGCAGGGGGTGTGCCGTGCACTCCGGGGCGGTGATGCGGGCGAGAGTCATCATCCCGTGCGAAATCCTGAGGGGCGGCGGCAGCAACGTCGTGGCAAAGTCCTCCCAGGAGGCGGTGCGGTAGCCGCTCAGCGGTCGCAGCACACCCGCTGTGATGTCGACGCCCCGGGTGACGAAGCTCGCGCCTGCCATCTCCTGAAGGAGGACGAGATCGGCATCCAGGTGCGCCAGGGTCTCGCCGACTGCGTTCACCGCGGTGACGATGCTCCGGCGATCCAGGGCCCTGATGCTGCTTCCGCCGTCCGCGACAAAGTCCGCCCCGGCCCCGAGCGATCCGTAACCGACATTCCATGTGACGACTTGCATGGCGTCGCCAGCCGCACGCAGGTCGGTTGTCCCGATGAGCGCGATGCTGCCGTAGCGAGGCGACTTCCACCGGTTCGCCAGGAAGACGATGACGGTCGCGACGACCAGCAGGAGCAGCAGGACCGCGACGGCCTCTGTCATGAAGGGGTTCGCCCCGCGAGATTGCGGATGCCGGTCGCCGCCTGCTGCACGACCCCGACGATGATGACGAGGAAGACCGCTTCGGAGAGCAGCACCCTGATGAATCCGGTGACCGAGCCCGCCGCCTGCACGTCCTGGTAGATCTCCGAATACCGCATGTAATGCCGTTGGTCCGTGGCGGACCATGACTCCATGTGCGACAGCGATTCAGCGAGTACGCGCGAGACGGTAATGGCGTGAATGAAGTAGCTGGCCAGCGAAATGGCCAGAAGGCTCACCACCATGAACAGGGAAGCAGCCGACCCCAACTGGCGGGCACCGACACGAAACGCTGCCGAGAGCGGCGTCAGTGATATCAGCAGTGTCATCATCATGACGTAGAGAAAGATGAAGGCGATGGGCTCGACCTGTACAAGCACGTCACTCAACAGTTGCCGGAAGGCCAGGTAGACCCTTTCCACTTCGACAATGGCATTGAGGTCGAACACGGCGGGCTGGATCGTGAGCAGCGCTTCCGCCCTGGTAACCAGCTGCTGGGCGGCCGACGCGTTTGCCTGCCAGTCGTGGCGGAATTGCAGTGCAACCTTGGCAAGCGCGAGTCCGCCCAAACCGAAGAGCACGCAGGTGTAGAGGTTGTAGATGCGGTACCCACGTTTGAGGTGGGTGGCGACGTCATCGGCCTCCGGCCGGCCGCGGCCCCTGTCGCCGACGGTTTCGCCCGCCGGCTGGGTGCCGTCCCCGGCCTTGACGCCTTGGCCGTCCTTTGCGGCCGCCTTGACCGCCCACCGCGAGTAGAACTCGGTGGCGCCGAAGACGCAGGCGAACCAGAAGAGCACGTAGGCGAACTCGGGCTCGCCCGCGTAGTACAGGCCCACGTCCGGGCAGGAGACCATCACGATCCCGACGGCGATCAGCATCATCGTGAACACGGCGAGCTCGCCGAACCTGCCATCGATATGCAGCTTCGATGCGGTCCCACCGATGGGGATCAAGTGGCGCTGGCGCCATACTTCCCCGCCGCGCCAGTAGCCGCCGACCAGGGCGAGAGCGCCGATCCCGATCAGCACAAGCGTGGGGAGGCCTTCATCCCCAGTCGCAACAGAGAACATGCAATGAAACGCGGTTGAGTTCAGGCAGGTGCTCGCGCCGGACACCGGTCGCGTGGGTCATCGAGCATGCTAATTGAGCGGTGTGGGCAGCGCTATTGGGGGCTTATGTCTGTGGTCTGACCCGGACCTCACCATGCCGTGCGGTGATTCCGGGCGGTGCTGGCAGGGAATCCGTTGCACGCCAACCAAGACACGACGGATATGCCATTTTGACGCGGCGTGTCCCGGTCCCGGGCGACTCCTTCGCCAACTTGGCGGCTCTCAGGCAAACGGATTGACGACCGTCAGCCCATTGATCCGCCGGACCGGTCTGACGGCGGACGCTGGGCCCGTAGCGGACCTGGGTCCGGTATAGCGAGGGCGAATGGCTCAGGCCGCGCCCGTCCGCAAGGAAGCAGACCTGTCCGGTCCGTTCGGGTTGTTGCTCAAGAGCCGTCAACGCGTCTTCAGGAATTCATCGGGCGATATACCGGCCTGCCTGAGAATGGCGCGCAAGGTGCCCTCGGGGATATCGCCGGGGTGGTTGGGGATCGTGGTGTACCGATCCGTCTCCGCATGGAACCAGATCTCATGCGACCCTGCCGCCTGCCGGTCGAAAGCGAAACCGAGCGTCCTCAGGCGTCTGGCAATCTGCCGGCAGGAAAAGCCCGCCAGCCTTCCCATCTTTGCCGCTACCCGCTGACGACTAGCGGATAGTCGAAGGCATCTCCAGTTTCCTTCAGTGCCGGCCGCCCCTGGCGCTCCGCCTGGGCGGCCAGTAATTTCCTGGCTACGTCGCGGGCGATCTCGAGCGTCTCGGTCACCGTTCGGCCCTGGGCCACCAAGCCAGAAATCTCATCCGAGGTTGCCAAGTACACGCCCTCGGGCAGCTTCTCGATGTGCACGTTGAGGATCTGTTCCATGCCCCATCATAGCGCGGCGCGACCGGGCCTTCAGGCCCGCTCTGCGGGTAGCTGGTGTCCTGTCCGCATGGCCCTCGGCAGGTCCCATCAGTCCCTGTTCGATCTCTGCCAAAGGCTTTTGCAGCAGTTCGGAAGCTTTGCTCTGCCCGATGAGCTGCTCGGCGAGGGCCCAGTAGCAGAGTCTCTCGAAACGTCGCGGAAGTTCGTACTTTCCCTCCTGGCCCGGATCTTCCAGCGGATCAGGTTCGTTTCTCCTCCATCCACGCGCGTAAGTCTGAAAGGCGTAGGCCAGGGTTGATCGATCGATGACACCGACTTGGCCGAGCCGGACCAGCAGGGCCGCCGCGCTCACTCGGTACATGCGCTTGAGCTGGATCAGTTCGTGGTATCCAAGGGCGTTCCGATGTTTGCCGATTTCGCGTACCAAGTGATCTCGCGGAACAAGAAACGCTCCGGCGAAGACATCTGACGCCTTTTCGTGATCAACGGGCGAAGTCGTGTCGATCAGCCGATGCGCAAGCTCGTGAGCGAGCGTAAGCCGGCGCCGTTCCAGGGTGCCCCGGTCGTTCACCACAATGACCGGCACTTTCGTCTTGTGACGCGGGCGGCGCACGAGACAGGTAAGGCCGGAGACGCCGTCGGGCAGAGAAGTGACGAGCACCTTGATTCCCCGGTCTTCGAGCAATGAGGTCATGTTTGGGATGGGATCGGTCCCGAGCCTCCAACCGTGGCGCAGATCCTCTGCCAAGACCTCCCCATCTTCCTCCCGTCCCAGGAACCGGTTGCCGAACCTGGGCGCTCTCCAGGCACCGCTGTCGAGTTCCAGTATTTCTTCGATTGCGAGGTAGCGCTGCAGGGCATCGATGACTGCGGCCTCGATACGCGCGCGGTCCCGGGCACTCGTGCCAGAGCGTTTGCGGAATTCGGCAGCTTCCAACTCCTCGACCTGTTCGCTGAGGAGGAATTCCATCGAGACGCCAAGCGCAGCAGTGATCTGAAGTAGGACACCGGAACTGGGCATCATCTCGCCGCGCTCATACTTGCCGATTGCCTGGGCACTCGGAGCGCCTCCCAGGGCGTCCGAGAGGCCGCGCAGTGAGTAACCGGCCTTCTTTCGGGCTAGCTTCAGGCGGTCTCCAAACATGTTGTCCCTCAGGCTTGAAGTTTACGTATTTTCATTCTATATCCATAATGTAAACCTTAAGTGAGGCTTGGTCAACGCCCGCCTGACAAAGTCAATGCCGTACAAGAAGGGCTCCCCATCAGGAGGTTACAATGAGGAAGCGCAGCCAGCATGTTGTCCCGCATGAGGAAGGGTGGGCCGTGCGCGGTGCCGGTAGCCGGCGTGCCACGTCCGTTCACCAGACCCAGCGGGAGGCCATCGACGCGGGACGTCAGATCGCCCGCAACCAGCGCACGGAGCTTTTCGTGCACGGCCGCGACGGTCGCATCCGAGAGCGCGATTCGCACGGGAATGATCCGTTCCCGCCCAAGGGTTAGCCATGGGCGCGAGCACGGAGGAAGGTTGAAGCCACGGGCTGAATTGCTCGCTTACACTGCACGCGCCGGACGAAGAGAGGCTGGTCGGTTTCGACAACGCCCACCCGGTGAGAGAGCGACAGGGTCCGGGAACGCGAAGGCGCCGCGAGAGCGATCACCGACACCGGCGTCGATCCATCGGGCCGTACGAGTATCGGGGTGCGGCGGCGCTGGTCCTGGACTTCTGGAATGAAGTCGACGCCGTCCTGAAGGAAAGGGGATCGGTCCCATGAAGACACTCAGGGTCCGTATTGCGAGCTACGACCGGATGAAGCAGCGCACGATCGCGATCGTGCGAGGAGAGCACAAGCCGGCCAAGGGCGAGCCCACGGTCTGGTTCACCTCCATCGAGAGCTTTGCGAAGGTGCTCTCGGGGCGTAATCGCGAGCTTCTGGCAACGATTGCCAGAGAGAAGCCAGACTCCCTCACGGAGCTTGCGGAGTTGGCCGGACGCAACAAGTCGAACTTGTCGCGGACGCTGAAGACAATGTCGCGCTACGGACTGGTAGAGCTGACGGAGGGACAGCGCGGCACGCTCGTGCCGCGGGTTCCTTACGATCAGGTGAGGCTCGACGTCGCACTGACCCCCACCTCTCCCAACCCGGCGTGATCGGCCGAGCCGGGCGGCATGCGAAGCCGGTCATGGCCGGCGGGCGTGGAGGATCGGAGCGGTGGGTGATGCTCACGGCCGGGCCAGCAGGAGAAGGTATCGCTGTATTCGGTTCGCTTCGAAAGGCCTCCTCACCCCCCGATGGGTGATCAGCGTGCCGCGGATTTCGCCCGGGCGGCACGGCGGCGCGCAGACGGGTCGAGCAGCCGCTTGCGAAGCCGGATCGACGTGGGCGTCACTTCGAGCAGCTCGTCATCCGCAAGGTAGGCAAGCGCGATCTCGAGCGGCATCGGCCGCGGCGGGCTCAACCGCACGGCATCGTCCTTGCCCGCGGCCCGGATGTTGGTCAGCTGCTTGCTCCGCAGCGGATTGACGTCGAGGTCCTGCGGGCGCGAATGCTCGCCCACGATCATCCCGCCATAGACGGGCATGCCCGGCTTGACGAACAGCGTCCCCCGCGGCTCCAGGTTCCAGAGCGCGTACGGGACCGCCTTCCCGTCGGCACTCGAGACCAGCACGCCGTTCCGACGTCCCGCGATCGGGCCCCTGAACGGCGCGTAGCCGTGAAAGATCCGGTGCATGATCGCCGTGCCCCGGGTCACGGTGAGCAGCTCGCCGTTGAAGCCGATCAGGCCGCGCGACGGGCCATGAAACCGCACGCGGCTCTTGTCGCGCCCGGAGGGCCGGAGGTCGATGAGTTCCGCGCGCCGCTCGGCGAGCGCGTTCACCACGTCGCCCACGAACGCGTCGTCCACGTCGACCTGGATTTCCTCGATGGGCTCGAGCGGCGCGCCGCCGTCCGGGTCCTCGCGCATGAGCACCCGCGGGCGGCTGATCGAGAGCTCGAAGCCCTCGCGGCGCATCGTCTCTATCAGCACTGCGAGCTGAAGCTCGCCACGGCCGGCCACCTCGAAGGCGTGCTCCTCACCGGTCTCGGTCACCTGGATCGCGACATTGCCCTGGCTCTCGCGCGCCAGGCGGGCACCGATCATGCGCGAGGTGAGCTGCGTCCCCTCGCGCCCGGCGAGCGGTGAGGTGTTGATCGAGAACACCATCGAGATCGTGGGCGGATCGATCGGCTCGGCCGGTATCGGCTCGCAGTGCTCAGAGCCGGCGATGGTATCCCCCACGGACGCGGTCTTGAGGCCCGCAAGCGTCACGATCTCGCCGGCCTCGGCCCGCTCGACCGCGATCCGTTCCAGTCCGCGCGCGCGGAGCAGCTTGGTGAGACGCGTGACCTCGACGACGGCGCCGTCCACCCCGAGCGCTGTCACGGTCTGGCCGGTCTCCACCCCGCCGGAGAGCACGCGGCCGCTCACCAGCCGACCGAGGAAGGGGTCGGACTCGAGGAGGCTGATCAGCATGCGGAAGGGCCCGTCCCGGTCCGTCGCCGGTGCCGGGACGTGCGCCAGCACGGTCTCGATCAGCGGGTCCATCCCGGTCCCGGCGACAGCCGGGTCGAGAGAGGCCCAGCCGGCGCGCGCGGACGCGTAGACGGTCGGGAAATCCAGCTGCGCGTCGGTCGCTCCGAGGGCGTCGAACAGGTCGAAGACCGCTTCGTGCACGGCCTCGGGCCGGGCGTCGGCGCGATCCATCTTGCTGATCGCCACGATCGGCCGCAGGCCGAGCCGGAGCGCCTTGTCCACGACGAACTTGGTCTGCGGCATCGGGCCCTCGGCCGCGTCCACCAGGACGAGCACGCCGTCGACCATGCCGAGCACCCGTTCCACCTCGCCGCCAAAGTCCGCGTGGCCGGGCGTATCGACGATGTTGATGCGCACACCGCGCCAGTCGATCGCCGTGCACTTGGCCAGGATCGTGATGCCGCGCTCGCGTTCAATCTCGCCGCTGTCCAGCGCGCGTTCCTGCATGGGCTGGTTGGCCCGCACGGTGCCGCTTTGGCGCAGCAGGCCGTCGACCAGGGTCGTCTTGCCGTGGTCGACGTGCGCGATGATGGCGATGTTACGGAGGTTCACCGCAGCGCGGCGCTCCTCCGCCGCGGGCCGGACGGGGCGGATGTGGGGCTTCTCCGCATTTGTGACGGTCATTTGGTCGGATGCTTCTCGTGGACGTGAACCTACATCCTGCGACGCAAAGTCTGACGTATGACGATCAATACCTGATATCGAGCCCTCGTCAGGGATCAAGGTGCCACGCCGGCGTCATTACTCAATCATTCGGAATGAGGTTGTGTAGTGGGGTCCTATAGGGGATTACATCAAAAGGTGCTACCGATATTGCATATGAACCTATAATGTTCTAATCATGACCCCATGACGTTGCTTCGGAACATTACCTACCGCTTGGATCCCGGCTCGGCCATCCTCGCCAGAATGCCGGCGAGTACCGCGGGCGTCTACCGGTACGTGTGGAACGCCATGCCGACGAGGCAACAGGCCAAGCACTTGGCGGCACAGGCGGTCGGGGGTGGTGGCATTGTCTGGACTCGCGGTTCTTGGTGACGCAGGCGTGGAAGCCCACGATGGTGATGGTCTCGCCTGCGGAAACTGCCTCGGCCCCAGACCGGGATGCGGCATCGGCGAGCCGCGCTGGCAAGAGCGAGAATGCATTCGATCAACTCGGCGAGGACGTTGCCGAGGAGAAGCCCGACAACATGACCGACACGGTCGCCGGCCGCCTGCGAGAACGCCGGGGTGATAGCGCCGCGTCACGAACTCAGGCGAAGGATCACGGACCTATTGCAGAACGCTTCACCGGCGAGTGCCGTCACCACAGGCCTTCGATGACTACCGCTGCGCGGCTGGTTTCGATGGCCTACACCAACGCGGAGAAGGTGTCCGCCGGAAAATACGCGGTGGGCGATGCGGGGGCGTTCCACTGCCCCAACAAGTGGTTCGGGGTCGAGAAAGGTGACGAGCGCGCGGATGCGGCGGGGGAGCGCGAGTGACAATCAGCGCGGGAGCGGCTGTGTATCGTATTGGCGGTTTCCCTTGCTCGGGGATCGGCCTGCGATGGTCGGACGACGAGTTGAACGCTGCGATGGACGGCCGGGTTGCGGCCGTGCTCTTTGATGACGAGGGCAAGGCGGACATCGAGGACATCCTCGCAGGCCTCGCGGAGACGGAATTCGAGCTGGCCGGGCTACGGCGCGTGCTGCAGGACCCGGACCGTGTCGAGGACTGGCGGGTGGGCGAAGCGATCGCGGAGGCCTACCTCACCGACCATCGGTCGTGCAATTTTCCTTGGCCGGACGGGCGCGACGAGAGGAAGGGCGGGTCCAGCCTGCCGGGCGCGGACTTGGTCGGATTCGGGATCGACAGGGACGGGGACCGCTTTGCGTTCGGCGAGGTGAAGACGTCGAGAGAAGGAAGATATCCTCCGGGGACAATGCACGGTCGGACGGGCCTGAAGAGGCAGTTGGAGGACCTCCGTGACAGCGACGCCATCCGCGACGATCTCGTGAGATATCTCGCTCACCGCGCCGGGTCGGCGTCGTGGCGAGCACGGTTCCAGCGGGCGGTACGTAGGTATCTCAGGAACCCGTCCGACGTTCAGCTCTATGGGGTTCTCGTCCGCGACGTGGAACCCCGCAAGGATGACCTACGGCTGCGGGTGGATGAGCTCGGCGCCGGATGTCCCGAGGGAACGTGTATTGAGCTGCTTGCGCTCTACCTACCGCAGGAGAGCTTGGACAGTATTGGAGAGGAGATCGTTTCACGGCGGGCAGGAGGGGGACGGTGAGCTTGTCCGGCAGAGCATTGGAGGCGCTCAACGAACATTGGGCCGTCGCCGCTATCGGGGCCGAGGACCTGGCGCGTGCAAGTGATCTCGTCAACCAACGCTTGGCGCGACGGGCAGTTGGCAAGCAGATCAGCTTCTCGTTCGAGGAAAAAGCGGAGGACGAATCGTTCCTCGAAAGGGTTGCACTGGCCTACGAACTTGCCGCTATCGAGGGTGTGGACGAGCTTAGCCGTCCGGCGGGCGATAACCGGGAGCTCCGAGACCAGGCGGTGGCGGCGTCGTTCCGCGCCTTCGACATTCGCCGGCTGCTTCCGGCCCCAGCAGAAACACTGGATCGGCTGTTCTTCGTGCTTCAACTCTCTGCGGTCGGTTATTGCGGCGATCGCTGGTCGGATTTGAGGCGCTGGTATCGGGAGCAGGCAGAGGTACTGAGGGCGCCAAGCGTCGCGGACGCGGAATGGGATCGCAGGCTCCTGTACAGGCTCTTCGAGTGCTGGGTCCGGCTCTTCCGGAAAGAGGGGTGGGACGATCTCGATCGCATCCGCGAGATCGTTGCAGGCCTGCGCAACGATCAGGCGACCCAAGAAGAACGTCGTCTCAGAAACGGCTCCAAGGCAGTGGACAGGGCCATCGCCCTTCGGCTGGCGGCGCTCTACAACTGGGCGAAGGCGACCGAAACGCTCGCGGGCTACATGCTGCAGGGCGATCCGGGCGATCCGTTCGGGTTGCTGGACAAGCACTTCGAGGCGGGAATCCGGGCGGCGGCAGCGTCGGGGGACGCGCAGCACGAAGTGGTGCTGCGGTGGCTGCACGCAACGGCGCGCGTCATGGTGACCAACTCGCTGTGGTGGGCGACGCGGACGGTCAACTCGAAGACCTCGGACTTCGTGCGGTCCCTCACCCATCGCGAGCACCAGGCGATGTTCGAACTTCTGCCGCCACAGCGCGCCGCACTGCTCGAACAGGGGCTGCTCGATCAGGCGAAGACCGCGATCGTGGTCGACATGCCGACCTCGGGCGGCAAGACGCTGCTCGCGCAGTTTCGCATCCTCCAGGCGCTGAACCAGTTCCGGGACGACGGTGGATGGGTCGTCTACGTCGCCCCGACGCGGGCGCTGTCGGCGCAGATCACGCGGCGTCTGCGCACGGACTTCGCGCCAATCGGACTGCGTGTCGAGCAACTGACCGCGGCCGTCGAGGTGGACGCGTTCGAGGAAGCGCTGCTCGGCGGCGGAGACGAGCCCTTCGACATCCTGGTCGCGACGCCCGAGAAGCTGTCGCTGGTGATCCGGAACCGGAAGGTGGAACGTCCTCTCGCGCTGGTGGTGATGGACGAAGCCCACAACCTGGAATCGGAGGGCCGGGGTCTGCGGATCGAACTGCTGCTGGCGACGGTGAAGCGCGACTGCCCGCAGGCGAACTTCCTGTTGCTGATGCCCTACGTGGAGGGATCGGATTCGGTGGCGCGCTGGCTGGCGCAGGACATTGACGCGGGGAATGCGATCAGTCTGAGCGCCGTTCCGTGGAAGCCGAACGAGCGGATCGTCGGCCTCTACCGGGCGGTCGCCGATGACAGCGCACACGGCGGCTGGCACCTCGACTTCGAGACGCTGACCGCGACCGAGAAGGCCATGCCGCTGCACGGAACCCATCGCGTGGGGGGCGTGAAGCCGATCGACGTCCCGAAGAGCCAGGTGCTCACGAAGGGTGAGCAGAAGGGGCTCGGGTTGCAAACGGCGGCGATCGGTGCGGTGATGTCGGCGCGGGGCACGAGCGTTGCGGTAGCCAACCGTATCCCCACGGTCTGGAAGATGGCGGGGGAAGCGGCGCGGAGTCTGCCGGAGATGGACGAGGTGCCGTCCGATATCCGGCTCGTTCAGGATTTCCTTCGCACGGAGATCAGCGCCGACTTCAGGCTGGTCGGCATGCTCGGGAAGGGCGTGGGCGTGCACCACGCGGGGCTGTCCGACGATGTGCGGGCGCTGATGGAATGGCTCGCCGAGACCGGGAGCCTGCGGATGCTGTGCGCGACGTCGACGATTGCGCAAGGAATCAACTTCCCGGTGTCGTCGGTCTTCCTGTCCTCGCGCTACGTGCCGCAGGGGCCGAGGTCGGTGGAGATCGCCCCGCGGGAGTTCTGGAACCTCGCCGGGCGCGCGGGCCGCATCGGTCACGACAGCGTTGGTGTGGTCGGTCTGTCGGAGGGGACGGATCGCGATTCGTTGATCGAGTTCGTGAGCCGGAGCACCGGCGCACTCGTCTCGCGTCTCGTGGTGCTGCTGGACGAGCTCGCGGCGCAAGGGTCGCTGGCGCAGCTCTCGGATGTGCTGTGGAAGGATCAGTGGGAGGACTTCCGCTGCTACATCGCCCACTTGTGGGCGGAGAAGAAGAACCTGGACGCGGTGCTCGCGGACTCCGAGCAGCTCTTGCGGCAGACCTACGGATACACCTCAATGCGGAACGATCCGCAGCAGCGGCAGAAGGCGGATGCCCTCCTCGACGCGACGCAGAGCTACGCGCGCAAGCTCGCCGACATGCCCGAGATCATCACTGAGCTCGCGGATTCCACGGGCTTCTCGCCGGAAGGCGTCCAGGCGGCAATGTATGGCATCGGCGGCCTGGAGAGCAGGCTCACGGTGTCCGATTGGGCGCCGGAGAGCCTGTTCGGCGAGGGCGGCAGGATGGCGGACCTGTTCGGCGTCATGTTGCGAGTGCCGCAGCTCAAGCAGGACCTGGTGGAGCTCGGCGGGAAGGGCTACGACAAGAGCCGGATTTCCGAGATCACCAATGACTGGGTGAACGGGAAGGGTCTGGAGGCGATCGCGCGGGAGTATTTCAGCCGGGAGAAGGACGACGAAGCGGGGACCGCCGCGCTCACGGATGCATGCAGGGCCATCTATCGCACCATCGTCAACAGCGGAACCTGGGGCGTTTCCGCGCTGAGCCGGGTGTCGGGGATCGATTTCGATTCACTTTCCGATGCGGAGAAACGCCGGATCAACGCGCTGCCAGCGATGATTTACCACGGCGTGAGCAGCGAGGATGCGGTCCTCATGCGGATGAACGCCGCGCCGCGAAGCGCGGCCGAGGCGTTGGGGAGCCTCTACCGGGATGTCAGCGGCGGGGATGAGGGGCGGTATTCCGTCGGAGAGGCGCGCCGCTTCCTGCAGGGACTAGGCGCAGATGAATGGGACGGGGTGAGGCCCGAAGGCGCCGCCCTGTCGGGAACCGGATACAAGCGCGTCTGGGAGGTACTTTCCGGAGAGGCAGGATGACGATCGGCGGTGGCCACATCATCACGGTGGGCCGTTAAGCACGTCAGTCTCCCTCATCGTCCATTCGTGAAGCGTTCACAGAATGGCGGCGGCACGATCGAATCCCAATTTAGTTTCGATGCCTGGGTTCATATGGAGAACGGCTCGGTTACACCCCTGGTTGATGACGCAGCCTGGCAAGAATCTTACTGCCCACGACTGATCTCCCAAGCTGCAATCGCGCTGAACCGGAGGGTGGTTGGCAGCCACGACCCTCGTGCCGGCAACCGACCCCGATGACTGTTTCCTCAAGGCACAAGGGGAACGCGTCACGCAGGAGCGTTGTAATTTTGCGAACGGCGTGTAAACCCCGGTCATGCTGCGGATCGACAACCTGAAGTACCGGATCGGCGATCGGGTGCTGTTCGACGGGGCGAGCGCGGTGGTCAACGCCGGCCACCGCGTGGGATTCGTCGGCCGCAACGGGACCGGCAAGACGACGCTGCTCCGCCTGATCACCGGCGCCCTCGAGCCGGAAAAGGGGACGGTCAGCGTGTCCGGGCGCTGGCGGATCGGCATGACGAGCCAGGAGGCACCCTCAGGGCCACAGAACCCAGTCGAGGCCGTGCTGGCGGCCGACCATGAACTCACCGCCCTGCAGCGCGAAGCCGCGACCGCGACGGATCACGCGCGGATCGTCGAGATCCACGAACGCCTGCGCGACAAGGAGGCGCACAGCGCGCCTGCCCGGGCGGCCCGCATCCTCGACGGGCTCGGCTTCGATCACGCGGCCCAGCAGCGCCCGCTCGATACGTTCTCGGGTGGCTGGCGCATGCGGGTCATGCTGGCGGCCCTGCTGTTCACCCGACCCGATCTGTTGCTGCTCGACGAGCCGACCAACCACCTTGATCTCGAGGCCACCCTTTGGCTGGAGGAGTACCTGCGGCGCTACAGCGGCACCGTGCTCGTCGTCAGCCACGAGCGCGATCTCCTGAACAGTGTCGCCCAGAAGATCCTGCATCTCGAGCACGCGCAGCTGAAGCTCTACCAGGGCGGCTATGACAGCTTCGAACGGACCCGGCGCATGCAGCTCGCGCGGGATGCGAAACTCCGCACGCGCCAGGAGGCGCAGCGTGCCCACATCGAGAAGTTCGTGGCGCGGTTCCGGTACAAGGCCACCAAGGCGCGACAGGCGCAGTCGCGGCTGAAGATGCTGGAACGGATGGAACCGATACCCGAGCATCGGGACGAAGCCAGCGTCATCTTTCGGTTCCCCGATCCCGAGCCCCATGCGCCGCCGCTGTTCAGCGCCCGGGACGTGTCGGTCGGCTACGACGATACGCCGGTGCTGGAGCGACTCTCGCTGTACCTGGACGACGACGACCGGATCGCGCTGCTGGGCGCGAACGGCAACGGCAAGTCGACCCTGATCCGGCTGCTTGCGGGCCGCCTGTCGCCGATGGGGGGCACGGTTTCGGCCGCGCCTAAGTTGCGGGTGGGCTACTTCGCGCAGCACCAGGCCGACGAGCTCGATCTGGCGGGGACGCCGGTGAGCGAGCTGGGACGCCGGCGCCCCGGCGATTTACCCGAGCAGATCCGCTCTCAGCTTGCCCGGTTCGGCTTCTCGCAGGACCGTGCCCTGACCACCGTCGCCAGCCTGTCCGGAGGCGAGAAGGCACGTCTCCTGTTTGCCCTGATGACGGCCGACCGGCCCCATATCCTGCTGCTCGACGAGCCGACGAACCACCTGGACGTCGATTCGCGCCAGGCGCTGATCCAGGCGATCAACGCTTTCGACGGCGCCGTCGTCATCGTCAGCCATGATCCCCACGTCATCAAGCTGACGGCCAACCGCTTCTGGCTGGTCGCGGACGGGACCGTGGCGCCTTTCGACGGCGACCTGGAGGACTATCGGGACCTCCTGCTGGCGGGTTCCGGCAACGGGAAGCGTGACGACACTGCGGACGGGGCGGCATCGTCACTCCAGCCGAAAAACAAGCGGGACCAGCGGCGTCGTGCGGCAGCACAGCGCAAGGCCCTGGCACCGCTTCGCCGCGATCTCGAGCAGGCCGAGCGGAAAGTCGAGCAACTGACGGCGAGAAAGGCGGAACTCGACGCGGCAATGGTCGCCCCGGACCTGTACGACGACGGGGGCGAGAAGGCGGTGGCGATGCGGCGGGATCTCCGGGCCGTCACTCGCGATCTGGCGGAAGCCGAGGCACGGTGGCTGCAATTGCAGGAGCAGTGGGAGATCGCCCAGGCTGCATGACCGGCTCGATTGGGCGCCATCGCCGGGCCTCCCGGCATGAGAAGAACCCGGCTGATCCACCTCAGGGATGGGTCACGTCGTCACAGCGTCCCGGGCTGGGTCTGGCAGAGCGGCTAGCTGATTTCGCGGCGACGGACCGCCCTGACCGTGGCGCGTGAAGCGCCACGCCGTCCGCGATCACGAGAACGTTGGTCAGGAGTGTCAAACGGAGACAGGCCAGGAACTCCCGCCGTTGTGAATCGCGAGTGCCCCGTCAGCGAAAGCAGCCATCACCGGGCCATGCCTCAACCCTCGACGACTTGGACTGACAAGTCATGATGTAATATCTGCACTAAATGCGGATACATTGACACGAATATCCGATTAAGACAATATATGTTCGTATTTCCGCTATAAAAGCGGATATGTCGACATGATTCACGATCAACGATCCGTTCTGTCAGGTTATGTCAGTGGTTTACTGTCCACTGGCCGAGTGGCGTTCACTGCCGACGAGGCCAAACGCACGCTCGGCATCGGGCACGGCGCGTTCTTGGACGCCGCAGAGCGCCTGCAACGACGCAAGGCGTTGGTCAGTCCGCGGCAGGGCTTCTATGTGGTCGTTCCGCCGCAACATGCGTCTTGGGGAGCGCCGCCACCGGCCTGGTTCATCGACGCCCTCATGCGTCATGAGGGTCAGGCCTACTACGTCGGGTTGCTCAAGGCGGCGGAGTTGCACGGAGCGACGCACCAGGCGGTCATGGAGTTTCAGGTGGTCACGGCGAAGCGCCTGCCCAGAATTCGCGCTGGCCGCTGCATGATCGCCTTCCACTTCCGCAGAGACATGCGGGTCGTAGCGGCGGGGATGGAAGACCGCAAGACCGACGCCGGAACAATGAAGGTTTCATCGGCTGCGCTGACCGCGCTTGACCTGCTCCGCTATCCGCAGGCGTCGGGCGGGATGGACAGTACTGCCACGGTCGTCGCCGAACTTGGACGGAAGATCGATCCGGAGCAGCTCGCCGCGTTATCGGCGGTCGTGGAGCGGCCGGTCGTGCAGCGTCTCGGATATCTTCTGGACCATCTCGGCCATGAAGCGTTGACGGGGCCGATGTCGGAGGCGTTGCGGGCACGCGGGTCGTTGCCCTGGACCGAGCTTGACCGGCGGCTGGCGCAGGATCCGGATTTCGCGCCCGAGCCCCGCCTGCGCGATCTCCGGTGGCGGATCATCGTGCGCCGTCTGCCTCAGGTTGACGCATGATCCCGGCGCAGAACTTCGTAGCCTGGGGCAACATCGTGCCCTGGGCCGATCAGTAACAGGTCGAGTAGGACCTCATCTCGCTGATCAGACGTCGACGCGACGGTCCGGTGCCTACCAGTCGAGGTGATGCAGCTCCCGCCAAGGGATCAGGGTGTCGGTTCCCCGGCACTGTCGTTGATCACCGCCGTAGACGAGGGCGACGGGGCAGGGCCCGGCTGATTGGGCCAAGTGTTTTCGGACGCGCCTGGAGTCGTCGAACAGGCTGGCTGACGCCGTCTTGGTCGACTTGGCTTCGAGAAGCGTGAAGCCGGCAGGCCCCTCGACGACGAGGTCGCATTCCGCACCGTTCTGGTCTCGGTAGAACGACAGCCCGCTGGCTTCACCTCTGTTGGCCCGGTGCTTGACGATCTCCGAAACCACCCAGGTCTCGAAGATGGGCCCTCGCAGCGGGTGCGTGCGCAGCTCTTCGGGTGCGCGGATGCCCAGAAGCAAACACACCAGGCCGGTATCGTAGAAGTGCAGCTTGGGCATCTTGACAAGACGCTTGCGCAGGTTCGTGCGAAGAGCCGGCAGGCGGAACGCCAGAAAGCTGGTTTCGAGGATGCCGAGCCAGGCCTTCGCCGTCGGTTGCGAAATGCCGCAGTCCCCGGCCAGCGCCGAGTAGTTGAGCAACTGGGCAGTACGGCCGGCGCACAGGGCGACGAAACGCTGAGACGTCGCCAGATCGCCCACGTTGCTGAGCATCCGGACGTCGCGCTCGACGTAGTCGGCGACATAGGAACGAAGCCAGTCCCCGGCATCGAGACCCCCGTCGAAGATGCGCGGGTAGGCTCCGGTGAGAAGGGTCTCCTCCAGGGTCTCCGGGTACTGGGGGAAGCGTGTCGTCTCGCCCCGCGTCAATGGAAGCAGGTGGTACAGCGCGGTCCTTCCGGCCAGTGACTGACTGATCGATTCGGCCAGTGAAAGGTCCTGCGAACCCGTCAGGATCCATCTTCCAGGCGCCGGCTCGGCGTCGATGATGCCCTGCAGGTAGGAGAGAAGCTCGGGCACCCGCTGCACTTCGTCGAGGACGGCACCCTGTGGAAATTGCTCGAGGAAGGCATGGGGATCTTCCTGGGCGAAGGCCCGGACGTCGGGGGCTTCCAATGTCGTGTGCGGATGATCGGGGAACATGGCGCGGCACAGGGTCGTCTTGCCGCTCTGTCGGGGCCCGGCGAGCGTGATGGAAGGCCAGGTTCGTGCTGCCTCCGTCAGCTTCGGCGCGAGATTGCGTGTGATCATCGTGGACATCTCAGCAAAATAGGCTAATTCAAAATCTGATTTTGGAATAACTTACTTCTCGTGTCTTTTCTGCGGCATGTAGGTGCTGAGCTCGCCAAACCGCCGAACCCGAAGCTCCGCAAGCGCCCCGAGCCAACGTCAGCGACTAGACGGAACTTCAAGCTGGTAAACAGCCCTTTCGCGCGTCCAAGGCCCTGAACCGTAATGGCTTTCTACAGCCGGCAGGGCGTCATAGCCTGGATGCATACTTACATAAGCAGACCTTGACATGATCAAGGCATGGCCT
>JAJDYI010000037.1 GCA_022825235.1 Alphaproteobacteria bacterium | reverse complement strand
ATTTATCGCGCACAACAGGGGCCAGGTCCCGACTCAACCCTTTCAACAACTTTGTGAGAAACATCGAAATGAAATCAATAGATAAATTCGTGCTGGTCCTTGTGGCTTCGCTGGCACTGCTCCTCGCCGGTTGCGGAGGGGGGAGTTCGACACCAGCGACGACGCCCGATCCCACCCCGCCGCCACCGCCCGACTATAGCGGGCAACTTCTCATGCATCATCAGGCGGCAGTCGAGGCAACTGCCAAGGCCGAAAATGCGGGCATGGCTGCTGCGGCCGCGTTGGAATCTGCGGAGGAAAGCGAAGGCATGCTCACCACAACGCAAGTCGGCGGCGACTCCTCCAAGGCGATGATGAACGCACAAGCGATCCTCGATGCCAAGGATGATGCGGCCCAGGCCGTCATGGATGCAGAGATGGCGAAGATGGACGCCATGGACGCCAAGTCTGCAGCCGAGATGGTTCCCGACGGTACGGCGGGCAAAGCCCAGGCGATTGCAGCGCTCGACGCCGCCATCAAGGTGGCGGAAGCGGAGATCAAGAAGGCCACCGCGATTCGTGACGGCCGAGATTTGGATGACGCGGTGTTTGAAGTCATTGGCGCCAACGGGAAAGGCACGCCGCGCTCGAAAGCCGACGCGGTGGGCATGGACATCGCTGCGGCTCTGACGCCCGGCACCGTGAGAACCGGAACGCGGATCGCTCATGGCGGCACGGGACCAGGTGCCGACATCGTCGCTGCGCACAAGCATCAGGCGAACGATGCCCAGGGCATGACTTGGGCGGAGATCGCCGGCGAAGACAACGTCATGAAGATGCGGCTCGGTACAGTCGATACCTCCGGTGTGCTTACCACGAGCAATGCGGAGCTTTCGGTGGCGTCGCTCGCCGGCATGACCGCTACGGACGTGACCAGCACTACTTTGACCGACGGCACAATCAACGCTGATGGTGGTACTACCGCCGGCAGTTATATGGGCATTCCGGGCGCTGTCATTTGCTTGGGGGGCACCGACGGCTGCTCGGTAACGGACGGCAAGCTGGGCGCCGGCTGGTACTTCTCGCCGGGTTCGCCGATGGCGTACTACATCAGGAACACGAACAGGGACACTTCCACAGCGACGCCTTATGTCCGGGAAGACTCGACAACGTCCTCGTATGCGTCGTACGGCTACTGGCTGACTGTTGATACCAGCACCCCGCCTCTGTGGACCGTCAACACCTTCGCGGTGAACAACGGTGGTGGGTTAACCGCCGGAACCGATTACACCCTTGCTGCAGATGACGATCTTGGGGACTCGGCAACCTATTCGGGTGAGGCCTTGGGTATGTCCGTTCACAAAACGCCCAAGGCCGGTGGTGGCAACCACATCGACTCCGGCATGTTCACCGCCGATGTCATGCTGACAGCGAAATTCGGGGCGACGCCAACCGTCAGTGGCACTGTCAACAACTTCCAAGGTGATGCGGTCGGTTCGGGTTGGAGCGTAGCGCTGACGGAAGCAGATCTCGCTAACACCGCAGCTACTGCGACAGCTTCGGCTAACGACGGTACGTGGAACGCCCAGGCGTATGGCGCCGATGTCACCGCGCGTCCGGCGGGCATCTACGGCGGCTTCACCGCCCACTTCCTGGATGGGCATGCCGCCGGGGCCTACGCCACCAGAAAGGACTGATACAGGCTCTTGACCTTCAACGAGGGCGGCGGAGACTCACTTTAGACTCTTTCACGGGACTCCGCTGTCAATTCACAGGGCCGGACTCTCTTTCGAGTGTCCGGCCTCTTTTTTTTCGCGAAACTAATGCATACCGGATCAGCGGAACACATCCGGGGGCAGTTGTCCTAGGCGGCCGGAATAAACGGACAGACCGGCACTGGACTCAGGAAGCATCCCGGCAGGCTTCTATGCCAACGGGTTCAGTCCGTAAATCCGGACAGGCTATTCGGTTTGCCCGTGGGAAGTGTGGTCGTGTCCGCCATGGCCATCCATTCCGCCGAAATGGAGCTTCTTGTTCACGCGGTCCCGGTCCGGCTTGGTGAAATCCAGCCTGAGATTCCACTCCCCGATCATTTCCAACTCGATACGGGCCCGGTACATGCCAGGTATATCATGCGGCTCGGCGGGCACCGGGCGGACACTGTGGGCGCCCGGCATGGATGGCATGTCGGCGCCTACCATGAACTCCGCATCGACGATCGGCATGCCGCTCTTCCTGCCCTTGAGAGTGATCATGCAATCGTAGGTCAGTGTCTGGTGCTCTGCCGGCATGCATTCCACCTCGGCTGCCTTGCGCTCGCCCGCGTCCGCGGGAACCGGCAGCAGTCCCAGCCCCGCAACCGCGGGCACCACAAGAATTCGATCAATTATCATTCTGTACCTCCTTTAGTCTGACGTGGGGGTTTCGGGCAAGGAGACGCCCAGATAGTTCGACACGAGCCGATCATCGAGCATCAGCTCTGACGCAGGTCCCTGGAGCGTGATCCGCCCGCTTTCGAGCACGTAGGCCCGGTCGGCGACCGTGAGTGCACGTCGGAGATTCTGCTCGACCAGCAGCATCGTGAGCCCTTGGTCGCGCAGCTGGCGGATCAGGTCAAAGACACCGTGCGACAGCTTTGGCGACAGGCCGAGCGAGGGTTCGTCCAGTAGCAGCAGCCGCGGTTCGGACTCGAGCCCGCGGGCGAGCGCCAGCATCTGCGCTTCCCCGCCGCTCAGGCCGGCAGCCGGACGTTCCAGCTTGTCCGTGAGCGTGGGAAACAGTTGACGCAGGTGGGGACGGTCGCGGGACCTGAGCATGAATCCGCTGCGCTTGTGGGCGGCGACCCGGAGATTTTCTTCCACACTCAACGTCCCGAAGATCAGGCGCCCTTCGGGAACCTGGACGATGCCGCGTGCAACCACGGCATGAGCGGGCAGGCCGCCGATCGACTCGCCCTCGAAGGCGATCTCTCCGCTGTCCGGCGGCACCATCCCCGAGATGGCATTGAGAATGGAAGTCTTGCCGGCGCCGTTCATCCCCACGATGGACACGATCTCCCCAGGCTGCACCGTCAGGGAAATCCCGTCGACCGCGCGCACGCCGCCGTAGGAGACCGTCAGCTGGCGTACGTCAAGCATCGGGGCCATCATCCGCCCCCAGATAGACCTCCCGGACAGCGGCATCGGCAAGCACGTCGCCCGGGGAACCTTCCGCGATCTTGCGGCCAAAGTCGAGCACGCAAAGACGTGTGCAAGCGTCGGCAATCAGCGCCATCTTGTGCTCGATCACCACGCAGGTGCGGCCCGGTGCCACGATCTCCCGGATGAGCCCTGCCATGTCCGCCGTTTCGGCCGGTGTCATGCCTCCCGATGGCTCGTCCAGCAACACCAGCCTGGCGTCGACGACCAGCGCACGGGCGATCTCGAGGCGGCGGCGGGCCGGGAGAGGCAGGTGTCTGGCCAGGACCTCCCGATCCCGGAGCAGCCCCACCTGCTCCAGCGCCGCCTCCACTTTCTTCGTATCGGCGCTGCCGGCCGTCGGCAGGCTGCGGAGCAGCCCGAGCAGTCCGCCGCCAACCAGGCGGTGTTGCGCGCTCCACACATTGTGGAAGACCGTCATGGACGGAAACAGACGGATGTTCTGGAAGGTCCGCGCAATCCCGAGCCGGGCGATCC
>JAJDYI010000078.1 GCA_022825235.1 Alphaproteobacteria bacterium | reverse complement strand
AATGACCAGCGAGTTGTGAAGGGTGCTGCCGCGAATGAAGTTGATCGGTAGTACGGGCATCCGGCCGCCGCTTTGTTCATTGGTCAGGGAATCGAAATCAACCAGCCTCTTGCCCTTCTTCGAGCCCTTGACGGCATCCTGAATGATCTCGAAGGCATCGCGAATGGGCCGCTTGTAGGGACTGAACTTCTCGTCCAGCCGGCCGGGCAGGAAGCCGATGTCATCCGCAAGCTGATCATTGGGACGGAAAACATAGACCTTGCCGGGCGAGGTGCCGAGCAGTTTCTGTTCCACGGCCGCCGCCAGGGCCAGGATGGTCTTTCCGGTGCCGGCCGGCCCCACCAGGGCCGCCACCCTGACCTGCTGGTCATACAGCACCTGCAGCGCCAGTTCCTGCTGATGGTTGAGGGGCTGTACCAGGGTACCCGCCAGGCTGCCATACTGGTGCACCGCTCCGTTCCGGAGATAGCCTGCATGGACATGACCTCCATTCACACGCACCAGTACCGGCTCGTCATGTCCGTTTGCATGTTCCCCGGAAACCGTCACTGGCTTCCCGCCATGCCAGCGCATGGCTTCCTCGTCAGACAGCTCAAACGTTGTGGGATCACGGTACAGTTCATCCAGGCGGCTGCGGTAGTTGACCGCCTCGTACTCCTCGGAGGCGAGTCCAAGCGAGTGCGCCTTGATGCGGACCGCCGCATCATTGGTGACGATGACCACCCGGTCGGGATAGGCCGGGTCCTTCTTGAAGCGCATGGCCAGCGCCAGGAGGCGGTTGTCGGGCTTTTCCAGGGTAAGGTCGTATCCACGAATGTCCCTGCCGCCCAGTTCGGCGGCGTCCAGAATGAATGTGCCTCCGGAGCGCAACCTGATTGGTTCGCCTGGACGGTGCCTGGTCGTGAGATACAGGATACGGTTGATCGCCTGACGGGCCTCGTATTCAGTCGAAGACCTGCGTTTCAACCCATCCAGCTCTTCCATCACCATCATGGAAACCACCACGATGTGCTCCTTGAAATTGTCCACAGCGGACGGATCCACCAGCAGGACATTGGTGTCCAGGATGAAAACCCTGCGTTGTCCGTTCCGCGTCCGGGATGGATCGGGTTCCTCGACGGGACCGTCTCGGGAATCGGTCAGTGGCGGCAGGTTCTGGGACAAGTGACAGACGGGGCCCGGAAAGGATCAGGAGGATAGCCCCGGTATGTTACAACCGTAGGTATCTGGTTGGATCGATCTTATCCAATCAGTACGCACATCACCAGAAGAGCCTTGTCCGATGGCGCAGGAAACTGGAAGGCGAGGCGTCATTCCTGGGGCAAATGAGCCCGGCGGATTGGGCGTATAATGAATATCGTGAATCGTCGGAAATTTCTGCACGCCACCGGAAGTGCGGCAGCCCTGAGCCTGGGTGGCGGGCTGGGCCAGGCACAGACCCTTCCCGAGGTCGGTGCTCTGCATCGCCTCATGGAAGAGACGCCCCGCGAACGCGTCGCGGCAGAGCTTGCATCCCTGATCCGGAACGGTCTCGATCATCGCAGGGCCCTGGCCGCCCTGGCCGTCGCGACTTCGCGCAGCGTACAGCCCTTCCCCCATGTCGGCTTCAAGTACCACACGGTGCTTGCGCTGCAGTCCGTCCACCTGACGGCGCTGAACCTGCCGGACGAAGAGCGTTGGCTGCCGGTATTCTGGGCCCTCGACTATTTCAAGCGCGCCCAGGGACAGGAGCGCCGTGCGAGCGGCTGGACGATGGGGCCGCAGCCGCAACCCATGGCCGGAACGGCCGGACAGGCCCGGAGAAATCTGATCGACGCGTTGGATCGCTGGGACCTCGAGGCTGTCGATCCTGCCATCTGCGATTTCGCCAGGCTCGCGCCCCCGGGGCAGCTCTACGAGATCCTGTTCAGATACGGCGCCCGGGATCTTCGTGCGATCGGTCACAAGGTCATCGCGGTACAGAATGTGCATCGCCTCTCGTCGGTCATCGGCCCCGAAGATGCACCTGCCGTGCTTCGCTCCCTGGCTGCGGCGCTGCAGAATCACGGCTACGACGCGAATCCCGCCACTCGCGACCTGCCCGCCGATCGAACCTGGCGGGAATTCCGGACGATGCTTGGAGAGGTTCCGAAGACCTGGGAAGAGGGCCGCCGGGACGACGCCGGACGCAATGAACTCGTCCGCACCCTCCGCGAGGTTTCGGAACTCGATGCAGGCCGGGCGGTGATCGACTTCCTGAAGCACGGGGTGTCCACTGACTCGATCTGGGAGGCCCTATTCGCCACGGCCGCGGAATTGGTGATGCGCCAACCGAGGGTGGTGCCGGTGCATGCCCAGACGTCCGCCAACGCGTTTCACTATGTGTTCCGGCATGCGCGGACCGAGGAGACGAAGCTCCTGGCGCTCCTGCAGTCCGCAGCCTTCATGCCGGAGTTCTACCGCCGTGTAGGCAGCGCGCAACCCGGTCTGCGGATTGAAAACCTGGAACCTCTCCCGGTACCCGGTGACAGCGGGGAAAAGTTGCAGGATGCATTTTCCGAGTTGCCGCGCGATCACATCTCCAGCGCCCGCAAGGCATTGCACTACCTGCGACATGGTGGCTCCGCGTACCGGCTTATCGCTACTGCACGTCATCTGCTCGCCCGCAACGGCCGGCAGTCCCACGACTACAAGTTCACCGAGGCGGCCCTGGAGAACTACAGGGAAATGCCGCCCACCATGTGGCGTGACCGGATCCTGTCCGCCTCGATGGCATATTTCACCGGGCCCGCAGCGGCACCGAGCCGCGTTTCCCGAAAAGCGCTGCAGTTGCTTGGCTAGCGACGATCTGGATATTCGGGCGCCTGGCAGGAAGGCCGTGGTGGACCGACACGGGCTTCGTGTACCGCCAGCAGGCGAAGGCGGCCGATCGCTCGCCGTGCCCGGCGTCGCATCCGCAGACCGGCCCGCACCGGGCAGGAAGTCGCGGGGCGATCGGGGTCGAGTGGTTGCTACCGCCGCAGCGGAGAAATTGATCCCTACCGAACGCAGGGTTACAATCGCGCCGCCGATGAACTGGTGAACACCGCCGATTCCGAATCCAGACCATGACCGCCTCCCCCGAGTCCTTGGAAATTGCCGGGGAGGACGGCATCCGCTTCGCCCAGGTCACCGATTGCCACCTCATGGACGAGCCGAATGGACGGCTGCGCGGTATCAATACACGGGCGACGCTGGAAGCCGTACTGGAGTCCATCGGAAACAACCATCCCCAACTTGATTTCCTGCTGTTCACCGGGGACATTTCCCAGACCGGCAGCCGTGCCAGCTACGGGATATTCGCCTCGGCCCTGGCTTCCCTGAGCTGCCCGGTCTACTGCATTCCAGGGAACCATGACGACCCGGCCGGGCTGCACGACATCATCCCGACCAGCCCGGTGACGGAATTGCGGACGATTCCGCTCGGCGCATATCGCCTGCAGTTGCTGACCAGCTGGATCGCCGGAAAACACCATGGCCGGATTCCCGATGCCTGCCTGCGCCGCCTTGGCAGGCAACTGGCGAGGCCGCCCGGGGGCATGGACATCATCGCGCTCCACCATCCACCGGTCGCGACCGGGTGCTGGCTTGACGGGATGGGGCTTGTCAACCGCGCCGACCTGTACGGTGAACTCGCCAGAGTTCCCCAGCCCACACTGCTGCTCTGCGGGCATATCCACCAGACCATTGACCGGCAATTCGGCAATACCCGGGTGCTGACGGCGCCGTCGAGCTGCTACCAGTTCAAGCCGGGTGCGGCCACGATGACGGTGGATGAGTCCCGGACGCCCGGCTACCGGTATGTCCACATCGAGTCGCCGCACCGGGTACACACCCGGGTTTACCACGTGGCGCACTGAATGCGCCGCAATGTCCGCTCAGACGAGCCGTGACAGGTAGGTGTAGTAATTACAGGAGGCAAAGAACCGCCCCCCGGCGATCAGTTCGGTCTGCCCATCAACCCAACGCTCCACTTCACCGGCGCCCATCATGTCCCCGCTTGCCACCATGGGCGCGTAGGTGTCGGCAAAGGACTTGAAGTAGCTGGCCTTGCCGATTTCGGAGACGATATCGGCAAGGGTGTCCTCGATCTCAAATCCGCATGCGGGTAACAGCCCGATCAGGTCCCGCATGACCAGCGGATTGTGGAAGGTGGTTTCGGCCAGCGCGCGGTCCATGCGCCGCCCCAGTTCCGGATCCTCGGGAAACCCGTAGGTCAGGGACGAGTAGTCGCCGTCGAAAACCGCAAGCAACCCCCCGGGGCGCAGAACACGGGCGCACTCGTTGATCGCCGATTCCGGGTCCACCACATGGCTGATCACCGTGTGGGCGATGACCAGACCGAATTCCCCGGATTCACATGCCAGGTCGTGCGCATCGCCGACCCGGAACTCGACCCGGTCCGCGATGCCCGCCCGGTCCGCGAAACCCGTCGCCGCATCGATGAAGGCCGGGCTCTGGTCGACGCCGACAATGCGGCCGCGGAAATTCGGTTTGTTCACCAGGGCGCGAATCATGGCACCGGTTCCGCACCCCACTTCCAGCGTCACCGAGTCGTCGGAAAATTCCAGGGCATCGGCATAGCGGTCGAACAGGCGGGTGAACACGGCATCCTG
>JAJDYI010000083.1 GCA_022825235.1 Alphaproteobacteria bacterium | reverse complement strand
GCCTTCCGCCCGCAGGCGCGCGTCCCGGGCGCGGGATGCCGCATTGCGCTTGGCCGCGCAATCGTCGCATACCGAGCGCTCCGGCGCGGGGGGCCTCTCGCCACAGCGCGGACACAGGCCGGCTGCGATGCGTTCAGCGGTCCGGCGCGCGACCCGCTCGCGGTCGCGTTGTTTCCTGACTTCCACGTCACGATAAGCCACGACGTTCTCCCCATCGCAATTGGAATTTCGAACCGGGGCATCCAGCCGGCGGAACGCCGGCAGGATGTCCCCGGGAGCATGCCGCTCAGCCGCGTTGCTTGCGGTCACACAGGAGAGAGGTCGCGATGGACCCCCACTTTTGCACGCCGCCGCGGGTGCGAAGGCCGGTGCAGATGATGATCTCGGTCCGGTCCGGGCGCATCGCGACGACCTCCTTCAGGCTGGCGGTGATCCGCTTCGCCTTGCGCCGGCCCTTCGCGTTTGCCGCCTTGGGCTGGACCGGGCGGATGTCGCCGCAGGCCAGGGTGCGAAACCGCTCGACCACGAAACGGTCATCGTCGTCGAGGCCGCCGCCGAAGAAGTGAACCAGAAACGTGTCCGCCGTGTTGCCGGGCATTGCCACCGTTGCCGTCATGATGTCGCCTCCGTCTCGCTTGATGATGGTGAACGGCGGCCACTACCCTCCCCGGGCATCCCACCGCCGCTCCGCTCACGGTCGAACTCCACCTCCTGGCGGCGCGAAGCGGCACGGCGAGGTACGCATCAAGGTTCGCGGTCACGCGTTCCGGAAGGCGCGCTTCGCCAGGGCTTTCAGCGATTGCCTGAACACCTCGGCGCGAGTGGTGTTGAGGGCCCGGTGCATGGCCTCGTCCCAGGCCTGCTCCTCGACGGCGACGTCCACCGGGGGCCCGCCGGACGCATCGCCGTCGTCGCCCGCACGCACGCATGGGAACAGAGATCGCGCCCGCGCCGGGTCGCACCACTCCCGAATGCAGCTGGCCAGCGTGTCGTCCAAGCCAAGCCGGCGTTCCGCCGCGCGCAACAGCACCAGCCTGCCGTCTGACGAGATCACCTGCCCGCGACAACGGCAGTCACCTTCTTGCGTTGTACGGCTGGAAGACCGAACGGGAGAAGGGTATCTTCGGTCATGGCGGGCGTGGCGCTTTCGTTGCTTCGGCGGAAATGCGCTGGACAACGAATTTCTACCCCATGACAACGAGTTAGGCCACGTTCGCCATCACGTCCTCGCGCCGTCCCGAATAAAGCGGGTTAAGACAGAGATATTGAAGGATAGGAAATAATGTACAATTTGCTTGTGCAGTACATTCCTTGGGAAGTCGGGACCGGTACCGTCAAAGCGAGCCGACTGTTTGAGTACACTGACAACGCGGTAATAAACCAATTTAAGAACGGAGACTCGGTGCTGTTTGGAGAATTAGCACGACTGCCCTGTTTGTTCATGCAGGAGGGCACAAGAGATGAGCTTGCGCACGTTGGGGGTATCACAGGGGTACGGCCCTCCGACACCGATATCCTGATCGACTATTTTTTTGACTCCAACATCGACTCGATTCCGAACAAGATCATATTCGCCAATAGAGCAGATTTTGATATTCGGCACGACTTTGAGTTCAGCAGAACTCATTGGGCACTCAAAGATGTAGATTTGTTTCGTACGCTATTGAGGCTGTCACAACCTCTGCGGGGAAGCCCGAAGGTCTTCTCGATCGCCAGGAACGAAGCAATCGAGCGTAAACTGGTGTCTGTGATGATGCCCTTTGGTGCGGAATTCTCTCCAGTCTACGCGGCATTGCAGAGTGCGGCAACCGAAGTTGACTTGGTTTGCCGCAGGGCGGACGAGTTTTGGGAAACCCCCGCAATCATTCAAGATATTGTGAATCTAATAGACAGGTCCTTCGTGGTAATTTGTGACTGCACCGGAAGGAATGCAAACGTCTTTTATGAAATCGGTATTGCGCACACTCTCGGGCGCGAGGTGGTACTGATCACTCAAGTTGACGCAGATGTTCCCTTTGACCTCCGCCATCTGCGCTATATCAAATACCTTGACAACGATGAAGGGCGCCAAGCGCTCAAGGAGGCACTGGCCGAGCGACTTGGCTATCTTCAGGAGAATCTCTGAACGCAGACGATAGGTCCACATCGGGAAATCCGATGGTTGGTGTCGATCAGATAGTTGTCCGGGTAGTCGAAGCTCACGTAGCCGAATGCATCGCATCAAACCTCCCGGACATCGGAACTCAACAGCGAACGTTGTAACCTACTCACCAAATTCTCCAGCGAGAGGTTGGTTTCCGTTCACTTCCGAGTCGATTGCCGATGGCGAAGACGATACGCTTGCGGATGGAGGAGGAAGTATCTGGAAAATGTAGTCAGCCATGATAATCATGTTCATGCTGTGTTTGTGCGTGGAATATGATGCCAATCCATGCATGGCTGCGTGACGATTGGGAACGAAGTTATTCTCAAACTCCTTTCGCTCCTCATCGTTCACTTGTTCGTATAAATGCTTTGCCAAGCGGCCGAACAGAACCAAACCGAACGCTTCCTGCGATACAAAGTCTTCCAGCGGCCGTTCATCAATCAGTTTTCCAAGCATCTCTCTGGTGTGGATGCGTCCGGCATCGTTGAACAAGTTGAGTCTAATCATCCGTTCAATTTCGGGGAACAGAACCCGGCATACGCACCTGTAGTTCTCATTCTCATGGGCCGAAAATGCTTCGCGAAAGGTATCTCTGGCTTCGTCATCAATGTGATAGGCGCCAAGTCGTGATTCTATGTCTTCGCGAATGTTGAGCCATTGCGTAACGTAAAATGCTGAAATCTGTTTCTCCAAATGGATAGAATCACCCTCATAGTTTTCTACATAATCCACTGGAGCCAAATGATAGGGTAGCCATCCGGTCGCATCGAATTTCTCTACAATCTTGTGATACCGGACGAATTTCTGCACGTGAGGCGCAGCTGCTTCGGCAAGGGTCGCCAAAGCCTGAAAAACAGGCTCCAATTCCTGAAAGAATGGCTGAAGCGTCGTCTCCCATTGCTTAATGACATCGGATAGCCGCTGCATGAGCGGTTGTGCATCCTTAGTGAAGAGTTCGATGGCTTTTTCGATTTCTGGATGTCGGTCCACAGCTTTCCTTTCCTTCACGTAATAAATACGGCCCAGCCTCAAACTCTTCACACGACACCGTGCAGGCGTCACCTTTCTTGAACTCGTGCGGTTTGTAAAGCATAGCGCGGCACAGAACCTCATTGCTGGTGGCGGAAAACTGGCAATGACGGCGGTCGCTTGCAGCCCCGCTCGATGAGCCAGTCGCGAAGCCGGCGGGCGTCGTAGGCGCGATCCGCGATCAGCCGCTTCGGCGTCGGGATGCGCGCCAGCAACGCCGCCGCGCCGTCCAGGTCGTGGGCGTGACCGGGGGTGAGTGTAAAGGCGATCGACCGTCCCGCTTCGTCTGCTGCGGCATGAATTTTGGTCGTCCGTCCGCCGCGAGATCGCCCGATGGCCTGCTTGACGTCCCTCTTTGCCGCCCCGGCGAGCATGTCTATGCAATTTCGCCATTGATTCGAACGTGCCAACGTGGCTGCACGGACGTTCGTCTTCGACGATTTGAAAGGTCCAGGCAAGTTTGGTCCGAGAATATGGGGCGTGCCGTATGTTACCGAGAGTTCGAAGAAGCGAAGGGATATGATGGGGATCAAGTGCTTGACTTGACAACCGGTTTTGGAACAAGTCGTGATCCTGCGGAAGCGGTAATGTCGATGCAGCCTGTAATGAAGGGACGCAACCATGAATGAAGCACTTAAAGAAAAGATCAATGCCCTTAGTGATCAAGGATATGAGATTGCGGAAGTAGAAATAAAGATTCTGACTCAAACAGATAAAGATAATATTCAACCCACCAATCTAATTGAAGATATAGTAAATTCTCCATGCAAGCCATGTATGATAAACGGAAGTCCTGGTATTTGTTGCACTTGGACGTTCTAAGGTCTGGTGTTTACGTAGTAAGATCTCGAACCCCGGAACCGTCAAGCTAAGTATATGGGGCCCCAGCTGATGCGGTGGTGCATATTTGTCGACATTCTTGGGTTCCGTCAGTTGTGGGAAGACGAGCAAGCGAAAGCGCTGCATGCCCTTCGGGAACTAATGCAGTCCATTTACCGAATCGGTACCAGGGTGTATGCCGACGAAGGGGAGCGTCTCTTCGTGCATCAAATGGGAGATGGATTCGCTATCGTCAGTGACTTCGGAGAGGAGTCATGCGAACGGCCCCTTGGCATAGCGGCTGCTCTTATGCGTCACTTGGCAGCGACCGGCGTATTTGCGGCAGCAGCTGTCTCGGAGGGGGATTTTTCCGACATCACCGGGTGCTACCCTGCTGAGGTCATGAGGGACAGCGAGGATGGTTATGTGGTCCGTCTGAATGCAGGGTTGATGACCCTTTCCTCGGTGATGGGCACTGCGTTCATTCGCGCCTATAGTTTGAACGGTGATGCGCCGTCAGGACCATTCCTAATCACCTCAGAGGGACACCGAGTCCGTGTTCCCGACGGTTTCGAGCATCGATCAGCTCGAGGCAAGGGCAAAAGAAATTTACTTTCCTTAGATTGGATAAGGAGTGAGAACCCAACGATTGCCCGGATACAGGACACGGCATCCTTGGGGGCTCCGAAGGCTGAGGTAACGGTACAGGCGATCCAGCGCTATTGCGCGGAGTATCCCTGCGTAGGCAGGAAATGGTCGCGCAACCTGCGCACTCTTCTGGGTGTCAATCTGGAGAACGAATGAGTGGGGCCGCCTACAGCTGTTGGTTGGCCGTACGGAATCGGGTGCTGTCAGATCATCTGGAAATTGAAACATGGCATAGTGCGATAGCGGCTTACTTTCCTGTCCGGTAACAATTTGATGACGGACTTGAGTAAGGACCTTTCCTTGTAACCCCCTCCGCAAGATGTACCGATTCGGCGGGATCGGCTTCGACCTCAGGGGATGGGGTGACGCCTATGCTGTTGCAGGCCGTCGGCTATAGCCCCCGCCGACATGCAACCGCAGCAGCGACCTGAATTCGTCCCACGCCGAAGGGCTGACGCGGACTAAATGCTAAAACTTGTATTCAGCACCCCTGACTGTCATAACGGTGCTGGCCGCGCCGTCCTATCACTGAGTTGCCGATTTTGGACCTAGTTCTCGTCCATATGTCGCTGTTTCAGGCGATGCTGGCAGGTCGACCGATTGCAGGCATTCAAGAATGACCGTCAGGACGATCCAAGATCAAGGTGTGCTCGACCTGAGGCTCGCTTCCGCTTTGGAAGAGGAGATTTGGCCGTTCTCTGGAGCTTGTGCGCTCGAAGACGACGACTTCCCCTTCGAAGCGATCAGCGAGATCGCAGACGCAGAGAGTTGGCGCAAGGAAATCAATCGACCAATCTACCATATTCACAAATGGTGGGCGCACCGCTTAGGGACGGTCTTCCGGGCCATCGTTCTTGGCGCACTCACGCCTTCGGGAACAAATTTGCTCGCCGCATTCTATCGGAACGTCCGGCTGAATGATCGGGTAGTCTTCGATCCATTCATGGGCAGCGGCACCACTCTCGGCGAAGCACTCAAACTCGGCTCCCGCGCCATCGGACGCGACATCAATCCGGTCGCGCATTTCTTGGTTCGAAACGCTCTTGCTATCCATGATCGCAAAGCCATCCTGGAGACTTTCGAACACATCCGGCGCGATGTGTCCGAGACGCTAAATTCCTATTACAAGACCGAGCTTGAGGACGGCACATGTGCCGATGTGCTCTATTTCTTCTGGGTTATGCGGGTCGATTGCCCGGAATGTTGTGGCCCGGTTGACCTCTTTTCGTCGAGGATCTTCGCGCGCCACGCCTATCCCGGACGGCATCCGGAAGCCCAAGCCGTCTGTCCGTCCTGCGGCGAAGTGAACCCAGTCCGTTTCGATGCTCGAACCACCACTTGCTCGTACTGCGCGTTCCAATTCAACCCGCAGGAGGGACCGGCCTGCGGCCAAAAGGCCACCTGTCCAGCATGTTCCCACAGCTTCCAGATTACCAAGACCGTCCGAGACAGAAATGCGCCGCCTGCGCACCGTCTTTATGCCAAGCTTGTACTGACTCCCGATGGGAAAAAGCGATACTTGGCTGCAACGGACGCAGACCGAATGCGTTACAGCCAAGCTTCAGATGCTTTAGTGAAAAGAGCCGATGCATACCCTATCGTCGCTATAGCACCTGGATACAATACCAACCAAGCTCTCGGCTATAATTACCGTTACTGGCATGAGATGTTCAATGATCGCCAGTTGCTCTGCCTTTCGATTCTGGCTGAGCGAATCCGAGCGCTTGACGATCCTGTACTCAGAGATCTATTTGCTTGCCTTTTCTCCGGTGCCCTCGAATTTAACAACATGTTCGCTTCGTTCAAGGGCGAAGGCACGGGTGCCGTCCGCCACATGTTTGCCCACCACATTCTCAAACCCGAGCGTGTTCCCCTGGAAGCTAATCTCTGGGGGACGCCGAAGAGTTCCGGATCCTTTAGCACGATGTTCGAGGGCCGTATTCGCCGTGCGCTTGATTATGCTGAAAACCCGTTCGAGATTCAACTCGCCCACAATAACGGTCGTAGGGCCACTGAGAAGGTCTATGGCCTTTCCGAACCTCTGGGGTTCGACATCGCCGATAGCCACAGCGAGTTTGCGCATGGTCGACGTGTCTATCTTTCCTGCGGCGACTCCGGCCGGACTGACATACCAGACCGATCAGTAGACGCCGTCATCACAGATCCGCCGTTTTTCGACAATGTACACTATTCCCAGCTCGCCGACTTCTTTCATGTTTGGCAACGCCATATTCTGGGGGACGGAGGCCCCAGGCGTTTACCGACCACTCGATCCCAGTCCGAAGTGCAGAACGCCGATGCCGTAACTTTCACGCAGAGGCTGTCGCACGTCTGGGCGGAAGCGCACCGCGTCCTCGCCGATGATGGCGTGCTCGCCTTCACTTATCACCACTCGCGTAGCGAGGGTTGGCACGCCGTCCTCCACGCGCTGATGGCAGCGGGCTTCGGAATCACCGCAGCGCATCCGGTGAAAGCCGAGATGTCGGTCGCCATGCCCAAGCATCAGGCAAAGGAGCCGATCGACCTCGACATCATCCTAGTTTGTCGCAAGCGCGCCCTCCTTGCATCTCGCCGATTGAATGGAGGGTTGTGGCCTGCTGTATTGCCAATCGTATCCGGGCAGGTAATGCGGTTGAGGGAACGAGGGCGCAAGCTGAGCCGCAACGATATTCGCGTCATCGTGATGGCACAGTTGATCCGCCAGTTGTCATGTCTGCCGTCCCTGGAAGCCGCGCTGTCTCATCTTGAGAGCAGCGAGCCGGAAGTTGAAACGGCCATTGAGCGCCTGCATCCTGCAACCAACGTTAGTGTCGGCGGGACGTGTCCGTGACCCTTGTTTGCGCCGTGTTCAGGGAATGCGTCCATGCCATGCGCGATGGCATCCTCATTGAACGGGAAGCCCGTCACGATAAGGAGTTCCACTTTCAGAATTGGCTCAAATCCCGTCTTGATGGAATCGGAGAGAATTACGACGAACCTGGTCGCAACACCTACCCGGACTTCAGGCTTGTACGTCATGCGGAAGGCTACGAGGTCAAGGGGCTGGCCTATCCTGGACGCGAGGCGGACTACGACTGCAACAGCCAAGTGCCGTGCGGCCAGCACAACGGACGCCATGTCTTCTATGTCTTCGGACGATACCCGGTGCGACCAGACGGCGACAGATACCCAGTTCTCGACTTGGTGATTTGCCACGGCAGTTTTTTGAACGCCGACAGTACGTATGTGCACCAGAACAAGAGCTTCCGCGGCTTTGGGAGTTACGGTGATATCCTGGTACGGGACCGCAAAATGTATGTTGCGCCAACCCCTTTTGCCTTGGCCGAAGGCACAGCACATAACCGGACGCTGATCCTCCCGGCCACAATACGGGTAGACGACGACCTTGTCGAAGTCGGACAGCTCACCCGCCACGAAGTGGACCGCATGGTCGTGGCCTACAACTTCGACCTACGTTCCAACGAGCTCACCACGACTCTTGTTCCCAACCCCACAGCCGGTACGGTGCATACCTTCAAGGCGTATCGCCTGGAGGGCGACCCTGTCGGGCCGATCATTCTGCGTGAACGTTCACGAGAGATGGCCGAGCGCGAATTGCGGAACCTGTTCGAGGACTAGACAGCTACCATCGGGCCGCACTCGGACCATTCTGCTACCCAGTTCACGATCAACAACTGTTCACGCTCCCTGCACCTCTTGCGGCGCTTCGGTGGCGACCGCGTCGGGACGGGTCGGGTCCGCCGGCTCTACTCCGGTCGGAAGCCGAGGGACGGCCCCGCTTCGTCGCAGGAGTCGAGCCGAACGTGGACAGCGCTGAAACGCACCGTCCTTCAGGCCGTTGTTCTCATGCACCAGCAGTATGGGGCTTCTTGCGTCCGAGCAGAACCGTCCCAACAGGAGAAAACGGATTACTGCAACCTGTATGTATTGATGTCATTTTGAAAGGAGATCATGATAACATGTCTTACGAACCTCGGACAGGATATGGGACAAGCCGAGACCATTCAGATCAAGGTGCCATCGTCGCTGAAGCGAGCATTGGCGCTGAAGGCGGCGGAACAAAGGACGACCATGCGTGCGCTCGTCCTAAAGGCACTCGCCGACGCCGGCTACGAAATAGCCGACGACGAACTTCACGACAAGAGAAAGCTTCAGCGATGACTGGGGCTTTGGCGGATGCCGTGGAACAAGTGAAAGAGGTTCGGCCGCGGCGTGGCAGCGTCGTCGACTTGTTCTGTGGCGCGGGTGGTCTGTCGCACGGCTTCTTTCAGGAGGGCTATCGTGTCGCCGCCGGAATCGACGTCGACGAAGCGTGTCGCTATCCCTTCGAGGCGAACAATGAAGCACCATTCGTGCGGCGATGCGTGGAGCAGTTGACGGCCGCGGAATTTGAAGAGGAATTTACGCTCGGCGAGCCGACGATTCTGGTCGGCTGTGCGCCGTGTCAGCCGTTTTCAAAATACTCGCAGGGGCGGGAGGATTCCCGGTGGCAGCTATTGAAGGACTTCGCACGTCTGATCCGGGAATGTCGACCGGACATCGTATCGATGGAAAACGTACCACGCCTACCCCAGTTCAAGGCAGGAACCGTCTTCGACGAATTCGTCGGATCGTTGCGTGCATGCGGCTACTCCGTCGCATGGTCGGTGGCGTTTTGCCCAGATTACGGAGTGCCACAGTCCCGGTCACGGTTGGTCCTGATTGCTTCGCGGCACGGCCAACCCACCTTGCCCGCGAAGACGCATGACAAGGCCGACTACGTCACTGTTCGCGAGACAATAGGGGAGTTGCCTCCACTAGGAGCTGGAAAATCTGACGCAAAGGACGCCTTGCACCAGTGCAGCCAACTGTCGGCCCTCAACCTCAAGCGGATTCGCGCATCAAAGCCCGGCGGGACGTGGCGCGACTGGCCGAAGGAATTGCTGACGACATGCCACAAGCGCGAAACGGGCCAAGGATACGCTTCGGTCTATGGCCGCATGGCCTGGGACGAACCAGCACCAACGATGACAACCCAGTTCTTCGGCTTTGGAAACGGTCGTTTCGGCCATCCAGAACAGGATCGAGCGATATCCATCAGGGAAGGCGCGATGCTTCAGACCTTTCCCCCCGAATACAAGTTCCTGCCACCTGGCGCGGCGGCGCAGATGAAGAGTCTTGGCCGCATGATCGGCAACGCCGTGCCCGTCACACTCGGTCGCGCGATCGCCCGGGCGATCGGCAATCACATTGAGGCTCATGACCTATGACAGAGTCACCCTATACGATGAGGCTCAGTCTGAATGTTCTGGAACACCTCGGCATTAATCTCTACAGCAACGTACCCTCCGTGCTTTCTGAGGTGGTAGCCAATTCCTGGGACGCGGATGCCCTCAAGGTGACCATTGCCTTCGACAAGACTGCGGATCGGATTGTCATTCAGGATAATGGAACAGGCATGACCGAGACAGAGGTCAATGCCCGCTTTCTCACTGTCGGTTACCGAAGGCGTGATAAGCAACCGGGCCAGACGGCAAAGGGTAGAGCGCCGATGGGACGAAAGGGCATCGGTAAGTTGTCCCTGTTCTCCATCGCTGAGTGCATTGATGTCGAGACGGCGCAGAATGGAGAGAAGAGCGCCTTTCGGATGCTACTTTCGGCGATGCGGAAGGCGATTGAGGACGATAAGGGTATGTTTCGTCCCGAGCCGCGGGACAAGAGTGCCATCGACTTCTCGCACGGTACGCGCATTACGTTGAGCAAGCTGAAGAAGCGACAGACCATCAGCACCTCCGAAGGTCTCCGCAAACGCGTCGCGCGCCGGTTCTCGATTATTGGGCCGGAAAACGATTTCGAGATTGAAATCAACGGGAAAACCATCACACCCGCCGACCGGGGATACTTGGACAGGATCCGATACCTTTGGACCTATGGTGACCAGTCAGCCATCAACCCGCTGTGCACCCAAGTCGAGGCAAGCGAGGATCGAACCGAGGCGGTCGGCGGCCGAGACATCACTTTGAGCGGTTGGCTCGGCACGGTCGCCGAAAGCCATCAGCTTCGTGATGATTTTGGCGAAAACCTGAATCGGATTGCGATCTTCGTCCGAGGAAAGATGGCACAGGAGGACGTGCTCGGTGATTTCACTGAGCGCGGCCTATATGCGACGTATCTGATCGGGGAACTGCACGTCGATGATCTCGACAAGGACGAAGGGCCTGGCGGTGAGCGGGACGAGGACGCGGCCACCAGTTCGCGGCAGAGGATCGTCGAGGATGATCCACGCTTTCTTGAAGCCAAGAAACTGATCAGTACTGAGCTCAAACACATCCAGAACGCCTGGGCGAAGCTACGGTCAGATGAGGGCGCCAAGAAAGCTCTGGAAATTCCGGCGATCTCCGAATGGCTGAGTGGGCTTGAGCCAAACCTTAGACCGCGAGCTCGACGCTGGCTGGGTAAGATCAACCGTATCAGCGTTGACGATCCAGAAGAACGTCGTCAGCTTTGGAAACACTCGGTTCTGGCGTTCGAGTTCTACCGTTGGGGTGAGAACCTGGATCGGCTGGACGAGATCGACGAGGCTAATATTGAAGGAGCGATCGAACTCTTCACTGAGTTAGATAGCCTTGAGGCGAATTTGTACGGGCAGATCATTCGACAGCGGGTCGAGGTGATCCGTGCGTTGCGGACCAAGGTCGATGAGAATGCGCTGGAGAAGGTGATCCAGCGCTACATCTTCGACCACCTTTGGCTGCTCGACCCGTCTTGGGAGCGGGTCGAGGCATCGGAGCATATGGAGACGCGCGTCGAGAAAATGTTCGAGACGGTCAATACGAGATTGACAAAGGAAGAGCGTGAGGGTCGGCTCGACATTCAGTACCGCAAAGCCGCTGGTAAGCATGTGATCGTAGAGCTCAAACGACCGGACGTCAGAGTAAGCGTATATCCATTGGCCGCACAGATCGCCAAGTATCGTAGCGCCATGGCGAAAGTGCTGGAGGATATGAAACTCGACAACGAGCCGATTGAGATTGTCTGCCTCCTGGGCAAGCCGCCCACAGAGTGGGAGAACCCCGATGGGCGTCGCATTGTCGAGGAAACTTTGATGGTACAACAGGCACGTTACGTCAATTACGACCAGTTGCTTGAGAACGCGTCACAAGCGTATTCCGATTATATGAAGCACAAGTCGGCGGTCGACCGGTTGAGCAAGATCATTCGGGAAATTGAGGAATATGCAGGCCCTGACGCCTAGCCCGCGGTGGAATTTCGACTCGGCACACCGTCACGCAGATATCTCAATTATCGACAATGAGACATATGTGTTGCGGAGTTTCCAAAAGTGTCAGTCGCGGCCTTGGTCCTTTCCCGAAAGATCCATTGTCTCTATTGATGGGCGGCTCGGGCGATAAGTAATTGCGCAAACTCCTTCGCGAGTCGCTTGATCTGCGTTTGGATTTCCTCATCTGAATCCGCTGGCGGGTTGTCCAACCACAGCCGTTCGTCCCAATCCAACAGTGAGATTTCGGCCGCATCCTCCTTGTATCCGTTACTGAAGAACACGGCCGCAACATTGTAGGCGAGACGCCTCAACTGGTGGATCATCTCACGCAATTCGTCGATAGCGGGCTTGTGGGCATGGGAGGAGAGAATGCAAATCTCCGCTTCCTTGAAGTGCTCCTGGAAAAAATTGGCGACGTCCTTATATTTGGCGCTCTCCTGATAACTGCGGTTCATGGTCGACAGGGTTGCGACGCCACGAGGCATTCGGGGGTGGGTGATATCGCTCACCAAGTTCCGGGGAAGCCGTTTGTATCGCTGATCGCATAGTTCGGACACCACATATTTTTGAAAGCTCGTCTTTCCAGTGTCGTTGTTACCGATGAGTATGTAGGCCCAATAGGAAAGCATGTTTTCTCCTGTCTCGTGCTGCGTAGATTCTATGCTGTCGCGCAATCCTTAACCGTGCAAACGCCTATTTGCCACCGCGCCGGACCGGCAAACGGTAGTTCTCGTAGTCTGGAAATACGGCGACACGAACGTCAATGGCGGACGCGCTCAACGGATCATCCTTTATGATCCCGACCGGCAGGTGGACAGTGCGTCGATGAAAGCGCTCATTATGGGTTCAAGTTGTAAGCGTCCTCCAGACTGCCCAACGAAACGCCAAGAGGCTCTCCGTGTGGTCCGACGAATTCAACCGCGATGCTTCTCGATCAAGGTTTTCCTAAACGAGTCATTGTTTATCTTCGAGTTTTCTCAGGCGTGTGTGCCGCCCGTTGACACATGCACCGAAGTGGTATAGGGTGTGCACCATCGGATAATTCACATGGGGAACGAATTGTGGTGGGCAGTCAAACCTTGGGCGTCAGAATTCCGGAACACGTGCTCGCGGGCGTGGACAGGTTCGCCCGGAAACAGGATTTGACGCGTTCCATGGCGATCGCGGTGCTTGTGGAGCAAGCGCTCTCGGATAAGGGGATGGCGCCAGGCGAATCGCCGCCACCGGCGACAGCGGATGCATCCGGGAGGCAGGACACGGCGTCGGGAAAACGCGCTCAGCAGTGGGGTATCAAGACCGCGCGGAAGATCGCGGCGGTGCTCGAAGCCGAAAAGGCTGCCGACCAGCCGACGGCCAATGAATTCATCCTTGATGGCAAGCGTGTCGCAATCAAGTGCGCCAAACCGGCGACCTCTCAATGCGGCCTCACGAACACGATGCGCGATCGCGTGGACTACATCATCTGTGCATCACAGTCCGCGGACGGAACATTCAATCTGTACAAGGTGACGCCGGGGCAGTGGGAGCAACACGCAAATGAACCCCCACGGCGAAATCGGAACCACGGGAGCCTGACCCACCTGTCCCGTTCCGTTTATCGGCGGATCGGAGAAAAGCTTGGCGAAGTAGAGATTGATGACTGACCGGGGACAGCAAGCCGTGCGGAAACGGATTTTGGACGAACGGACGGCTGGAACGATGATCGGCGATTTTTTTTTCGATCAAACCCCGGGCGCGGCGTGTCCCTCCTTGCGACCCCTTAGCTACGCAGGTGTATGATTCCATGCAGGAAATCCCCTACCGGTCCCGTTTGACATGGCCGAATTACGGGCCCAAATCGACTCCCGGAAGCATAGTGTTGCGGGAGACGCCGGGAGATGCCGGACAGGGAAACTCGCGGGATTGCCGTCATGCGCGGCGGGGCGGCGAACGACAATCCCGGCCCGAGGGCAGGCGGCGGGGCCGAGGCGCGGATCAATACCGCTGTGACTACGCTGGCCCGGCTCATCGGCCAGCGCATCGCGCGGGAGCATTTTGAGGCGAACCACGCCGCCAACGACAACGCGCCGGAGAAGGATGCCGGCGAGAGATAGGAGACCGTAAACCATGACCCTGCGCTGCGCGCTCTACGCCCGCTATTCGTCCGACCAGCAAAGGGCGGCATCAATCGAGGACCAGTTCCGGGTCTGCCGCGAGCACGCGGCGCGCGAGGGCTGGAAGATCGCCGGCGCATACAAGGACTCGGCGATCTCGGGCGACAGTATGATCCTGCGTCCCGGCATCCAGGCGCTGCTGGAGGACGCGCGGCGGGGGCTGTTCGAGGTCCTCGTTGCCGAAGCCCTCGACCGGGTGAGCCGCGACCAGGCGGACGTGGCGACGCTCTACAAGCACCTGCGGTTTGCCGGGGTAACGGTGGTGACGCTGGCCGAGGGCGAGATCAGCGAACTCCATGTGGGGCTCAAGGGTACGATGAACGCGCTGTTCCTGAAGGACCTCGCGGCCAAGACCCACCGGGGCCTCAGGGGCCGGATCGAGCAGGGCCGCTCGGGCGGCGGTCTCTGCTACGGCTACGACGTGGTGAAGTCGTTCGACGGCGCGGGCGAGCCGGTCCGCGGCGGGCGCACGGTCAACGAGGCGGAAGCGGAAGTCGTGCGCCGGGTGTTCCGGGAGTTCGCCGACGGGGTAAGCCCGCGCGCCATCGCCCGGCGGCTGAACGGGGAAGGCATCCCCGGCCCCTCGGGCAGGCTGTGGACCGATTCCACCATCCGGGGCCATGCGAAGCGCGGCACGGGACTGCTCAACAACGAACTCTACATCGGCCGGCTGGTGTGGAACCGGCAGCGCTACATCAAGGACCCGGAGACCGGCAAGCGGGTCTCTCGGATCAATCCGCCCGAGGAGTGGATCGTTACCGAGGTTCCCGAACTCCGCATCGTCGACGACGATCTCTGGCGGGCGGTGAAACACCGCCAGGGCGAGATCAAGGTGCAGTACGCCGACGTCATTGAGGCCACGCAATCCGCCCTCGCCAACCGGCTAAACGGCGCCCACCGGCCCCGGCACCTGCTCTCGGGGCTGCTCGAATGCGGCGTCTGCGGCGGCCCCTATGCCATGCGCGGCCAGGACCGCTACGGCTGCTCGAACCATATCATGACCGGCACCTGCTCCAACGGCCGGGGCATTCGACGCTCCGTGATCGAAGAACGTGTTTTCTCAGGACTGAAGGACCGGCTGATGGCGCCGGAGGCCGCCGCCGAGGCAATGCGTGCCTATGCGGAGGAGACCAACCGGCTCAACCGGGAGCGCCGCGCCTCGGGCGCGAGCGACCGGAAGGAGCTCGCCGACATCGGGAAGAAGATCGCGGCCATGGTCGCGGCCATCGAGGACGGCGGCTATGTCAGGGGCATGTCCGACCGGCTGCGCGAACTCGAAGCGCGCCAGGATGAGCTGAACGAGCGCCTCTCGGCCGCGCCCTCCGACCTCCCGGACATCCACCCCAACATCGCGGACATCTACCGCCGCAGGGTCGAGGGGCTCGCCGAGGCGCTGGCACATCCGGAGGACCGCGACGCGGCGGCGTCCGCCATCCGAGGTCTGATCGAGCGCATCGTGCTCACCCCCAGCGAGAAATGGGCCGAGATGGACGCCGTGCTGCACGGCGATCTCGGGACCATTCTCGAATGGGCCGGAAACGGGCGCGAAAAGGCAAAGACCGACATCCCCATGCCGGAGATGTCGGTCTCGGTGGTTGCGGGGGCCCGCAACCACCTATACCGAACAAAGTTCATTTGGAAGAAGTCGTGAGTGGGAGAGGGTATATACCACCCTGCTCCGCTGATGTTCAGATCGCAATACTCTCAGCAATTTCGATTGCGTCATCCGCCTCGATCCCCGGGTATTTGACCGTACTCTCGATCTTTGAGTGCCGGGTAGCAGTTGGACGGCTGGAAGATTGCCGGCCTCCTCGACAACTGCTGTGGCGGCGGCAATTCCTGAACGACTTGGCATTCGACGGGTTCGAAAGCCAGCTTACCGAAGCTATTGCGGATTTACCGCGTGCGGACCCACAATAATGTTCCCGCCTCTAGTTCAACTAGCGGCTTCAGAGGTACCGCGAATGCCTCCGCCTCATCGATAGGCGATGATATCGACCGGAATCTCGCCACAAAATACGGACGGGGCTTGCCTCCGGCGAAACTCTAGTTTCCACTCGCCGCAAGATCACGGGGACGAAGGCATCTCATGGAAAAACCGCTTACACACGCATTCTTGAAGGACAAGCAGCGAGAACTGCGTCCGGGATTCCCGGAAACCATGGGATTGCGTGTGCACAGGTCGATCAGCTGGATCGGGCGAGCGGAAGAGGCAGAGGACGATGATGCTCGCTTCATCTTCCTGTGGATCGCCTTCAACGCGGCCTATGCGGACGAAGAGGAATTTCGGGGTCTGGCCCCGGCCGAAAGGGACGCGTTCTCCGACTTCTTTCGGAAGGTCGTTGGGTTTGATCCCGGACAACGGATTTACAACGCAATATGGGAAAACTTCACCGGACCCATTCGTGTGCTCCTGCAAAACAAGTTCGTGTTCAACCCGTTCTGGCAGCATCAAAACGGAATAGACGGCTTCCGGGACTGGGAGCAGCGGTTTCGAGCCGCTGAGCATCGCTTCCTGCGAGCCCTTCAGGGCCGAGACACCGTGCAGGTTCTGAGCTTTGTCTTCGATAGGCTCTATGTGCTTCGCAATCAGCTCGTTCATGGTGGCTCGACATGGAATAGCAGTGTCAACAGGGGCCAAGTGCGTGACGGCACTGCCATCCTGGCGTTTCTCATGCCTGTATTCGTCGATGTGATGATGGACAATCCCCACGAAGATTGGGGGCGCCCCTTCTACCCGGTCGTGGACTAGGACTCGCTTCTGTTCGACGCCGCCGGTTGCCAGGGTAGAATGCGTAAACCGACCCTGCTTTGCTGACAAATTGAGGATGAGCAAATGCCCAGCCTGTTTGCGGGCACTGATCGGCTGATCTGCCGAGAACTGGGGATTAATGATCGGCGACAACTGGACGATCGGACGCTGCGCTTCGAGCCGCCCTCGGAACAGAGCGCGTCTTGTCTGGTGAACCGGCTCTACAACCAGATGACGAGCAATGCCTCCGGTCGGATCGCGGCGCGCTCCGAACAACTATGGCAGTGCAGGCGCGCGACACACATTGATGATCGAAATAGCAGTCAGGAGACGCTGCTGGAGAAGGCTGTGGCTCAGCTCGCCGACCAAGGACACATGCCGCAGTGGTTCAACCAGTGTCCGGCCGCCTCCGGGATTTCCGATTCAAACAGTGACCGCAGACGTGCAGTCGATCTCGTCCATCTCTCCGGCGAGGCCGCGCGCCTTATCGAATTGAAGTGGGCCAGCAACACGCCGGTCCACGCCCTGTTCCAGCTTCTCGAATACGGTCTCGCATACGCTTTCGCGCGGCTGCACATGACCGAACTCGGACTCGATGACCGGTCGTTGATGCATGCCCGCCATCTCGGGCTCGAGGTAGTTGCACCACGCACGTTCTTTACGCCCGGCGACTGGCCAGACCTGTTTGCCCGCTTCGACAAGGCCCTCGCCGGCTTTGTCCGGACGCGTTCAGGCAACGGATGGTCGATGTCTCTGCGGGCACTTTCATTTCCGAAGGACTTCAATCGAGTGCCGTTTGCCGTTGGAAGAGACGTCAACGCCAACTGTCGAACTTGCACGTTGACCGACGAAGGGCGAATCATCCGGGACGCCTTCCGTGGACTGGCGCCGGCGCCAACGACGCGGAGATACGGAAGTTGAGGTTTTTGGAAGCTTAGCGGACATCCTCGAAATTACCGGAGACTGCAATCAAGAGGCTTCCGCGCCGAAAAGTGCAGTAAAGATGGTGCCCAGGGGCGGAATCGAACCACCGACACCATGATTTTCAGTCATGTGCTCTACCAACTGAGCTACCTGGGCATCCGGGCGTTTGCTCCGGCGCCTGCACCGGGCGCCGCGATCGGACGGGGGTGTATAGAGAATTCTTGGGGGACTGTCCAGCGTGCCCGCCTGGGATCAGCCGGCTTCCCTCGGCGGATATCTGTCGGCGACATACCGGTCGACGATCGCCTTGAATTCGTCCCCGATATTGGCGCCTCGAAGGGTGACGGTCTTCTCGCCGTCGACGAAAACCGGCGCCGCCGGCTGCTCGCCGGTGCCGGGAAGGCTGATGCCGATATTGGCGTGCTTGCTTTCGCCGGGGCCGTTGACGATACACCCCATGACCGCCACCTGCATGGTCTCGACCCCTTCGAAGGACTTGCTCCATTCCGGCATTTTGTCGCGGACATAGGTCTGGATTTCCTCCGCCAGTTCCTGGAACACGGTGCTGGTCGTCCGGCCGCAGCCCGGGCACGCGACGATCTGGGGCACGAACGAGCGCAGACCCAACGACTGCAGAATCTCCTGCGCGACGATGGCCTCCCTGGTCCTGTCGCCGCCGGGCTCGGGCGTCAGTGAAATCCGGATGGTGTCTCCGATCCCCTGCTGGAGGAGCACCGCCAGCGCCGCGGTGGACGCGACAATCCCCTTGGACCCCATGCCGGCCTCGGTCAGGCCGAGATGAAGCGCGTAGCCGCACCGCGCCGCCAGGTCGCCGTAGACGGCGATCAGATCCTGAACGTTCGATACCTTGCACGAAAGGATGATGCGATTCGCCGGCAGCCCGATGTCCGTCGCCAGCGCCGCGCTTTCCAGCGCCGAGGCGACCAAGGCCTCCCGGAGAACCTCCTGCGAGTCCTTCGGGTCGGGCCGTTCGGCGTTCTCGTCCATCAGGCGGGCCATCAAATCCGCATCGAGACTGCCCCAGTTCACGCCGATCCGAACTGGCTTGCCGAACTCGATGGCCTTCTCGATCATCGTGGCGAACTGGACATCCCGCTTTTCCTTGAAGCCCACATTGCCCGGATTGATCCGATACTTGGCAAGGGCCTGCGCGCACTCGGGATACTTGGTCAGCAGCGTGTGGCCGTTGTAGTGGAAGTCGCCCACCAGCGGAACGCTTTCCCCCCGGACATCCAGTATTTCCCGGATCCTCGGGACTTCGCGCGCCGCCTCCTCGGTGTTGACGGTAATCCGGACCAGTTCGGACCCCGCCTCTGCCAGCGCCGCCACCTGCCCGGCGGTCGCGGCGGCATCGGCCGTATCGGTATTGGTCATGGACTGGACGACGATCGGAGAGGCGCCGCCGATGATCACGCCATCGACGTCCACGGGCAACGAGGCGCGCCTCGGGGCCGCACCGGTCGCCGGGGAAGTCCCGTCCGGCATCTCGTTCATTTGCGCTTCTGCCTTAATTTCAGCATAACGTCTGATATTCTAACCTATACCTACCCTTCCGGAGAGGTTCTGCCAACCTGGATCGCCGCGCCCGCTATGGATGATACACCCGCGACAAGTGCTTCAACGCCCGGAATCGGCGGCGGTTCGCATGCCGGCCCCGAGACGCCGTCGGGCAAGGACGCCGCCTATGAGAACTTTCCCGTGGGTTCCTGGCTATTGCCGGCGCATCTGAGACCGCACGTCGCGAAATTCTACAGGTTCGCGCGGGCCATCGACGACATAGCGGACTCGCCCAACCTGCGGCCCGAGGAGAAACTCGAGCGCCTCGACGGCTTCGCCGACGTCCTGCAAAGCGGCGAGCGAAGGGACGGTTTCGAGACGGCATTGCTCATGCGGGACAGCCTGCGGGAGACGGCGGTGACCGACCGGCACTGCCTGGATCTCGTATCGGCTTTCAAACAGGACGCGACCAAGCGCCGCTACCGGGACTGGGACGACCTGATCGACTACTGCAACCGGTCGGCGGCGCCGGTCGGCCGCTACCTCCTGGATCTGCACGGGGAGGACCCGGCCGGCTACCGCCAGTCGGATGCGCTGTGCAATCTTCTCCAGGTCCTGAACCATCTGCAGGACTGCAAGGAGGACTATCTGCTCCTCGACCGGGTCTACATTCCCGCGCCCTGGTTCGACGACGCGGGCCTGCACGTCGACACCCTGGCTGACCGGCGGCTGTCCGGTCCGGGACGCCGGCTGATCGACAAGGTGCTCGACGAGGCCGCGCCGCTGCTCGAACTGGCGGCGGACCTCCCCCTGGTCCTGAAGGACGGCCGTTTGCGCCGGGAATCCGCGGTCATCGTCCGAATCGCCCGGAGGCTGGCGGACAAGATTCGCCGGCGGGATACGCTGGCGGCCCGCGTCGCGCTCAGCAAGGCGGAATACGCGGCCAGCTTCCTCGGCGGCGTCATCGCGCCGAGGACCCGGGTCCGATAACGATGCCGGTTCCATAGAGAGGCGCCATGAGCCCCGAAGCCGAAGCCGCCGGCATTGCCGGCCTGGTCAGGAAATCCGGAACGTCGTTCTACTGGGCGATGCGCTTCATGCCCGCCGAGCAGAGGAATGCCATGTTCGCCATCTATGCGTTCTGCCGGGTGGTCGACGACATTGCCGACGACGCGGGATCGGAACTCGAAAAACAAACCGCCCTGAACGGGTGGCGGGCGGAAATCAAGAATGCGTTCGAGGGCCGGCCGGCGACGCCCATCGGGACGGCCCTCGCCGAGGCGGCGAGGAGATATCCGCTGGCCCGCCGGGACCTGGCCGATGTCATCGACGGCATGCATATGGATTCGGCGGACCGGTTGAGGATCGACGATCTTGCCGAGCTGTTCGTCTATTGCGACCGGGTGGCCTGCGCCGTCGGCAGGCTGTCGGTCGCGGTCTTCGGCGAGACCGGCCCGATGGGACTGAGGCTGGCCAGGACCCTGGGCGATGCGCTGCAGCTGACCAATATTCTCCGGGACATCGACGAGGACGCCGGCCGGGACCGCGTCTACGTGCCGAAATCGATGCTGTCGCGCGCCGGTATCGGGGACGACGACGCAGCCGCGATTGCCGGGCATCCCAATCTGCCGGCGGTCCTGGAGGAAATTTCCCGATTGGCCGCCAGCCGGTACCGGGAGGCCGAATTCGCGCTCCGTCATTGCGATGCCGGGCGGGTCCGGGCCGCGAAGATCATGATGCGGGTCTACCGCCGTTCGTTCGAGCGTCTCCGGCAGCGGGGATGGCGCCCGCCCCGGGCGCCGGTCCGGCTGTCCAAGCTGGAGAAGCTCGGCATCGCCGTCGCATCCTATTTTTAATTTGGCCTGTTTGGTTGGGCCGGCCCCTACCCCGCCGCCCGCGGGGTTTCGGCCGCGGGGTCGTTCGCCAGCAGCGGCGGCAGCTTGAATTGGATGGTCTCTTCCACGCCGCTGACCGGCTGCAGATCGATGTCGCCCAGCTCGGACAGCCGGTCGATCAGCTCCTGCACCAGTTCCTCCGGCGCCGAGGCGCCCGCCGTAATCCCGATGGTCTTCACGCCCAGCAGCCAATTGGGGTCGAGGGACGTCGCATCGTCGATGAGATAGCTGGGAACGCCCGTCTCCGAGCCGATTTCCCGCAGCCGGTTGGAGTTGGAACTGTTTTGCGCGCCGACGACGAGCAGCAGGTCCACATCCCTGACGATGTCGCGCACGGCCTGCTGGCGGTTCTGGGTGGCGTAGCAGATGTCGCGGACGTCGGGCCCGACGATTGCCGGAAACCTCAGCTTCAGCGCCTCGATGATGTCGCGGGTATCGTCGACGCTCAGGGTGGTTTGGGTCACGTAGGCGACGTTCCCGGGATCGGCGACCTCCAGGGTATCGATGTCCTCGATGGAGGTGACCAGGTGCACGCCGCCGGGGATGCGCCCCTGGGTCCCTTCGACCTCCGGGTGGCCTTCGTGTCCGACGAGAACCACGTCCCGCCCGCGCATGGCGTGGTTTTGTCCTTCCTTGTGGACCTTGGAAACCAGGGGGCATGTGGCGTCGATGACCGGCAGGTCCCGGTCCAGGGCTTCGTTTTCGACCGCCGTCGACGTGCCGTGGGCGCTCAAAATGGTGACCGCGCCGTCCGGAATGTCGGAGACCTCCTCGACGAAGACGGCCCCCTTTTCGCGAAGCGTATCGACGACCCGCTTGTTGTGCACGATCTCGTGGCGGACATAGACCGGCGGGCCGAACCGCTTGAGGGCCCGTTCGACGATTTCGATGGCGCGCTCCACGCCCGCGCAAAAGCCGCGCGGCTGGGCCAGGTAGACGGTGAAACTTGGGCGCGGTTTACTCATTCATCCCATCCGGCGCCGGACCGGCGCGGCTCGAGGAAACTCGTTTTCGTGCGGACAACGTGCCGTAAACGCAATTGGAAAATGGCGCTAAACCCCTGGGCTGTCAAATTGATTCATGGCGCCGGCCGGGACCGGCTCCCCCGGGGGCATCTTGGGGGCGAGAGCCATGCACCGGGCGCATATCGGTAAGTCGTTGAAATCATTCAATTCCCAAAAAACGACTGTTTCGGGCGGATGGACATTCATGGACATTCATGGACATTTGATGACACCCGTTTGGGCGGTACCCCCCGAATAGTTCGTACAAAATTGCATGGCTCGCCTCCGATTAGGGACGGCAATCACCACTTCATTTAGCCCGGGCGCGTGCCGGGGCAAGGGGGGCGGGAACAAAAGCCGTCATCACCCGCATGTCGTCATGCCCGGACTTGATCCGGGCATCCACGAGAAACCGGCGGAAGACCGCTCCAGGTCCGTGGATGGCCGGGTCCGGGCCCGGCCATGACGGTTGAGGTGGGCGGCAGGAATTGATTACCCCCTCACCCTAGCCCTCTCCCTCAGGGAGGGAGAGGGGAATTGGCAGCCGTCAATTCACCGCCTAGATGCCGTCCTGCTGCGCTTCTTCGTGGAACGTGAAGTCCGTCGCGTCGAGATCGGTCGACGTGAAGCCCTGCAGCGTAATGGTGCCGCCGCCCGGGATCGTGATCACGGTATTGTTTCCGTTCTGCGTCACGGTCAGGTCGCCGAACCCGGTGATGCCCGTGAACGCGCTCAGGTCGATCGTGTCTTCGCCGTCGGTGAAGTCGGTGATCGTGTCGTTCCCGTGGCCCGAGGCGAAGACGAAGGTGTCGGCGCCGTCTCCGCCGGTCAGCGTATCGTCGCCGGCCAGACCGGTGATCGTGTCGTCGCCCGCCCCGCCCGTCAGGGTGTCGGCATTCGCCGTGCCGGTATACTCGTTCTGGTAAAGGATGAAGTCGGACGGGTCCAGGTCGTCCAGCTGGACCCCCCGCAGCGTGATCGTGCCGCCGCCGCAGAAGCCCAGGAAGATCACCGCGTCGTCGCCGGCCTGGAAGCCGAACAGTTGGCCAAACGACGTGATGTTCGTGAAGGCGCTCAAATCGATCTTGTCGGTGCCGCTGGTGAAGTCGGTGATCGTGTCGTTCCCGCTGCCCTGGTTGAACACGAAGGTGTCGGCGCCGCCGCCGCCGGTCAGCATGTCGTCGGTGGTGCCGCCCTCGATGATGTCGTCGCCGTCGCCGCCGGCGAAGTCGTCGAGGACGAACATGTCCGCGGTCAGGTCGGAGACCGACGTGATGCCGTTCAGCGTGATGGTGCCGCCGCCGAAATCCGACAGGTCGATCTGAACGCCCGTCACCGTATTTGGGTCGTTCGGATCCGTGATCGTCGTGATCTTCGACTGCAGCTGCTGCCAGGTGATCGAAGCGGTGAAGGCGGTCAGGTCGATCTTGTCGCCCTGGGCCGCGCTGAAGTCGGTGATCGTGTCGGCGCCGCTCTTCTCGTCGAACACGAAGGTGTCGGCGCCGGTCCCGCCGGTCATCGTATCGTCGCTGGACCCGCCCTGGAGCACGTCGTCCGAATCGTCGTCGCCGACGATCCGGTCGAGCACGAACATGTCCTCGGTCAGTTGGGAAACCGACGTGATGCCCTCCAGCGTGATGGTTCCGCCGCCCCAGTCGCTGAGATCGATCTTCAGGCCGACGACGACGCCGTTCTCCAGGACCGTCGTGATCTTGGTGCTCAGCACGTCCCAGGTGATCGTCTGCGAGAAGCTTCTCAGGTTAATCTTGTCCTGGGCCGTGTCGAAGTCGGTGATCGTATCGTCGCCGCTGTCCTCGCCGAAGACGAAGGTGTCGGCGCCGCCGCCGCCGGTGAGCGTGTCGTCGCCCTCCCCGCCGACCAGCATGTCGTCGCCCTCGCCGCCGATCAGCGTATCGTCGCCCTCGCCGCCCATCAGCAGGTCGTGGCCGGCGCCGCCTTCCAGCCTGTCGGCGCCTTCGCCGCCGAAGATCGAATCGTGGCCGCCCTCGCCGCGCAGCGTGTCGTCGCCCTCCATGCCGTAGATGATGTTGTTGCCGCCGCCGCCGGCGATGGTGTCGGCGTCCTCCGTGCCGAAACGCCAACCGAGCGCGTAGCCGGAGAGGTCGAACATGTCCTCGGTCACGTCGTCGACCGACGTGATGCCGTCCAGGGTGATCGTGCCGCCGCCCCACTCGCTGAGGTCGATCATTACGCCCGTCACCACGTTGTTCGCGTCGGTGACGGTCGTGATCTTCGCGCTCAACGCCTCCCACGTGATCTCCGCCTGGAAGCATCTCAGGTCGATCTTGTCGCCCTCGGCCTTGTTGAAGTCGGTGATCGTGTCGTTGCCGTGGCCCTCGACGAAGACGAAGGTGTCGGCGCCGGTCCCGCCGGTCATCGTGTCGTCGCCGGTGCCGCCCCGGAGGATGTCGTTGACGTCGTCGCTGCCCGTGAGCGTGTGCAGGAGGAACATGTCGGCGGTGACGCCGCTGACCGACGTGATGCCGTTCAGCGTGATCGTGCCGCCGCCCCATTGGCTGAGGTCGATCATCACGCCGATGGCGACGTTGTTCTCGTCCATGACGACCGTGATGTTGGAACTCAGCATGTCCCAGGTTATGGCCTGGGAGAAGGACCTCAGGTCGATCTTGTCGCCCTGGGCCGCGCTGAAGTCGGTGATCGTGTCGGCCCCGCTCTCCTCGTCGAACACGAAGGTGTCGGCGCCGGTCCCGCCGGTCATCGTGTCGTCGCTGGTCCCGCCCTGGAGCACGTCGTCCGAATCGTCGTCGCCCACGATCCGGTCGAGCACGAACATGTCCGCGGTCACGTCGGAAATCGACGTGATGCCGTCCAGGATGATCGTGCCGCCGCCCCAGTCGCTGAGGTCGATCTGCACGCCCGTCACCACGTTGTTCTCGTCGGTGATGGTCGTGATCTTCGTGCTCAACTGCGCCCAGGTGATCGTCTGGTCGAAATTGGTCAGATGGATCTTGTCGCCCTCGGCCTTGTTGAAGTCCCGGATCGTGTCGGTGCCGTGGCCTTCCCAGAAGAAGAACGTGTCGGCGCCGTCCCCGCCGGTCAGATCATCGTCGCCCGCCCCGCCGAAGATCCAGTCGTCGCCGCCGCCGCCGTCGATGGTATCGTTGCCGGAGCCGCCGAAAATAACTTCCCGGCCGAGCCCGTCCTTGTCCGAACCGGTGATGGTGTCGTCGCCGCTGCCGCCGAAGAGCCAGCCGCCGTACCCGGTCGCGACGATCGTGTCGTTGCCGCTGCCGCCGAATACGTCGTCCCAGAGGCCTTCGCTCTTGAGGTAGTCGGCGTTGCTGCCGCCGAGGATGATGTTGAAGCCCCTGCCGCCGCCGGCGGTATCTTCGCCGCTGCCGAGATCGATGATGTCGACCCCGTCGCCGCCCTGGCGGTTCTCGTCAGACTGGTCGCCGACATGGATGATTAAGGGTGTGCCCATTGCAAGTCTCCGTTCTTCACGTTCAGCCTGAACTTCAACGAATCGAATAGTAGCAGAATGGATTTATCGAAGAAACTCTGAACATTTAGTTATTCTATTCATAGTATATACAAATCCCGATGATTTTCGTCCGGTTCACGGCGTCGTCACCCGGCGGTCCCGCCCGCGTCCTTGGTCAGTGTGACGACGTTGCATCCGCCGCGCCGCCGGTATTCGACGCCGTCCATCATCCGGTTGACCAGCAGCATGCCGAGCCCGTCCATCTCCTGCCCGTCCATCGGGGCATCGAGATCGGGCTCGCGCATCTCCGTCGGGTCGAACGGCGCGCTGTCGTCGACGATCGCCACGACGAGCGTCTTCCCCTCCATGCACAGGATGACCTCGATGCGGTGCGCTTCGTCGTCG
>JAJDYI010000034.1 GCA_022825235.1 Alphaproteobacteria bacterium | reverse complement strand
GGCGAAAGAGCCCTTCCTTGCGCTGGACCTCGTCGATGACCACGAGCCCCCGGAGAGGTTCGAGCGCGAGCTTGGGATCGGCGAGGGTCGCCTCGTCCGTCGGGTCTTCGAGGTCGAAGAAGGTGACCGGCTGCCGCTCGCCGCGGATCAGGGCGCGGGCGAGCGTCGTCTTTCCGACCTGCCTTGCGCCGATGAGACCGACGACCGGAAACGTCCGCAGCAGGTCCCGGACGGATGCTTCGTGTCGGATGCGAGGGAGCACGGGTGGGAGTATACGGGAAAATCGAAAGAGGAATTTTTGATTTTCCTGTTTTTGGGCTTTGCGCCGGGGCCGCGGCAATGACAGATTGCGCGGTCGTCGACCGACACTCGCCGGGGCGCTACTCGGGGTGGACGCTCCGCTCGATCGGATCACCTTCGTGGTGGATACGCGGGCGGCGAACCAGAACTACGAGCCGCGCATTCCCGCCGGAGGGCGTGTGATCCTCATATCGGAAGAACGCGGACCCGACTCCCGGTCTCGTCAACAACGACCAACGCTCCGGACGCCAAGTCGACATCATGCTGTTTCAGGGCGGCAGTGACCACATCATCCAAATGGTCCGGCAAAACATCCTGCCCACGAATCTGAAGAACGCTCGGTCCGGTCGCGTGAGACAGGGCGAGCATCGTGCCGAAGTCCAAGTCGTGCGTAAACACGACATGTTCGTGTTTCACCGCCCACTCCATGATTGTTCGGTCGCTGGCGCGCGGGTCCCTGACCGCGGACCAATGGATCGCCTGCCATCCGTGGTCGTTCAGAACGGGAATCCAGTCGGGCGACAAATTCATGTCTATCACGAGCTTGATGCTCATGGGTTTGCCAGCGGAACTTCCCGTTCCTCGACCCTCCACGCGGCGTAGGCAAGTGCCTCATCGATGTCTTCTCGTTCAAGATAGGGATAGGCCTCTAGAATTTCCTCGGGAGATCGGCCGGCCGCAAGGAGGCCCACAACGGTTCCCACGGTCACCCGCAGGCCCCGGATGCAAGCCTTGCCGCCCATGACGTCCGGGTCAAGCGTGATCCTCGTCAGCGTTTCCATGAATCATGCCTCCGGTTCCGATGATTCGCGCTCTCGCAGCAGCGCCCGCGGATCTCTGGCCGCGCGAAAGCCGAAATTGATGCCCTGGTAGCCGACCGGGTTCATCACCCGGCGGAGCGGCTGGCCCGCGGCAGGCTGAGCCACGATCCATCGCGTACTATGCGCAACTTGCACGCTCCGTTTGAAGCATCGCAACGGCGGTCCAGGCGCTCGCCGGTGATGTCCGCCGGTTGTACCGGCATCCTGACCCGCTCGCCTCATACCTCGCCAGCAGACAATATCAGGGAGGACGTTGCGGGTGTCCAGTAGTAACGACGCTCGCCATGGAGCGGTGAATCTCAATCTTGACGGCCTCTTATTGTACGTATCTAATCCGTACATAGATTCCAACTCTTGGAGACGTCCATGCCGACGACCGCCGTCGCCGCCCGCACCGACCGAATAGAGCTGCGGACGACGAGGGAGGAGAAGCGCCTCCTGGCTGCTGCAGCCGCCCTCGAGAGACTGGACGTCACCAGCTTCATCCTGCGCAATGCGCTTCCTGCTGCCCGCGAGGTGGTCGATCGATCCGAACGCATCGTGCTGTCCGAGCGCGACACCGCACGGGTGCTGGAACTGCTTGAAAATCCGCCGAAGCCGACACCTGCGCTGCTGGCTGCCGCCCGACGTCGATCCGCCCGGGCGTAATGCTGTTGCTGGACTGGCGGGAAGAGCCCATCGGCCGGCGCCACGATCGCAAGGCATTCGATTGCGGTGACGCCGTTCTTGACGAGTACCTGAGGCGGTACGCGCGTCAGAACCACGAATCGGGAGGCGCCAAGACCTTCGTAGCCGCTTCCGCTTCGGAGCCGAACCGGATTCTCGGGTTCTACACGATCAGTCCGGGGGCCATCGAGTTCTCCCGTGTCCCATCCGACTTGACCGGAAAGCTCGGCCGCTATGATGTTCCGGTCTTTCGTCTGGGTCGCCTGGCCGTCGATCGATCGGTGCAGGGCCGGGGGCTCGGCAGCGACCTGCTGCTTGCGGCAGGCGCACGGGCGTTGGCTGTCGCAGCGGAAGTCGGCGGTGTCGCCCTTGCAATCGACGCGAAATCCGACGAGGTGGCGCGCTGGTACGAACGGCTTGGCGCGCAGCCCCTGCTCGACGATCCGTTGAAGCTGATTCTCCCTCTCGCCGTGGTCGCTGAAGCGCTGGCGTCGTCCGGAACCCGGCCGTGAAGCACGATTCGACCATCACATGGACCAGGAGCCGACACGTCGGACTTCGCGCGATCTGCACCGCAACTCGGACTTCCACCACCACAACGGATGTCGGGATCGGTGCTGTCTCCCATGACATGCTATGTACAATTTCTCCATGAACCATCCGGAACCATTGCGGAGTGGGTGAAGAGGAAGTCCTCTACTTCTGCCGGACAGATGTTCCCGCCGCCCCGGATCGTCAGGACATGCCCGGCCGGAGGGCGAAGCAAGGCTCAGGGCAGATCCCTGGCCACCCGGAAGCCGACGTTGATGTCCAGGAATCCCACCGGATTCCTGACTCGGTTGGTGGGGCGGCTCGCCCGCGGCAGGCTGAGCCAGGAGCCGCCGCGCATCATGCGCTGCCGGCAGGCGGCGTCCGGCTCGATGGCGGAACCGTCGGACGGCGCGCCCTCGTAGCCGTACTGCCCGCAGTCCTGGACCCACTCGTAGACGTTGCCCACCATCTCGTGAATGCCGAACGCGTTGGCCGGAAGCGATCCGGCGGGCGCGGTGCGCTGGTCGTCGAAGCGGCTCCCGCACCCGTCGCAGTTCGCGTTGCCCCGGCCGACGGCGTCCCTCAACGGACGCCGCTCTCCAGTTTCAGGGCGTCTCTCTCTATTCTGGATTATCATTCAAAATCAATGTGTTATGTCTATGTTTGTCTCGCGCCGTATCCCGGTGTATCTTGCCGTCCGTGGGAACACAAGTGGAAACAGGACCGGGGGAACAAACATGAAGCGACTGACCGCCAAGCTCGTGAGCGCCATCAACGAGCCGGGAAAGTATCACGACGGCGACGCCGGGGT
>JAJDYI010000059.1 GCA_022825235.1 Alphaproteobacteria bacterium | reverse complement strand
TTGCAGTTGCCGTATGTCATCTTTCGAAAGGCTGGCGATGTCGCGTGCTTCAAGCCCCTTGTATGGCTGGTGGCTCACTTCGGCAGTCGCACAGGTCGAGAGTGTGACCAATGCGGCTGTCAGAACGAACAAGCGTGTCATGTGCTTTCCCTTTCTCTTGCTCGCTTCTGGCCCAAACCGACGGAGAGACATATGATCATTGTCATGTGGTCGGGAATTTCCATTTTTGATGGGCGGAAGGAGCGACACTTTGAGCGGGGTGAGGCCATCTTTCGCTCGGGCAGAGCGGTGACAGAGGTGTTTCTGGTTCGGAGCGGTCTGACAGCCCTCGTCCGGTTTTTTCCGTCAGGGGACCAAGCGATCTTGCAGCGGGCTTCTCATGGCGACGTTGTCGCCGAGGCTTCCGTTTATGCACAGCACTATCATTGCGACTGCGTGGCTTTGGAACCGACCATACTTGCCTCGATGGAGCGAAGCTCTTTCATGGAGGCCCTGCGGTCCGATTCGGAGCTGTCGGAAGCGTGGGCTGCCCATCTTGCCCGGAGTGTTCAACGAGCCAGGATGTGCGCCGAAATCCGCAGCTTGAAGACAGTTGCGGAACGGCTGGATGCCTGGATCGGCCAGTATGGCGATATCCCGGAGAAGGGCCAAAGGCAGACGCTTGCGGCTGAGCTGTCGGTCAGCCGCGAGGCACTGTACCGCGAGCTGGCGCGACGCCGCACCTAGTGCGGAGGGGGGCAAAAAATCTGTTGGGTCACGTGGCTGATGGGTCGTGATTCCAGTTCATGCAGGCCGCGCTGGAACGTCTGCTGCTGGCATAGTCTTCGAGTCCCCGTTCCAGTTGACCCCGCACACTTTCGTGCTTTCCTATATGCGCGGCATCAGACTTCGGAGGGCAAATCTGACGGCGCGTACCTTTATTTTCATGGCGACAATGACGGCCTTTGCGGGCATTATTGGGAAGCACCAAGATTTCCGCGGTCAAGTGGCTTACTGATTGTGCTTCCTGTGTATGTAGATCACGTTTGAAAGGCTTCGGCTGCCGAACTATTCGAGGCCTGACCGCAATCGTGCACACCGAGTTCACCAGCGACCAGCGCGAATTATTCTTGAAATGCGACTCAACGACACGCCAAAACAGCCGTTCGTTCATCGGCCAGCGCCTTCCAGCTTCAGCCCGGCATCAGGGGCGAAGTGCGCCTAGTCGAACGTGCCTTCGGGATCGGACCAGAGATGATGAGCGAGCTGATGCAACTGCATGGAGCGGAGCTCGAACAAATCGCGATCCAGCAAGGGTTCTGAGAAAAGGCGGGACTAGGCCACACCCTCAGCAACTCCGGCGACTTTTTTGCAACAGAGCCCTCCCGCTGCGGTTTCGCCGACGCCGTTGCGCTCCTTGCCGGAAGCGCCGGCACGCGCGGACCGCGGATCCCGCCGCACTGCGAGGCGGCCTGGCCTGCCATCCGCCGCCACCTCGCTGAAGCCCGGAGCCTCCGGGACCGATGCGTGGACGCCTGCAGGCGGCGCGGACTCGTCGCGTTCGACGCCGATCAGGCCGGAGACCCCGCCGCCGAGCGCCTCGTCAAGGAAGACCGGAGAGCGTGCCAAATGCGGCCTCCCGACGGCCAGAATGACTGGGACGTCTTCCTCAAGGCAGGCACGCCCAGTGAAGTGTTCCGAGCAATGAGATCAATGAGACAGCTTCGTGTCCAACCTTGGACACCGCTCTTGCAGCGGGTCATCAGGCCGCCTCCACAGTTCACACGGGGCGCCAGTTGCGATACCCCGGCGCACATGTCCCTTCCCCGATTGTCCAATGCTCAGGCCCGCAACCGCTTCCTTGCTTCCCACGCGCTTGACCGGAGCGCATCCGGGCTCGCACTGCCGGATCTGATTGATCGGCTCGGTTTCGTACAAGTCGACAGCATCTCGACCGTCGAGCGCGCCCATCACATGATCCTGTCGGCGCGATCGCGCCCATACAGGCCGAAGCACCTCACCCCGCTTCTTCATCGCCACCGAACCGTTTTCGAGCACTTGACACACGACGCTTCGATCATTCCGACCGCCTTCTTTCCACACTGGCACCTGATGTTCCGCCGAGAGCAGGCGCGTCTCGCCACACATTGGCGCAAGTGGCACGGCGAGGATTTCGAGCGGAAGCTTGACGCAACCCTCGATCGGATCGCCGCGAACGGCCCCTGCATGGCCCGCGAAGTCGGCGAGGACGAGACCCGCTCCAGCGGCGGATGGTGGGAGTGGAACCCCTCAAAGGCCGCGCTCGAATTCCTCTGGCGAACGGGCCGGCTCGCGGTCTGTCGGCGAGAGGGTTTCCAGAAGGTCTATGACCTGACGGAACGCGTGATACCTGCCGGGCACCGCGGGGACACGCCTGACGAGGCCGAAAGCATCGACTGGGCCTGCAATGCCGCGCTCGATCGCCTGGGCTTCGGGACCTCGGGCGAGATCGCAGGCTTCTGGGACCTCGTGCGTCCGGAACAGGCACGTGACTGGTGCCAGGCGAATCTCGGCTTCCGATTGATCGAGATCGAAGTGGAGGGCATCGACGGCAAGCCGCGCAAGTCCTTCGCCCGGCCGGATATCGTGGACCGGCCATCCGCCGCCATTTCCGGCGGCGTACGGATTCTCAGCCCGTTCGATCCCGCTCTCCGGAACAGAAACCGTGCCGAACGGCTGTTCGGGTTCCACTTCCGGATCGAGATCTTCGTCCCGTCTGCCCGTCGCCGCTATGGCTATTACGTATTCCCTGTCATCGAGCGCGACCGCCTGATCGGGCGCATCGACATGAAGCGCACAGGCACGCCGCAAATGCTCGCCGTCACCGCCTACTGGCCCGAAGCAGAGGTCCGCCCCAGCCGCGGCCGGCTGGATCGGATCGAGGCGGAGATCACCCGCATCGCCCGATTCTCCGGCTGCGAGGGCGTCATCTTCGCCGATGGCTGGCTGAGAGAACCGGGCTGACTGTACGATTCCGGCCCCTGCATCCAGCCGATCGGGCGATAGCGCGGATCGGTGGCCATGCGCTCGCGAACCGACAGGTGCAGCAACTCTCCGTCGGCCTTGCCGACCCGTCGCGGCGCGCGCGGCAGGAAGAAAGTCCCGAGTCCACGCCGGGCGACCAGCATCGGTGCACCGGCGCCCTCCGGGAATCGTTCACTCCAATCGCCGGGCAACGGCAGACCATGGCGGACGGCGTGGCCGAGCAGCATCCAGTTCAGCGGGACATTCGACAGCGGCCATGCCGCCGGGCCATGCGAATCTCGCCACCGACATCGCCATGTGTGCCCGGAAACCAGGCTGGCTCCAGCCTCCCGCGCCAGTCGTCGCTGCGATTCCACAGGATCGGCAAACAGGCAGCGCGATTCTCGTCAATGGCCAGAGCGTGGCAACCATGGCGAACATGTCGGCCCGGACGGTCATCGCGGAATTCCGTCGCCATCGGCGCCAGCCGCGACAGGTCCGGACAGGGCAGGAGGCCCAGGTAGTCGACAGCGTCCCGGACACCCGGCGTCTCGATCTGCACGGGAGGGAGGCAGCGATGGCGCGTGAGGGCCTGGCCGCGCCTTCGTGTTGGATGCGGTCCGGCGAGATCGGTGCACGACATCGCGCTCTCGGCGAGATCTTGCGACGCCTGGTGGGCCGTGTTAGCCTCCGGCCTGATGCGACTTCAGCGTTTCCGGCGCGGGATGTCGGCGACGAGGGGTCGTCAATTCCTGTCACCGGGACCTTTCCCTCCGCCGCGTTCCGTCCTCCCTCGGGAAATCGCCGACGTCGCGCTGCGGACCGGAAACGAGGGAACTTGCGCCATGAGCTATTACCAGTACTACGAGTTCCGGACGACGGATCGCCTTCTCAGCGAGGCCGACAAGCAAAGACTGAGAAATGTGTCGTCCCGAGCGGAGATCACGTCCACGAGCTTCGCTGTCCAATACGATTACGGAGACTTCAAGGGTGACGAGAAAGAGTTTCTTGCGCGCTGGTTCGACATGCATCTTTACCTGGCGGCCGGGGGGACGCGTCGACTGATGATCAGGCTCCCTGCCCGGTTCGCAAAGCGGACGGCTGTCGAGCGGATCATCAACTGCTGCGAATTTGCAAAGTTCATCGACGCTGGCGAGGATTGTCTCCTCGACATATACCCCTACAGCGAAGGACGAGACTACGGCGGATGGAATGACGGTACCGGCTGGCTTGACGCTCTGGTCCCGCTTCGGTCCGAATTGCTCTCCGGGGATCTGCGACTGGCATACCTCCTCTGGCTGGCGACGGCGGACAGGGAGATGCTTCAGGATGATGCACAGGAGCCGCTGACGGGCATAGGTCCGCTGACCGCGGGCCTTGAAGCCTTCGGCGAGTTCTTTGGCATTGATCCTGGTCTTGTCCGTGCCGCAGCGGCAGCGACCGCAGGTCCGGATTGCGGCGAAATCCCCTCGGAAACTGCCCTCGCAGCCCTCAGGAAGATGCCGGATGACGAAAAGACCGACCTGCTGCATCGGTTCTTCGAAGGCGACCCCCTCGCGCACACGGACCTTCGGAGAAGCGTCCGGCCTTCGGAGATGCCTGACATCTCAGCCGAAGGCGTGAGGTTCCGGACGTTGTCGGAACTGCGAACGCGCGCGGCGACGATCCGCGAGGGACGCACGGGAACGGGCAAGGGCGGAAATCAACGCAGATGACGACTGGAACTGGAGCAAGCGTGTCGCAAGCGTCTGGACCGGTCGAGGAGGATCGGTGACGGGGCGTGGAAGGAGATGGAGACGGAGATCGCCGGGCGCAGCGGCCGGAAATGCCGTCATCGCCTGCGCGCTTCACGTCAGCGCTCCAAACCCGACAACAAAACGGTTCCGGACGAAAGCCTTGGGGCCGGATTGCACGATGCGCTTTCAGGCCTGGGATGTTGAGTTCAAGGACGCGTGCCGGGCGGTCGTGATTCCGCCGGAACCGTCAGTACGCTGCGTTCGACGCATGTACCCGGCAGGGGCGCCATTCAGTTCGCGCCGTCGGCGCTGCCGGCGTCGGTCGTGACCGTTGCGGGCGTAAGTGCATCGAAGATGCCCGTGAACGAGAGTGCCTCTAATGTCGTGCACGACATTAGCCATGCTCTCCAGTCATGCCAGGCACTTGGAACTTCGGGTTCCCATGTCCATTCGGTTCCCGCTTTGTCCAGTATGGCCAAGATCGTTGCAGGGCGGGGCGGAGCAAGTTATGGGCGAGGCTGCGCAGTTCACGGGCGCGGCGTCAGCAATCCGGGATGGAGCGAAAAATGCGATCGAAGCGTCCGAGGCCGACTTCGCCGGACCAGGTCCGGATCACGCGCGAGGGCGGGACCGCAGTCATCGAACACGCCGACCCCTCCGTACGGGCTGTCAACCTCTCGGTGGGAGCGGCGCTTGGGACGATGACCGATGCGGAGGTCCTTGACCTCTTCAACGGATTGCTCGAAGCTCAGGCCGAGCACGCGGCGAGCCTCGACCCGACCTTGACCGAGATCCCGCTTGGGCGGCCGCAGATCGAGTACAGGGAGCGGAGCGACCAATGGGTGCCGCGCGGCGAAGTGCTGCGCTGCCATATCGAGGACGAGGACGATAGACCCGTCGTCCTCGTCGACGACGCAAAGCTGGACCTCGAGGCCTTCGGCCGGATGCTTCTGACATTCAGCGGTTTCGGGATGCGTATCGCCTTCGTGGACGAGGAGGACGTGAACGATGAACCCGAGATCGTGGTGAGGGAGCCGGAAGACAAGGAGGGTCGATGAGCGGCGGAGCGGCTATTGCATGGGATCGAATGTCGCGTCGAAAGGTTCTGTTGAAAAAATTGGCTGGAGTTGCAGAGCGTGTGATGGCCCTGCCTTTTCTCAAAATCCTTGCTGGACCGCGATCCGTTCCAGCTCTGCTCCATGCAGTGACATCAGTTCGCTCTTCATGTCCGGCCCTAT
>JAJDYI010000033.1 GCA_022825235.1 Alphaproteobacteria bacterium | reverse complement strand
AACCAGACGGCCGGCGTCACGGTCGCCGCCGCCGACCCGGTGCCGGTCGCGGAAGGCGGCGAGGCCAGCTACACGGTGGTGCTCGACGGTCGGCCCGCGGGCGACGTCACGATCGCGGTGAGCAGCAACAACGCCGACGTGACGACGCAACCGGCGAGCCTCACCTTCACCGCCGGCAACTGGCAGACGGCGCAGACCGTGACCGTGAGCGCGGCCCACGACGGCGACGCGGCGGACGAGGCCGCCACGCTCAGCCACGCGGCGAGCGGCGCCGACGGGTACGCCGGGATCGCCGTCGCCTCCGTCGCCGTCGTCGTCACCGACGACGAAAGCGCCGGAGTGACGGTGAGCGAAACCGAGCTCAGCATCGAGGAGGGCGGCACGGCCACCTACACGGTGGTCCTGGACACGGCGCCCGCCAGCGACGTGACCATCCATCCGTCCGCCCACGGCGGGGGCCTGACGGCAGCACCGTCGGAGCTCACCTTCACGCCGCAGAACTGGAACCAGGCGCAGACGGTCACCGTCAGCGCGGCCCACGACGACGACAAGCTGGACGGGCAGGGTTACGTCAGCCACGGGATCCTCGTTCCGCCCGAGTCCGCCTATGGCAGCATCGCCGTGGCCGGCGTGATCGTCAGCGTCGATGACGACGACCTGGAGGCGCAGGCGGCCACGGAGCTGTCCAGCGACGCGACGCTCTCGGGGCTCGCGGTCTCCGAGGGCCGGCTCACGGTCGCGTTCGACGCTTCGACGACCGCCTACCAGGCGATCGTGCCGGAGGCGTCGTCGTCCATCACGGTGACGCCGACCGCCGCGGAGGCGGGCGCCACGGTGACGGTCAACGGGATCGCGGTCGAGAGCGGCAGCCCGAGCGGGCCGGTCGCGGTGAGCGACGGGAGCGTCGTCACCGTTCGGGTGACGGCGCCCGACGGCGCCACGACGCAGGACTATGTGCTCACGCTGGACCCGCAGCCGCCGTGGATACTCAGGCTCGTGCGCGAGGACCGGCCGTTCACGACGGTCGCCGAGACGGACGCGGACGCGGCGTATCCCTCGACCTTCCTGCGCCTGGAGCGCGGCAGCTCGACCGCTCCGATCCCCGACTGGCTGCCGGTGACGGTGGGCGGCACGGCGGCGAACCCGGCGGACTACGAGTTCAACCAGGGCAACCAGTTCCGGGGCATCACCCGCAAGAGCGACGATCTCATGCGGGGTGCGCGGAAGTTCACCATCAAGGGCGACGGCGTGGCCGAGGGCGCCGAGACGATCACCCTCTCGGTGACGATCGAGGGCCGGACCCTGACCGCGACGCTCACCATCGCCGAGCCGCGGCTCGCGGTGGCCGACGCGTCGGTGCAGGAGGCCGCCGGCGCGGCGCTCGCCTTCCGGGTTACGCTTGAGCCGCAGATGGGCGGTCCGGTGACGGTGGACTGGGCGACCGCGGACGGCAGCGCCGTGGCGGGCGAGGACTACACGGCGGGCTCCGGCACGCTCACCTTCGCGGCCGGCGAGACCGAGAAGACGATCTCGGTCGCGGTGCTCGACGACGACCATGACGAGGGCTCGGAGACCATGACGCTCACGCTCTCCAACCCCGCCCCGGGGGTGGCGCTCGGCGACGCGGAGGCCACGGGCACCATCGCCAACACCGACCTGATGCCGCAGGCGTGGCTCGGGCGCTTCGGGCGCACGGTGGCCGACCAGGTGATCGATGCGGTGAGCAGGCGCTTCGAGACGGCGCCCGAGCCCGGCTCGGCGGTCAGTATCGCCGGCCAGTCGATCGGTACGGGCGGCTCAAGGGAGGCGCCGGCAACCTGCGCGGCCCTGCTCGCGGCGCACCGCGACCAACACGGGATCGGCGCGCTCGCGGCCGGCAACCGGGCCGGGTTCACCTCCGACACGGGCGGCCTCGAGGACCGCTGCCGGTCCGAGACGCGGACGCTCACCGGGCGCGAGTTGCTGACGGGCTCCTCGTTCGCGTTCACCGGCGGCAGCGCGGAGACCGGGTTCGGGACGGTCTGGGGCTCGGGCGCGCTCACCCGCTTCGACGGGCGCGAGGGCGGCCTCACGCTCGACGGCGACGTGGCGAGCGCGCTGCTCGGCGCGGACTTCCGCCTCGATCGGGCAACGGTGGGTCTCGCGCTGGCGCACAGCCAGGGCGACGGCACCTACAGCGGGACCGGGAGCGGCGAGGTCGAGTCCGCGCTCACTGGCATCTACCCCTACGGCCGCTACGACGTGAACAGGCGGCTCTCGCTCTGGGGCATCGCCGGGTACGGCGCGGGCACGCTCACGCTGACACCGGACGGCGGCAGCGCTGTCGAGACCGACACGGACATGGCAATGGCCGCGGCGGGCGCCCGCGGAGTGCTGCTCGAGGCGTCGGCCGGGAGCGGCCCGGAACTCGCGGTCAAGGCCGACGGGCTGCTGCTGCGCATGTCGTCCGACGCCGCGCGCGACGGCGCCGGCGGACAGCTCGCGGCGGCGGACGCCGACGTGGCCCGGCTCCGCCTCGGGCTGGAAGGCACGTGGCGCGGCATCGAGACCGAAGGCGGCGGGACGCTCACGCCCACGCTGGAGGTCGGGATGCGCCATGACGACGGCGACGCCGAGACCGGACTTGGGCTCGAGGCCGGCGCCGGGCTCGCCTGGTCGGACCCGGCGAGCGGGATCGCGGCCGAGCTCAAGGCCCGCGGCCTGCTGACCCACGAGGCTGACGGGTTCCGTGAGCGCGGCCTTTCGGGCGCGTTCGCCTGGGACCCGACGCCGGGCTCGGACCGCGGCCCGTCGCTGACGCTGACCCAGACCCTGGGCGCCTCGGCCTCGGACGGCGTGAACGCGCTGTTCCGCGAAGGCGCGCCGACAAGGCTCGCCGCGAGCCACGATGCCGGCGGTCTTGATCAGCGCCGCTTCGAGGCGCGGTTCGGCTACGGGACCGGCGTGCTCGGGGACCGGCTCACAATGACGCCGGAGCTGGGCCTCGGCCTCTCGGACGCCAGCCGCGACTACGGGGTCGGCTGGCGCTTGAACCCGTCGGCCGGCGGCGGCTCGTCGTTCGAGTTCAGAGTCGATGCGACGCGGCGCGAGGCGGCCAACGGCGACGCGGAACCGGAGCACGCGATCCGGCTCGACGTCAAGGCCCGCTTCTGAGGTGCGCCCGGAGCTGTGCAGGTAGAGGTAGCAGTACAGCCTGGCACGGTTGTGGGCGCCGGGGTGGGGATGCGCTTGAAGGACGGCCCGCGGTTCTGGCAGGTCCTCCGGCGTCTCCCGGCCTATCAGGCGGAGTTCGAGGCGCACGGGAGCGCGTCCAAAGGAACTTCTTCCGGAACTGCTTCTGGGAGGTTGGCTTCGACTTGTTCGGCGAGCCCGAGTGCGGCTACTGGCCCCAGCCGCAGATCGGTCTGGCGCTGTGGTCTCTCTCGACGACTGGGGACCAGTGACAGGATTCCCAAACGCCGATGCGTTTCAGCTTACTGCCGGACGAGGCGGTGCTGCGCGATCCGGACTGGGTGGCACGGGTGCTATTCGTGCTGCGCCGGCTGCGACCGTTGCGCTGGTTCGGACTGGTCGAATGCCGCGGCGAGGATGCCACACGGACGGGCCATTGCGAGTGGCGGAAGATGCCATTGTTCGACCAGTTCGTGCAATTCGGTCCCGATCTATTCCGAATCGGGAAGGTCGCTATGCATTGACACGGTCAGCGGAGAGGAGCGGATTGACTTGCACGATGTGCGGACGACCCCGGCCGGCTGGGAACCGCGCTGGTCAGGAATCCCGCGGTGCTGGAGTCTATGCTACCTCTAAGACTCATTCGGTCCCTTTTCGGTCGGAAGGCACGAGGGGCGACGACAGCGGGGGGCCTGGGGTTGAAACCGACCGGTTTCGGTGCGATGACGGCCGTGGAGAGGGTCGAATGCGGCTAATACGGAAGGGCCGACAAATGCGAGCGCCTGGAGCCTCACGGCCTGCCCGCTGTGCACAAGTCTTGCGTACGCGCCAAGTAGGTCCTGCACTAGGACACAACTAAACATTTGTGTTTCATGACCTATTCCCGATGCGGTAAGGTTTGAGAGGAAATGGTTTTGATCCCAAAACGTCTTTTCATCAGTCATTCATGGTCATACGATGGCAACTACACATCAATGGTTAACCTGCTCAACAATCGACGGTACTTTTCGTGGCGAAACTACTCCGTACCTGCGACGAAGGCGTTCGGGCCGTTGGCAGCCGCTAGGATGAAAGAAGAGTTACGACAGCAGATTCGACCAGTTCACTGTGTAATTATCATTGCGGGCATGTGGACTTCCTATAGCGACTGGATCCAATTCGAAATGGACTTTTCTCGAAGCATTGGAAAGCCAGTTCTAGGCGTGCGGCCTTGGGGCGCTCAACGAATGCCGTTAGCTGTCTCACAAGCATCAAATTTGGTGGTGAACTGGAATACAGATTCGATCGTAGCAGGGATTCGGCAAATATCATGAGTGGCACTGGATTCGAGTTTCCAGCACTTTATCGGAGTGCAGATAATGGATCAAATCTTGCTCAGGGTCATTTTCTGCGGATCATCAAGTGGGAGTACTTCCTGCTGTTCTGTGTCAGCGGAATAGCTGCTACTCGTACATTGACTGGAATTTCACCTCTATTGATTTCCATATTCTTGGTGGTATTGGCCGGACTACTTGTATACAAGGTCTTCAAGAAGAAGGATCAGGATTGGTACCAGTGTCGAGCATTGGCTGAATCCATAAAGACAGCAACTTGGCGGTTCACGATGCGAGCCCATCCGTTTGCAGATGCGGCAAATATTGCGATTCCAAAATCTGAATTCCGAAATCTCTTGCATGATATACTTAGGGCGAATCAGCATATCGCCGAAAATCTGCATGATGCGCATGCGGATCAAGTCACCGAGTCAATGATTAAGGCACGTGGACAAATTCTTGAAGAAAGAATTTCGTATTATGTCGCGCATCGTATTGATGATCAGCGTAGTTGGTATGTGAATAAGTCAGCACAAAATAGAAAGGCACTGCGGCTCTGGATCACAGTGACAGTCGGGGTCTACGTGGCCGCTGCCGTCAGTTTGAATGCGGAAGAGTTCGGAGTGAGTTATATTTTGCTGGCATTCGATCCCTTAATTGTTGTGGCAACATCGGCGTTGGGCTGGCTGCAAATGAAGAGGCACGGAGAGTTGATTGCAAGCTATAACTTGACGGCCCACGAGATTGGGATTATTCGAGCGCGGTCAGACGCGGTAGCATCGGAGGAGGAGTTTTCGGATTTCGTCAACGAGGCAGAATTGGCGTTTTCTCGGGAGCATACACAGTGGGTGGCACGCCGAGATGCAAACTAGATGAAAGGCAGATTGTTGGAACGTGGGCCAAAGGTGTTGTTCGCCGGACGCCCGCAGCCCGCCAGTCTGGTTACGATTGTACGGAGCAGGTGTGACCGCAAGAGGGTCACAGGCACTACCATCTTGTTCGCCCGCATTGATTTAGTCCGTCGTTGGCCTATGGAATAAGAAGGGTCAGCGAGTGCACGGGTGAACTTATCCAAGAGAGGAGTGTTCGGACGACTTGCCGATATGCAGGTGGTCGGTGCTCTTGGTAGAGAGCCGGAGAGCTAGCCGGTGGTGGAGCGCATTGGTCGGGGTCCTGGCGACTCAGAATGTCGGCAAGCGGTCGGCGGATCCCAAGCGAGGCAAAAGCCTAGTGGTTGGCGAGGAGGTCTGCCGCAGCAATCGGTGAAGGTCTGGGACTGTCGGAAGACGGCAAGGCCCAAATTCATCTCGACGGCTAGGCGCTGCATATTGTATATTGATTCCTGAACTCCCCTAGATATGCTGCCTTGAGCTAGCTTGAGGCTCATCAAGGAACAGACCGATCATGTCAGATCAAATCAAGAACGTATTTGTGAGTCACATTAGCGAGGATGATGCGGGCTTGGGCAAACTGAAGGGTTTGCTCAACGCTAACGGGATGACGATCCGGGATTATTCCATCAGTTCAGACAATCCCAACAATGCTCATTCAGAAAACTATATCAAGTCAGAAATTCTAGCACCAAGAATACAGCAGTGCTCGACAGTTGTAGTATACGTGTCTCCTGAAACAAAAGACAGTGACTATGTAAATTGGGAAATTGAATACGCTCACAAGGCGGACAAGCGTATTGTCGGTGTCTGGGCGCATGGTGAAGCTGGCTGTGAATTGCCGGAAGCCCTGGCAAAATATGCGGACGCAGTGGTCGGTTGGACTGGCAACAGCATCATTGACGCCATCAATGGAGACATCGATGGTTGGCAGAATCCGGACGGCTCGTCTCCCACTCCCCGCCAGATTAAGCGATACAGCTGTGCGTAGAGCCGAGAATGAAGTTATTTTCCTATGTTGTCGCGCGAGATTATGGATTTGCGCCAAATCCGTTTTTTGGAATTTGTACTCTGGCAACGTGCAAGCCTAGAATAAGGAAAGCAGCCGCGCTTGGCGACTGGATTATTGGAACCGGAAGCAAGGTGCGTGGTCGTCAAGGACGTCTTGTATTTGCGATGCGTGTTTCAGAAGCCATGACGTTTAACGAATACTGGCTCGCCGAACGCTTTCTCATGAAGCGTCCGAATCTTCGTGGCAGTCTGAAACAAGCGTTTGGAGATAACATTTATTACAGGGATGAGCGCGGTCGCTGGCAGCAGCAGGATTCGCATCATAGCTACGCAGACGGCGCCCCCAATCTGCACAACATTCGCAACGATACCCAAGCGGATCGGGTGCTTGTGGGGGCGGAGTACGCATTCTGGGGAGGTAATGGTCCACCTATCGATCAAGCCTTCCGAGATTACAGCGGTCATGACATATGCGCTGGACGCAATCACAAGAGCAACTTCCCTGATGATCTTGCTCGGGACTTCACTACATGGTTGCGTTCTCTCGATCAGCAGGGCTATTTGGGGGATCCTCTGGATTGATCTCGCGATAGATTGCTAGATCCATGAGACAGATTACTATGGCGGCTTCTTCGCTTCGACAGCAATCGGTGCTGCTACGCGACTACGAGAAAGAAATCCTGCCAACCGATCAACTGCCTTTGAAGGATCTCCGGCCGATCCTATTTGGATTGTTTGGAGAAGTTGGCAGTGTCATGGCAACGATAAAGAAACTCCATCGGGAAGAAACAGCGTACTCAGGCTACAGAGTTGCGGTAGTCGAGGAGTTGGGCGATGCTCTTTGGTACTTCGCGACGCTCTGTAGACGGCTTGAATATTGTCTGGAGAATATATTTGCTGAGGCGACTACGGGGGAAAGATACGGTCATGTCATTGCGGCGGGCGATGCCCCTGCGTATCCAATTTCAAGAATTTCCGGCGCGGCCGAACTGGCATCACTCGATGATGTCCTGGTGAAATTGGGCGGCGCGACCTCAAAGCTACTCTCAGTGTCGAGCTCGGGGGACGATACTGAACGTGCTTTGCGCTCATTCGCAGATGTGTATTTGCAAGCAGTTCAAACAGCTTCAATCCCATTTGCTGAAATTGTACGGACAAACGCCGAAAAGGCGCGAGGTCGCTTCTTGGAGCCCGACTTTCAGACCCTGCCGACATTCGATGCCCAGTTTCCCGAAGAGGAACGCTTGCCAGATGAGTTCGAGATCTCATTCACACAGCGAAAGAATGGACAAAGCTATTTGCAGTGGAACGGTGTATTCATCGGCGATCCGCTTACGGACAACATTGGCGAGAATGACGATTACAGATTTCATGACGTTTTTCATCTGGCGCATGCGGCTATATTACATTGGTCACCTGTATTTCGAGCATTGATCAAGCAGAAGCGTAAGAGTGACCCGGCATATGATCGTGATCAGGATGGAGGAAGAGCAATAGTGGTGGAGGAAGGCTTAACGGCGTGGGTATTTTCGCGAGCTAAAGCCATGGAGTATTTCCGAGATCAAAACCGAGTGTCGTTCGATCTGTTGAAGGGTGTTCAAGAATTTGTTCGAGGTTACGAGGTAGAGGCATGTCCACTAGTACTTTGGGAAACTGCAATCTTAGAGGGCTATGGCGTTTTCAGGCAGCTGCAAGAGAATAACGGGGGCGTGGTCATCGGCAATCGGCGTGCTCGAGAGATAGGGTACCGTCGCCTTGGCGGGAGCTAGCATATGACTCCAGAACAATTCGTCGACGCTGTGCGGGAGTTGAAGTTCGAGAACGCGTTCAATCCTTATTCTGAACGGTGCTCTGTATATGACCATGAGGATGCACCGGTCCGTAGACGTAGAGCGCTGCTTGCCATGTTGAATGCAGCGGTAGAAGAGGAAGTGGATGCACTGTGGTTGGGGAGAGACCTCGGACATCGAGGTGGACGACGGACCGGGCTGGCGCTGACCGATGACGTCAATTTGGTTACCCATGCAGCGCGATGGAACGTGACGGTCGAGCGGCCAACGAAAGGAGAGGCGGTCTCTGAACGAACGGCTAAGATTGTTTGGTCCGTGCTGGAGCAAATCGAGGAACCGGTTTTTCTGTGGAACGTGTTCCCTCTGCATCCGCATGTCGCAAGAAGCCCGTTTACTAATCGGGGACACAATTCAAAAGAACGGCGGGCGGGCGAAGATTTGCTGTCAGAACTCATTGGGCTCTTGTGTCCGCGTAGGCTGATTCCGATCGGAAACGATGCAGCTGTGGCGGCATTTCGGCTGTACCGTCCTCAACTTGTCGTAAAGGTTCGGCATCCAAGTTATGGAGGCCAGAAGATTTTTTTGCGGCAGATCAGGGAATTGTATGGGCATTGCGATGACGCTTGATTGATCTGAACAGGAAAGAAAGAGAAGAGGGTCAAGTCCAAGAGCTGCTGGATATTCGCTCGGGGTGAGCTGAGGCGGCCGGGGTGTCTAGCTTGCGGCCATCTCCTTACCGATGTTCGAGCGGCAGCCAGCAGTTCCCCGCGGGCAATTTAGGTTTCTACCGGCGGCGGAGGAACAGGTCGCAAAGGCGTTTGAACCAGCCGGACGAAGGGGACGAGGTTGAGGGTTCAAACTGAAAGGGTCGGCGAGTTTCGGAAGTCACCTTGGTGTCGAAGTAGCGCTCGAGTTCCAGCTGCCGAGGTGCTCGCTCTTTCTTGATCCGTCGTGGGGACCACTTTGGAGCCCATTGGATCCTGCAATTGCGGATCCAGTAGTGAGACTGGCAGCTCTCGCTCCAATTGCCGATCGACGGCCACAAGCTGACTGATACGCCATTGCAGATCAGCGTCCAGGCGGTCGGGTGCAGCGGGGTGTTGATGGCGACGCCGCAGCCGCACGCACAGAGGTGTTTCACCGCACGGTAGCGGCAGCAGACGTAAAGCTTGCCCGGCTCCAGCTCGCGCGGAATCTCGTCGACGAATGCGGGCGTGATCTGGCACAGTTTCATGAAGGCGGGTCGAGGCGGAAGGAGTTCATGAGCTTGTTGCCATCGATGACGTACTCGCAGCTGAGCTCCCGAATTAGGTCGTTATAGAAGCCGCGAACCTTCTTCCACTTGATCACGGCGAGCGCGGCGTTAAGCGCATTCAGCTCCGCAAGCTGGGCATTGCGGTCGTATTCACCCTCCGCATCGTCACCTGCCATGTCCATGCAGTGCTCAGCGTGGTCGTTGTGACCGGAGAGAAAGGTAGTCGTTCGGAGGGTGCCAGCGAGCGAATCACCCATGCGATGCAATCCCATGCCGACGTCAATGAGCAGGGTGTTGTGGGCGAGGCAGAAGTCCAGGATCTTCGCCTTGATCGGATGGCCGTCCATGCAGAGAAAAACCGTGTCGAAGTCGCCCAACTGCACGACGTTGGTGTCATCGATGCATGTCTCGTGGGCGACGATGCCCTTCCGCATGGAGGCATACCTGCCGGCATGAAGGGTCGACTTGATCGGACCTCCTTCGATTTCCTCTCGCGCAAAGGAGCCAGGCGAACGGAAGGCGTTGTGCTGGAGAAACGGGTCGTCGTCAAACACATGGATCCCCCGAACCCATGTCTTCGCTACAAGATCGAGGACATAAGAACCGGTCCCGCCTGCGCCTACGATGGCTACCCGCTCGGGCTGAAGCTTCCGGGCGAGGTCGGTCGTGTTCTGGCGCGCTGAGGCGGTATCGGCAAAGTGGAAGACGTTCTCGTCATCTTCGTGGTCGATTGTGACTTTCCACTGTTGGGCCTTCGCGTTCGGGTCGAGTTGCCTGGCCTCACGGCCAAGAATTTCGACGTAGGTCGATACCTTATGGTGGTAGTCCTCGTATCCGCCAGATGGTTTGGCTGAGAACTGATAGACCGATGGAAACGAATCGGAGAGCGAGGTCTTTCCAGCGCCTTCCGCGAGCAACGCAAGGAGCTTCTCACGGTTGGCGCAGTGGGGAAACTCGCCGGTCCAACTGGCGACGTGGGTGGTCGGCTTCACCGTGACGTCGTCATTCAAGGTGAGGTCCATCACCAGAGTGCCTTCATGAACCTCGCCCTGAGCAGTCACATACGGGACATTGTCGACCAGAAGGTAGGCCTGGTCGACAATGCGAAGCGTGTAGCCCTCGTCTTGCAAACGCTGCAGGTCGCGGCTACGAGCGATCAGTGCGTGTGACATTGAACACGGTCCCGTCCTTGACCTTGGCTTCCTGCCCCTCAATCAGCTTGCCCTCGGGTGGGCGGCCGGCACCGTTGTAGAAGTTCACCGTGTAGGTGATCAGCGGGCCGCGTCCGCCGTCCGGATACGCGATGTCGACGACTTGATCGAACGATACCTCGTCGCCTGGGACGCCTGGGACAGGGTGGGGCGTGCCGTTGACGATGATGTCGATTTTCTTTTCGGGATCGTTGCGGGTCATTGGGAACCCTCCTTCGGATTGGTTCGGTTTTGCCAGGGTTGGCGTTGATGGGCGGTTGCCGAGCGGCGACTGCGCGTTCGATACGTGGGTTCCGGCTGGTGGCTTTGAACTGCCTTCACCATGTGGTCCCCCATCCGGGATCGGGATGTGCGTACCAACGAACGAAGCCTCCATGCGGCGAACTGCCTTGGGCTGGAGGTGTAAGATATGGCTCTTTTTTAGCTATTCAAGGACCATATACTATTTTCTTTTTGATTGACTCTCGGCCAAAAAGGTCTTATATTTGACTTGCTCGGAGACGTGCGCGAGGAGGAAGGAGCGGTGGCGGCCAAGAGAACGATGACGCTCAACCTCACGGAAGCCGAGATGGCGGTCCTGGAGGCGCTGAGCGAGAAGAGGGAGCTGAGCAAGACAGCGCTGCTGCGCCAGGCCCTGCGGATGTATCAGGTGATCGAGGCGCGTCTGGAGAGCGGCAACAAGCTGTTCTTCGAGAACGAGGCCACGAAAGAAAAGGTCGAGGTCATGATGCTATGACGGTAGAAGTCACGGAGGTTCATCTGATGGACGTGGCGAGTGGCGAGTCGGTGGCCGCTGAGCTTTGGCACGTCATCACCGAAGAGCAGCTGGCAGACTGGGAAGGAGAGTGGGTGCCGGAGCTGTTCAGGGCGATGCAGCGACTTAGGCGGGCGGGCGTTGAGCGGGCCCATTGGCCGCAGAGCCGACACTGGGACTGGCGCAGGAAGGTGGCGGCTCTGCAGGGGATGCTGGCCAACCCGGGTTTCAGCATCGTTTGCGATGGAGCAACCCAGGGCATGATGATCGTAGACACGGTGAAGCACCGGGGACGGCTGGATGGTCAGCAGGGGCAGCATCTCGTCTACGTGGAATTTGTCGAGAACGCGCCGTGGAACCGGGCCGAGTTGTTTGATCCTCCGCGTTATCGCGGTGTCGGCAGCATCCTGATCAGGGCTGCTGTGGCATTGAGCGAGGAGCTGGAGTTTCACGGAAGGATCGGGCTTCATTCGCTGCCGCAGGCGAACGGTTTCTATGCCAATACCTGCGGGATGACGGATTTAGGAGCCGATCCTGACCACGAGGGTCTGCGCTACTTCGAGATGACCCCAGAGGACGCGCAGGCCTTCATTGCGAAGGGGAGATCGAAATGAAGATCGAAATCAGCAAGGACTGGTGCTTGCGCATGGCGCAGCGCGAGGGCGACGCCGAGATCGGCGCGGGTCGGCTGGCGATCGATCCGGTGTTCGACGGCGAGCGCATTCCCGCGGACGTGGCCGAGGAGGAGAGTCCGAACGTGGCATTCGGGCGGTTCGTCAATCTGATGCGACGGCAGCGGGGCATGAGTCTGGAGCAGCTTGCCGACGACGCGGATGTGGATATGGCCGATCTGGTGGAAGCGGAGAGCGACCCGTACCACAGACCGGAATTGCGAACGGCCTACCAACTCGCCAACTATTTCAAGGTTCCGCAAGCCGGACTCATGCAGGTGGCGGGACTGGCTGCGCTGAAGGATGCGAGGTTGTTCGATGAGGGTGTCCGGTTTGCCGCGCGTTCGGAGTCGACCGCGGAGCTGACGCCGGAAGAGGGCGCGGCGCTGGAAGCCTTCGTTGCCGTGCTCAGCGAGCAGAAGTAGCGAATAGGGGACGGGATTTGGCTAGGAACCGCGTCCTGTCCGAAAAGACAGCGAAGGACATTGATGAGCGCGTCGAACGCGTGTTGCGGGGGCTCGGTCATCCCGAGCCCCCGCTTCGGCTGGAGGACGTCCGCGAGCTGCTGAAGCTCGATCTCGACTTCTACACTGCGGACGATCCCGGAATCTTGCAGGAGACCATCAGCCGGATTCGTGTAGCGGGGATTCAAATCTACAGGCGACCGACGTTGCTCATCGACGCGATCAGGAAGGCTTCACTCCAGGCGCTTTACATTCCGGATCGGAGGCGGATTCTTCTCGATAGGTCGTTGCCCAGACTGAAGCATCGCTGGAGCGAGGGACATGAAATAGGGCACAGCCTTCTTCCTTGGCATGAAGCGATAATGCTCGGCGACAACTCGCTCACCCTGACTCCGGCCTGCCAGGAAGAAGTAGAAGCGCAAGCCAATTTTGCTGCGGGACGGTTGCTCTTTCTGCGCGAGCGGTTCACCGATGAGGCGCGTTCCCTCGAACCGTCGATCGAAGCGGTGCAGGCGCTCAAGGAAATATTCGGCAATACGCTTTCGACGACCCTGTACCGAGTCGTCGAATCCTTTGGTGCCGACCGGCCTCTGGTGGGCATGATTTCTGGTCACCCACACCCGAGCAAGAGAGGCAAGAATTTCGATCCGGGCGATCCGTGCCGGCACTTCATCCGGTCGCCGGCGTTCAGGAGGCATTTCGGGAAAATCTCAGAGGCGCAGCTCTTCGGGGACGTGTCCGGGTATTGCGGCGCGCAGGGTGGGGGGCCGCTCGGAGAGGACGAGCTCATCCTGATCGACGACAATGGCAATCGCCAACAGTTCCATTTCGAAACCTTCTTCAATCGATACGATGCGCTGACGTTGGGGAAGTATCTGCGGCCCGTGCACAGCGTCTTGCCGATATCTGTGTAGATGTGATGCGAGGTGGGAAGGGGTCATTTCGTTTGGGCAATGCGGCGGTTGGATCGGAATGCACTGTGCTGTCGAGCCGTAAGACTACGTTGTAACCACATCACCCTCTGTCTGCGTCGGGGATGCGGGAGGACTGCTCTCCGGCACCGGTGTCCGGCGCCAGTCTGACGTCGCGTCCACCAAGTCGGCCTTTGGTGCCAGGCACGACCAGGTCGATAGGCGAGCCCGCCGCGCCAGATTTGTCCGAAGACAATGCGAAGGTTTTCGCGCCCGAATGCCGTCCAAGACCGGCCAAACCGCTACGGACGGATCATCCGCTTCTGTCCTCCGCAAGGAGCCCCCGGGCTACCTCTCTCGCCTTTTCCATCGTTTCTACGAGGCGCCCTTCGGGTACGCGCTGCAAGACACCGAATGCGAACCGGGTTTGTGCCACGGTGTCCGAAAGGCCCACGACAACGAATGCGGTACGCTGCTCCCTGGCGGTGTCCAGCAGTGTTCCGATCAGTTTGGCGGCGCGGTCGTTCAGCTAGGCGGCGGTGCCCGAGAAATCGAAGATCACGACATCGTGGCCCTTGATGTCCGCGCCGATGACATCCACGAGCTGCCTGGAGGACGCCACGGTGAAACCTCCCTTGAGCCGCACCAGCCCGACCCTCGCTGAACCGGGGTCGGCGGACGCGGCGTCGGCGTGGCCGGCAAAGAGATTTCGGTCGAGTAGCGGAACGGAGATCACGCTCTGCGATTCGAAGCGTTCGAGCTGGCGCGCATGGACCATGCCGGCGGCGATCAGTCCGACGGCACCGCCCGTGATCAGGTCGACGAACACGGTCAGGGCCAAGGTCGTCAGGATGACGATCAGGTAATCGCGTCGGAGGTGGCGGGCGCGGCTGAGCAGGTCCCGGTCGATGAGATCCCAGCCGACCTTGATCAGGATGGCCGCCAGCACCGCGTGGGGAATGGGTGCGACCAGGTGCCCCAGTCCCAGTACCATCGCGAGCACAAGCGTGGCCCGCAAGGCGCCCGACACGCGTGTGGAGCCGCCTGCCCGAATGTTGGTCACGGTGCTGACCGAAGCGCCTGCGCCCGGCAGGCCACCGATCAGTCCCGCGATGACGTTCCCGATACCCTGGCCGAACAGTTCGCGGTTCGGATTGTGCCGCGAGCCTGTGAGCGCATCCGCGGCCATGCCCGCGAGGAGGCCGTCGATCGAACTGAGCTGTCGCGGAGCACACGACAAGGAAGACACGTCGAGGATCGCGCAATGGGGAGAAGCTGCCAGAAGAAATGACGGCAATGAGAATGTCGGTTACGTTCGCCCGGCGTCTGTGCTGTCAGAGCCGTGAAGAACCATGACCACGAAAAAAGGGCTGAGAGAATCGAGGTACTGCCGAGGAGTCGCCACGCCCTCGCCGCTACTGTGCGCCGAAACGCGGGCATGGCTGGAGGTCGCGGACGACGCGGTGAATCGAGTCTTCTGCGCCGAGGATCGTGCAAATACACTCCCAGCGACATTGCGCTGACTGACATGCATACGGGCCCGTGTATCGAGGCCGATCACAACCCGTACAAAGACAAACCCCGGGCGCGTGCATAAAGCAGAGGCGGACCCGGGGGGTTACGGACTTGAAGGTAAGTCGTTCAATGATGGATGTCAATGCCTTTCATGCGCTTGAAAGAGCTTTCTCGCCCGAGCGGATGCAAACTTACCTGGACGCCGCCGGGCGCGATCATGGGACCGCCTTGCAGCTCTATGCGAGAAACGTCCAGCTGGGGGCCGCGTTCCATGGACCGTTGCAGGCCCTTGAGGTTGCCTTGCGGAACGCGATACACGCCCGGCTCGAGGAACGATACGGCAGCCAATGGTACACGAACCCTGCCGCCGGCCTCGACAGTCACGCACATGACAGTATGGCGGGCGTCCTCCGTCGTTCTGCGGGCGAACCGACCGCGGATCACTTCGTGGCAAAGATGTCGCTGGGCTTCTGGGTTCGGCTCGTCGGCCGTGGCGGATGGGGCAATGGCGGCCGCAAGGCGGACTATGAAAGGACGCTGTGGCGTCCGGCTCTACACAGGGCGTTTCCGGGCCACTCTCGCAGGAAAGTGCAGCAAAGACTTAATGACCTGAGACGGCTTCGAAACCGGATCGCGCATCACGAACCAATTGTCGGCCGGGATCCACACAAGGATCATGACGACCTCTTGGAGGCCATGGGATGGATTTCGTCCGACGTCCGCGCGTGGATCGAGCGTCACAGCAATTTACCCGATGTGCTCCGGGCACCGTTGTCCGCGCCAATCCGTTTCTGATGTCCCGGCAGAGAAGATGCGGCGAGCCCGGGCAACTGGCGCTGGGTCTCCGCAGGTAGGTCGGCACGGAGAAGTCCGTCGTCAGCCGACCCCCGTCGAACCGGCCCTCCACCCGACGGCGGCCAAGACCTTCAAAACACAGCTGGGCCGGGGTACACACTGGTTGCAAGAGGCGATCTCGCGGTCTTAGGTAAGGCGTTGAATCCAATACCTATACCACCTCACTGCCCCATGTACAACTAACAGCGGTGATTAATCCGGGTTAGGATCCGCCGTCCTTTGAGCCAGGGCGGCCGGTAGCGCGGGGCGCGATCAGAATGTCGAGCATTTTGCGGGCGCAATAGACGCGGTTGCGTCTTGCGTCTCCGACAGGCGAGACGATTCCGGCGGCTTCCAGCCGGTCGATGGCGCGCCGGGCCGTCGTATAGGCCACATCTAACTCCTGCGCGATTCCGCGCACGGTCCAGTAGGGGTTTTCTACGAAAAGGCGCAGCACGCCCTCCGGTCGCCCGGACTGAATGCCGGCCAGCGCTCCCCGCCAATCCTCGAACAGGCCGTCGATCTCCTCCATGCGATCGATCGCATCGTCGGCTTGGAGCCGGACGCCGCGCAGGAAATAGATGAGCCATTTCTCCCACGTCCCTTCCCGCGTCACCGCGAGGAGACGGGCGTAGTACTCCTCGCGTGTCTCCTCGAAATATGCGCTCAGATAGAGCAGCGGCGACGGCAGCACTTCGCACTGCACCAGCAGGAGCGTGATGAGAAGGCGGCCCACACGGCCGTTGCCGTCGAGAAACGGGTGAATGGCCTCGAACTGTGCGTGTGCGAGGCCGGCATGGATGAGCGGCGGTAGGGTGTCGTCATGAAGAAACCGCTCCAGGGCGTCGAGGCACGCCATGAGCTGGTCGGCGGGCGGCGGCACGTAGCGCGCTTCGCTCAAGGTGCAGCCGGGCGGCCCGATCCAGTTCTGGCTGCGCCGGAACTCACCGGGCGTTGCCGTGTCACCGCGCACGCCGCGCATGAGCCGTTCATGGACCTCCCGGATGAGGCGCAAGGACAGCGGCAGCGTGTCCAGCCGGTCCAGTCCGTACTCCAGCGCCTTGACGTAATTGACGACCTCTTCGAGATCATCGGAGGCCGGCCCGGCGATCGCGCCCGCCTGGGCGGCGAGCAGCTCCTCCAGGGTTGTCCGGGTGCCTTCGATCCGGCTTGACAACACCGCTTCCCGGCGAAGGAACGGGTTGATGAAGAGATGCGGATTGGGAAAGCGCCAGCCTTCGCCCGCGAGCCGGCCGATCGCCCGGTCCGCGCCGGAGAGCGCGGCGACGAGTTCTGCGTCCCATGCGATCGGCGGAGCCAACGGCGCCGGCACGAAGGCGGTGTAGCCGCCTGGACCTTGCACGTTGCGGCCGTGCGGCCGGCTGCTCGAATCGGAGGCCATTGCGACGCAACGCTCCTTGTTTGCAGGAATGAAAACAGTGCCCGCCTGTATTATCGTATTGCAGGAGAATCGCAAATAGCGGCGACGGCGTCATCCGCCTGACGGATCGAGAGCTGCCGTCGAAACAGGCGCCGCCAATTGAAAATATGACTGGCGTTGAGGTTGTGGTGTTAGGCGACCAGCAGCAGCGAGACCTCCGAGCTCCTGGGTCTCTGCCACGATCTGCCGCTTCTGTGCCTCGTTCCTGCACCGGCGCCGGCGACCAACCGATCCGCTACCTGCCGTGCTCACGCCCGCCTCGTGTCGAACAAGGCGACGGCCGGGTTGAGGCCGATCCCGAGTGCATCCTGGTCGTCCTGTCAGCGCCGGATGAGTGCTTCCCGATTTGATTCATCAGATTGAGCACGCTTACGGAGGCGTCGCTGCAGTATGGCCGCTACGGACGTTGCCTTTTCGAGGGCATCACTGTGCCAGGAGTTCGTGACGGGAAACCTGCACGGGTTCCCGTTTCTGCGGGAACACAAAGCTCTCATCCGTCCAGTCGAAGGGCGCATCGGTGCGGTGTATGGCACGGTGGTGGTTTGGGCAGATGAGCACCATGTTGTGCAGCGCGTCGTCACCGCCGCGGCTTAGCCAGTGCACGTGGTGCGCTTCACAGAGATCTCGTTGGTAGATGGACTTCGGGTTCCATCCGCAAAGCTGGCAAACGCCCTCGTAAAGCTCTCGCAGTTCTTCCACGTGTTGAGGGTTGCGCCGGGGTGCTTGCTCAAACAGATAGCGTCGGCGCTCCGCTGCGATGCCGGGGGTTTCATCCCGAATGAGACCCCTAACAGCGACCGGATCCCCGAGAAGGATCCGGGCCTCCAGCTCCTCCTCCGGCAGCAGGCGGGCCCGCGGCTCTGGAAGGAGTGGCCGAGCGTATTCGGCGAGCAGCTGGTGGTCGTCCGGGGTCAACAGCCGCACGGCCGCGTGCCCCTGAAAGGATCGCCCGATCACAGGTGCGCTGGCCTTGACGGAGAGTCCCCTGAGGAACCCGGAGACGTCGGGCTGGCCTTCAGTACGGAAGTAGCGGGACTGCTCGAGGTCGCCCCAGAGCCGATACTCGCCGTACCGATATCCGCTCGGGTTTCTCGTCTTCGCGCGGACGACAAGCTCTGCCGCGAGGACGTAGATTCCGGCAGGCGTCCGCGTGAAAGCCCAGAGGCTGTCACCATGATCAATCCGGTGCAAGAGCGGGTTGGATTGGTTCAGGTGGTAGCCGGCACCCCAGTCCAGATCGCGGCGATAGTTTCTGCCCACCCAGTGGTAGAGGAGCGGCATCCCAGTCGGTGAAGTCCTGGATTTTCTGGATATTAGGAGGGGTGCAGCCTGCTGAGGTGAAGACATCTCAGACGCCGGTGGTCGCCGGCGCAAACCGGGAGACACCCCATGTCGAAGAGCGTACCTGCGCCGATGCGCACACGCGAGTCGCTTCGCCGCCTGATCGAGAGTGAGGCCACCGCGGCTGACGGCCGTGACGATTTGGTGAAGTTGGCGCAGATCATGCGGCATCCGCCGCGTCTGCGCCCGCGGCTGCCGCGCCGTCCCGGAGTTCGTCGCGCCCCTGCCGCACAGCATCCAAGAAGCCCAGGACCGCTGTGCGCCTGTCCTCCCATTCTGCCACCGACTGGAACGACAGCACCTGCCCGCCGTGTTGCCAGTTCGCGAGTGGGACCGATGCCTGCAGCCGTTGCAGTGCTTCATCCCCGGCCCACTCAATCGCATTCGGCAGCATGCTGACGCAGTAGACGCCGGAAGCCAGGTAACCGGCGTGCACGCCGAAAACCCCTCGATGCTGCTGCGGGTCGTCAGGCAGAGTTAGAGCGAAGCTGATCCCCTTGCTTCTTGGCGCCTCCGACCGCCCTTTCTCGGGTAGGTGGGCTCGTATGTCCCCGCACACCCGATCAAACAGCTGTTCGTAGTCGCCTGCCTCCAGATAGGCCCGCAACTTCGCCCGGCGTTCGGCGACAGTGCCTTGGCCACGATGCGCCCGTGGTTCCCGGTCGTCCGCGCTCACGTCGATCTGACGTGCGAGCAGGGTCTCGCCGTCGCGGTGGAATCCGTGGAACGTGATCACCGAAAGGTCCACCGGGCCGGTCGACACGAACCGTGCGATGCGCTCGGCCGCCGCGTCCACGCCCAATCCGATCAGGACCATGCGCGGCGGCAACAGTCGGGACAGGTCGTCGCCGCCGAACCGATCAGCGTACCACTGCGCGAAGTCCTCGATCGGCTCGACCCCGGCGGTTCCGGAGCGCTCGGCCAAGTGCCTTGCCAGATCGGTGCCGGTCATGGCGTCCAGCGCGCCGACGCGTAGTCGAGGATCTGGGTCACGGCGTCCCGCGCCAGCTGGCCGCGCTTCAGTTCGTAGACCACGAGGCGTCCGTCGCCGTCGACTGCCAGCAGGTCCAGCCAGCCGCCGGCCACCGGGGTCTGGCGCCCGACCAATTGCAGGCCCGGCTCGAGCATGTCCGGATTGGCGACCAGCAGGTTCTCGAATTCCAGTTCTGTGGTCATCTGGGCGAGCTGGGAGACGGGTTCGACGCCGCCGGCCCCGTTGATGGACCACAGCTTGAGTTCGGGGATCATCGGAAGTTCTCACGCAGTCGGAGGCTGCCATGCTGGCCGTCTGCGGGATCAGGGACGTGCCGCGATCCTTGTGGCCTTGGGGACGTAAGTGACCGCATGAAGTGGACGGCCCTGTGGATCCTGTGGGTGCAGGCAGCCTAGCAGCGGGGATATGCGCCCGATCACGCCCGCGAGTAATCGTGAGTGCGGGCCAGCACTGTCCGGGCGACCATGGCCATGCCCGGATCGAGCTCATAAGGACGGAGGTCATCGATCACCGGGACCTCTGCAGCATGCGCTGCATCGCGAACGCCGCCGCGTCGGCAGGGGGCCGGTCATCGCCCGTGCTCCGGGTTTCTGGCGGCCTGGATCTCGCGGATGCGCTCCGGCCAGGTGGAGCGGATGTAGGCGAGCACGTCCCAGATCTCGTCGTCGCTCATGACATGGCCGAGGCCCGGCATGCCGCTCTTGAAGCCGGCGACGCCTCTGGCCTCCATGAGGCCTTCGCCGCCGAGCTTCGTGTAGTCGAAGAGCATCCGGTTGTCGTGATGCCAGGTATGGCCGCTGGCGTCGTGGGGCGGGGCCGGCAGGACCCCGTCCTTGCCGGGCCGGCGCCAGTCGGGCTGCCCTTCGAGTTCGGCGCCGTGGCAGGAGGCGCAGTGCTGCATGTAGAGCGCCCGCCCGCTGCCGATGTCGCGGTCGTCCAGCTCGTGATCTGCGACGGCCAAGGCGGGCCAGAGCAGCACGAGGGCCGCCAGTGCGCTCTTCATGCGGACCTCCGATGTCTTCATGCCGGACCCCTGGTGCGCCAGCGTGTGGCAGTGCAGGGGTTGTCGAACATGCAGAGTATGTCGCGGCTCTGCCGCGCGTCGACCAGCGTCGCGTCGCGGTACTGGCCGAGCGAGCTGTCTTCGCCGATCTTGTGGAAAAGGTGGCTGCGCGCGAGGACTAACCGCTCTCCACGCCGTCCCGCATCCGATCGACCGCCAACTCCGTCGGCTCGTACCCGCTCCGCCCCGGCGATTTCGGGCATTTCCGAATGAGCCCGGCCCGAAACAATTTCAGGAAGATCCCCCAGGCGATCGAGTGCCCCACGCTGCCGGGCTCGCCTTTGCTGGCCTCGCCTTTCCCGCTCCAGATCCCCGCCCGCCCGCTGATCTCGGCCACGCCCGGGCATTCGCCGTTGCGCTCGGCCTCGACCAGGACCTCGAGGACTGCCTCCTCGAGTTGGCGCATGCTCTTGCCGGAGCGAACGACGCTGGCGCTCACCGGGGAGACACCACGCCCGCTCCTGATCCCCGCCCATCTGCTAATCTCGATCACGCCCGGGCATTCGCCGCCGCCCACGGCCTCGACCAGGACCTCGAGGACTGCCTCCTCGAGTTGGCGCATGCTCTTGCCGCCGCGAACGCCGCCGCCGCGAACGACGCCGGCGCTTACCGGGGACACAACGCCCACGCCCGCCCGCTCTTCCCCGCCACACCGCCACCATGTTCTCTCAATGTTCCCGTGCTACCCTCGCTTCTATGACCGAGCCCCAAGACCACCACACGGTCGCCCGCGAAGACCTCCTCTTCACCGTGAAGATGGCGCTCCTCAAGGCGCGCCGACTCTGGCCGAAGCGGCGCGGGCCCGGCGACCACCTGGCGCTCTGCGGCGTGCGCTGCGTCGCGCAGGGCCCCGCGCCGCTGCACGGCACACTCGCCCCCCGGCCCTCGCCGCGCCACGCTGGCGCCTGCTGAGCCCAAGAAGCTCCACGCCGCGGCCCGCCGACCACGACCACGACCACGACCGCCTCCGGCCCGTCGCCTGCGCCGTCGTCGACCACCTCGACCTCTGCGGCATCCAGTGCGTCGCGAAGGCGCCCTCACCGCGGCCCGCCGGCGGCGCGGGCGGGCGCGTCGAGGTGAAGGCCTTGCGCCGCGACCGCTTCGGCCGCCTGGTCGCCGAGGTCCGGGCGGGATCCGTCGACGTCAACGCCACGCTCGTGGAGGAGGAGCACGCGTGGGCGTACGAGAGGTACATTCTCGCATCCCTTCGGGGCCACTGCGCGGATGCCCAGACGCTGGCCGGGCAGAGCTGGAAGGGATTGTGGTGGCCGGTGCGCCCGACCGCGCCCTGGAAGTGGCGGCGGGGCGCGCGCGAAAGCGTACCCGCAGCACTTGACGGACTGGTCGTGTCGCGTACCCACTCCGGCAACGGAGCTGAGGCGGGCCCATTTCCACAGGACCGACGCTGACACCGTCCCCCCGGTCGTTCTCGCCGAGCACATGACGGCCGCACCGTCGACCGGGCGGAGGATGAACAAGCGCCGTTGGTGGGAACATCCGCTGGCCACGGCTCTCACGGAGAGGCGGTGCTCGCCGGCCACCCCGGCGCGCGCGACAACCACGTCCTGGCTCGGAACCACGTTGTGGCGGGGCCGCAGGCTGACGGCGAACCGATGCGGTCTGTCAACCTGCGGAGTTCGCTCCACGACAGGCGCCGGGTGAAGCGACCGCACATGCGGCGACAGAGTTGCTGCACCTGGCGCTTGGCGGCGACAGCACCGGTTGGCGAACCAGGAATAGGTCAGTACGGCGAAGTTCAGGGGAGGCTCGCGTTCGCATCTGACCAGGATCGATATTGCCGAATGCCATATAGTCGGGTATATTACTGGACATATGCGGGAGAGTTGCCTTGAGTGAAACATCGCAAAGACGCGCCGTGAAGAAATATCGCAGCCGCCTGGCTGAGCGCGGCCTGGCCCGCTTCGAGGTGCTGGGGCGTGACGCGGACCGGGCCCTGATCCGCTCGCTGGCCAGACGACTGGCGGAGGATTGCCCCGAGGCCGAGAGTTTGCGGGCGACCGTCCGCCAGGGCATCGGCGATAAGGCGCCGCGGAAAGGCGGCATCCTCGAAGCGCTGCGCCGGTCGCCGCTGGTCGGCGCTGACGCCGTCGCGCCGCGCCCGTTCGAGACAGGCCGCAAGGTTGACCTGTGAGCCGCTGGCTTCTGGACACGAACATCATCAGCAACGTCACCAAGGCGGTGCCGTCGGAGTCCCTGCTCGCCTGGATGGCGGAGCAGGCGGACGAGACCCTGTATATCTCGGCGCTCACCGTTGCCGAGATCAGGCGCGGCGTGCTGGAAAAACCTCCGGGCCGCAAGCGGGATCAACTCGAAGCGTGGTTCGCAGGCCCGGAGGGTCCGTCGGCACTGTTTGCCGGCCGCGTGCTGCCATTCGACGAGAAGGCGGGTCTCGTCTGGGCGCGCCTCATGGTGGACGGCAGGGCACAGGGCCGCCCGCGCAGCGCGCTGGATACGATGATCGCGGCGATCGCGGAAGTGAACGACTGCATCGTTGTCACCGACAACCAAAAGGATTTCGACGGCGTCGAAACGTTCAATCCGCTTCGACGTGGCGGGTGAGCACGGGCAGCTATAGAGCGCTTGTCGATGGGCCCATCATGCGCCGCAGGCGGCCAGTGCCAGCAGGGTGGCGACCGTCAGCGCGCGCCGGGCCTCTGTCGCACGTGGCCCATCCCGCCTTTGGCTTGATCGTCGACGCGCGTCATGCTTCAGGCGCATCTCCCAGATTGACACGGCACTGACGTGCAGTCGTACTGCCGGACCTCCCAGGAATCTCCGCTCGGCATCAAGGTGCTTCCCCGGCGCCATCAAGAGATCGTAGACGCGGGATGTGTGGACGTGTCAAGCAGGATTTCAATGGTCAGTTACTCGCCATCTAGGCCGAGCACCTGCCGGCTGTAGGCCGGATCGTCGAATTCCGGCGGCCACCGCTCTCTATTCGCCTTCAAACCCAGGCGGCGGCGCGCAGCATCGAGCCTGTCGAAATCGATGCCGCCGCGGCGTTCGCAACGCACCAATTCCACCGCAGGGTGGCCATGCTGGGTGATGATGACGCGCTCGCCACTGCAGGCGGCTGCGACCAGCTCTGAAAGGCGGGCCTTCGCTTCGCGCAATGCGATTTCCATTCGGGCTGCCCTTCGTTTCTTGATCCACCGGCCAGTACTGTGGCGAAACCCGGCGCCAGCCATAAGACTACGTTGTAACCACATCATGCGCTGTCTGCATCGGGGATGCGGGCGGATCGCTCTCCGGCGCGGGAGTCCGGCGCCAGTCTGACGTTCCGTCCACGAAGTCGGCGTTTGGCACCAAGTACGTCCAGGTCGGCAGGGGAGCCCACCGTGCCAGCATTGTCCGAAGACGATGCGCTGGTCTTCGCGCCCGAACGCCGTCCGAGTCCAGTCGAGCCGCTACGGACGGATCGTCCGCTTCTGTCCTCCGCAAGGAGCCCACGTGCTACCGCTCTTGCCTGTTCCATCGATCCTACGAGGCGCCCTTCGGGTACGCGCTGCAACACCCCGAATGCGAACAGGGTTTGTGCCACGGCGTCCGAAAGGCCCACGACAACGAATGCGGTGCGCTGCTCCCTGGCGATGTCCAGCAGTTCGCCGATCAGTTTGGCGGCGCTGTCGTCCAGGTAGGTGGTGCCCGAGAAACCGAAGATCACCACATCGTGGCCCTTGATGTCCGCACCGATGACGTCCACGAGCTGCCTGGAAGAGGCCACGGTGAAACCGCCCTTGAGCCTCACCAGCCCGACCCTCGCTGCACCGGGGTCGGCGGGTGCGGCGTCGACGTGGCCGGCAAAGAGATTTCGGTCGAGCAGCGGGAAGGAGATCACGCTCTGCAATTCGAAGCGTTCGAGCTGGCGCGCATGGACCATGCCGGCAGCGATCAGCCCGACGGCCCCACCGGTGATCAGGTCGAACCGGTCGCTCGCAGCCAATCACTGTTTGTTACAGGGAGCACCGCCCTTCTCGCGGCCACGGGAGTCGGACTCAATCCCGGCAATTGGAAGAAAGGGGGACCGGGCGTAGTGTCGACGGGGCACGCTGGCGTCGCACCGACTGTCAGCGACGCGTCCGCGCCAGGCGTGGAGGAACGACGGCTTTACGGGAAGATGCCGACGGGCTGAAACCGAGCGCGCAGCCGGAAGGCGGCCAGCGTGGATACTTCATTGTCTAACTGACCATTTGCGCCCGGAAGAAGGCCACATTCGTGGCGAGGCCCGGCAGCAGCCACTGGAAAAGCCGGACGACCTCGCGAACCTCCTCGACCGTCGCGTCGTCGTCGGCTGCAGCCTGCAGCACCTCGGGCCGCAGCCCGCCGGGATTGGGCAGCGCGAGCGCGGTGTCGACGAGCGCCTGGTGGATCCCGTCGACGATCTGTGCGTAGCCGGGAGTCGCCAGGTGTGCCCGCAGATCATCCCAGGCCAGGGCGAAGTAGCTTGGCCAGCGCGAAAGCGCGCGGTAGTCCGTATTGACAAACGGCAGCCCGAGCGTCGCCTTGACATCGTCGAAGACTGTCCGGGTATCCCGGTCGGTATGGTGCGGCTCCATCAGGACGAACGGGACCTCGGTCTCCGGTCCGTGGCGCCCCGTGAACGGCGTCGTGCCCCCGTCGCCGGAAAGGGCATGGCCTTCGAGGAGCAGTCGGGCCTGGGTTGCCATGAGCGCATACGGGAAATTGCCGTGCGAGAAGATCTCGATCATCTCCGCGATCTGCGTGACCTCACGCGAGGCATACCCGAGCGAGCTCAGCCGGGTTCCGATGGCCGGCGGCGCGAGGGGCTGCACGGCATCCTCGGTGAGGGCCCGGAGGCGCCGGCATGCCGAGACGAACTGCTCGGACATGCAGAGCGGCCGCACGCCCTGCCAGAGCGTTTCGTAGAACCGTGGGTAATGCGCGAACGCCATGGCGACGACGCCCATCCATGGAACTTGAAGGACTGCTTTCGTGTCGTCGTAGATGGCCTTGCGCGCGCCCGTAGCCAAGTACTCCGGCAGCGGGCGAATCTCCGGGATTGCCGCCGGCCTCATTCGCGGCAGCTCAGGTGCGTTGCCGGCAATGGTTCGGCCATCGTCCTTCATCATCGTTCCCGCTCCGTCGGATGTCTCCTGCGAATGCTAGCGGGACCGCCCGCTGAGGCCGCTCGGGATGATCCGCGATGCACGGGCGGCTGCCTCGCACACCGGTGGCGCCTGCATCGGCACGTGGTGGTTTCGGCAGAGAGAACGGGGTTCAGCGCAGGGCGAAACGTGTCTTGTTTCGCGGAGCCCTCCGCCTGCCCAGAGTGGTACGGCTCGTCGCGGCCGGAGCTTCCTCAAAATGGCTGTGCCCCGCTTGCGCGTAGCCCGCTAACCTGTGACCGGTTTCTTGGCCACATGAGGTTGTCGTGATCACCGTCAATTTGGCTCAGGCAAAGGCCCGTCTCAGCGAACTTCTGGACCAGGCGGAAGCTGGCCGAGAGGTGCTCATCACCCGTCGCGGCAAGGCCGTGGCGCGCCTCTCTCCCGCCGTCCGTTCCAAGAAACCGCTGCCCCTCCGGGAACTGGCCGGGTTTCGCGCGTCCATGCCCCGGTTGCGGCGACCTGCCGCCGAGTTGCTGCGCGAGGCTCGGCATGAGCGATTGTGAGATCGCCTTCCAGCTCAAGTGCGCTACTTCGACAACAGCTTCCTCGGTCCCCTTGTCCTGCCCGAGGTGGCCAGCGAACCGTTCGCGGGTTTCTTTGAGGACCCGCCGGCGAACGCTCCAACAGTCGACGACTGGACCCGGGTCGAGTTCGCCTCCCTGCTTACCCGGAAGGCCCGCATGGGCAGTCCGAAAGCGGCGGCAGCACGCGAGGCGGGTTCAAAGTTCGAGACCATCATTGAGGAGTCCTTTGTCGTCCTATTGCCGAACCACGACGACTTCGATCTGGCCAGGGAATGGCTTAGCCATTTCGAGACCGGACTGAGGGCCGGGGACGCACTGCACCTCGCCATCGCGAGCAACCGCGGGGCAGAGGCGATCTACAGCCTGGACAAGGTGATGATCGCGGCCGGAAAGACGCTGCGTGTGCCGGCGACCGCAGGGGTTCGCCTGCCGGGCTATGACGATTGATGGCTGGGTCGTCGCCGAGGCGAAGGGTGTCGTTCGTCCGCTTCTGTCAGTTCCGGAGAAAAACTCCCCGATAGCTGAACACGACCGGAACATGACGTCCCTCGAATTTCCTGCCTCCCGATCATCACCGGTCGGCCTCCATGGCGAGACTTCACCTCAGGCCGCGCGTCACCTCTCGATCCGGCTTCCGCTCATCATTGGCCGGGGCGTGGATAGCCGTCACCCGCCGTCGCCCGCGCCGACGTAGCCCGCCAGATGGTCGGTGAGATCATGGGCGTCATCCTCGATTCCGTGGATGAAGCTTGACTTGCGACGACGCAGGACGTTCAGGCCGATCCGGTAGAGCCCGGGCGAACCCGTGACCACACCGCCGTCGTGCAGCAGCCTTCCCTTGTGGTCGAAGACGGGGAGATTGACCCAGGAGTGATCGGCCTCGTATCCCGTCGCCCAGATGATGGTTCGAATTCCGCTGCGGGCGAGATCGAGTGCCAGCGGCGGCGATTCCTCCACCCGTGTCGGCGCAAAGCGTTGCGGTTGCTCGAACTGCGAGTCGCCACCGGTCTCGGTAACCCACTCGTCAATCGTGTCGAGCAATCGTCCCTGTTTCAGATCGGCAAGCGTGCACATGTTGCGGAGTGAGCCTCCGAACTGCGCCATGCCGTCCGAAAATCCGGCGAGCGGGCCGACCAGTCGCACGCCGCGGTCCGTAAGCGCGTTGAGGTCCAGAGTGATCCGCTCCGGCGTGCCGACGAGCTGAGGGGAGGGGAGGCGGCGGGCGCGCACGATGTCGTCGATTTCGTCATAGCGCTCGTCGTGGAGCCCTATACGGTCCATCCACCACAGGATGTCCTTGCCCCGATAGGTGCGCGGCAGCCGCACGTGCTCAGCCACCGCGAGAGTCACCGGGCGGCCGGAGCGATGGACCTCGTCTGCGATCTGCACGCCGGATGCCGACGCACCAACCACCAGCACGCCGCCGTCGGGGAGGGTTTCGGGACGCACGTAGTCCATCGGTGTGACGGACTCGACGGTAGGGGGCTGCGCCGCCGCGGCCGCCGGGAGCCTGGGCACGTTGCAGGCGCCGGAGGCGATGATCACGGTCGCACACCGCCAGACCCCCCGGTCGGTGGCGACTTCGTAACCTTCACCGTTCCGCGTCAATGATTCGACCGTCGTGGCGGTCTCGAGCGGCGTGGCGACCAGCCGGGCGTAGCGCTCGATGAACGCCACGACCTCGGCCATGGCCATGAAGCCGTCGGGATCGTCACCGTCGTAGGCGAGGCCGGGCACCCGGGTCTGCCAATTGGGCGTCAGCAGGCGAAGCGACTGCCATCGCTCCGTCCGCCAGCTGTGCGCCACCTCGCCACGCTCGATCACCACATGGTCGATCTCACGTGCAGCGAGGCAGTGACTCGTGGCGAGGCCGGCATGGCCGGCCCCGACCACGACGGTGGTTGTCTGCATGGTGCAGGTCAGTTCACCTCGACCGTGACGTTGGTCGGGTTGGTCAGGATGTCGAAGACCGCCGAGCGCTTCTGCGATTGGGCGACGAGCGCCTTGATCTCGTCGTCGGTCGCGTCGGCATCGATGTCGTACGCAACCCGGACATTGTTGAAGCCGTTGCGCACATCCGGGTCGGCACCCAGGATGCCGGCGATGTCCATGTCGCCCTCGACCGTCGCCTTGACGGAGCGGAGCTGGATCTCGCGCACCTGTGCGACCGCGGCCACGCCGGCGGTGAGGCAGCTCGCGAGCCCGACCAGGACGATCTCCACCGGCGTCGCGGCGTTGTCCTCGGCCGCGAATACGAGCGGGTGGTCGGACTCGAACTTGAAGGTCGACGTGTGGTCGTGCTCGCCGCCGAGGCCGAAATAGCCCTCGACCGACGAGGCGCTGTGGGTGCCGTGGAGCCACTGGTTGGTGACGCGCCACTTGAAATGGCCGGCTTCCGGCGTTTCGCCGAGAGCACTTCGGGCGCCGAGCAGGTGCTCGACATTGACGCCGTTGAGGCCGGGGCTGGTGCTGGTATCGGACATTGAATTTATCCTCATGCGCGGGGTGGCCGGGCGGCGACGCCGTCGCTCTCGCTGGCGGTACCGGACGCCTGGAAGACCGCGGGTCTTCCGGGCGCCATACCCGATGGCATCGGCTATCAGCGGTAGCCTAGGTACAGGTGAAGCGGAACGCGGTCCCGGATGGGACGATTAACAAGTCGCGGGGACTCTTCATCTCGCAGCGCTCCTCTTCTCTCCCACGCGCTCAGCGAGCGCCGAGAAGCGGAGTGCCGCTTTCGGCTGACTCATCGATCAGGCATTGGCACCGCTCAAGGCGGTTGCCGCGGCTTCGAAGGGCCTGTCCCTCCACCGCTCTGGATGAGCGCGTCCTGTACAGACTGAAACACAATCCGACGCTCCCGTCAAAGGGGCTGCGGCCCGGGCGGGACGTTCGGCGCTATCCGTCGGGCGGAAAGCGCTCCTGCGCGAGCCTTGAACGTCCAGGGAGGCTCGGGGCCCGAGCAGTCCCGGGACGCAGCCGGCTAGTCCTTGCTCTTCTCCACCGATTGCACGAACGCACCGACGAGACCGTCCGGGGCGCTGATGATGTGCTCCGGGCCGGGGAACTGGCCCGCCCTGACGTCTGCGACGAATTCCTGGAATCCGGCCACCCGCTCCGCCTGCATCTCCTCCTTCATCTTGTAGAGGCGGCGGTACTGCTTCGAGTGCCGCGGGTAGGGCGGGGGATTGTTGCCGAGGACGTCTTCTGCGAACAGGAACTGGATGTCACCGCCGCTCCCCGCGCCGATTGACGACGTAAGCAGGGTGGTGCGCTTGCTGATCTCGACGAGGAGTTCGGCGGGAATGACCTCGACCTCGACCGCGTAGGCGCCGGCCTTCTCGAGGGCCTTGATCTCCTGGTAGACCCACACCGCTTCGTCGAGGGTCTTGCCGACCGCGCGGAGCCCTCCCGTCCAGGTGCTCTTCCGCGGGACCAGGCCGGCGTGCCCCTGGATCGGGATGCCGGCATCGGCTGCCGCGGCCACGAAGCCGGGACTCCATTGGCACATGATCGCATCGGCCCCGATCGCCATCGCCTCGTAGCCGAGGCGCACCGCCTCCGTCTCGCTGGCAGCCGCCACCAGGGGGACCGAGAAAGCCATGAACGTGTTGGGGGCAGCCCGCCGGATCGCCGCCGCAAGATCGGGTTGCCGCGGGTCGAAACGGACCTTCATGGTGTCGATCCCGGCCTGCTCGGCGGCTGCCGCTTCCTCCGGGGAGAACGGGAGCGTCTCCACGAGCACACGCTTTCCCTTCTGGTCGCGGAGGTCCTTGACGGTGTAGTTGCGTGTTCCGTACGCGCCGCCCAGGGTCATGATCCGCGTCAGTCCGCGCTCTGCCGCATCTCTTGGCGGAATGCCTCCGTCCCCGGTCGCGTGGCTTGCCATGGCTTCACTCCCTTGTGAGTCGTGTGGCGCGGACAGTACCAAGTTGCCACATCCCCTTCACCCGCAACCTGCAGGAAGGGCATCGTCCGACCCAGCGTCCTCCAATGTCGCTGCCTTCGAATGGGTAGGTGGGCCTGGCTCCGCAATCCGGACTGCACCGCTGACGCCGCCATTCCATCAGTCCGGAGGGTCGAAGATAGCGTTCGGATAACATCCGTCTCTTCAAGGTATTACAATCAATTCGTACGACACTGTTCAACGTGGTGGCAACCTTCACCGCACGGGAGGACCGATCGCGATGTACTTGTCCCTGGTAATCCTGCTGGGCGTCACCGCGCTCTACGCGGGGTACAACCTGCTCGTCAAGGTCTCGAGCGGATACGTTCCCGCCGCCGCGACCACGCCGATTCTCGCCACGATGTCCCTCCAGGCGGCAGCGCTGGCGGTGTCGGTCGCATTCGCCGCGGGGCTCGCGCTCCAGGGCGGCCACGTGCTCGCGGTCTCCCGGGCCGCCGTCGTCTGGGCGGTGGCAGCGGGCCTCTGCATTGGGGCGGCGGAAGTCGGCTACTTCTACCTGTTTCGGGGCGTGGGCGGCGGTGAGCCGATGGCGGCGAACGTCGCGATACCGGTCATCGTGAGCGGCGCGATCGTCCTGACCGTAATCGTGTCCTGGCTGCTGTTCCGCGAGCCGTTCACCTGGACCAGGCTGCTGGGCGCGGCGCTGGTCGCCGGCGGTGTCGTGGTCCTGTTCGCGGATTCCGCTCGAGCCGCACCCGGCCCGTAGCGCGCCAGCTCCTGCATCCGAACGTGAGCCGGCCCGGGTTCCTCCAGCCAGGGACCCGTCTATGCCGCCGGCGGGAGCGTGCAGATGGCGTCGTAGGGATGGCGCGTGGTGATCAGTCCGTTGTAGGCGAAGATGTCGAGGGTCGCTTCGTAAGCCGCGCGGGTGATCTCGATGTGCGGGGTCCAGCAGCCGAGCGCCTGATAGGTGCGGATGCACCGTGCGAGCACCGTTTCGTCGATGGCCGGGAAATAGGGCTTTTCCGCGGCGGCAATCTCCTCGGCGGGCGCGGAATGGATGTAGCTGCGCGTCTTGCGGTAGGCGCGGATGAACGCCGCCGCCATGTCCGTCTCCAGCCATGCCGGCAAGGCCGCGAGGCTCGAGAAGCCGCACGGCCCGATGACGGGCCCGACCTGGGCGACCACATGTCCGACGCCATCTGCCTCGAGCTGCTGGGGGAAGGGGCCCTGCTGCTGCACGTACGTCCCCTGGCCTTCCCGGAACGCAGCGTCGACGGCAGCGGCACCGCCGGGGTGGATCGCGTTGATGCGGGAATAGTCGATGCCGGCCCGGTGGCATGCGTACTTGAACATCGCGAGCGGCTGGCCGCCGCCGAACAGGACCGCGTCGGCCCCCTCGAGCTTCCGCCACGAGAACTCGGGGTCCGGCTCGCGCGCGGTGAGGAAGAAGCCGTCCATCTCGTTGACCTGGGCGAAGTGGGTGACGGTCGGCGCCTCGCCGCGTTCGAGCGGGCCGAAGCCCTGGCTGAGGGCCGACTGCACCACATGGGCGGAGCCGTCCTCGAGGGCCGAGATCGCGCTCACTCCCGGAGTGGCGACCGACCATTCCGGATCAAGCCCTTCCTCGCGAAGGAAACCGCCGGCCATCGTTGCGATGAGCGGTGAGTAGAAGGCTGAGAACAGCGTGAACTGGATGTTGATGCGGGTCATGCAGAGGACTTCCGGGGATCGCGGTGGTCTCGGTCGGTGGAGAATGGGCGCCGGGCTGCCGGAGCGGCGCCGCGCCCGCGGATCATACCGGTTGCATTCCTCGCCCTAGGCCAATCGAAGCGGGTGCGGCAAGGTGAACCGCGCAGGCGGCTGGCCTGAACTTCCGGAGTCACGCGGAGGTGGCGGAACGGTGGGCTTGCCCCTGCTACACCACGCCGAGGGACACAACCGCGGATGAAGGGGCATTATGCGTTTTGGTCTCGGGAAATCGGCGTGTGACTGTCCGGTTCGAGGACGGTGCGGCCGTCGATGTGGACTATGAGGACTATCACTGAGGAGACCAGGCATGGGGATGCATAACCCGCCGCATCCGGGCGGTATCGTGAGGCGGCAATGCCTTGAACCCCTTGACCTCAGCGTGGTGCGGTCGGCCGAAGGGCTGGGCGTCACGCGCCAGGCGCTTTCCGAACTCGTGAACGAGCGCACGGGGGTTTCGGTCGAGATGGCGATCAGGCTGTCGAAAGCCTTCGGCTCGACGCCTGAAACCTGGCCGGGGGATGCAGATGGCTTGGGACCTCTGGCAGGCCCGCGACCGGGCCGGGCAGCTCGCGGTGGAGCGTTTCGAGGCAGCGTGATCGCTCAGCTCCACGTCAACGAGGACCCGCTGGCGCTGATGAGGCCGACCGCGATCCTCGTCAATACCGCGCGCGGGCCAATCGTCGACTAGGGAGGTCTGGCGTCCGCCGCTGCCGGCATTTGGCTCTGGTCCGGGGTCAGAAAGTCCAGCACGTTGCGCTGGAAGACTTCGAGGGGTGCTTCAGCGCCCGGCCCGGCGGCGAGGCGCCCGACTCGATGGTTGGGCGAGCGCAGCGAACGCTGCAGCTTCTCGCATACCCAAACGTCTTCCCAGTGAAAGTCGCCGGTTTCCAGTGGGTGGCCCGGGAGATGCGCCAGGCGGAATACGCCGCTTGCGGCGTCGTAGCCCGGCATGTCCTTGATGTCCTCTTCGCTGTCCTGCTCGCCCAGCCATCGCTCCCAGCCCGCCCGTTTGCGCTGCCAGACGCGCACGGACAGCCGGCATGTGTCGGCGGCCGTCCCCTGCAGCCTGGAGACGCTGAGCTCCCCCGGTGACGTGGTCACGACTGTGCTCGGAAACAGGAAGAACACGCCGCCGTACTCGCCCGACTCGGCCCCCTCGATGGGCCGTGCACTCGATCCGGCCGCGCTGCGCGCGATCGCCTCCGGCAGGCAGGTCTTGCGCCCGGTCTCGGTCGAGTACCAGACCAGATGACGTCCATGCACGTCCCAGACGTTGCGGTCGGCACGCGGGCCGCCGAGCGTGCGGCGGTGCAGGTAGGCCAGGTGGTAGCCGTCGATGGCGTTTTCGATGAACACCTTCCAGTTGCAGCGAATCTCGTACGTGACTTCCGGCCCCGCGCTCATGCGATCGAACCGGTGCGGCCAGACCACCCCCTCGACGCTGTCCCGCCAGCCGGCAAAATCGGCCCCCGGGTCCGGATGCACGAACACCAGCCCGCCGAGTTCCGCCACGGCGGCGGGCAGGAGGGGATGGTTCCCGGTATCCAGGTCTGCGAAGCACTGCGCGCGGAGCGGCACGGCGCGGAGCGTGCCGTCCAGGTCGTAGGTCCAGCGATGGTACGGGCAGACGATGCGCGACCGCTCGACCCGCCCGGACCCCTCCAGGAGCTCGGTGCCCCGGTGCCGGCACAGGTTGTGGAAGGCACGCAGCACGCCGTCCTCGCCGCGGACGACCATCAGCGGGTGGTCTCCGGCCAAGACGGTCGTGAAGTTTCCGGCAGCCTCGAGTTCGCGCGCGGCGCCTGCGCAGACCCAGGCCCGCCCGAACAGGAGGCGGCGCTCTCGCTCGAACCACTCGGGGCTTACATACGCCTCGCGGGGCAACTGCTGGGCCGGTTTGGGCGGCATCGGGTGCCCGGCCCAACCGCTCGTGCCGGACGATGGTTCCATCGATCGCCCGGCATGGTCCTGGCCGGCTGCTCCCGGGGCCATCTCAGGCAAACCGCCAGGCCAGGTCGGCAAACAGGGTCCAGAGCCCGAACCCGCCCCACATGCCGGTGATCGCCCAGTAGAGAATCGGATTGCGTATCCGCGTGACCCGTTCGATCAGGAAGGCTTCGCGCGTGCGGAGACTCTCGATCACCCAGTAGAGGAAGAGAAGCCCCCACGGCCAATACCATTCGAGGAAGGTGGCGCCGGCCAACGCCAGCAGCACCACCACGGTCAGCGGCTTCGATCCGAGTATTCCGAACAGCCGGCGGCGAACGCTTGTGAATGTCATTGCGCGTTCTCCGACAACCCGTGCAGGTACGTTCGGCAGGCAAGCGCCGCCGCCTCCCGTGGCGCCACGGCTCCATCGCGCACCGCCGTCCAGGCTGCGTAGATCAGTGAATCGATGACGAGCGCCGCCCATGCGGTCGGCACCCTGGACGCCACCAGGCCCTCGCGCGCCATCCACTGCACCATGGTGTCGACGCCGCGCAGCTGGCGTGCGTAGGCCTCCCTGACCGCGTCGCTGGCAGCATCTAGCGGTACCCGGCTGAGCACGTGATAGCGATCGCCCAGCGGAATCACGGCCTCGAAGACCGCAAGCAGGTACTCTTGACCGGTCATTCCTTCCCAGTTGATCGCGTTGACGGCTGCGTCGGTTTCCTGGATCGCGTGCAGGCTGATGGTGTCGATGAGGGCCTGTCGGGCAGGAAAGTACCGGTGGAGTGTCGCTCGGCTTACACCTGCGGCGTCGGCAATCGCCGACAAGGAGGCCTCCGGGTTGTCGGCAAGGGCCGTCATTGCGGCATCCAGGATTGCGGCTCGGCTTGGAAGCCGCCGGGGTTGAGGTTTGGGCTGCTGGTGGGTTGATTGCATCGCGTGAAGGTGATCCATGTCAGACGCATATAAGACGATAATGTCTCATATAGATCATAGATAGATAGTAATCAACAGATACGTGCAGAAGGTTGCGAGGGCCGGGACCGTCGGCATCCCTGGGGAAGGAGCAGCGGCGAGGAGCACGGCAGCAGGACATCTGCGGATCAGCGCCTGGCTACATCTGTGCAATCTGGCGTTCGAGGATCGGAGGATCGCTGAGCCGCGATGGCCCGTCACGTGGGGCTGGTTTGACTGGTTGGCGGGTACTTGCCCGCGCTTCGTCGCTGGCTCAGCCTGGGGCTAAGTGGCCGGCCGGTTCGATGGTCACGGCTTCGGTTCCTGACCGTGGATCCGGTCGGCGATGGCGACGATTCGGTGCATCTCGCGGAGAACCGGTTTCTCGATCAGCTTGCCGTCGATCACCACCAGCCCCGTGTCGGCGGTCTGGAACTCGGCGATGATGCGGCGCGCCCGGGCAATCTGGTCGGCCGACGGCGTGAAGACTTCGTTGAGGGGCGCGATCTGCCTCGGGTGTACCGCTCCTTTCCCGGAGAACCCCAGGTCCCGCGCCAGTACTGCGGCGCGCTTCATGCCGTCCGGATCCTGGAGATCGAGGTACGGCACGTCGATCGCATCCAGGCCGGCGCTCGCAGCGGCATGCACGACGCGGGAGCGGGCGTACAGCAACGGCTCCCACTCGTTCCGGCAGCGGAGCTCGGCTGCCATGTCGACGCCCCCGAAGAACAGCGCATCGATCCGCGAGCTGCAGTGCGCGATGTCGTAGGCGGCCTCCAGACCGGCATTGGTTTCGATGATCACGTGGAGGCGGGTGTCGTGGCCGCGCTCGCTCAGGAGGTTGTCGAGCGTGACCACCTCGTCCGGCGTTTGCACCTTGGGCAGCATCAGCGCGGGCGGGGGCGTGTCGGTGGCCAGGACTGCCTGGATGTCGGCGATGCCGAACGCCTCGCGGAGCGAGTTGATGCGCACGATTCGTTCGATTCCGTCGTCGGTCTGGGGAGTCTCGAAGAGCTTGATCGCGCTGGTCCGTGCGATTGGCTTGTCCTTGGGCGCGATGCCGTCCTCCAGCTCGACACAAACGATGTCGGCCCCGCTCGCCAGCGCCTTCGGGAACATCTCCGGCCGCAGTCCGGGCGTGAAGATGAAGGACCGGCGGGGGCAAACGGGGCGTTCAGGCATGTCTGGGATCTTCCGCTGGGGCACCGATCGCCGGGGCGGCTCGATCGGCTCGGGTGACGGGTCGACGGGGTCGTTCCACGGGCAGTGTCAACATCCTGTCGGGCATGTCAGGAGGGCGGGAGCCGGCTTCGCTAGGTAGCCATGGCAAACTCTCCGGTGGCCTCGTTCAGGGTCCAGAGTTCGCCCTCGGCGATGTCGAACCAGGCGCCGTGCAGGTCGAGCCGGCGGCTGTCCTCAAGGTCCGCGATGAACGGGAACGTTCGCAGATTCGCGACCGAATGCCGTACTGCCGCGCGTTCGACGGCGGTTTGCCGCTCCGTGCCGTCAAGCTGCCTGCCGGTCGCGACTTCTTCGACGGCGGGCCGGAGCAGGCTCGTCCACCTGCCAACGAAGTCATCGGGTGACAGCGGCGTTGCCGATGGCTGCAGCGCCGCCCGAATTCCGCCGCACTCTCCGTGGCCGAGGACGACTACGTGCCTGACCTGCAGGCTCTGCACGGCGTATTCGAGGGCGGACGAGGTGCCGTGGTACGCACCGTCCGGGTTCCAGGGCGGCACCAGGTTGGCGACATTGCGGACCACGAAGATCCCGCCAGGCGCGGCGTCAAAGATGGTCTCGGGAGCCGATCGAGAATCGCTGCAGGCGATCATCATGACTTCCGGCTTCTGGCCATGCTCGGCCAGTGACCGGTAGAGCGCATGTTCGCGGGCATGACGGTTCGCCTTGAACCGTCGGTAGCCGTCCAGCAGCGAATGGGGGAAGTCGGACATGGATGTCAGGGGATAGCTTTCTGCACGCAACGCGACGCAACCACCCGTGCCCCCGAGTTCAAGCGCGCGGACTGACCGGCTGGGGGAGCGGCTGCACGGCGCATTACATACATGTCGTCACGCGTGTCGTCAGCCCGCGGTGCTGCCCGCGCTCGCGCTGGTGACGCCCGACGAGCAGCGCCCGGGCGCTCGCCGGGCATCTCGCGGCCGGTCCTTCGTTGGACCGGTCGGGGCCGACGCGCCGTTCGCGCCGTGCACGGCGCTCATGATCCTTTGTTCGGCGCCGATCACCTCCGAGCCGGCAGTACTCGACAGGCCCGGTTTTGCAGGAACCCGCGGATTCGGTATTGATGGGGTGCCCCGCGAACGGGGGTACGACGCAAGGGTCGACGCCGACGTTCATCCGTGATCGTTGGCGGGCCGTTCGTTACCAGCCGTCAGGCTGCGCGGCTGAGACCTTGCACATCCACTCGAATCGGGACAGGCCGGCGCCAGCCCGCCAGAAAGGACAGTCCATGGCTGCCTACATCATCGGTCGGATCGAAATCACGAATCCGGAAGCCTACAAGGAGTACGTGGCGAAGGTGCCCGCGACCGTGCAGCGCCACGGCGGGCGGTATCTGGTGCGCGGCGGCGCCAGCGAGGTGCTGGAAGGTTCGATGCCGGACCGCCGAACCGTTTGCCTCGAGTTTGCGGACCGTGAGGCCGCCCTGGGCTGGTACAACTCCCCGGAATACGCGCCCCTCCGTCAGCTCCGTACGTCGGCGTCCGTTGGCGACCTGTTTGTCGTGGATGGCGTCTGAGTCCGTCGCGACGGCGCCATCAGATCGGCAGCCTGGGAGGAGGAGGGCGGGGGCGATTGTGGTCGGCCCCCGCGTTGGTGATCGCCGAATCGGGGGCGGGCCGGCGTCACCGGCCCGCTCCACAGCCTTGCGGCCTCAGCCGGCGGAATTCGTGATGGCGATCCGCTGCGGCTTCTTCTCCTCCGGGATTTCGCGCACGAGGTTGACGTGCAGCAGCCCGTCCTTGAGGTGGGCTCCCGTCACCCGGACGTACTCGTCGAGGCGGAACCGGCGCTCGAACTCCCGGGTCGCGATCCCGCGGTAGAGGTACTCGGGCTGGGCGCTCTCGGGGTCCTTCTTGCCGCGAACCGTCAGCGTGTGTTCCTTCACGCCGATTTCCAGGTCCTCCTCAGCGAACCCGGCAACAGCCATGGTCACCCGGTACTGGTCCCGCGCGGTCTTTTCGATGTTGTACGGGGGATACGTGGGAACATCCCGCACGTCTTCAGCCATGCTCCCGAGCACGCGGTTGATCCGCTCGAAGCCGATGCCGGTCCGAAGCAGGGGTCCTAAGTCAAAAGCGTTCATCTTGTTCTCCTTCGATGGGGCCAATGGGCGGCCCCCATCCCGCCGAAGCCCGAAGCGCCTCGGCTGCGAATCAGGTGGTGACTGGCGTTCGAAACCGCAAGGTGGTCCCAAGGATGGGTCTCAGCGAGGAAGCCGGACCGGCCGATCTTCGCAATCCAAGGAAAGAAAAAATGAATTGCTATATGGGTCTCTTAATCAGATGATTACAGATACTATATAAATAAGCACGGAGCATCGGTGGGGCGGCGTCGCCAGTGTGGTTGCGACCAGGCGGAGACGTTCGTACCCGGCCGTCCAGGCACCGTTGGCCGTGGGAACGCTTCTGGCTGCGCCGACAGGATTACGGTTCCCGAGGGGCGGGATTGGCGGTGCCCCCGACGGCCTTGAACGTGTGTTCCGGCGCAGGGAACGCCCCCGAACGGACCTCCGAGGCGTACTGGGCGGCCGCGTCCGACATCGCGGCACCCAGTTCGGCGTAGCGCTTCACGAACCGGGGAGTGAATGCCGGGAACAGTCCGAGCGCATCGTGGATCACCAGGATCTGCCCGTCGCAGTGAGGTCCGGCGCCGATCCCAATCGTGGGAATCGGGACGGCTTCGGTCACCCGCTTGCCGGTGTCGACGGGGACCGCCTCGACGACGACCGCGAATGCGCCGGCGGCAGCCACGGCTTCGGCGTCCCGGATGACGGCGAGCGCGGTCTCCGGCGTCCGTCCCTGGGCGCGAAACCCGCCAAGGGCCTGAATCCGCTGCGGCATGAGCCCGACGTGCGCCATGACGGGAATACCACGGTCCACCAGGAACCGGACCGTTTGCGCAACCTCGACGCCGCCTTCGAGCTTCACGGCCTGGGCGCCGGTCTCGGCGAGAATGCGCGAGGAGCTGCGAAAGGCCTGCTCCTCGCTGGCCTCGTAGCTACCGAAGGGAAGATCCACGACCACGAAGGTCGATTGTGTTGACCGGACCACGGCCTGGCCGTGCGCCACCATCATGTCGAGGGTGACTGGCAGCGTCGTGTCGTACCCGTAGATGGTCATGCCGAGACTGTCGCCGACCAGGATCAGGTCCACGTGCTCGTCGATCGCCCGCGCCATCTGGGCGGTGTAGCAGGTGAGGCAGGCGAGCGGTTCCGGGGCGTCCTTGGCGGCGCGGATATCGGTCGTGGTGGGGCGGCGGGCCGGCGAATTGGACATGGCAAGCACTTCGGATGTGGCGCAACGAGGAGGCGCGATGGTAGCGCCTGAACACGTGAACGAAACGGTGGCGTTCGGTGGTACTGAGGATGCCGCCTGACGGCCGGGTCAAGGCTATGCGAATCCGCGCAGTAATGGCGATGTACGGCTTGGTCGGCACCCCGAATTCAGCCACGGGAGACGTGGCCAGCGGTTGACCGATGATGGACGTCTCCTGCGGTAACCGTGTCCCAATCGGCGACTTCAGACGGCGTTCCCGGCCCGCCGGAACCGGCCGTAATGCGCTCCGCCGCGCCGCCTTCCCGGCCTCACCCGATCTTCATGCGCGGCAAAGAGGGCGGCCGTTTCTGCACGGAGATCGCTTGCAGTTCGACGGGCCGGCTCGCGGGAGTTCGCGCTGTCGTAGGGGCCGCCGGGCTGCGGTTGACAATCATTCGCAACCCGATTAACGTCGTCGCCGAGGCCCGGAGACCGCAATTGTACGTTTGCCTGTGCAATTCCATTCGCTGCTCGGACGTCCGTAGCGCGGCGGGAGCCGGCGTGTCCACGCCGGGGGGCGTGTACCGGCACATGGGGTGTCGACCGCAGTGCGGCCGGTGCCGGGACACGATCGTCGAAGTTCTCTCCGCGCCAGCTCCGCTGGGTTTGCAGTCCGGGGAAGCCGCTGTGTTCGAGAGGGACCCGCGCAGCTAGGCAGCCGCTACGTCAGCCACGGGCGATGTAGGGCATCGTGGTCGCCATGACGGTCATGAACTGCACGTTGGTGTCGAGCGGCAGGTTTGCCATGTAGAGGACGGCGTCGGCCACGTGCTGGACGTCGAAACGGGGCTCGACTTTCTTCTCGCCGTCAGGCTGCATGACGCCCTTGGCCATGCCCGCCGTCATGTCGGTGGCCGCATTGCCGATGTCGAGCTGGCCGCACGCGATGTTGAAGGCCCTGCCGTCCAGCGAAGTGGATCGAGTGAGCCCGGTAACCGCATGTTTCGTTGCGGTGTAGGGAATCGAATTCGGCCGCGGGACATAGGCGGAAATCGAACCGTTGTTGATGATCCTGCCCCCCTGCGGGGACTGCTTCTTCATCATGCCGACCGCCGCGCGCGTGCACAGGAAGACACCGTGCAGGTTCACGTCGACGACGGTCTTCCACTGCTCCCAGGTGAGCTCCTCGATGGGCACCGGCGGCGCTCCGGCCCCGGCGTTGTTGAAGAGTACGTCGAGCCGGCCGAAGCGCTCCGCCGCAGCGGCGAACAGCTGATCCACGGCCTGGGGGTTGCCGACGTCCGTGGCAACCGGCAGCGCCCGCGCGCCATCCGGACCCGCATGGCTCACGGTCTCGTCGAGCCGGTCGCGGCGGCGTCCGGCAAGGACGACCGAGTGCCCGTGCTTGAGGAATGCCAGCGCGACGCTGCGGCCAATGCCGGATCCGGCCCCGGTGACGAGTACGATCTTCTGGTCCATGAGGTGTTCGCTCCCACGCTGCTGAGCGGCCGGGCGGCCCGAGCCGTGCGCAGACTATAGCCAGCCCCGGCGTGCTACGATGCGGCCGACAAGGCGGATGTCCGGGCGCGGACGAGGCGGCAACCGTGGTGCGGCGCGGGTTCGCGCGCGGCATCGCACGGAGGAATCATGCAGGGCGACAAGACCGTCATTCGGAATCTCAACTCGGTGCTGACGAACGAGTTGACGGCCATCAATCAGTACTTTCTGCACTCGCGCATGTTCCGCGACTGGGGCTACGGGTCGCTGGCCGACAAGGAGCACGCGGAATCGATCGACGAGATGAAGCATGCCGACGAACTGATGGAGCGCATCCTGTTCCTCGAGGGTCTGCCGAACGTGCAGGACCTCCACAAGGTGCGGATCGGCGAGGACCCGGTCGAGTGCCTGGAATGTGACCTGGCCCTTGAGCGGGACGCCATCCCGGTGCTCCGGGACAGCATCGACCATGCGGAGTCGGTCCAGGATTTCGTGTCCCGGAACCTCCTTCGCAGCATCCTGGATTCCGAGGAAGAGCACGTGGACTGGCTGGAAACCCAGCTCGGACTCGTCAAGGCGGTCGGCCGCGAGAACTGGCTGCAGTCGCAGATCTGATCGGGGAGCGGCTCCATGGAAGACCCGGACCTGCAGGCTCTGTCGTTCGAGCAAGCCCTCGAAAAGCTCGAGGCGATCGTCGAGGAAATCGACCGCGACGACGTGGACCTCGAGCAGGCGATCAAGGCATACGAGCGGGGCGTCCAGCTCCGCGACCACTGCGAGCGGAAGTTGAACGAGGCGCAGGAACGGATCAGCAAGATCCGCGTCAAGGACGGAGGCGTCGAGACCGTTTCCCCGTCAGGCGATGATTCCGACTCCCCGCCGTTTTGAGTGGGGGGCTGGCTCGGTTCACGGCGCGGCTGATCGAATATGACGCCCGCATCGCGGTGATCCAGGGGTGTTGACACGCGGCGGTCAGGCATGAGTCCCGCGGAGGTGCGGGAGCCGGTGCAGGCCGAGCTCCCCAACGTGGAAACCATCGAAGGGCACGTGGCCCGGATCACGTTTCGCAACGACGACACCGGTTTCACCATCTTCCGGGTGGACGTCGCCGGCTGGCGCGACCCGGTGCCGGTCCTCGGCGTGGTGGACCGGGTGGCGGTCGGGGAGCACGTGACCGTCGAAGGGCAATGGGAGAACAGCCCGCAGTGGGGCTGGCAGCTCCGGGCCCAGCGGGTCTCGGTCCAGTTGCCGGTGTCGCGCAAGGGCACCGCGCGCTACCTGGCATCCCGCCTGAAGGGCATCGGGCCGAAACTGGCGGAGCGTATCTCCGCGCGGTTCGGTGACGACGTCCTGCACGTGATCGACCACGAACCCGAGCGCCTGCTCGAGGTCCCCGGCATCGGGCAGGAGACGCTGGACGGGATCGAGGCCGCGTGGACCGGGGAGAAGCGCACCCGCGAGGTCATGATCTGGCTCGAGGACCATGGTCTCGGCTCGGCCCGCGCGGCGGCCGTATTCCGGAAGTACGGGGAGGATGCGGCGCGCATCGTCGAGGCCAACCCGTACCGCCTGATCGCCGATATCCGGGGAATCGGGTTCGCGATCGCCGACAACATCGCGCGCACCCTGGGCATTACCGGCGACGCGCCGATGCGCCTCCAGGCCGGCCTTTATTTCGTGCTGGCCACGGCGCGGGATCGGGACGGTCACTGCGGGCTGCCGGAAGCCGTGTTCATTGAGGAGGCGGTCAAGACGCTGGGTCCGCACGAGCCGGCGATCCGGTCCGCGCTGGAAGCGGAGATCACCGAGGGGATGCTGGTGCGCGTCGGCGTCGAGGGCGTCCCCTGCGTGTTCACGGACCGCATCCATCAGCAGGAGTGCACGATTGCCAGCGCTCTGGCCGCGCTGCAGCGGCGCCCCCTGAAGGAGACCCCGATCGACGTGCCGCAGGCGCTGGATTGGGTCCAGCGGCAGACGGGATTGCGGTTGGCGCCTGACCAGGAGCGCGCGGTGGCGACCGCGCTCACCGAGAAGGTGGCCGTCGTGACCGGCGGACCGGGGGTCGGCAAGACCACGATCCTCAACTCGGTCCTTCGCATTCTCCGGGCCAAGAGCCTGCGGGCGCACCTGTGTGCGCCGACGGGTCGCGCGGCGCGACGGCTGTCGGAGACCTCGGGACTGGCGGCGAAGACCATCCACCGGCTGCTGGAATTCGACCCGAACGAGGGCCGCTTCCGGCGCAATCGCGATCACCGGCTGGAGACCGACCTGGTCGTCGTCGACGAGGTGTCGATGGTGGACGTCCCGATCATGGCGGCGCTACTGCAGGCCATTCCGGACACCGCGCGCCTCCTCCTGGTCGGCGACGTGGATCAGTTGCCCTCCGTCGGGCCGGGCCACGTGCTGGGCGACATCATCCGCGCGGAGATCGTTCCCGTGGAGACGTTGCGTCAGGTGCACCGGCAGGCCGAGGGCAGCCAGATCGTGACGAACGCGCACCACGTCAACCATGGTCGGCCCCTGGAATTCGGATCGCCGGCCGCCGGCGGCGATTTCCTGTTCGTGGATTGTGACGAAGCCGAGCGGGCTTCCGACCTGATCGTGCGGATGGTGGCGGAGCGGATTCCCGCGCGGTACGGGCGGCGACCGGACGAGATCCAGGTACTGACGCCGATGCGGAGGACCGTGCTGGGCACGGAATACCTCAACGAGACGCTGCGAAATCGCCTGAACGGACAGGGGGAGCGACTGCCCGGCCGTGGCGAGATGCGGTACGCGGTCGGTGACCGGGTGATGCAGGTGGAGAACAACTACGAGAAGGAGGTCTACAACGGCGATATCGGTACGGTCCTGGCCTACGACCCGGAGGAACGCCTGGCCTGGGTGCAGATGAGCGGGCAGCGGGTCAGTTACGGTCTCAGCGAGCTCGGTCAGCTGCGGCACGCCTACGCCGTGACGATCCACAAGTCGCAGGGGTCGGAATATCCGGTGGTGGTGGTTCCCATGACGTTCCAGCACCGAATCATGCTGCGCCGGAACCTGCTGTACACCGCCGTCACCCGCGCCAAGAACCTGGTCGTGCTGGTGGGGCAGCGCCGCGCGCTGGAGCGCGCCATCGACAACGACGAGGACGTGCAGCGGTGTTCGAGCCTGAGAAGCTTGCTGGTAGCCGCGTGTCGCAGCCGGCCGGCATCCGACCTGCACCCGACACCGTGAGCCGTCGAGACCGCTGGTCGCAGGGGATCGGCACCGCCATGCCATCGGGACACGACTGATATGCCCACGTACGAGTTTCCGGACCTTGCGCCGATGCTGACCCCCCGGTCCGTGGCTGTGATCGGGGCGGTTCCGGAACAGCACCGGGCGGGTGGCCGGCCGATCCCGTTCTCGATCGCGGGTGGCTTCCAGGGGCCGATGTACGCGGTCAACCCGCGCCGCTCCGAGATCGACGGCCGGCCGTGCTACGCGTCGCTGGCCGATCTACCGGAAACGCCGGAACTTGCGGTCATCACCGTGCGGGATTCGCTGGCCGCGGAGGCGCTCCGCGACTGCGGCCGCCGCGGGGTCCCTGCCGTCGTGATGTTCACCGCCGGATTTCGCGAGGTGGGCGAGGCTGGCGCCCGCCTCGAGCAGGAACTGATCGAGATCGCCGAAGCCCACGGAATCGTCCTGTGCGGGCCCAACTGCATCGGCGTGGTCAATCGCCACACCGGACTGATGGCGAGCTTCGCATCGTCGCTCCAGATCGGCGAACTCCCGCCGGGGCCGGTGGGCTTCGTGAGCCAGTCCGGCATGTTCGTCAGCCTCGCCATTGTCGAGCAGGTTGAGCGCCGCCTCGGTGTGGGCACGCTGGTCAGCGTGGGGAACGAAGCGGGCATCAAGATCGCCGACGTCATCGCGCACTATGCCCGGGATCCGGCCATCAAGGTGATCGCCTCCTACATGGAAGGTGCGCGTGACGGGCGGAAATTGAGCCACGCCCTGGCCATGGCCCGAGCGGCGGGCAAGCGGGTGGTCATCCTGAAGGTCGGAAGATCGGAGGAGTCGGCGCGGGCGGCACGGTCCCACACGGGTTCGCTCACGGGCGACTACCGGGTGTACCAGTCGATCTTTGCGGCGAACGGCGTGATCGAGGCGGAGGGCCTCGAAGAGTTCTTCGACCTGATCGAGGCCGCTGTCCATATGCCGGCCGTCGCTCCGGCCAGCGACGGCCCCCCGCGGATCGCCGTCTTCGGCAACTCGGGCGGCCTTGGCGTGCTGGTCGCGGACAAGGTCAGGGAATCCGGCCTTGCCCTGGCCGACTTCACCGAGGCGACGCAGTCGGCGCTGCGCGAGCACTTGCCGCCGTTCATCCATCCCGTGAACCCGGTGGATCTGGCGCTCCAGCACCTGGAGGCGCCGCATGTCCTGCCGCGGTACCTCGAGGCGCTGCTGGCCGACCCGAACGTCGAGGGCATCCTGGCCATCTTCGGCTTGTATCGACCGAAGACGCTGGAGTTCGCGGAAGCCATCCTGGCGGCTGCAGGCAGTTCGTCGAAGCCGTTCGTCTTCGCCTGCCCGCACACCAACGCCGAATTCACGGACTGCCTGTCCCACGGCGGCGTGCCTGTGTTCGGAACCCCGGAGCGGGCAATCCGGGCGCTCCGTTCGCTGTTCCGCCGCCCGGCGGCCACGGGCGCGGCGCCGCAACTGTCAACGACCATTAGGGCAGAACTGAACGGCCTCGTTTCCGGCCACGCGGGCCGGACAACGCTGTCGGAAGGTGAGGGCATGCAACTGGTCGCCGCCCTCGACGTTCCGGTCGGCCGGATCGCCCTCGCGGAGGATTCGGACGCCGCGGTGCGCATCGCGGAAACGGTCGGGGGTCCGGCAGTCCTCAAGGTGGAAAGTGCCGATCTCCCGCACAAGACCGAAGTCGGGGCTGTGGCTCTCGGGCTGGAGGGGGCGGACCGAATCCGTGAGGCGCACGATCGCATCCTGGCCGCGGTCCGGACGCACCGGCCGGACGCCGCCATCGAGGGGGTGGCGGTGCATCGTATGGTGCCCGAAGCGAGGGAGCTGCTCCTCGGGGTTCGCCGCGATCCGGCATTTGGCCCCGTGGCCCTGGTCGGGGCGGGCGGGACGGCCGCCGAGGTGCTGGACGACGTCGCACTGATGCCGGCCCCGGTCACCGTCGAGCAGGCCGAGGCAATGATTCGCTCGTTGCGGATCTTCCCGCTCCTCAACGGCGCCCGGTCCAGCACGCCAAGCGACGTGCAGGCGGCAGCGACGGCCCTGTCTGCCCTGTCGGCGCTGACTGATGCATTCCCGCAGATCGCGGAAATTGAGGTGAACCCGCTCTTCGTGGCGGCCGAGGGCGACGGCGTCGTGGCCGGCGACGTCCTGGCGATTCTGAATCCCGATGTTCCCGCTTCGGGATGACAACCCCACACGGCACCGGCCCTACGTCACGGTCGGGCTCATCGCGGTCTGTGTCCTCGCCTTTCTCTGGCAGGTTTCGCAGCCCCATCAGGACGAGATCGTCTGGTATTTCGGGCTGATCCCGGCGAGCCTGCTGGGTGCCGGTCCGTACATCCCCGGGGCCGCCGATCCTCTGGTCACCGTGTTCACGTCGATGTTCCTGCACGGTGGCTGGATGCATCTCGGCGGCAACATGCTGTTCCTGTGGATCTTCGGGAACAACATCGAGGACTCCTCGGGCCATGTGAAGTTCCTGGTCTTCTACCTCCTGTGCGGGGTCGGGGCGGCACTCGCCCAGGTCGCGAGCGCGCCGCTCTCGGAGATCCCGATGATCGGAGCCAGCGGAGCGGTGTCCGGAGTGCTGGGTGCGTACCTGCTGCTGTACCCACGTGCACGCGTGTCCACGCTGGTGTTTCTTGGCATCTTTGTGACGATCATCCGCCTGCGGGCCTGGGTGTTGCTCGGTGTCTGGTTCGGGGGGCAGGCCCTGCAGGCCGCGCTGACGCCGCCTGGTTCCCCGGGCGTCGCGTTCGTTGCCCACGTGGGCGGGTTCATCGCGGGCATGGTGCTGATCGGCGCGTTCAAGCGCCGCGATGTGCCCTGGTTCGCCGACGGCGGCCCGAGAAGCGCAGAGGCCCGCAAGCGCCCCATCGATATCCGGATCCGCCGCCCCTCCAAGGATGCACGGTCTCCCTGGCGGCCGGGACCGTGGGGATGATTGCGCGCGCCGGCCGAACGCCGAGCTGCATGCCGGAACACGCGACAGCCTGTCATTTCCCGCCGCTAGGCCGTGCAAGGACCGGGGCGCCGGAGCAAGACCGGCGCAGCGTCGGGTGATGATGGTAGCATGCTTGTCGTCGGAACTCTGGTAACGGCTTTACGAGAACAAACGTCAAATGCGGATCCTGGGACCACTGGCGTTCGCCGCCGCCGGGTGGCTGTTGGCGACCATGCCGCATGCTGCTTCTGCAAACAGCACGGAGCAGTGCTACATCGAATGGGACTTCAGTCCGGCCAAATGGTCTTGCACCACCGGCCTCACCATTGTGTGGGACCCTTCCCAGCCGCAGAAGTGCAAGGTCACGGTGAGCTGCCCGCGGGATGATGGCACTCTCGTCTACCACAGCGACTGGGTGCCTCTGAATGCGGTGAGCATACTGACGAACTGCAACGGAGACTTGACGGTCAGCGCGTGCGATGAAGACGATGCCTCGGACGAAGGCTCTGGCGCCCCAGACGAAGGTTGACGGCCGGGGACTGGTGCCGGTCGATGCGCCGCCGCGCCGCGAACTTCCTCGAAGTCCCGGACCGTCGCCGCGGCCGCCGCTCGGTGATCGTCCATCCGCAGTTGCCGGAGGCCGGTTCAGCGGATGTGCCAGGGTTCCGTCAGCGGTTTGGCCCCGTTGAGTTCTCCGTAGCCGGCACCGGTGGTGCCGCCGGGGTCGGCGCCGAAATAGCGCGGATCCCTGGGTTCGCCGGCAGGCTGGAAGCGGATATCACTCGAGAGTCGCATCCGTCCGATCGGCGAATGGTTGTCGAGCGAGCCGTGCCACGTGAACATGCCGAAGACGAGCATGTCGCCCGGGTCGAAATCGGCGCTCAGGAGGCGCGCGCCCCGCGATCGCGCGAAGGCCACGTGATTTTCAGGCCGCGTGGCGTGGCGGTCCGTCTGCTGCGCCACGTCAAATCCCCGGGTCGCGTCGACCAGGTCGTGGAAACGGTGCGAACCCTCGATGACGGCGACCGGGCCGTCGCTCAACGGCACCGGCCCGAGCGCGGTCCAGACGGTCACCACGCGCTCGGTGGCCCGTGCGAAGAACGGATAGTCGCAGTGCGGCCCGGTCGAACGCCCCACGGGGGCGGGCCGGATATACGCATAGTCGTGCGCCACGACGGGCTCGCCGAACACGGCGCCGATGATCTCGCGGATTCTGGGGCCGTGGGTCACCGTGCGGAGGCGCGGGCCCTCCGACACGGATTGCCAGAAGGCGCCCAGATCGGGCTCGCGTTCGCGGCGGTGGCTGGAGCCCGTGAAGATCCCGTCCGCGGCAGGACTTTCGACCTCGCCGACGGCTTCCAGTCGCTTGAACACCTCTTCCCTGGCGGCAAGGACGGCATCGACGTCGTGGAGACCGCGAAGAAACAGGTAGCCGTCGTCCCGCAACCGGCGGCCCAGCGCGCTGGAATCGGGAAAGATCGCGCTCGAGTCGACGAGCTCGCCGAACATCGAGCCGGGAACCGGCTCGCCCTGTGCGATACAATCGTGCATGCGTTCGGATTAGAAACTCTTCGACGCCGGCCTGCGGCTTCCCGCCATCAACCATCATGTACACGGGTGCATTCCCGGGGCCAAGCCGTGCCGGGCATATCCGCTGACTGCCGAGGACGGGCTGAGATGGAAACAGGTCTGTGAAACCCGGCCACGCCAGCATGGCTGTTCGCGCGGCCCGGTGGGCCGGCCTCGCGGCGGCCGGCGGCTTCATGGCTGGCTGCTCGGCGCTGGCCCCCTTGCCGAAGCCGACCAGCCTGGCCGATCGGCTGGCGGTGTTCCCGACGCACTCCCTGCCGCTGGAGCACCGCGTCAACGTCTACTGGAATGAACACCAGATTCCGTTCATCGAAGCGGACAGCGACGATGACGCGGCCTTCGCGCTGGGCCTCGTGCATGCCCATCTTCGACTTGGCCAGATGGGGCTGGTGCGGATGCTGGCCCACGGACGCCTGTCCGAAATGGTCGGTCCCATGGGGCTCGATGTCGACCGCGGCCTGCGGATTCTCTCCTTCTCCCGCGCTGCTGCGGAAATCGAGCGCGGAATGGACGATCGCGCCCGGCGCTGGGCCCAGAGGTTTGTCGACGGCGTCAATCACTATCTGGCCACGACCAAGGAACTGCCGCATGAGTTTCGGGTCCTCGGACTGTCGCGGGAGCCGTGGACCATTGCCGATGTGCTGACGATCGGTCGACTGGCCGGCACGGACGTCAATTGGCTGGCGTGGGCCAGCCTGCTCCCGCTGCGCTCCCGTCCGGACTGGCCGGAGCAGTGGGCACGGTTGGTGCGGCACGGCAGCGCCTCGCTCCCCAGCTTCGACGGGGATCCGAAGACCGCGGGACTGCACGAATTGCTGGGCGGCCTCGGACGGTCGGGCAGCAACAGCCTCGCTCTGGCGCCCGCGCGAACGTCCACGGGCGGCAGCATCATCGCGAACGACCCGCACCTCGGGATCCTCGTGCCCAACGTGTGGCTGATCGCCGGGGTCAAGTCACCGTCGTATCACGTGGTGGGGCTGATGGGGCCCGGTCTTCCGATCTTCGCCATCGGACGCAATCCGCACATTGCCTGGGGCGGGACCAACATGCGGGCGGCCTCGAGCGATCTCTACGACGTCAGCGGCCTGCCGGCATCGGAGATCTCCGAACGCCATGAGCGGATCGCGGTGCGATGGTGGTTCGACGAGGAGGTCACCGTGCGGGAATCACCGCTTGGCCCGATCATTTCCGACGTTCCGTTCCTTGCCGAGCACAAACTCCCGCCGGCGGCGCTTCGATGGACCGGCCACCGCGCGAGCGATGAGATCGGCTCAATGCTCGCGGTGAGCCGAGCCGATGGTTTTGCCGCGTTTCGGGAAGCCTTCGAAGGCTTTGCGGTGCCCGGCCAGAACATGTTGTACGCGGACGACAGCGGCAACATCGGCCAAGTCATGGCGGTCCAGCTGCCGCTCCGCACCACCGCCCCGGACGACGTCATCCTCGACCGCACGGCGCCCGGTTCCGACTGGAGCACCATCCAGTCCGTCGGGGACCTCCCGTTCAGCTTCAACCCCGATTCCGGTTACCTGGCATCGGCAAACAACCGTCCGTCGGCGGCGGGCATGCCGGTGGGCTTCTTCTTCTCGTCCGACGATCGCGTCCGGCGCATGGCCCAGGTGGTCGAATCGGAAACACCGGTCGACCTGGAAACGATCATGGCGCTGCAACAGGACGTGCACATGGCGTCGGCGGTGGCACTCCGGGACCTGTTCGTGGCCCGGCTTGACGCTGCCGGCCTGGCGGAAGCCGCGACCGGTGACGCGGCCGAGGCGGTCCGGAGAATGCGCGACTGGGACGGGCATTATCGGCCGGATTCGGTGGGTGCCGTCAGTTTCGAGCAGTTCCGGGACGGATTCGTGCGTGCGTTCTATCCGCTGGCGTTTGGCGAGGAGGAGGGGCAGGCGCTCGCTGCGGTCGGCAGGATGACCGCGCTGCTGCCCGAGGACGTGACGGCGGCGAAGCCGGAGGTCGTGCGTGGCGCTCTCGCTGCCGGTCTGGAGACCGCTGCTTCCGGCATCCATGCGTATGCGCGCTGGGCTGACATGCACCGTCTGCAGCTGGCGCATCCGCTCGCTTCCGCGCCGATCATCGGACAACGCTACCGCTTTGCCGAGCACGGAGTCGGCGGAAGCTCGGATACCCTCATGAAGACGGCGCACGATGCCTCGTCCGAACGCCACCAGGTGCGTTACGGTGCGAATGCCCGCCACGTCTCGGATCTCACCGATCCCGACGCGAACTACTTCGTGCTGCTCGGGGGCCAGGACGGATGGCTCCGCAGTTCCACGATGCTCGACCAGTGGCCGCTCTGGCGAGACGGCGACTACGTCCAGATCCCGCTGTCGCTCGAGGCGGTCCGCAAACGCTTTCCGCACAGGCTGGTGCTCGAAAATTGAGGAGCCAGGGGCGCGGCGCCGCGACCTGATCCGTGTACGACGCGACCTGGGTGCTCCGGGCGTACGCCAACCGGCGCCTGCGCCAACTCAAGCGGATGAAACCGGAAGAGACCCAGCAGCGCGTCCTGCTGTCGCTTGTTCGCCGTGCGCGCGGTACCCAATTCGCCGACCAACATGAATTCGAAGCGATCCAGTCGCTGGCGGACTTTCGCGAGCGGGTCCCCGTCCGGTCCTACGAGGCGTTCTGGGACACCTATTGGCGCGATCCGTTTCCCCGACTCGTGAACTGCACGTGGCGCGGGACCATCCCGTACTTCGCCCTGTCGTCAGGAACGACCCGCGGATCCACGAAGTTCATCCCGGTCAGTCGTGAAATCAACCGCTCCAACACCCGTGCAGTGGCCGACCTGCTCGTCCATCACGTGGCCAACCGCCCGGACAGCCGAGTGCTGGCCGGGCGGTGCTTCATGCTGGGAGGATCGACGGGCCTGACGCGTCACGCGCGCGGCGTGTACAGCGGCGACCTCAGCGGCATCGCGGCAGCGGTGCGGCCAGCCTGGGCGGGCCTGCGGTACTTTCCGCCGCGCCGCCTGGAGGGCATCGCCGACTGGGAGGTGAAGGTCGAGCGTCTTGCCCGCCGCTCCTTGCAGGGGGACATCCGCGCGGTCGGCGGAACGCCGAGCTGGCTCCTCATCTACTTCGACCGGCTTCTCGAAATTGCAGGCGCTGCGGAGGGGCGGATCGCTGCCGTCTACCCGGACCTCGAATTGCTCGTGCACGGCGGTGTGGCCTGGGCGCCCTATCGAGACCGGTTCAGGGCGCTCCTCGAGGGCTCCAGCGCGGAAACCCGCGAGGTCTACCCGGCGAGCGAGGGCTTCTTCGGGGTAGCTGACGGCGTGGACGGCGCCGGGCTCCGCCTCCTCCTGGACAACGAGATCTTCTACGAATTCGTCCCGGTGAGCGATCTGGACGCCAGCGAGCAGGATTGCCGCTGGATCGGTGATGTCGAGACCGGCGTGAACTATGCCCTGGTCGTATCGACGGCGGCGGGCCTCTGGCGCTATCTCGTGGGCGATACCGTGACGTTCGTCAGTCGTGACCCGCCGCGCGTTCTGGTGACGGGCCGGACCAGCTACACGCTCTCAGCGTTCGGCGAACACGTGATCGGCACCGAGCTGGAAACTGCGGTCTCGGAAGCGGCGGCGGCCATCGGAGCGACGGTGAACGACTTCGCGGTCGGCAGCATGTTCTCGGAACGGAGCGGCCAACGCGGGGGGCACCTCTTTATCGTCGAGTTTGCCGATCGCGACGTAGGCGCTGCGCTAATCGAGAGATTCGCGGCGAGCGTCGACTCGGTGCTCCTCCGCCTGAACGAGGACTACGCGGCGCACCGCGCTGACGGCTGGGGCCTGGAGCCGCCCCGCGTTGCGGTCCTCGCTCCGGGGGGGTTCGCCGCGTGGATGAAGGATCGCGGGAAGCTCGGCGGGCAGAACAAGGTTCCCCGCGTCATCAACGACCCCGAGCTCTTTGCGACACTGCGCAAGCTGGCGCGCGAGAACCTGGACGGTTAGCGCTGCCGAAGCGCCCTGCTGCCCGAAAGGCCGTCCGGAAAGACCGCCGCGAAGCTTGCTCCAGCGTTCTGGGTGCGGGTGTCTCCTCCGTTACGCAACGGTCCGCGAATCGGGGTTCCCACGCCTCGCGCCCGTCTCAATTTGACCGCGCATCCCCCTGTATGAACTTGCCCGATCTCACGTGCATTGTTCGTACGGGCTGAAAACCCACTGAGGTAAGCAGGTTCGTGGAATGGAGGTGTCTATGGAAGAACGTCCTTGAGCGCGGCTCGTCCGTTGCTGCTCACCATCAACACAGCAGTGCCTCCGTCGCGGAGGTCGCCTTCCAGTTTCAAGGCCAGTTCCTTTGGCGCAAAGAACGCCTCGATCCCGTACCTGATCCGAATCAAGTCGCCGACATTGGTGACCCGCCCGCGCAGAAAAATACCCTCAGCCGGCTTTTCCAGCGACGCAGCTGCAAACTCGTACTCGCCCGTTTCGCCCCGTGCGAGGCTGACGTACACCACCTCACCTGCCCGCAGCCGCTGCACGTCGATGAACGCGTCTGCAGGCAGCCTTCCGAAGTCGTAGTCCAGGCGAGCGTAGTTCCCCCGGAACATTGAACGCGGATCCACCGGTACGGTCGCGACCCGGATCTCCGTCCCGGTCCAGAGGGGGAGTGCCGCTTTCGCCACCATGCCGACCAGCACCAGAACCTGAAACGCGATGGCGACACAAAGCGGAAGGGTGATTCGCGTTCGCGTCATGAGGCAGTTCCGTCCCTGGACCGGTACTTCCAGTACCGTGCCGCCCCCAGCAGCACGCCTGCCAGCCCGATGAAGAGGACCGCGCTATCCACGTAGTCTCCGATCAGGTCGGCGTAACGCATGAACGCGGTTAGCAGAATGGTCGCGACACCGAGAAAGTAGTAGTGCGAGATTCCGCCGGAGGTGCCGAGGAATATCAGTCCAATGCCGGCCGCGACGAGCGCCACATTCGTGATCACCTGGAAGTAGACCGCTGCGGTAGCCGCCCCCGTGGCGATCACCGCAATCATGGTGGCGCCGCACACGACGGTGATGCCAAGAAGCAACCGGAAATTCCTGGCCTTCGATCCGATCCATAGCGCAGCCGCTGCAATGGCGGCCGCAACGGCCCACATCGATACCTGATGGTCCCAGTCGGCTGCGAGAAGCCGCTCCCAAGGACTTTCGAAGCTCAGAACCAGCAGCGCGAGCAGGGCGAAGCGCAGGGTCCACAGTGACAGCACCGCGCCAAGATCCCGCGCTTTTGCACTCTCCTTCCTGTGCAGCCAGTGGCCGACGGCGTAGGCCAGAATGAACAGTGCAAAGACGACAAAGGCGTGTTCCGATGAGTATTCGAGTGGATTCCGGCCATCGGTCCAAATCATGGCCAGCACGGTTTCGAACCACAGAACGAGGCTCGCCAGGAACATCAGGAACAGGAGGATGTTCGCGCGGCCTCTCGCCAGCACATAAAGCTCGGCAATGAGAAACACCGGAAACGCCATGACGGACAACGTCGCCGACAGGAACCCCGTTGCGATCTCCAGGAAGAACCACACCAAGGCGAGCACACCGCTGAGTACCGTGAGCCACGGATTGCACAGCAGCACCGCGAACGGAAGGCTCCCCAGCGCCCACACGAACACACCGTCCGGGATGTGTTCGCCAAGATGATAAAACTGGGCGATCAGGATGATCGAAGCGCCGTAGAACAGATTCCCGAGGAAAAAGAGCCCTGCGGCAGCTCGGGATTTGTCAGAACGATGCAAATGCAGGGCCCAGCCGTGGGTACCAGCAGTCAGGACCAGAAGGCCCGTCATTCGGGCCGCACGGGGAATCGCGTCCCAGTTCGCGCCGATCAGCGTAATCAGTGACAGTCCGACGAACAGGAATCCCAGAACCACCAGGATTCGGTATGCCGAGGAATGGCTTCGGATTGCGTCGTAATCGATGCCGTAGAGCCGGCAGATGGCCCTCGCTTGTTCGACCGTGATCAAGCGATTGTCGACCCAGGTCGATGCCTCCACCGCCAGGTCCTTCTTCAGCAGTCGAATTAGGCGCAACGGCGAATGCTCCAAGATGGACGAGTGACCGAGAATCCTAGCAACTACTGAAATTCCTAGCCGCCTGAGATCATGCCTGGTGCGTTCGGCATGCGCGACGTGCCCACTGCGCAAATGCCGATGGACCCGGTGAGGTCCGTGTACCGCTGAGCACAGCTGCACTTCGGCTGACTGCAGAACCTTTCTAGGAAACTTGAAGCGAAGCGGAAACCTGCGCGATCAGGCAGAACCCGATGTGCTGGGAGCAGGCCGAGAGTGACACGGCACCTTTCAGCGTTGCTTGACAGCGTGGTCATCTGCGATCGCTGCAAGTTGGGCGGCCGCAGAGCCCTGTGTTACCAATTGCGGAATTTCCGACTTTCAGCCAAGTGAGGACCGCAGTGCCGCTGGTCACCGTGAAACCGAAGTTTCAGGTCACGATCCCCGCGAAGCTCCGCAAGGGTCTGAACTTGCGGATCGTGTCCCCGCACGTGGTGTAACAAGCGTCTGGGTGTGCTCGTGTTCTCCGGTGGGCCGAGGTGACGTTCAGGCCGCCGGTGTGGGCGGTCCGCCGTCGGGAGGTTGGCAGGTTTTGGTGGTGGCGGCCAGTGGCA
>JAJDYI010000055.1 GCA_022825235.1 Alphaproteobacteria bacterium | reverse complement strand
ATCCGCCGCTGAATCGGGCCGCCGAGGCCCACGCCGACGGGACGCAAGGCCCCAGCGGCGGAAACTTGACCCCGACGGTCATCAACAACGGCGCCGAACGCCGCCCGACGCCATCACACCCGGCGTTGGTGAGACAAGGGGGTTAGGCGACGATGCGCTGGTCGATGAGGTCGCCGCCGCCGATCCGGTGCTCGATCGCCGCGCCGCGGTACTCCTTGATCGCAAGTGCCTGCAGGGCGTTAACGATCATGTACTGGGTCGGTAGGTCTTCCCAGCGGGCCTTGTGAAATGCGACCTCCCCCTCGCCCCGGTAGGCTGCCCGTGGCGGCGCGCCCGGGCCCTTGTCGGGACTCAGGACCGCGTAGGCGGCGTCGGCCTCGCCCCATGCGCCCGTCTTCGGCATGTACTTGTAGTGGAGCACGCCGCGCAACGTGCCGTCGTCGCGCGGCTCAGGCGCCGGCGCGGGTGCCTGCGGGTCGACCTCCTGCAGGCCGCGGACCTTCAGGTCGAGGAAGCGGAACCCCAGCCAGCTCGCGGTGCAGTGGGTCTCGCCGTCATGGACGACGGGGTCGGGCAGTTCGCAGTAGACCTTCGAAAAACCGAGCTGCTCGCGGCCCGTCAGGATCGGGTCGGTCAGGTTTTCCCACAGCACCATGAGGAACGGGCCAGTGACCCGGTCCTGCTTCCCTTCGAACACGACCGGGACCCGCACCCCGAGCACGTTGTAGCCGCGTCCGGCCAGCCAGGCGATTTCGGTCATGTAGGAGGCAAACACCTCGACCACCGGCTCGCCGTCGAGCGAGAATCCCGGCGGCAGAAAGGACTCGATCGGGCCGGTGTCGGTCAGGAAGCGGACCGATACGGTCATGGTCTTGCGCTGGTCCGGCGAAAACACGCCGGCTTTGCCGCCGGGCCCCTGCCGCGGTCCCGTCATCGGTCCGAAATGGGTGGGCATCATGTACATCGTTCCCGGTCTCAGCGGGTACGGCATGGGACTCTCCTGGAGTGGGTTGCGGCCGCCGGCCGGTGCTCGAAACAAGGGCTGCGGCGCGTTTCGCCGACGGACTGGGCAACAGGGTATTCGTCCGTGTTCGGGAGTAGAAGGAGCGCGCGGGCCCATCCGTCCGCAGGAACTGCGTGGCCCGTCGGACTGGCGGTGGGACACAGACCGCATGAGGCGTTCGATGCATCCGTGCTGCGCGGCATCGACGGAAATGGCGCGCTGTTGCCACGACGGTCAGGGAGGGGAATTGGCACCCGACGCCCGTGCCTGAGCCCCGGGGCGCCTGGCGTCAGGGCATGACCGTCGCCGCGGGCATGGCGCGGCTTCGGTCCCGGCCGCGCTTCGTCAGTAGGGGCCGGGGACGATGGGGCTTCCGTCGGCGAACCGCTCGAAGCGGAACCGCGACAGGTCGAAGCCCGTCGGGCGGCCCAGCACGAGATCGGCGAGAACCCGGCCCACCCCGGGCCCGATCCCGAAGCCGTGTCCGCTCATGCCGGTGCCGATGAACAGGCCGGGCGGCGACGGCACCTCGCAGATGTAGGGCACGGCATCGGGAGTGACGTCGATCATCCCCGCCCACGTCTCGGCGATGCCGGCCTCGTCCAGCCAGGGCGCCCGTTCGGGGAGGCGCTTGATCAGGCGTCGCCGGCCCTCGGGCGACGGAGGCGGATCGAGCACGCGCATCCGCTCGAACGGCGTGACCTCATCGGCGGACCAGCGCGCCCTGGAGCCCCACGCGCCCGGGTAACCCGCGGGCGGCTTCGGGCTGAGCCGCAGATCCCTGGCCGATTTCCGCAGCAGGCGCACGAACTTGGTCAGATCCCGGAACGAGCGTGCGCACACGTAATGCTCGACGAGATCCCCGGTCGTGACGGTGTAGCCGCCATCCGCCCGACGGTTCGTGGCGAAGCCGGGCGCGGAGACGTTGGGAAGCCGGCGGTCGGGCGCGGGGCGGGTGCGCCCCACCGTGGAACGCACGATGAGCTGCGGGAGGTCGATCCCGGCGTTGCGGGCAAAGTAGGTGGACCAGGCACCACCTGCGAGCACGACGCAGTCGGCCCGTACCGGCCCGCGCTCGGTGTGCACGCCGGCGACACGACCGGCGTTGGTCTCGAGCGTGCGCACGGCGCAATCTTCCGCGATCGACACCCCGATCCGCCGCGCCGCGCGCGCCAGCGCGGGTACGGCGACGAACGGCTCCGCCCGCCCGTCGCTCGGGGTCAGCATCCCGCCGACCCACTGTCCCTCCAGTCCGGGACACGCTTCCCGCGCCTCCGCCGGCGAGAGCATCCGGGTGTCGAGTTGGTGCTCCCTGGCAACCTCATGCCATTTGGCGTACTTGGCGAGCGCTCGCTCGTCCTCGGCGAGGTACGCCAGACCGCATCCTGTGAATGCGAGGTCTTGCTCGCCGGTCTGGGTTGCGAGATCCCGCCAGATTCGATTCGACTCCATCACGATGGGCAGTTCGTCCGGGTCCCGGCCCTGCTGGCGGACCCAACCCCAGTTGCGGCTCGACTGCTCGCCGGCGACCCGCCCCTTCTCGAGCAGCGCGACCTTCGCGCCCCGCTGCCCGAGGAACCAGGCGGTCGAGGTGCCGATGATCCCGGCGCCGATCACCACGACGTCGACGGCGTCCGGCAGCGGGTCGGCGTGGGCGATCGGTGTGGATTCGGTGATCATCGGCATGCGGGACGTCTCCGTACGCGCCGGCGGCCGGCGAGCCGGAGCGAAGCATCGCAGGATTTGAGCCGATTACGACCGCGGGGGCGCAGATCGAAGGGGCAACCGGTCGCCATCGGGGCTCCACTCCCAGCACCATCTCTTGACCGGGATCGGCGCGGTCGGGCGGGAACACCCATGCCGGCCCCGACAGCCTCGCCGCCCCAGCCGCGAGCGGCCTTGACTTTGGACGGGGCGTTCATCAAAAGCCTGCACATCCATGCCGACTGCCACCGGAGGCGCCATGCCCGCCCTCGACATCGCCGATTGCATCAACGACACCTGCCCATGGTCGGGCAAGCCGGTGCAACCCGACTCGCTGACCGTGTACGACGGGCGGGTGGTCGGGTTCTGCAATACCGGTTGCCGGGACAAGTTCGAACGCGCCATCCGGCACTTCTCGGAGGCAAAAGCATCGGATGGTGGCCCTTCGGCCTGACCACGCAATCCACCGTCGTCGAGGCGCGCGCAAGGGTACCGGGCGGTCTCCCCGCTTGGAATGCGGGCGGCGCGAATTCCGCGCAGGCTGCGAGCCGGCCTTCCGCCAGTTTGCGCGGATCCGTCAAGCTGGCCGGGTACCCGCTCAGCGGGCCGCCGTCTCCGGAGCTGACGGTGCCGAGCCTGGCCACGAGCCAAGCGGTACGCAACTCGGTCCGGTGTTCCAGGGGGTTTGTCCTGCTCGGCTTGAGTTGTTCAACCGACGCGCATCGCATGCGCGTTCTTTCCTGTTATGCGCGTTGCATCACCGGACTATAGTTGGCGACACGACGCTCGGCAGGAGCCGCCTATGCAGAGATATCACCCCGTTCTCGTGGCGCTGCACTGGCTGATGGCGCTGATGATTCTGATCGCGTTGGCCGCAGGCGAGCTGATCCTCGAAAATTTGGCCAACGACGACCCCGACAAGATCCTGGTGCTGACCGGGCATATGAGCGCCGGCGTCGTGATCGGTGCGCTGCTGGTCGTACGCCTCGTCACCCGATTGCGGACCCGCACACCGCCGCGCGCCACGACCGGCAACGCTCTGTTGGACCGGATCAGCGTCTGGACGCACTGGGGCTTCTACGTGCTTGTGGCCGGCATGGTGCTCTCGGGTCTCGCCACCGCCCTTGGCGCGGGCCTTTTTCCCATCGTTTTCGGCGGTGCGGCCGAGACGGTGCCGGAGGAGCTCTCGGGCCTGCCTCAACGTGCCGCCCACGGCTGGATCGCAACGGTCCTCGCGGCAATCATCGTCCTGCATATCTCGGCCACCGTGTACCACCAACTGGTGCTGAAGGACGGGCTGTTGCGGCGCATGTGGTTCGGTCCGCGCAGCTGACCCGGCCGCCCGCACGGCTGCCAATCCTCGAGGCTGGCTGTCACCCCACGGAGCGGGGCGACGGACCGTCCCGCCGCCTCCGGCACTCGGAGCGCTCCGTGGCCAACAGCCAGCCGTTGTCACGTCGACCCGAAGAACGAAGGAGCAAGCATCATGACCAACACGCATGGCCTGGCGCTCAGGGCCGCCGCCGTTCTCTGGGTGATCTGGGGCCTGGTTCATGTGCTGGCCGCCGGCATGATTATCCCGGCGGATCCCCAGGCGGCCGTCACGGCCATCCTCGACGGAGTCGATCCGGCCCGGCTTGCCGCCGACTACCCGGCCGAACTGTCGGGCATCCTGTCGCAGCATGGCTGGAACCTCGGTTGGTTCGGGATCGCGACGATCGTCGGCGGCGTCTTCATCTGGCGGGGCAGCACGACCGCCATCTGGGTCACCGCACTGATCGGCGGCCTCGCCGATGTCGGGTACTTCGTGTTCGTCGACGTGCCCGGATACAACCTCTTCCTGCCCGGCACGCTGATGACCCTCGTCTCGGCCGCGGCCATCGTGCTGAGTTTCTGGGTCTGGTGGTCCCGTAGCCAGACCGCGCCGGAAGCGCCCTAGGTCTGAGCGGGGCGTTCGCCCGGGCGCGTGCGGCCGCTCCGACTCGAGCGGCCGGGGCATGCGGCAGCCGGACCCGCGCTCGGTGAAGATCCGGGCCGGGTCGCTCCCGCCGCCGCCCAGCTTGCGGCGGAGCCCCGTTCATAGAGCGCGCACGCCGCTCGCATTCCTCCGCCCAGCGGCGCATCGTGTCCCAATGACGCCGCGGTCGCGGCCACGCTCCGCCCGCTTTCTCGGATGCTGTTCCCGACGCGTGTTGATGTCTAGGCCGTATCCGTAGAGCCTGTGTCGACCTCCGCCAACCGGAACGATCTCGCCATGCACCTTGACACGCGGATTTCGTCTCGACAAAGGGCAACCGACGGCATGCCCGCCGCTCCGGCCGGTTGGTCGGAACGAGCCCGTGCAGGCTGCGCGGGGACGGCCCGCCTGCGATGACAAGGGCCCTGGCAGCAGACGTCGTTGTCGTGGGGGGTGGCAACGCCGCGCTCACGGCCGCGTTGGCGGCAGCGGAGGCACGTGCGCGCGTGTGCCTGCTGGAGGCGGCACCAGCGGAAGAGCGGGGCGGCAACAGCACCTATACCGCCGGCGCGATGCGCGTGGTGTTCGACGACATCGAGGCGCTGCGCGCGCTGATGCCCGATCTCTCGGACCGCGAGCTTGCGGAAACCGACTTCGGTGCCTACCGCGAAGCGGACTATTACGACGACATGGCGCGACTCACCCGGTACCGGGCCGACCCTGACCTGGTGGAGCAGCTGGTCACCGGCAGCCACGCCGCGCTCTGCTGGCTGCGCGACAAGGGCGTCCGGTTCCAGCCGAGCTACGGTCGCCAGGCCTTCAAGCAGGCGAACGGCCGCTTCCGGTTCTGGGGCGGGCTCGCCGTCGAGGCGTGGGGCGGCGGCCCGGGCCTCGTCGAAGCGCTGTACCGAGCGGCAGAGGAGGCAGGCGTCGTCGTCCGCTACCGGGCGCAGGTGTGCTCGCTGCTCACCAACGATGCCGGTGTGAGCGGGGTGAACGCCCGGATCGAGGGGCGTAGCATGGATGTGCGCGCGCGGGCCGTCGTGCTGGCCTGCGGGGGCTTCGAGGCCAATGCCGCCTGGCGGGCGCGCTATCTCGGCCCCGGCTGGGACCTGGCCAAGGTGCGGGGTACCCGCTTCAACCAGGGCGACGGGATCCGGATGGCGTTGGCGGCGGGCGCCATGCCGGCCGGCAACTGGTCCGGCTGCCACGCCGTCGCCTGGGACCAGAACGCGCCGGATTACGGCGACCTCACCGTGGGCGACGGTTTCCAGAAGCACAGCTATCCCTTCGCCATCATCGTCAACGCGGACGGTGAGCGCTTCGTCGACGAGGGCGCGGACTTCCGCAACTACACCTATGCCGCCTATGGCCGCCGGGTGCTGGAGCAGCCGGGCCAGGTGGCCTGGCAGGTGTTCGATGCCCAGGTGAGCCACCTGCTACGCGACGAGTACCGGATCCGTCGAGTGACCCGGGCGAAGGCGGATACGCTCGAGGACCTCGCGGCGCGGATGGAGGGCATCGACGGCGCGCGCTTCCTGGCGACCGTCCGGGCCTACAACGATGCGGTGACGACCGAGGTTCCCTTCGACCCCACGGTGAAGGACGGCCGCGGCACCCGCGGGCTCGTTCCGCCCAAGACGAACTGGGCCAACCGGATCGAGACTCCGCCCTTCGAGGCCTATGCCGTCACCTGCGGCATCACCTTTACCTTCGGCGGCCTCGCGATCGACCCGGAGGCCAGGGTGCAGGCCGTCTCGGGCGCGCCGATCCCGGGCCTCTTCGCGGCCGGCGAGCTGGTCGGCGGACTCTTCTACGGCAACTATCCCGGCGGCACCGGCCTGGTCTCGGGCGCGGTCTTCGGCCGCCTCGCCGGGACCGGTGCGGCCCGCCTCGCCGAGGAGGGCGGGGCCGCGTGAACGGCGCACGCATCGGCTTCGTCGGTGTCGGCGTCATGGGCGAGCCCATGTGCCACAACCTCGTGCGCCGGCACGACGGGCCGGTGACCTGCTACGACCTCGATCCGGCACCGCTGGCGCGGCTCGGCGAGGCTGGCGCTCGGGTCGCCTCCTCCCTCGCCGAACTGGCCGACGGCGCGGATGTCGTGTTCCTGTCCCTCCCCTCCGACCGCGAGGTGCGCGCGGTATGCGCCGGCGACGACGGACTGATCGAGCGGCTGGGGGCAGGGTGCGCGGTAGTCGACGCCAGCACCGCGCCGCCGGCGCTTGCCCGCGAACTCGCCGGCGCCTTCGGCCAGCGTGGCATCGCATTCGCCGACGCACCGGTCGCCCGTACCCGGCAGGCTGCCATCGACGGCACGCTCAGCGTCATGGTGGGCGGTGATGCGGCGCTGGTGGAGCGCCTGCGCCCGCTGCTGGGGCACGTCGCCAGCGATGTGACCCATTGCGGGCCGGTCGGCAGCGGGCAGGCGGTCAAGATCCTGAACAACATGATCCTGTTCCAGAACGTCCGCGCGCTTGCCGAAGGGCTCGCGATCGCGCGCCGTCAGGGAGTCGCGCCCGGGACCTTTATGGAGGCGGTGAGCCGGAGCTCGGGCGACAGCTTCGCCCTCCGCAGCCATGGCATGAAGGCGATGCTCCCGGATCGCTACCCGGAGGGCGCATTTCCCGTGACCTACGCGATCAAGGACCTCGACTATGCGCTCGAGCTCGCGGCGGAGGCCGGAATCGACGCCGCTGGTGCGGCACTGGTGAAGTCGCTGTTCGACGAGGCCGTCGAGGGCGGGCTGGGAGCGCGTTACCACCCGGTCATCGCGACCCTGATCGACCGCAAGGACGCCAACTGACCGGACAGACGTGCCGTGAGCCGGGCTGCCGCCTCGCCTCAGGCCGGCCGCGATCCGTCCGGCGATACCGAGGTGGCACGGCGAGACAGGCCCCTTCCCGTGCTGGTGGATCTGTCGGGGCAGCGATCGGGCAACGCTCGCCGCTCAGGCTACTGGAGGTCATGTTCGTCCTGCGTCATGCTAGGAAAGCACGCGGGTTGGGGATGTCCGCCGGACGGAGGGTCCGCGGACCTGGCCCCGAACCGCTGCCCTCTCCGGCCGTGATGCCCGCGCCGGTGACTGCTGGCCCGGGCCCTCGATCGGCACGGACGCACTCTTCATTGCAGCAAGGGAAGACGCCATGAACCGGCCTGCGCCGCCTTCCCCGATCGGTTCCGCTCTCCGCGAGTTCATCCGGCTTGAAGGGGCCGGGGGCATCCTGTTGCTGGCCGCGGCAACAGCGGCCCTGATCGCGGCGAACACGCCCCTGGCGAAGGCATATGCCGGACTGCTCGATACGACCGTCGCGGTCCAGGTGGGCGCGCTCGCGATCAAGAAACCGCTGCTGCTGTGGGTGAATGACGGGCTGATGGCCGTGTTCTTCTTCCTGATCGGACTCGAGGTCAAGCGCGAGTTCGTCGAGGGCGAGCTCGCGTCGGCGAACCAGGTGGTGCTGCCCGGTCTGGGTGCGCTCGGGGGGATGGCGGTCCCGGCTGCCGTCTACGCGGGGTTGAACTGGGGGGATCCGGTCGCCCTCGATGGCTGGGGGATCCCGGTCGCCACGGACATCGCCTTTGCGCTCGCGCTGGTCGGCGTGTTCGGCCGGCGGGTGCCGACCGCTCTCAAGGTGTTCCTGCTGTCGCTCGCCATCTTCGACGACCTCGCGGCCATCGTGATCATCGCGGTCTTCTACTCGGCGGACCTGTCCCTCGAGGCGTTGCTTGTTGGTGTGGCTGCGCTCGGTGTCGGCGTCTCACTGAACCGGTTCGGCGTCACGCGCACGACAGCCTACGTGCTCGTCGGGGTGGTGCTGTGGGTGGCCATGCTGAAATCCGGTGTCCATGCGACGCTTGCCGGGGTGCTGATTGCCTTCTGTGTCCCCTTGCGGGCCCCGGAGGGACGTTCACCGCTGAAGGAGCTGGAGCAGGACCTGCATGTACCGGTCGCGTACGCGATCCTGCCGGTGTTCGCCTTTGTCAACGCAGGCTTGGCGCTTGGCGGGATCGGCCTTCAGGACGTGCTCCATCCGGTGACGCTCGGGATCGCGGCAGGGCTCTTCCTGGGCAAGCCGATCGGCATCGTCGCATTCGTCGGCCTTGGCGTGCTGTTGAGGGTGGTGACCCTGCCGCACGGCGTTTCCTGGGGGCAAATCCTCGGCGTCGCGTGGGCGTGCGGCATCGGATTTACCATGAGTCTGTTCATTGCGGGGCTCGCCTTCGAGCACGGGAGCGGGGAGTACTTCGCGGGAGATCGGCTGGGGATCCTGATCGGTTCGGGCGCGTCGGCGGTGGCAGCCTGGCTGGTGCTGCGCTGGAGCCTCGGGCCGGCGCGGGCGGCTGACGGCCCCGCCGCTGCCGGTGGGGGTGAAGGCGACGGAGAGCGTCCCTGACGTCGGAAGGGCAAGTACCCGGCGCCCGCGGGCCAGGGCGCGTCGTGCAACGCCGAAGCCGGGCTCGCGTGCTCGCTGGTGCCATGTTGGCCAGTCTGCGCGGTCGGGCCGGCGGGTTGGGGTCCCGGGTGGTCGTGTCAGCCCGACAACCCGTGCGGCCACCCGGCTGGAACGCAGTCCGATCTGCGGGAATCACTCCATGAGAAGGTCGGGCTGGCAGACGGACACGGGCAAACCCCGCGTCACCGTTCCCAGCGCAGCCGGGCGTAGTAGTAGCCGCCGTCGAAGCCGAACGGGGATCGCCGCAGGTAGGGCAGTCCGACCGCCGCCCCGTCCCGCGCGCCGGTCCGGGGTGGATAGGTATCGAACAGGTTCTCCGCTCCGATGGCCAGCGTCAGCCCGTCCGTAATCCGCACCGCGACTTCCGCGTCGAAGAGAGCATGGGCATCCACCTCCTGAGCGGATGCCAGATCGAAGGCGTAGTAGATGTTCGTGAACGGGCCGTAGAGGCGCAGCCGGCCGGACACCGTGAGCCGCCCGCGTTCGTGGCTCGCGCCGAGCGTGCCGCGCCACCGGGGGACGCCCCGTTCCGCGGCCAGTATCTGGCCGTCACTCAGAAGGGTGGACGTGCCGTCGACTCGCGTCTGGTTCCAGTTGACGACGGCATGGAGACGCGTTGCCGCATCGTTCCCGTGTGATAGCCACCGTTCGGTGCCGATGTCGATTCCCCGCGTGGTCGTGCCGAAGTCATTGGTCAGGAACTTCACCCGGGCGTAGGCGTCTGCGTCCGCAATGCCTTGCGCCCGGAGGGTCGCCCGGTCGCCCTCCGACAGCTCGAACTCGGAGGTCAATGCGATGCGATCTCTCAGTTGGATCTGGTAGCCGTCCAGCGTCACCGTGAAACCGGCCACACGTGCCACGACGCCGGCGTTCACCGAGCGGGCGCGCTCCGGCGCCAGGGGCCCTGCCCCCTTGAGGATCGCGATCGGGTTGTCGACCGAAAGGGTCGCGATGTCGATCAGGTCGCCCAGGTCGGGAATGAACTGTGTGGTCACCTTCTCAATCGACGCCTGGCCCACGGTCGGCGCCCGGAAGGCGCTGCCGACGGAGGCCCGGATCGCAAGTCTGTCGCTCACGTCGTAGCGTGCGGCCACCTTGCCGTCCGTGGTTTCGCCGATGTTCTCGTGCCGTTCGTGGCGAAGCGCGCCGTGGACGAACAGGTCGTCACGCGGGTCCGCCGACAGGTCCAGCCAGAGGCCTCGAGCCGTCCGGGACGCCGCCCCCGCCGTGCGTTCCTGGAATCCCGGGAAGCCATTGGTGCCGATTCCGAATCCCTGGTCCCGCAGCCCGCCCGGGCGCGTGTCGACAAAGGTGGAATTGGCGTCTCCCGCCACGACCTCGAAGCGTTCCTTGCGAACTTCCGTGCCGAGCGCCATGGTCAGCGGCCACGCCGTCCCGACGTTCAGCTGCCCGACCACGCTTCCTTCCACGATCCAGTCGCGTTCGCGCCACCCGCCGACCCGGTAGCTGGTTGGCAGCTCGCGACCGAGGGCCAGCAGCTGCGGGTTGATCGTCCGCTCCATGAAGAAGTCGACCGAATGCTGGCCCAGTCCGGCGGAGAGATCCCAGTCCCACCCGGACAGCCATGGCGCGTCATTCGGCAGCGTGCCGCGCACGCCGGCGTGGTAGGAGAGATCCTCCACATCGCCGCCGAACCGGGGCGTGAAACCGCCCGGGAACTGGGCCCCGATCCAGTAACAATCCGGGTTGTCCTCGACGTAACGGCGAATTGCGGCGACGTGGCTCGGCCAATCCACGTACTCCGCCGTCTGTCCCGTTCGGCACGTGGCCGCGGTCGGGTCTTGGGACAGGTCCGCGAGGAGCACTTCGTCACCCAAGCTGAAAACGCCCCCCCGCCGCGCGGGGTTACGGAAGAAGAAGCCGTTCTCCACGGTCCGCCGATGCCAGTTTCCGAAACCGTAGATCTCCGTCGTGGTGTCGAACGGAAGGGCGGCATTCACCATCGTCTTCCAGTTGCCGCGTGTCTCCGGCGTTCCCCACGGCTGCGCATGGGGATGGTCGATGTAGCCGTAACCGGGGTCGTCGATCCAGACGTTGCCCGCCCGGGCGAGCTGCCGAGCGCTGGCATGCTGCACCGACCGGGACGACAGTGCCTGATGTGAACGCTCGAGCGACAGGGCGACGAATCCCTGCTCGCCCAATTGCACCCCCGCGTGGCCCGCCAGCGTCCAGCGATCCCCGTCGCCCGCGTACGTGCGCCCCCAGCGGGTCTCGGCCACGCGCGCATCGGGACGCTGCTTCAGCACGAAGTTGAGGACGCCGGCCACGGCATCGGACCCGTACTGCGCCGAGGCCGCATCGCGCAGTACCTCGATCCGTTCGACCGCGATGCCGGGGATGGCCGCGAGATCCGGGCCGTGGCTTCCGGGTGCCGTGGCGCTCGAGACCGTGATCACCGACGACCGGTGCCGCCGCTTGCCGTTCACGAGTACCAGCATGGAATCCGGGGGGAGTCCGCGAAGGCTCGCCGGACGGACGATGCTCGCCTCGTCGGAGATCGGTTCGCGATTGAGATTGTACGACGTCAGCGTCCGGGCAAGGTTGCTCTCGGTGCTCTCGCCGCCGTAGGCCTCAAGCGCAGTGCCGCCGATGACCTCCACGGGCGTGGGGGAAGTCAGCGGATCGATACCCGGCGCGCGTTGCCCGATGACCACGACGTCCTCCAGCGTTTCCGGAGCTTGCGGGGACGCCGATCCCGGGAGCAGGGTGCCGGCCACCAGCAGGGGAACGCCGAATCGGCGGCCGGCGCGACGGAACCAGCCGCTCCGGGCGCGCGCCGCACCTGCGGGAACCTTGGATGGTGTCACCGGTCAGTGTCCTTTCCTCGATGCACGAAGCGAGGGACCATATTGCATCCGTGGCTGACTTTGCCCCGGGCCGGGTCGGCAGCTCTGCCGCGCGCCCGTTTCTCGGCAGCGGGCTTGGACCAGTCGATGGGGGATGCTCAGGGTTGAGCGGAGCGCTCGGCCGACTGGTGTGCCGCGGGTGCTCCGCAATTCCGGGTCAGGGCGCGGCCAGAACCATTGCGTCGTCGAAACGGATGGGGGCAGGAGCGGATAGGACTTCGATGTTCGAGGCGGCGCGCGCTTCGTCGAGCAATGCCTCCGAGGCCCACATCTCTTCGAGCATGGACGTGTTGCGGATCCACGCGAGCCGCAGCGACGCTGGATCTTCCTCGGCCCGAAAGTTGAGCAGGACCTGCAACGCCTGCAGCTCGTTCTCCACCAGCATCGGCACCTTGCAGGACGACAGGCTCTTCGCGGTGAACGCGTTCATGTACGTGGAGTTGAGGTCGACATGCGGCAGCAGTGAGCGCAGCATGATGTCGGCGTTTCCGAGCCCCACCGCATTGCCGCGGGTGTCTTCGGTCAGGCCGCGCACGTAAATCGCGCCGATCCGCGGGCTCGTCATGCCGGCCTTCTTGCCGATGACGTTGGTGTCCATGCCGGCACCGCTCACGTTCTTCCCCATCTCGTCCACGATGAGGCCGTCAAGATCCTCGAAGGGAAGCCGGGGCAGCAGCGAATAGGCCCGTTCGAGCAACGCGCTTTCGGCCTCGATGAGCGCGTCGAAGCCCGCGACCGGCACGCCCTGGACGACGGCGGTTTCCTTGAACGCGTTCTCCACGAGCGCGATGGCGCCGATCAGCCGCGGGCGGGCGGAATCCACGATCATGCGGGCCGCTTCGAGCACGAGCCGACCCATGCCGAGGCGCAATGCCTGGTGGTGGATCTTCGATGCGCCGGCCTGCTTGCCCATGCCGATCACGAGCATCTTGCAGATGCCGCTTTCCACCCGTTCGGTGAAACCGGTGTGCGGCTTGACGCGATTGACCACGAGCACGCCGTCCGCTTCGTGACAAAGCCTGTCCTGGTAGACGGGAAAGCCGCTGCCGGTGGTCCCGATCTGCACCACGTCCATGCTCGATTCGATCGGGCAGCCGACGCTCGCTTCGGTAATGCCGTTGGTGTGGTCCAGCACGCGCGACTGGCCGCCGGCCGTCGCGCCGCCGTGGCTGCCCATCGCGGGAACCACGAAGGGGTTGGCGCCTGCTTCGCGCAAGGCGCCCACGCACTCACGCACCACAAGTGCGAGGTTCGCGATGCCCCGGCTCGAACCCGTCACCGCGACGCGCTGGCCGGGCGTGATGCCGGCGACTACCGGCGCCATCTCCCGTCGGACCGCCGCGACGAGATCCGGCTCGGCGGGGCGCGGGAACTGCTGGCGGAGCCGGAACACCGAGGGGGCGTCGGCACGCCCGACTCCGGCGTGGGAGTCGTCGAGCAGGAAACGGGAGGCGTTTTGCATGGAGCGGGCCACTCTATCGCAAAATCTTGCGGTTTCACGGCGGCGGGGGCGGATCGGCCTAATGTACGTGCCATGCAATCGTGCGGGGCCTGTCGGTTGCTACCGCGCACCGAGGGAGATCCGGCCCTCGTGAAGCGGCCCACCGCTCGAAAAAGTACTCCGGGGGAGGGAAATACCCCACTCGGCTTTGAACCCACACGCAGACTTCTTGTGGCGGCGCAAACCGACTTGACTGTTCCGTAAACAGGTCATCAGGTCGTCTTTCGATCTACGTATTGGACGCGAGCTTCCAGGCTCGCTTGAAATGCCCTAGAGTGATCTATAAACAATACAGGAATATTTCATACAATCTATTTATGGATCAAAATGATGGTCAAGCCCTCACACAGAAGCTATTCCCGCTATGCCCGCGAAGCCGCGGAGCTTCTCGGGCTGACGATCCGTAACGCGCGCACCGAACGCGGTATCACGGTCGCGGATGTCGCCGAGCGCGCCGGGATTTCGCGAGGCCTCGTGCACCGTATCGAGCGAGGCGAAATGGGCTCTTCCATCGGTGCGGCTTTCGAGGTGGCCGCCGTAATCGGGCTGCGCCTGTTCGAAGCCGAGCCGACAACGTTGACGCGCCACCTGACGATGGAGCGCGACAGGCTCACCCTGCTGCCGCAGTCCGTCCGCACGGGAACGACGAAGGTAAAAGATGACTTCTGACCGCCCGGACAGGAAAGCACCGGAGGAAGCCTACGTCTGGATATGGTTGCCCGGCGCAACGGCGCCGGTCGTCGCCGGTCGCATCGCGCGTGACGGCGAGCAGCTGATCTTCAACTATGGTCGAAGCTATCTGGACCGGAACGACCGCATTCCGATCTACGAGCCGGAACTGCCATTGCGCAGCGGAGCGATTGCGCCCGCAATCGGGTTGAGCGTGGCCGGATGCCTGCGCGACGCCTCGCCCGATGCGTGGGGTCGTCGAGTCATCCTGCACCGCACCTTCGGGCGCAAGGGCTGGGATGTCGACACCACGGCGCTCGACGAGCTGACCTATCCGCTGGAATCCGCCTCCGACCGCACCGGCGCCCTGGACTTCCAGCATTCCCCTTCCGAATACGTGCCGCGCGCCGTTCGAACCGCGACGCTCGAAGAGCTACAGAGCGCCGCCTCGAGTGTCGAGGAAGGCGTGCCGCTGACGCCTGATCTCGAGCACGCACTGTTCCACGGCACGTCGCTCGGTGGCGCGCGCCCGAAGGCGATGGTCCAGGACGGCGACACGAAGATGATCGCCAAGTTCTCGTCTTCGACCGACAGCTACAACATGGTGAAGGCGGAATATGTCGCGATGCGCCTTGCGGCCGAGGCGGGGCTCAACGTTGCCCCCGTGCGGCTTGCGCACATCGCCGGCAAGGACGTACTACTGGTTGAGCGTATCGACCGCGCGAAGACGAAAGACGGCTGGACGCGCAGGGCGATGGTCTCGGCGCTGACGCTGTTGGGTCTCGATGAAATGATGGCGCGGTACGCCAGCTACGAAGATCTTGCGGAAATCATCCGGCACCGCTTCACTTCGCCGAGGGCGACGTTGCGCGAGCTGTACGGACGGCTCGTGTTCAACATCCTGTGCGGCAACACCGACGATCATGCCCGCAACCATGCGGGCTTCTGGGACGGCGAACGCCTGACCCTCTCGCCTGCCTATGACATTTGCCCGCAAGGCCGCTCCGGCAATGTGGCCGGCCAGGCGATGCTGATCGTCCGAGACAATCGGACGAGCACGCTTGCGACCTGCCTCGAGGCCGCGCCCAACTTCCAACTCGGAGAGCAAGCGGCGAAGGACATCATTGCCCGGCAGATCGGCACCATCCGGGATGGATGGGACCCCATCTGCAAGGAAGCCCGATTGACCGAATTCGAGCGCAACCTGTTCGGCCAGCACTTGTTTCTGAACGACTTCATCTACGATGGTGCGGCGGAGGGGCTGCAGTGAGGGAGCATCTGTCGTCGCGGTGGCGGAAGCCGAAACGACCGAGATCGACCAATGTCGATTCAGCCTGCTGCCAACGGTGGACCACCCGGCGTGAGAAAATCCCGGCCGATGGCTTCGAGTGCCAGCGGCGCCCGCAACCTCTCCTCAGGCGGGCGCCCGTCCGGAAACGGCGCCGCGGCGATCATCGCCGGCGAACAGGACAGAGTAGAGGACCGGTGCCGCCACGAGCGTCAACAGCGAGGCAAAGGCCAGGCCGCTCATGATGGTTGCGGCCATCGAGACGAAGAAGGCGTCGGTCAGCAGCGGCGTCATGCCGAGGATCGTGGTGGTTGCCGCCAGAAACACCGGGCGCAGGCGCGATGTGCTGGCACTCACGATGGCTTCCTTCAGCGCCGTCCCCTCACGACGGACAAAATCGATCTCCTCGACCAGAACGATGCCGTTCTTGATCAGCATCCCGGAGAGGCTGAGCAGCCCGAGCAGGGCGGTGAAGGTGAAAGGCAGACCGGCACCGAGCAGCCCGATGACGACTCCGTTCACCGCCATGGGAACCAGCAGCCAGACGATGAGAGGCTGGCGAAGAGCGTTGAACAGGAGGATCGAGATCAGCACCATGATGATGAAGCTCAAGGGCAGCTGTCTTGCAAGACTGGACTGCGCGTCGCCCGACGCCTCGAATTCACCGCCCCAGGCCATGCGATAGCCCGGCGGGAGCGGGATGTCCTCGACCGTCGTGCGGATCGCGGCGTGAATTTCGGCGGCAGTTCGGCCGGCCGGGATATCGGCTGACACCGTCAGCGTCGGCAGGCGGTCCCGGCGGTGAACCAGCGTGTTCTGTGCCTCGTAGGCAAAGCCATCGATCGCCTGTGCCATCGGTACCGCAGCGCCGGCGGTGGCGGAATAGACCATCTGATCGCCGAGTCCGAGCCCTGAAGCCGGCGGCATCCGCACCACGATCGGAAGCAGCCGCTCACCTTCCCGATACACCCCGGCACGGATGCCGTCGGTGGCGAACTTGAGCGTCGACGCGATGTCTTCGCGTGCTATCCCTGCGGTCTGCGCCCGGTCGCTCGCGTAGACGGGTGAGATCACCAGCTCTTGTTCGCGCCAGTCCGTCTTGAGATTCTTGAGCTCATCCGACGCGGCTGCCATCCGGGCGGCCGCTTCCTGTCCGAGCGCACGGAGAATTTCCGGATCGCTGCCAGAATAACGGACTTCGATCGGATCGCCCCCGCCGGGGCCGAAGACCAAGCGTCGGGTGCGGAATTCGCCCTCCGGGAAGCTGCCGCGGCCGAAGGCCTCGAGATCGGTCTGCAGGGCCGGAATCTGATCGAGGGTCCGTGTGCGGACAATGAGGTGTCCGTAGCTCGGATTCGCCCTCCCGGCCGCATAGGTCAACACGAATCGCGCCGCACCTTGCCCGACGAAGGTCGCAACGGACTCGACTTCCTCGCGCTCGGCCAGCCACGCCTCGACGATTGCAAGGTCCTCGGCCACGCGGTGGATGGTGGTCCCCTGAGGCAGCTTGTAGTGAACGAAGAAGATCGGCGTGTTGGAATCCGGGAAAAACTGCTGCTTGAGCTGGGTGAACCCGAACATGGAAGCCGCCGTCAGGGCGACCAGGGCGGCGATAACCAGCCAGCGAATGGCCAGCGCGCCGCGCAGCAGCGCGCCGTAGGCCCGGAACGGAAGACTGTCGAAGGGGGCCGTTGCCGCGCTGCTGGCCCGCTTGAAGAGATAGTGGCCCAGCAGCGGCGTTACGGTCACCGCAAGCACCCAGGACAGCAGGAGGGAAATACCGATCACGGCGAACAGGGAGAACAGGAACTCGCCGGTCGAGTCGGGACTGAGGCCGATTCCCGCGAACGCCATGATGCCGATAACGGTGGCCCCGAGGAGCGGGATTTGTGTCTTGGCGGCTGCCTCATCGGCCGCTTCGCGCGAGGACTTGCCCCGCAGCATGGCGATCCGCATGCCCTCGGCGACCACGATGGCGTTATCCACCAGCATGCCCATCGCGATGATCAGGCCACCCAGCGAGATGCGCTCCATCTCGATGGAGAAGATCATCATGAAGAGAAGCGTGCCGATGACCGTCAGGAGAAGCGTGGAGCCGACCACCACGCCGGCGCGCCATCCCATGAACAGCGCAAGCACGATCGTCACGATGCCGACGGACATCCCCAAGTTGGCGAGAAAGGCGTTCGACGCCTCCTCGACCACCCGGTGCTGCCGGTAGATCGGGTGCAGTTCGACGCCGACGGGAATATCCCGCTCGAGTTCGGCGAGACGCTGCTCCACCCGCTTGCCGACGGCCACGATATTCTCGGTTGCGAGGCCCGCCACCCCGATCGTGAAGGCCTCGACGCCATCGAACCGGACGATGAGGGCCGGATCGGGCAGCCGGCCGCGACTGACCTCGGCGAGATCGGCAAGATTGATCGTCTCGCCGCCGACCCCTATCGAAAGGCCCGCGATCTCCGCGACGGTGTCCGATCCAGCGGGTGCAGCGATGCGCACCGTATCGGTCGATCCGGCATCAACCACGGAATTGGCGTTGGCAATCGCTGCGGTGATGGCTTGCGGCGGGACGTTCAGATTGACGGTCAGGGCGAGATCCGGCTCAATGAAAATAGCTTCTTCCGGAAGCCCCCTGACGCCGACGTCGGCAACGCCCTCGACCGCGAGCAGCTCGCGCCGGAGGAAGGTGGCCAGCTGATGCTTCTCCGCATCGCTAAAGCCCTCGGCAGTGACGGCGTAATAGAGACCGAACACGTCGCCGAAGCTGTCGTTCACCAGGGGAGAGCCGACTCCAGGCGGCAAGCGCAGCACCGTATCCCTGACTCTTGCCCGAAGTTTCGTCCAGATCGCCGGAAGCTCGGAACCATCGATTTCGGACTTGATGTGCACTTCGATCAGGGATACCCCGGGCCGGTTGATCGACGCGATCCGGTCGATCTCGCCCATCTTCTGAATGGCTGATTCCAGTGGTTCCGAGACTTCCTCGGCGACCTGTTCCGCCGACGCCCCGGGATAGCGGGTCTCAACCACCGCCTGCTTGATCGTGAAGGCCGGATCTTCCAGCCGCCCGAGCGAGAGGAACCCCCAGAGCCCACCGGCCAGGCAGATCAGGATGATGATCCAGGTCGGGACGGGTCTTTCGATGCTGCGGCGCGCAATCCTCACGACACGGTCTCAGTTCGGCAGTCCGCGGAACCGGCGCACCCTGGCGCCGTCCTCTAGGGCCTGGACTCCGGCCGCGACGATTTCTTCGCCGATATCCAGTCCTTCTATCACCTGGAATTCGCCGCCGCTTCCGACTGCGAGCGTCACCGGCCTCGCCGTGACAACGCCCATGTCGCCCTGGTCCTCCTGAAAGACCATCACCGAGGTGGAGCCGTCGGCGGCGATGGCCACGGCAGACGCTGGGAGGACGATGCTGGAACGGGGGAGATGCCGGGTGGCCAGAATCGTGACCGAGGAGCCGGGGAGAATGTTGAGCTCGTCGGGCGGGGCCATGCCCAGCGTCACCCGGAAGGTCTGGCCGACTTGAGACGTTTCGGCGTTGAACTCCCGCACCCCGACCGGAAAAAGCGTTTCGCTGGCGGGAAAGCGCGCAGTAATCGTGATATCCGGATCGCGGCCAGCACGCTGGAACAGGATTTCCGGAACATCGATCTCGATCCGGATTTCCGACATGTCGTGGAGGCGGACGACCGGGGTCCCTGCATTGACCGTCGTGAATCTGGCGACGCTGCGGCGCGCCACCAAGGCATCGAACGGGGCAAGGAGAGTGGCGTGTTTCAGGGCATATTCGGCATTGCGCAGAGCAATTTCGGCTAGCCCGGCTTCGGTCGTGGCGTCTTCGACGCTGACTTCGCTGACCGCACTCCCCTCCAGCTTCTTCAGGCGCTCCGCCCGCCTGTGGGCCCGGTCCCATTGCAGGCGCGCCTGCTCCTTGGACAGTTCGAACGGTTCCAAGTCGAGTTGGGCGATCATGTCGCCGGCGGGAACGATCTGCCCCTCAATCGCGGGAAACCGCACGATCTGGCCAGCTGTCTGAAAGGCGAGATCGACAGTTTGTTTGGCGGCCACCTTGCCGAAAAACTGCCGCGTGACGTCGGTCGATGGGGCTTCGACCGTCATCAGCTTCACTGGCCGAGCAACTTCCTGAGCCGAGACCGGAAAGGCGCATACGATCAGCCCGGCAGCGAGAACAGGTACAAGACGGTTCATGCGGATTTTTCCCGCGTTCGGGTCTCCTGCGTCCTCCGTCTACGGAACGCGATTTCCCGCTTCAGGCGCTGTCCCATGCCCGGCGCTCCAATTGCCCCGTCATCATACGATCGTGAGGCGGTCGGCGTCCCCAGGGGAGGCCGGAGGTGCCTCACAGGTGGGAGCGATCGCAGGACTTCCGCCGAGGCAAACGGCCTCAGGTTACGGGGTTCCAGCCGCGAGACCGGCTTGCGCAGCTGGTCAGCCCTGACTGCCCGCGACACCTCCCGGGTGATCGTCTTGCCCGACACAAGCGCCTCGGGCGTTTGCTACAGCGTTTTGGCGACCGGCATTTCCAGAATTAACGAGGCCTTGCCGCCGGACCTGCAGAGCGCCATCCTTTCCAAGTGCCGGCGCCCATTCGGCGGCATGGCGGCCGCTGCCTGTCGCAGCTTTGTACGTTCAGATGACCCGGCAGGCTTCGAACCTGCGACCTACGGATCAAGAAGCACGAGGCAATAGTTTGGGGGCTTATTTCCATGGGTTGACATGGACACAGTCATGCCACGAGCGGGGCCAACGCCCCGCTTGACGGGACGGACGTCCCGCCTGCACCGGACGCGCAAGATGCGTCCGGCCCTGCCGTGGCCACGGGAGGCGGAACGTCCGCCAGGCTCCGCCCGTGGGCGGGCCAGGCCCGCCGCAGGATGCAGATCGCTGCATTGTGATCGCGATCGAGGTCGAGCCCGCAGTGCGGGCACCGATGCCGCCGGACGCTGAGCGTCTTCGGGACGTCGGCGCCGCAGCGCGAGCACGACTGGCTGGTGCCGTGCGCCGGCACCGCGATGACCGGAAGGCCGGCGCTTGCAGCCCGGTCCCTCAGGATCGTGACGAAGGCCGCCCACCCCTGGTCGGCGATGGCGCGGTTGAGACCGCGTTTCTGCGCGACCCGCACGCCGGGCGCGGCAGCCGTGCCCCTGGCGGAACGGGTCAGGTTCCGCACGTCCAGATCCTTGTCAGTGCCGGATGAAAACTCCCCGATAGCGCCGAAGTAAAAGTCCCCAGTCTGCCGGCTGGCGCACGGGCCCGGGGGCATGCCCCCGGGCCCGTGACCGGCAATACTCGCCACCTGTATCGAGCTCCGGGAGGCGCGCGTCAGGTGGTCACACTGAGGATGATCGTGGTGATTCATGATTTGCAGCGACAGGGCCTGTCGATCAGCGCCATCGCGCGGCGCACCGGCCTGGACCGCAAGACGGTGCGGAAGTACCTGCGGCGGGGGCTGGCGGCGCCGGCGTATGGCCCGCGGGCGCCGCGCCGCTGGAGGCGGCGGAGCCGCCGCTGGCCGGGCGTCCGGCGGGCCAGCGCCTCGCCGGTGGACAGCGTGAAAC
>JAJDYI010000067.1 GCA_022825235.1 Alphaproteobacteria bacterium | reverse complement strand
TCCTGGTCGGAGTACCTTGGCCCCTGATAGCGGGGCTCTCGCTCGGACTTGGTTCCCCCCTACGGTGGCGACGGCGGCCGATGCCAAGAATACCCCTTCGCCGATGCGCACCGGCGCGGGCGGTGGCGCTCAGACCGTGTTTCCCACGAACACCACGACGCCCCGGATGTCGGTTTCGTTGCCGGCGTCGACGGTGCGCTCAGGAAAGCGCTCGTCGAGCGCGCGCAGGATCCGGCGCCCGTCGCGCTCGACGAGGAGCCTGACGACGGTTTCCCCGCCGCGCCCGGGATCGCGCACCGCGACCAAGCGGCCATCGGTTGCCGGCTCGTCGGGGTCGATCCAGACGTAGTCGCCCGCACACACGCGCGGGGCCATGGCGTCCTCGGCGACGCGCACAATGAAAGTCTCGCGGCCGAACATCGCCCGCCCGATTCACTGCCGCGGAGCCGCCGGGGACGCGTGCGGGGCTTGAGGACTCGGGTGTGAGACCCACGTGCCGAAGGGCGTCCCCGTTCCGCTTCCTGACCGCACAAGCACTCGGGAGACGAAAGCCGTTGAGCAACCGGCACATAGCCCGAGCGACGCTTGAGCGGCACCTTCCGCCGCGCACTTGTGGAGACGGTCCCCGAACCTCCGCGCAGCTTCCGGGCGGCAGTATAGAAAGCACGGGAGAACGAGGCATTGCGCGAGGACGCGGCCTCGGGCAGGGGTCATGCGCCGACCCTGCACTGCGGTCAGCACCATGGGCTCGCTCGCTCCCATCGCACCGCGGAGCAGGGGTAGCTGCACAGGCTCCCGCACGGACGAACGGACCGGTGCGGTGAGCCGTGCGGAGGTGAACGCGTTCCGTTTCGCGCGCTGGCACTTGCAGTCGGACGCCGGTCGGCGCGAATCGCAGCAGCCATGGTCGAGACACAAGGCCAACGTTGTCCGCCGTTAAGCGTCTCGCATCCAAGCGCAGCATGATGCCGTGCTCATTGTCATTGACGCTCTCGCGGCGCTCGGCCTCGATGCCGAGGGTGAGGTTCGGCGCGTGCCGGCCGGCCGGAGTGAGCCGCCAGCCCAGACACCAAGCGCACCCGGTCTCGGTCATCCTCAGCCCGGCCCAGGGTCGGCCTGTGAACCGGTCGCTCAAGCCCGCAAGCCCAGATAGCCATCTCCGCATCGATTCGCCCGCTGGGCGGCGTTGTCGCCTGTCCCGGACACCGATTCGCGGTTCGCGGCAGACCTTCAAGGGTGTGCCGGAGCATGAGCACCTCGGACCTGCCGCTCGAAGCAGCGCCATAGCCGATCGTCAACGAAAGCGGCAACCCGCGCTCCGACGATGGGTACGGGGCGAAGCCGAACGCGCTCGAAAAGCCCAAATCGCGGAAGCCCGACGCCCCGCGCACCACCAAGGTGCGCGCCCCGAGAACAGTGGAGAGCCCGCTCCCCAGGTCGGCATACGCCAAGCGGCCCCCGACATCCACTCCCGCCCCGGTCTCGGCGCCTCTCCCGGCATGGCGTACGCCGAAGATTTTCCAGGTTAGCGTGTCCTTCTGCTCTTATCCGCAACTGACCCCACAAATCGCGCTGCGCACGCCCTCAGTCGTCCTCCTCGTCGAGGGTCACTATGATTTGACCCTCCAGATAGGCGACGATCTCTTCCCGGGCAACCGCATCGAGTGCGGCGTATGCTGCCCGTGCCGCCGCGGCCGCCCCACCGTGGGCGAGAATTGCGGCCTCCAGACTGGTCGCCCGGCCGTCATGCAGCCAGGGTCCCGTCGAACCGACGCCGGCGAGCGAGCGAGTCATGAAGACCGCGGCGCCGAGCCCCTGCGGATCATCGGGATCGGCGAGCTCCGCCCCCATGTCGTGCCTGCGAAAGTCGGTATACCAGCGGGCGATGGCGCGCCCGGAGTCGTCGCGGGTCAATGCACCCAGGGCGACCGTTCGCCCGTCGACTTCGATCCGGTTGTTGGGCTGGTCGGCGGCCAAATCGAAGCTGACGGCGGTGGCGGCATCGAGCCCCCTTGCCTTCGGGTCGGATCCGTCAGGAAAAACGACGTCGAAATAGCCAAAGGTGTCTGATGGTTCGGAAAAGTTGGTGTCCTCCAGCACCATTTCCGGCACGTGACAGCTCCCGCAGCCGATCGCATTGAAGCGGGCCGCGCCCGCCAAATAGGCAGCGCGATCGGTCTCTGGGAGTTCCGCTAGGCCGAGTTCGGCAAGCTCCAGCACATTCACAGGACGTTCGAGCCCTGCCATGTAGACCACCAGCGCAGTGATGTCGCCGACGGTGAGTTCGTGGGTCACCCCGTCGAAATCCCCGTCCGCTGCTCCGACCAGTTCCACCGGCTGCAGCCCGAGCTCGTTATGTGCCGCGTTTCGCGTGAAGTCGCGGATGGTGGCGCGCTCCCCCTTCCAGCCGAAGGGCCGGATGATCAAGTCATCGTCAACGCCTTCGACGAGGCTCGTGTCGAAGTGCACCTTGCAGGGAGATGCCTCCGTCTGCACCGCCACGATCGACCCGAATTCGACGCCCTTGGCGACAAGCCGTGCGGTTTCCCTCCCCCCGTCCGCGCAGGCGCGCGCGCGCGCCGCCTCGCGGATGGCGAGAAGTTCGGAGGACATCTCTTCGGCCAGATTCTGCGGAATGCCGAGTGCGAAGAGGTGCGGGGTGTTCCGTTCGAGAAAGAGCGCCGGATCGCCCGTGTGACGTGGATCCAAAATCGCGTTGAGCGCTACGTCCCCCGCACCGTTGGCCGCGGGTACGATGTGGCAGGCAATGCAGGAGGTGGCGTTCGGGCCGGTCTCGCGCGTGGGGACATGCATGGCCCATTCACCGGGGTCGTCGAGATCGGCGCGTGGGATGCGGCTGAAACGCCGTCCCTCGCCCACGTTGGCTCCAACGCCCTCGCGGGCGGTGAAACTGAACTCGGTCAGTTCATCGCCGGCGTCGAATGCCGTAAGGAAAGTCGCATCGGGATCCGCGGCAACGCCGGCGTTGAGCGCGGCCTGATCGACGGGAGTGATCTCGCCGGCCACCGCACCGGTTTGCGCTACCAAGGGCAGAAGGAAAACCGCAAGTCGAAGGTGCTCTTTCATTTTCATTTTCTCCTGCTCATTTATTCCTGCGGTTCGACTGCCACGCTTGACATTTGCGTCAGACGGCTTCCGACGCCGGTCCTGGTCGTGAAAGTCTGGGCTGGAACATGGACGGCCAAAGTTGTCTTGCCCGTGGCAACCGCTTGATCGATATTGCCGATCAGGGTCACCTCGGACTGGACGCGGACCTGCTGCTCTGCGAAGACCGCAAGGCAAGACAGCGAGCCAAGAGCGCCGCCAGCGAGGTGGCGACGGGACGGAAGGGGGCCGCGCGATCCGGGCCGCGCGGCCGGTCGAAAGTCAGGCGGGGGAGCGGTGTTTGGGCCGCAGTCGGGGCTTCGGGGCTTCGGGGCTTCGGGGCTTCGGGGCTTCGGGGCTTCGGGGCTTCGGGGCTTCGGGGCTTCGGGGCTTCGGGGCTTCGGGGCTTAATTGTACAACGAAGCCTGCCTAACCACCCGGACCGCAGCGCTGTCAGGCGCCCGATGGGGCCCTCGCCCCGCCCAGCGTCTTCGAACAAGGCCACCACTGCGGCAACGCCAGCACTTTCCGAAACGGTCCCGGTCATGGTCGTATCCCCGGACGAGTGGCAAGGCATCATACACGCTGATGGGCGCCACCGGAATGCGACGGCGACGTTAAGCGCCTCCACACCTTTGCCCGCCTGTCTGACCCGGGGGCAAGGCTTCAAGGCGCAGCTTCCGGGCGGGCCGCGTGCGGGCCGTCAATGGCGACTGGACGCGGCACCGTTCATCGAGGCCGCAATGAGGTTGTCCACCGTCTCCACCGCGTCGACCAAGCGCGCGTCGGCGAGATGGGCGTAGCCCGCCGTGGTGGAGACCCGCCCACAAACACCGTAGTGCAACGAGACGGTCACATCCACTACCGTTATTGCCCGCTCGCAGGAACACCGGGGAGCGGCCGTCGAACACCGCTCGCACACTGCGGCGCATCGATTGTGACGGTCTGCGATGCGGACGGGAAGCGGTACCACCTTCCGCGATGGATGACAGTGCCGGAGGCCGCGCAGTGGGGGCTACGCGAACGTCAACGCGTGTCGCTCTCGGTCTTGTCCGAGGTTCGCGATGCTCATTGCGGCATGGCACTCACAGCAAACCCTACCAGCGATAGGAGATTGCGATGCGATGCCCAAAGCAGAAGAAGCTGCAGAAGACCCTGAAGTTCGAGCCACAACTCTGGGTCAATCTGTCGGAGGCGGCGAGAGCCGAGGCGGTCAGCGTCCTGGCGTTGGTGATTGGGACGGTGACGGGCGATAGCGATCGGGTCGAGAACGACGGACGCAGCGATGAGTAGCGCTGCTACGCTTCGCGAAATCCGGACCGAGACCGGCCTGGCGCTCAGCCGGGTCCGCCGCGCTCCCTGGCGATGGCGCGCGGAGATGGTGTCCCCTTGCGATCAGCGTGGAGCGGTGCGAAGGTCGCGGCCGATGCGATGCGCCCGAGCGCGCCGTTCGGCCCGAGAGGGCTCGGGGGCGGCCCGGGGCCCCGCATGGCGCCTGTCACTACCCGGCCGGCGACGGGGTGCGGAATGCGGCGAGCGGGTAGTGACAGGCGCCAGAAGCGGCCTTCGGGCCAGTGGCGGCAAGGGGATTGCTAAGAAGATCGCTCGTGAGGCTCTCGTGACGGCGTGGTATGGTGCCGCCACCACAGAGCTGCCACCGGCAGCGTGGTCGGCTGACGCCGACGTGGGCGCCTCAAGGCGCAATCAGGTGCCGTATCGCGATCCATCGCGATGTCGCGCGGGCAGACGCCCCGCCCCAGGCACGACGGGCCACTCCGAAGCGGAGGCGGGCCCGCTCAAGCCAAACGGCGAGGCGGCTGCCGTACGGGACCTCACGGACCGGTGCGGCGACCGGGGAACCCCCCGGAGTTGGTGATGCCTCCGAGCCGAGGCGCGTGGCGTTGCAAGCGGGGCCGGGGGACATTCCCTGGCCGTGCGGACGAAGCGCAACGCTTGCAGGCGCGACGCGCCGAAACCGTGCTCGCGGCCACTGCCGGACGACCGGCACGCCGCAGCCGCCGCTTTGGTCGGCAGCGTAAGGCGTCACAGGGCACTCTCGCAGCACTGCTGCGGCTCCGTCAGTCTCGCGTAGCGAGGCAGCGGATCGCCCATTACAACTTACCCACCCCACGCCCGCCCCGGGGCTGCGCGATGCGGCGCCGGGGCGCGGTAGATGCGTGCTTCGCGCCCGCGCGAAACGGAGACTCGCGCGGGCGCGGCGAGCGCGCCGCGGCGCCGCGTTCAGCGGGGCGCGAAGAACATTTCCGTTGACCGGCGGCGCCCGCCGCCCATAGCTTGGCTCGGACGATACGCCCGCGCCCGAACGGGCGGGACCGCAGCGCATGCGCCAGTTGAACTTCGACTTGAAGACCCTCCAGGCGAGGCACCGCGATGGCGCGTTCACCACGCGCCGGGACCGCGCCTACGCGCTCAACCAGGCGGCGAACCTG
>JAJDYI010000052.1 GCA_022825235.1 Alphaproteobacteria bacterium | reverse complement strand
ACCATCGCCAGGGCCATCATGATCGTCTGGTTGACCCCGGCCATGATGGTTGGGAACGCGAGCGGTATCTGCACCCCGACAAGCCGCTGCCAGCCGCTGGCACCGAATGCATCGGACGCTTCCAGCACCTCGCGGTCGACGAGACGGATGCCGAGATTGGTGAGCCGGATCACCGGCGGGATGGCGTAGATCACGACCGCGAGCAGCCCCGGCACCTTGCCGATCCCGAGCAGCATGACGACCGGAATGAGATACACGAACGCTGGCATGGTCTGCATGACGTCGAGCAACGGCGTCACCACGGCCTGTGTGCGGTTTGAGCGGGCCATCAGGATGCCCACCGGCACCCCGAGCGCGATCGCCAGCAGGGTGCTCACCGCGATCATGCTCATCGTGCTCATCGTGTCCTCCCACATGCCGAAGAAACCGATGAACAGGAAGGCGACGATGGCCCCGGCGACGATCTTCCACGACCGGCTCGCCAGGTACGCGAGGGCGCAGACCGCGAGCAGGACGGACCACCACGGGGCGTTGAGCAGGAGTTTCTCGAACCAGACCAGGAAGTACAGCAGGGGCTCGAACACGGCCTCGATCACGTCACCGTACGACCGCGAGAAGTCTCGGTAGGCACCGTCGAGCGCCTTGCGGATTGCCACCAGCGTTTCGCGCTCCATTTGCGGAAACTCGATCCACCATGCGTTTTTGGCCATTGGGGCAGATCTCCTGGGTTGTCAGCGTCGCTTCATGTACGTGTGGATGTTCCTGTCGCCCTCCGGATGGCGGTTTCGGCATGTGAAGCGCATGTCCGCGTCAGCTTGGTGAACGCAGGGTCGCAGACTTGCAACCGCAATGCGAGGGAGCCCGTACCTTGCGGGGTCCGGTTCTCCCGTGCATGCGCCGTGGGCTCGGGGACGGTTGCCGCCCGGAGGCGGGCGCGGCGGCCAGGGGCCGCCGCGCACCGTCAGAGTTCGGCCAGTGCGCTCTTGATCCGCATGGCCGCGTCGTCAGCCACCCACGGAAGCCACATGTCCTCGTAATTGGTCAGGAAATGCACCATGGCGGTCTCGCCGTCCGCCTGGTTCTCATTCATCCAGGCAAGCAGCGCGTTCAGGAAGTCGTTGCCGAACGCACGGGCAGAGAGATAGCCGACGGCCTGCGGCGCGCGTGCGGCAAGGTCTGCCGTGATGAGGGTGTCGACCGGCGAAGGCGGGTACATCGTCGGCTTCGGGTCGGCGCAGTCCGCCTGGGTGGTGCAGCTGCGGAACTCCTCGACATCCGCACCGGAGCCGAAATCGACCTTGACCATGGTGTATTTGCCAAGCAGCGCGGTTGGCGCCCAGTAGTATCCGAACCACGGCTCTCCGCGCTCGTAAGCCTTGGCCAGCGACCCGTCCAGACCAGCCGCCGAACCGGGATCGCCCAGGACGAACCCGGCCTCTTCAAGGCCCAGCGCCCGGTAGAGGTTTTCGGCCGAGATCTGGCAGTTCCAGCCTGACGGGCAGCCCATGAACAGCGATTCGCTGGGATCTTCGGGGTTCTTGAACAGTCCGGCGTGCTGGATCACGCCCTGGATGGTTGCGAGTTCCGGTCGCTCTGCGACCATGTAGCTCGGCACCCAGAACCCTTCCTCTCCGCCGTCCGAGAAGACCCGGCCGGCCTCGAGCAGCCTTCCTTCCGCCACGCCGATGTCGATGGCGGCACGAAACGAGTTGCTCCAGAGTTCCGGTGCGACATTCGGCTCGCCCTTCTCCACCATGGATGTACCGGTCGGCATCGTGTCGCCTTGCACGAGCTGGGCGTCGCAGCCGTACGCGTGTTCCAGGATGAAACGGTCAAGGTTGGCGATGAACGTGGCGGAGTTCCAGTTCATGTCCGCCACCGTGACGGTGCCGCATTCCCCATCGGATTCCGCCAGGGCCGGTAGGGGGCTCAGGGCCCATACGATCGAAGCGAGCCCAAGTCCTCCGATGATCTTCCACCTCATCACGATGTCCTCCTTTGGGGCCCAAACCTGCATCGTCGACGCGGGTGCTGCCGACGTCGGGCCCTGCCTGAAGCCTGCACCAGACGGGAATCTCGATCAACTTGGAAACTCGATAGGTTGATCGCCGGGAGGATCCCGGCGCTGGCGGGCGATCGTGTTTCCGGAGCCATGCATCGGGCCCGACGGTCGTAGGCCCGGTTTTCGCCGCATGGAGCCGGTTGCGCGTCAATGGCGTTGCAGCGGATTGATGACTGCCAATCCAGGGAAACGCGAAAAATCACGGTCGGCGGACCAGAGCACACGCACTCCGTGATAGCGGCAAAGAGCGGCGACCCTGGCGTCGTGCACGATCCCACCCTGCAGAAGGGCGGGTCGGGCAATGTGCTCCAGGGCATCGAGATAGCCTTCGCCTTCAGCCAGAAACCCACCCGAGAGACTCGCAAGGAGTCGTCGCGCGGCGCCCAAGGCCTCGCCAATCGGTGTCGGGTCCCTGAAGATTCGAGGATTGGAGACAATTGCAAGAAACTCGTGGACGCAGGGCCAGGGAACGGACACCGGCTCCGTCCCGCCCACGACTGCGGTCAGCACCTCTCGAGCACGTTCGTGAAAGGGCATCTCGGGGCGATGTGCATAGACGAGCAAGTTCGTATCGATGGCGATCACGCACCGGGTTCCCGATAGATCTCGTCCCGGATTCGACCCCACGACGCGCCCTGGAACTCGTGCGTCGCTCCACTCCCGCCGTAAACCGGAAAGTCGAGCCGTTGGCGCACCGCCTGCCGGCGGGCTTCGAGGCTGCGTTGAAGTCCTTCTTCTACCAATGCCCGGAGCGAGGCGCCTTCCTCTTGTGCGACACGGCGGACTTGCCTGATCAGTTCGTCGGAAATCTCTACGGTTGTCTTCATACAGCTCTCCTGTATTACGGATATGGTAGAACCGTATCCGAAAGGCGTGGGGACGCGCAACTCCGCAACTCGTGGACTCCGTACTGATGCGGCGGCAGGACGCCGGCCTCCGGATTCAGCGGCTGTTACTGGGTCTTTCTTCCGAGGGCTGCGTCCTCCAGAACCAGGGATGCTGTTTGGCTCGCGATCGGCAGGGAGAAGGTCGTGCTCCGCTCGATGCACGCGTGCTTCGGGCTCGCACGCCAGGATGTTCTCGGGTACGCTGGCCCGAACCGCGGCCGGAGGCCCGATGCGCCTTCCGATCTATCAGTTTGACGCATTCACCGAACGGACGTTTGGCGGCAATCCGGCGGCAGTATGCCTTCTGGACGGCTGGCTGGACGACGCCACGTTGCAGGCCATCGCGCTCGAGAACAACCTGTCCGAGACCGCGTTCCTGGTGCCGAGCGGGAACGGCGACTATGACCTGCGCTGGTTCACGCCAACGCTGGAGGTCGATCTCTGCGGCCATGCCACGCTGGCGTCCGCCTGGCTGATCCTCAACCGGCTGGCGCCGGAGCGGACTGACGTTGGTTTCGCCACGCGCTCCGGACGCCTGCACGTCGCGCGTCACGGTGACTGCCTTGTGATGGACTTCCCGGCGGATCCGCCGACCCCGACTGCGGTGCCGGCGGGTCTGGAAGGCGTGCTGGGAGCCGCGCCGGAGGCGGTGCTGCGCGGGCGTTACTCCATGGCGGTGCTGGGTTCCGAAGCGGAAGTCCGCGCCCTTAACCCGGACCTTGACGGCATCGAGCGGCTGGCGGGCGGCCACCTGATCGTGACGGCCCCCGGCGAGCAGGCCGACTTCGTCTCACGCTTCTTCGCCCCGGGCTCCGGCATCGCCGAAGATCCGGTCACGGGGAGCGCCCACTGCATCCTGGCGCCCTACTGGGGCACGCGTCTCGGGAAGCGGGACCTGACAGCCCGTCAGTTGTCCAGCCGCGGCGGCGAGCTCCGCTGCCGGCTGGACGCCGACCGCGTCGAGCTGCTGGGACGCTGCACCTTCTACCTGGAGGGCTGGATCGAGATCCCGGACCGCGGACGCGACGACGGCGAGGCGGACGGCACCGGTCGCATGCCGCCGCCGCCCGCGGGCCGGCCCCGGCCCGAGTAAGGCGCCCGGGATCGGAGTGCGTTCCGGTCCGCGCTGATTCCCGCCCCGGGCGCCCGGCGGGACGGGCGTGCTGCGGTTGCCTGGCGGATGGCGGTAAGCTAATTAGCCCGCACTCCGACCTCAGCCGAAACCAGGCGCCGCTCCGCGGCAGATTCAAGGTGCATCAGATGTTTCCCCTTACAGGCGCCCGCCTGGCGGGCCTCATGGCGGCGGTCGCGATGGGCTGGACGCTCAGCGGCCAGGCTGCCGAGATCACCGACGAGATGCGGGCCCGGGCGGCCGAGGCAGGCGTGGTCATCGAATACCCGCACGACCCGAAACGTCCTTACCAGGGCACCGACTATCTGCTCCGCGATACCAACGTCCGCTACATGCAGGGCCTTCGGTATGCGTCCGTCTTCCAGCTTGGTGATGCGTTCGAGATGTTCCTGCTGGGGGCCCGGCGCGGCCATGCCCTCTCGCAGATTCACCTGGGCAAGTTCTACGCCAACGGCCAGGGCACCGACGTGGACCTGGTGGAGGCGTACAAGTGGTTTCGGTTGTCGGACGAGCCCAACGCCGATTACTACATGGATGTGCTTGCCGACGAGATGACCCCGGCCGAGGTGACCGAGGCCGAACAGCGCGCTCGCGCGTTCGTCGGAACCTACGAGTAGGCGGCCGACCGGGTATCCGCCGGCTCGAAGAATCGGGCGGCGGCGGCCCGCTGGTTCTCGAAGATAGATCCTGGGTGCAGCGCTGCCGGCAGCGGGATGCGCACCGGGACGTCGGCCAGGCGGGGCGCAAGGGTGGGGTCCCCGCGCACCACCCGTTCGTCGAATTCGTCGAGGTCACCCGCCCCCATGAGCGGCCAGGCGTCGGCCGCCGCGTACTCCCAGAGCAGAAGCCGCCGCGGTCTGCCGGAGCGGTTCGCGCTTGACCCGTGCACCAGACGGACGTGATGCACGCTGATTGAACCGGCCCGGCCGGTCACGGTCTCCGCCTTGCTGAAGTCCAGGTCGCAGCCGTCGAGGTCAATGGCCCCGGAGAACTTGCCTTCGGCGTGATGGTCGTACACCGGCCCCCGGTGGGTGCCGGGGACCATCAGGATGGGGCCGTTCTCGAGATCCATGTCGTCCAGCATGACCCCGACCGCAAGCAGGTCGTCGTTCGTGTGCGGGTAGAAGGCCCAGTCCTGGTGCCATTCCACCGCGTCCGCGGCCGTGCCCGGCTTCAGGTTGATCTTGCCGCCATGCAGGCGGACGTCATGGCCCAGGAGATCGGCCATGATGTCGGTGAGGACAGGGTCGGAGGCGAACGCGCGGAATTCCGCGTGGGCCTTGTGGGGAAGCTTGATCCGCCGCACCAGGGGCGCCTCCGGCGTATGGCCGTCGGCCACGTCGTACACGTCGGTGTGACCCGGCACGCCGACGGCATTGTCGACGAACTTCTGGGTCAGCGCCTTGAGGCGGACGAGCGTGGAGGCGGGAACGACATCCTCGATGACGAGGTAACCTTTTTCCCGGTAGGTGTCGATCTGGGCAGGCGTGAGCATGCGGGAAAGCCTCCTGCAACCGCGCGCGCGGGGACCGGTGGCGCGCGATCTCTTGGCGGAACGGAACCCGGCGTCAGCGCCCACGGCGGCGGGCGCTGGAGCGGCGGCGCCGGGAGACATACTATAGTAACGAGCACCTCCCTTCAGGCGAGCGGATACACATCAGCCATGCTCCAGGGCTCCCTTTGCGCGCTCATCACCCCGTTCCGCGATGGCGAGGTGGATGAGGCCGCGATCCGGCGGATCGTGGACTGGCATGTTGCGGAGGGCACCAGCGGGCTCGTGCCGTGCGGGACGACCGGCGAATCGCCGGCGCTCTCGCACGAGGAGCACGACCGCGTGGTCAGCCTGACCGTCGAATGTGCGGCCGGGCGGATACCGGTGATGGCCGGGACCGGCTCGAACTCGACCCGGGAGGCCGTCCGCCTCACGCAGCACGCCCGGGCGGCCGGGGCCGATGCCGCCCTTCTCGTGATGCCGTACTACAACAAGCCGACGCAGGAAGGGATGTACGCGCACTTCCGGGCCGTGCACGACGCTACAGAGCTTCCCCTCTACATCTACAACATTCCCGGGCGGTGCGTGGTGGATATGACCGTGGAGACCATGGCCCGGCTGGCGGAACTCCCGCGGATTGCGGGCGTCAAGGATGCGAGCAACGATCCGGCTCGTCCGCACCAGTTGCGCCTGGCGCTGCAGGGACGCGCCTTCAACCAGCTGTCGGGCGAGGACGCCTCCCAGCTTGCGTTCCTGGCCTGCGGCGGACACGGGACGATCTCGGTGACCGCCAACGTTGCCCCGCGGGAATGCGCCGCCATGCATCAGGCCTGGGCCGCCGGCGATGCCGCGAAGGCGCTGGAGCTGCACGAGCGCCTGATGCCGCTGCACGACGCCCTGTTCGTGGAAACCAGCCCGGGCCCGGTGAAGTTCGCGGCCTCCCAGCTCGGCCTGTGCGGCCCGGACATCCGGCTGCCGCTGGTGGTGCCGCAGCCATCGACGCAGGCGACGGTCCGGGCTGCGATGCTCGGCCTGAATCTCGACGTGACCGGCTCGGATTGACGCGGTGAAGCACCCGGTCGCGGTCAATCGCCGCGCCCGCCACGACTACGAGCTCGGGGAGAGGTACGAGGCGGGTCTGGTACTCCGCGGTAGCGAGGTCAAGTCGCTGCGCGCCAGCGGAGCGAGCCTCCGCGAGGCGTACGCCGAACCTAAGGGCGGGGAGCTCTGGCTCGTCAACGCCCATATCGCGCCGTGGCGTTCGGCCGCGAAAGGGCACCAACACGAACCCAAGCGGCCCCGCAAGCTGCTGCTGCAGCGGCGACAGATCGACCGGATCACGGCGGCCATCAACGAGCAGGGCATGACCGTCGCACTGCTCTCCATCTACTTCAACGACACCGGCACCGCCAAGGCCGAGCTCGCGCTCGCGCGGGGACGCAAGACCCGGGATCGCCGGCATGACATTCGCAAGCGGGAGTGGCAGCGCGAGCAGGCGCGCGTGATGCGTGAGCGAAGTTGAGCGTGCCGCGGCGACGGGTCACAAGTGCAGGACGCCACCTGTCGCCCGCGCCCGGCACCCGGCGGCGAGCGCGGATCGTGGCCGTCCCGCATGCGGATGCGGTGCTGATCGGCATCGGCGCCAACCTGCGGTGCCCGGGGCTCGGTCCCCTCGCGGCCCGTCCCGCGTTGGCGCTGCGGCACCTGTCGCGGGCCGGTCTGCGGCCCCTCCGACTCTCGCCGCTTTATGGCGCCCGACCCTGGCCCAGCGGCCTGGGGCCGCGGTTTGTCAACGCAGTCACGTTGGTTCGAACGCGGCTGGCGCCGCCGGTCATTCTGGGGCGCCTGTTGGCGATCGAGCGTGCGTTCGGCCGTCCACGCCGCCGCCGTAATGCCCCGCGGAGACTGGACCTCGACCTCCTCACGGTGGGCGATGCGGTGACGGCGGGCGGGTGCGAGCCTGTCCTCCCGCATCCGAGGCTCCGCCAGCGGGCCTTCGTCTTGCGGCCGTTGCTCGATGTCCTCCCGACCTGGCGGCATCCGGTTCGTGCCGTCCCGGCGCGGAAGCTGCTGGCGCGCGCGCCGCGAACGCGGGACACGTGGCCGTGGGAACGTTCGAATCGGCGCGAAAAAGGGGCATCACGGTTGAAAACGCGCTAGTTTCAGGCTAAACGGGCGGACCTTGGCGAGATGCCCCCTGGTGAGGGGCGATGTCGCCGCTACCCAGGAGAGATGCCGTGGCACGCGTAACGGTCGAAGACTGCATCCCCGTCGTCAACAATCGCTTCGAACTGGTGCTCTACGCGGCGGAACGCTCGCGTGCAATTGCCCGGGGCTCGGAGATCACGGTTCAGAAGGACGACGACAAGGATTCGGTGGTGGCGCTGCGGGAAATCGCGGACGGCAATCTCGATCTGGAAGCCCTGCAGGAGGGGATCGTCCGCTCCCTGCAGAAGCACTTCGAGCGTGACGAGACCGACGAGGATCCCGTCGAGGCCTACGCCCGCTCACTCGGGCTGGACACGGTGCCCGTGATGCCCGATGCGGACATTTTGTCGGCGAGCGAGGTCGAGGCCGCGAGCGTGCCGGACGCGGAACTGGCCGGCATGCGCGTCGCCGAGTCTGCTGCCGAGCTGGGTGGGGGAGAGGAAGAGGGCGCCGAAGCCGGCCTCGAGGAGGACGCGTCGGAGATGGCCATCGGCCTCGAGTCGGAACCCGACGCGGCCGAGTTTGACGACGCCGGCGAGGATTGAGATCCGGCCGCGGGCCACGGACTTAGCATGACGGAGGATCCACCATTCGCCAGCAGGAACTGATTGAACGGGTTCGCGAATACGACCCTTCGGTCAACGAGGCGAAGCTCAACCGCGCGTTCACATTCTCCATGGAGCGTCACCACGCGCAGAAGCGTGAATCAGGTGAGGCGTACTTCTCGCACCCGCTGGAAGTAGCGGGCATCCTGGCCGGGTACCGGCTGGATTCCGCCACCATTGCCACTGGCCTGCTGCACGACACCATCGAGGACGGCGTCGCGACGGAAGAGGAAATCCGCCGCGAGTTCGGCACCGAGGTGTCCGAACTGGTGGACGGCGTGACCAAGCTGTCCAAGATCGAGCCGCGATCGTCGGCCGGGCGCGGCGATCTCGGCAAGTTCGTGCTCGCGATGTCGAAGGATGTCCGGGTCCTGCTGGTCAAGCTGGCCGACCGGCTGCACAACATGCGTACCCTCCAGCACATCCAGAAGCCCGAACGGCGGCAGCGGATCGCCCGCGAGACGCTTGACCTCTACGCGCCGCTGGCCCGCCGGGTCGGGATCATGGCGATCTGCGAGGAACTGGAGGACCTGTCGTTCGCCGAGTTGCAGCCCGCCGAACACGATGCCATCTGCCGGCGGCTGCAGTTTCTCAAGAAGCGCTACCCGTCCCAGGTCGGTCGAACCCTCAATGAGCTGCGGAGGGTCCTGAAGGCGGCGGGCATCGATGGCGAGGTCACCGGGCGCGAGAAACGCCCCTTTTCGATCTGGCAGAAGATGCAGCGCAAGCGCGTGACCACCGAGAAGGTCACCGATCTCTTCGCATTCCGCGCGGTGACGCCGTCGGAGGAGGAGTGCTACCGCACCCTGAGCGTGGTGCACCGGCAGTGGCGCTTCGTGCCCGGCAGCTTCCGCGACTACATCAGCCTACCCAAGCCCAACGGCTACCGGTCGCTGCACACGACGGTGATCGGGCCGCACAAGCGGGCGATCGAGATCCAGATTCGCACCCGGGACATGCACCAGGTTGCCGAGTACGGGCTCGCGGCGCACTGGCAGTACAAGTCGCAGGGAAGCGGCCCGGAACAGCTCAGTGCGGCCACGCTGCAGTGGCTGCGCGGACTGCGCGAGATCTTCGAAAGCGCGACCCACCATTCGGAGGGCATCGAGGACACCAAGCTCGAGATCTACAACGATCTCGTGTTCTGCTTCACGCCGAAGGGAGATGTCATCTCGCTGCCCGAGCAGGCCACGCCTGTGGATTTTGCGTACGCGGTGCATTCCCGGGTCGGCGCCACCTGCGTAGGCTGCAAGATCAATGACCGGCCGGCGCCGCTGGACACGCCGCTGCAGAGCGGCGATCAGGTCGAGATCCTGCGGTCGCGCAGCCAGCAGCCGAGTGCCGTCTGGGAGACCTTCGTGCGGACCGGCCGCGCCCGCAGCCAGATCCGGAAGTCGCTGCGGCAAAGCCGGCAGCGGGAGCACCAGAAGCTGGGGAAGGCGATCATCGAGCACGAGTTCGAAATGGCCGGCGAGGAGTTCGTCCCCAAGATGCTCTCGCCGGTGCTCAAGGTGTTCGGCTACACGTCCCAGCGTGAACTGTTCACCGCGGTCGGCGCCGGACAGCTGGAGGGGGCCAACGTGCTGCGCGCCATTCATCCGAAGGCCCATCGGAAGTTTGCCGCGAAGACCCGCAAGGGACGTCCCGTCAAGGGAGCCGCGGTGGGGATCAAGGGGCTCAAACCCGGGATCGCCGTGCACCTCGCGACGTGCTGCTCGCCGCTGCCGGGTGAGCGGATCGTCGGGATCATGACCGAGGGGCTGGGCGCGCGGGTCCACACGATCGACTGTGAAACCCTGGAACGGTTTTCCGGCGACCCGGAGCGCTGGTACGATCTGAGCTGGGCCGAGGGCGACGACGTCCCCGGGCAGATTGGCCGCTTGCGCGTCAAGCTGACCAACCGCCCGGGCAGTCTCAATGCGCTCGCGGCGGGGATCGCCCGCACCGGCGCCAACATCGCCAATCTGCGGGTCCAGCGCCGGTCGGTCGACTTCTTCGACCTCGATGTCGATGTGGAGGTCGAGAACATCCGGCACCTCAACGAGATCCTGGTCGCGCTGGAGGCTTCCTCGGAGATCTACAAGGCCGAGCGAGTGACGAAGCGATGAACCGGATTCCGGACGAGGCCGAAGTACTTGCGGAATTCCGGTCGGCCGGCGCCATCCGCACCGGCCACTTCATCCTGACCTCGGGGCTGCACAGCCCGACCTACCTCCAGTGTTCGCTGGTCATGCAGGATCCGGCGCGCGGCGAGCGCCTGTGCGCGGCGCTCGCGGCCAAGGTCCGGGCTGAACTCCCACACGCCGGGTTCGAACTGGTGGTCGCACCGGCCGTGGGCGGGATTCTCGTCGGCTACGAGACTGCCCGTCATCTGCAGCTGCCGGCCATCTTTGCCGAGCGGGTCGAGGGGACCTTCGCCTTGCGGCGCGGTTTTGCCATCCGGCCAGGGAGCCGGGTGCTGGTCGTCGAGGACGTCATCAGCACCGCGCTGTCGTCGCGCGAATGCATCGCCTGCGTCCAGGCGGCAGGGGGCGAGGTCGTTGCTGAGGCCTGCCTCGTGGACCGGAGCAGCGGCAAGTCAGACCCCGGCGTGCCCCTGGTGGCGCTGCTGAGTTACGAAGTCCCGGCCTATCCGCCCGACGACCTGCCGCCCGAACTTGCAGCCCTGCCGGCCGAGAAGCCGGGGAGCCGCCATCTGTCCGCCTCCTGATGTTTCGTTCGCGCCATCAAGTGCGCTGGCCCAGCCGGTTGCTGTCCTGGGTCTGGCCGCGCGGGGGCATGGTACGGGCCGGCCGCTACCTGCTGCGCCGCATGCAGCGAATCCCCGGGACTCCGCACCGACTGGCCATCGGATTTTCCTGTGGCGCGGCCCTGTCCATGACGCCGTTCATCGGCCTCCATGGCGTTGGGGCGATCGTGCTTTCCTGGGCGCTGGGCGGCAGCTGGGTGACCGCCCTCATCGGCACCGCCATCGGCAATCCCTGGACGTTTCCGCTGATCTGGATCGTCATCTACCAGACCGGGGCGATCCTGGTGCCGGGGGTTGCCGCCGCGGACCTGTCCATGGCGGCGGTCACGAGCGAACTGGTGGCGCTCGCCTCCGCTGCGGCGAACCTCGCCCTGGTCTGGGACATCGATCTGGCGATCGGCGATCTTGCCAGGCTCCGCCTGCTGCCGACCATGACCGTGGGCTCCATCCCGTACGTGGTCGTGGTATGGATCGCCTCCTACTACGCGGTCCGCTCGTCGGTGTCGCAATATCAGAAGATCCGGCGCATGCGCATCAGGACGGTCCGGCAGAACCGCTTGGCACGGTTACGCGGCGGAGACGTGAGCCCTTGAGCGGGGCCCGTGTCCGCCTGGGCGTGAACATCGATCACGTGGCGACGATCCGCAATGCACGGGGCGGCTGGCATCCGGACCCCGTGCGGGCCGCCCGGATCGCGGCCGCGGCCGGCGCCGACGGCATCACCGTGCACCTCCGGGAGGACCGCCGGCACATCTCGGACGCGGACGTCAATGCCCTTCGCCGGGCAATCCCGCTGCCGCTCAATCTCGAGATGGCGGCCACCGAGGAGATGGTAGGGGCGGCACTGATCGCCCAACCGGCTCGGGTCTGCCTGGTGCCGGAGCGACGCGCCGAACTGACGACGGAGGGCGGCCTGGACCTGGCAGCCGCCCGGGAGAGCGTGCTCCGCACGCAGGCAGCGCTGACGGCGGCTGCGATCCCGATGACGCTGTTCATCGACCCGGACCTCGAGATGGTGGCACGGGCTCCCGACCTGGGCGCGCACGCTGTCGAGCTGCACACCGGCCGGCTGGCGAACGCCGCGCCCTCGGGCCAGAACGAAGCGCTGACGGAGCTCAGGGAAGCTGCGACCGCCGCGGCCGACCTCGGTCTCGAGGTCCACGCGGGGCACGGCCTCGACTACAACACGGCCGGGCTCGTCGCTGCGGTCGATCATGTCTGCGAGCTGAACATCGGGCATTTCCTGATCGGCGAAGCGGTGTTCACGGGGCTCGAGGCGGTGGTCCGGGGCATGCGCCGCGTGCTTGATGACGTCGCCGGCACCGCGCCATGATCGTCGGGCTCGGACACGACGTCTGCGATGTGAGCCGCATCCGGGGCACGCTGGCGCGGTTTGGCGAACGGTTCACCCGGCGCGTGTTCACCGAGGTCGAGCGCGGCCGCTGCGATCGACGACGGGCGCGGCCAGAGGGGTACGCGCGCCGATTTGCCGCCAAGGAAGCGTGCGCAAAGGCGCTCGGCACCGGGATCCGCCAAGGCGTCCGCTGGCGTGATCTGGAGGTCAGGAACCTGCCCAGCGGCCAGCCGACGCTGCGGCTCACCGGCCCTGCGGCCGCCCGGCTGCGCGGGCTGGTCCCGCCGGGCATGGAGCCGGATATCCAGCTGACCCTCTCGGACGATCGCGATCTCGCGTACGCGATCGTCATCATTTCCGCGCATTCCGCCTGAGAGTCCGTCGACGTGTTGCGATACCTGGGCCGGATGGCCTCTTCCAATCTGGGCACGCTCGTGCTCGCGCTGCTGGCGGCCCTGGTGATCCGCTCGGTGGCATTCGAGCCGTTCAGCATTCCCTCGGGGTCGATGAAGCCGTCGCTGCTGGTCGGCGATTACCTCTTCGTATCCAAGTACGCGTACGGGTTCAGCCGGTACTCCTTTCCCTGGCAGCTGATTCCGATCTCCGAGCGGGTGCTGGGCCAGGAGCCCGAACGCGGTGACATCGCAGTCTTCAAGTTCCCGCCCAACCCGAAGGCCGACTACATCAAGCGCATCATCGGCCTGCCGGGCGACACGATCCAGATTCTTGATGGCATCCTCTACCTGAACGATGAGGCCGTGCACCGCACCGCGCTGGGTGAAGAGCGCGCGACCGACCGGTATGGCGGCACGCAGACCTATCAGGTCTTCCGGGAGTCGCTCCCGAACGGTCGAGAGTGGCTCGTCTATGACGCGACGCCGCTCGGAGCGCTGGACAACACCGACGTGTACCGGGTTCCCGAGGGACACTATTTCGGGCTGGGCGACAATCGGGACCAGTCCTCGGACAGCCGTCTGCTCGACCGGGTCGGCTTCATCCCGGCAGAGAATCTCGTGGGACGGGCGGAGATGGTGTTCGTCTCGTTCAACGGCTCCGCCCGGTTCTGGGAATTCTGGCGCTGGCCCCAGGCGATCCGCTTTGCGCGGATCGGCACGCTCCTGTGAACGGAGCCGGCCCGTCGGCGGTGGAACGGGTTCTCGGCTACCGCTTCCGCGACCGCGCCCTGCGTTCGGCACTCCTGCCCCCGTCGCCGGACCGCCCGGACCCGACCGCGTTCCAGCGGCTGGAGTTCCTCGGGGACCGGGTGCTCGGTCTCCTACTGACGGAGCGGCTGTTCGACGAATACCCGGATGCGCCGGAGGGCGCGCTCTCGATCCGGCTGTCCCATCTCGCGAGCGGCGAGGTGCTGGCGCTGGTCGCCCGCGAGTCCGGGCTCGCCGACGCGGTCGCGCAAGACATGAGGCCGGAGCCGTTTCCCGCGCATCGGCGGGCGCTGGGAGATTGCGTGGAAGCGTCGCTGGGCGCCCTCTGGAGCGACGGCGGGACCGAGGTCGCGCGGCGCTTCGTGCGCCGCCACCTGGCCGCGCGGATCACGGCGCTGACGGAGCCGCCCCAGGACGCCAAGACGGCCCTGCAGGAATGGACGCAGGCGCGCGGTCTCGAGTTTCCCAGGTACACGCTGCTGCGCCGGGTCGGGGAAGACCATGGGCCGGTCTTCGAGATCGAGGCCCGGGTAGAGCCCGGACCCGGGGAAAGCGTGGCTGCACAGGCGTACGGGCGAACCAAGCGCGCGGCGGAGAAGGACGCCGCTGCGCGGCTCCTGGAGCGGCTGTCGGAGCGGCGATGACCCAGCAGCGGTTCGGGATCATCGCCCTGCTCGGGGCGCCGAATGTCGGCAAGTCCACGCTGGTGAATGCGTTGGTGGGCCAGAAGGTGGCCATCGTCACGAGCAAGGTGCAGACGACGCGGGCCCGGCTTCGCGGCATCGCGCATCACGCCGGAGCCCAGATGGTGCTGGTCGATACGCCAGGGGTGTTCCGGCCCCGCCGGCGTCTGGACCGGGCCATGACCCGCGCCGCCTGGCAGGAAAGCCGCCGGGCCGACGCGCGGTGCGTCCTGATCGATGCCAACCGCGGGATGGACGAGGAAAGCGGGGTGGTTCTGGCGGGGCTCCGCAAGCGGCGGACCGAAGCGCTCTGCCTGATCAACAAGATCGACCGCGTGCGCCGCGACACGCTTCTGCAGCTGATCGACGCGCTGCGCGCGAACGCGTTCCTGACCGACTTCTTCCTGATCTCGGCGCTGCGCGGCGATGGGCTGGGGAAGCTCAGGGAGGCCCTGGCCGACCGGTGTCCGGAGGGCGTATGGCACTATCCGCCCGAGCAGGCCGCGGACGTTCCCCTGCGCCTGCTGGCCGCGGAATGCGTGCGGGAGCAGGCCTACGTGCAGCTGCACCAGGAACTTCCCTACGATCTCGCCACCGAGACCGTGAGCTGGAAGGATCTGCCGGACGGTTCGGCCAGGGTGGACGTCTGCCTACTGGTGCGTCGCACGAGCCAGAAGCCGATCGTGGTCGGGGAGGGCGGCCGGCGCATTCGTTCGATCAGCGCCGCGGCCCGTCACGCGCTCGCGGCGGCAGCCGGGTGCGTCATCCACCTGTTCGTCCACGTGAAGGTGGACCCGTCCTGGCAGGATCGGCAGGAGCACTACGACGCGCTCGGACTGGAGTTCATCACATGACCCGCGGCCGGCCATGAGGTGGGTGGATGAGGGCGTCGTCCTCTCGGCCCGACCCTGGGGCGAGACGTCGCGCGTCGTGCAGCTGCTGACGCCTGAGCATGGCCGCCATGCGGGGCTAGTGCGCGGGGCCAGCGCGGCCGGCCGGGCGCCCATCTACACCCCCGGCAACCGCGTGAACGCCCAGTGGAGCGGCCGGCTGCCCGAGCATCTGGGGCATTTCACCTGCGAGCTGGTGGATGCCCGCGCGGCCCGGGTCCTTCATCATCCGCTGCGGCTGGCCGCCGTCTCGTCGGTCTGTGCGCTGGCCGAGTGGTTCCTGGCGGAGCGCGAACCGGCGCCGGCGGTGCATGCGGCGAGCGAGGCGATCCTCGACCGGCTCACCGGCGCGGGGGACTGGCGGGCCGACTACGTGTTCTGGGAGCTGACGCTGCTGCGCGAGACCGGAGCGGGGCTGGACCTGACCCACTGTGCGGTCACCGGCAGCACCGATGATCTTACCTACGTGTCGCCGAAGACCGGCCGGGCGGTTTCCCGCTCAGGTGCTGGCTCGTGGGCGCCGCGGCTGCTGTCGCTGCCGCGTTTCCTGCACGCTGGCACGGCGCCCGGTCGCGACGATCTCCTGAGCGCCCTCGAACTCACCGGGTACTTCCTGCACCGGAATGCCGTCGCGCACGGCCGCCGCGCCCTGCCGCCGGCGCGCATGCGGTTGCTGGACGGGCTGGACACGCGCCCGCAGCCCGAGGCGGCGGGGCGGGCGGACCTCCCGTGAGCGAGGCCCGGCAGGTCCGCGAGACGCCGTTCGTCGACGTGCTCGGCGAGCGCTACGTCAGCTACGCGCTGTCCACCATCATGTCGCGGTCGCTCCCGGATGTGCGCGACGGGCTGAAACCGGTGCACCGGCGCCTGCTGTATGCGATGCGGGCGCTGCGCCTGGACCCGGCCTCCGGTTTCAAGAAGTGCGCCCGCGTGGTGGGCGACGTGATCGGCAAGTACCACCCGCACGGGGACCAGGCCGTGTACGACGCCATGGTCCGGCTCGCGCAGGAGTTCGCGATCCGGTACCCGCTCGTCGACGGCCAGGGCAATTTCGGCAATGTCGACGGCGATGGAGCCGCAGCCATGCGGTACACGGAAGCGAGGCTCACGGCGGTCGCCGATGCGCTCCTCGAGGGCCTGGATGAGGATGCGGTCGATTTTGTCGAGACCTACGACGGCGAAGACAGCGAGCCGGCGGTGCTGCCCGCCGCGTTCCCGAACCTGCTCGCGAACGGGTCGCAGGGCATTGCGGTCGGGATGGCGACATCGATTCCGCCACACAACGTCGACGAGATCTGCCGGGCGCTCCTCCATCTGCTGCACAACCCGGGTGCCCGGCTGGCGACCCTGCTGCGCCACCTGCCGGGCCCCGACTTTCCGACCGGGGGCGTCCTGTTGGAAAGCGAGGCTGCGCTCCAGGAGGCGTATCGGTCCGGGCGCGGGCGCTTCCGCCTGCGGGCCGCCTGGGAGGCCGAGCCCATGTCCCGCGGCCGGCTCCGCGTCGTGGTGCGGGAGATTCCGTGGGGTGTTCCGAAGGCCCGCATCGTCACCCAGCTGGATGAGCTGGTGCAGGCCCGGAAGCTCCCGTGGCTGGCGGAAATCCGCGATGAATCGGCCGACGACGTCAGGATGGTGCTCGAGCTGCGCGGGCGCGGCGGCGAGCCGGCCGAACTCATGGAGGTGCTGTTTCGGCTGACGGATCTCGAGACCCGGGTGTCCCTGAATCTCAACGTGCTGGATGGCGGGCGCGTCCCGCGGGTCATGGGCCTGGCCGAGGTGCTGCAGGCCTGGCTAGACCACCGACGCGAGGTTCTGCTGCGCCGAAGCCGGCATCGCCTGCAGGCGCTGGAAAGGCGCCTCCACGTGCTCGAGGGCTACCTCCTCGTCTTCGCCGATCTGGATACGGTCATTCAGATCATCCGGGAGAACGACGAGCCCCGGTCCGAACTGATGGAGGTGTTTCGCCTGACCGAGACACAGGCGGAGGCGGTGCTCAACATGCGCCTGCGGACGCTGCGGCGACTGGAAGAGGAGAAGCTGCGCGTCGAGCACGCCCGGCTCGCCGAGGAGCGGAGGAACCTGACCGACCTGGTGGAGTCCGAGGTGTTGCAGTCCGAGCGGATTGACGCGGAGATCCGCGACGTGCGCGCCCGTTTCGGCGCCGGGGCCGAGGGCGGCGCCCGCCGCACCCGGATCGACCCGGACGCGCCGGCCCGCGAGCCCCGCGCGGAGCACGTCGAAGCCGCAGAGCCGGTCACGCTCATCTGTTCGCGCCGCGGATGGGTGCGCGTAGTTCGGGGCCACGTGGAGAACGAAGGCGAGCTGCGTTACCGCGACGACGACGAAGGCCGATTCGTCGTGCGGAGCGAGAGCACGGCGGACGTCCTCGTGGCCACTGACAAGGGACGGCTGTACACGTTGGCCCTGTCCCGGCTGCCCGGCGGGCGCGGCTTCGGAGAACCGATCCGGCTGCACGCACAGATCGGCAACGATGAGGAACTGGTCGCCTGCTGGCCGACGGACCACCGGCCGGTACTGCTGGCCACCGAGGATGGCAGGGGCTTCCTGGCGCAGGCCGGCGACCTGATCGGCAGCCGGTCCGGCCGGCAGGTGGTCACCTCCGCGACCCCGCTGGTTGTCTGCCGCCCGGCGGTGGGTGACCACGTGGCCGTGGTCGGCACGAACCGGAAACTGCTGATCTTCGCTGCATCGGAACTTCCGCAGCGGAGCCGGGGACAGGGCGTGTACCTGCAACGCTACCGGAAGGGGCACCTATCGGACGCGGTGATGTTCGTGAAGGAAGAGGGCCTCGTCTGCCGGACTGGCACCAGGACGCGCACGTTTGCGAGCGATTCCCTGGCCCCCTGGACCGGGAAGCGCGGCCAGAGCGGGCGCAATGTCCCGAAAGGATTCCCTTCGTCGCTCCGTTTCGACTGAGCCCAAATCGGCAATTTCGGGATTCTCGACCGAAGCAGGGTATCCTGCCTGCAGGTTCGGCCCCGGGCGCCCCTCGGTGAAGGACCCAGGTGCGGCGGGACGGAACCGTTTCCTGCGGGGTCCCTGTGTTCGTGCTATTGCAACGGGATGGGACGACTAGCCGCATGCCAGGACCTTTCACCACCGTGCTTTCATGAGCAGGAGCAACGCGGTCGTCGCCGCGATCGATCAGCTGAACGAGTTGATCGGCCGCTGGATCGCCTGGCTCACCCTGTCCATGGTGCTGGTTACCGTGGTCGTCGTGGTTCTGCGGTACGGCTTCAACATCGGTTTCATCTGGATGCAGGAGTCGGTGCGTTTCATGTACGCGGCCGTGTTCCTGCTGGGCGCCGGCTACACGCTCAAGCATGACGCGCATGTCCGCGTGGACATGCTCTACGAGCGCATGGGGCCGCGCCGGAAGGCCTGGGTGGACCTTCTCGGCACGGTGCTCTTTCTGTTCCCCGTCAGCTTTTCCGTCATCTATTTCTCGTGGGACTACGTGCTGAACTCGTGGGCCGACTTCGAGGGCTCCATCGAGGAGCGCGGGCTGCACGCGGTGTATCTCCTCAAGACCTGCATCTGGCTGTTCGCCGGATTGCTGATTCTGCAGGGGACCGCCACGGTCGTTCGTGCGACGCGACTGCTCCGATCCTCTGAGAGCCCCGCCACGTGACCCCGGAGTTCATGGTGGGCGGCATGCTGCTCGCCCTCATGGCGGCGTTGCTGGCAGGGTTCCCCGTGGCCTTCACGCTCTCGGGCGTGGCGCTGCTCGCCGCCGCCTTCGGTGCCGTCGCCGGCCTGTTCGATTTTAGTTTCGTGGCTGCGTTCCCGAATCGCATCTACGGGATCATGACCAACGATCTCCTGATCGCGGTCCCCCTGTTCGTCTTCATGGGCGTGATGCTCGAACGCTCACGCATCGCCGAGGAGCTGCTCACCACGATGGGGCTGCTGCTCGGCAGCATGCGCGCAGGTCTCGGCATCGCCGTGACCTGCGTCGGGGCGCTGCTGGCCGCGTCGACCGGGATTGTCGGCGCGACGGTGGTGACCATGGGGCTCCTGTCGCTGCCGACCATGCTCAAGCGCGGCTACGAACCCTCCATCGCCTGCGGCTCGATCTGCGCCGCGGGCACGCTGGGACAGATCATTCCCCCGTCCATCGTGCTGATCCTGCTCGGTGACCAGATTTCAGCGGCCTACCAGCAGGCGCAGCTGGCCCAGGGCAACTTTTCGCCCGAGGCGGTGACGGTCACCGATCTCTTCGTGGGCGCGCTGCTGCCCGGGCTTGCGCTCGTGGCGGCGTACATCCTGTGGCAGTTCTTCTACGGAACCATCAAGCCGGAAGCGATGCCCTCGATCCCGAAGAGCGAGCGCGCACTGGTCTCGGCGGCGGAACTCCGCGGCCGGGTCCTGCGGGCGCTGGTGCCGCCGCTGCTGCTGATCGTCGCGGTGCTCGGATCGATCCTGGCCGGCCTCGCCACGCCGTCCGAATCGGCGGGCGTCGGCGCCATCGGTGCGATGCTGCTCGCCGCCCAGCGACGGCAGTTCAATCTCGAGATCCTGAATGACGTCATGCGGGCGACTGTCCGCATGACTGCGATGGTGTTCACGATCCTGGTCGGGGCGGCCCTGTTCTCGCTGGTCTTCCGGGGGTTTGGCGGAGACGAAATGGTGGCCGAGTTTCTCGGCGGCCTGCACGGCGGCGTGGTGACGGTCCTGATCCTCACCATGGCGCTGATGTTCCTGCTGGGCTTCTTTCTCGACTTCATCGAAATCACCTACGTCGTGATCCCGATCATCGGGCCGCCCATCCTCATGCTGGGCATCGACCCGGTCTGGTTCGCGATCTTGGTGGCGATCAACCTGCAGACGTCGTTCCTGACTCCGCCGTTCGGGTTTTCGCTCTTCTACCTGCGGGGCGTGGCGCCGAAGTCGGTGCCGACCGCGGCGATCTATCGGGGCGCCGTTCCGTTCGTCGCGATCCAGCTTCTCATGCTGGGCGTGCTGGCACTGGTGCCCGAGCTTGCCACCTGGCTGCCGACGGTGGTGTACCCGCAATAGGGCACGACACAGGCAGCCTCCCTTGCCGACCATGATCCTAGACGGGGGTCAGACGGGCTTGCTCCCTCGTGATGCGACGCTGCAAGGTCACCGCTGCGGCGGCGGGATCCGCGTGGCGCTGCCACGTGAATCCCGGATCGCCTGCTTCGGAAGAAGCAAGCCCATCATGTGAGAATAGATTTCATTTTCAATATGTTCAACCAACTTTCAAGAAATTCTTGAATAGCGTGTTTCGCGGCCGCCCGGGCGGCGGGTCAGCCGCGTAGCTGCAGGTACCCCTGTTCCGCGTACGGATTGCGTGCGCGCGCTTCGTTCCGGAACCGCTCCCAACTCTCGAAAATGCGGCGGGCCAGGTCACCTTCCTGCGCGGTGGCGCGGACCACGTCGTCGCTGTGGGCGAGCATCTCGTTGAACACGTCCGTCGGGAAGGGACGCAGCTCCACGCCGTGCTCTTCCACCAGCACCCGCTGGGATTCGTTGTTGGCGGCCGTGAATTCGGCGAGCATGCGCACGTTGGTCGCGGCGGCGGCGTCCTCGACGATCGCCTGGAGATCCGGCTCGAGACTGTCCCATTCGGCCTTGTTCATCAGCAATTCCGAGGCGGTGCCCGGCTCGTGGAAGCCTGGCCCGTAGTAGTTCTTCGTGATCTTGTAGAAGCCGAACGCAAGGTCGTTCCAGGGGCCGACCCACTCGGTGGCATCGATCACGCCCGACTGCAGGGCGGGCATGATCTCGCCGCCCGGCAGGTTGACGGCTGTCGCGCCCAACCGGTTGATGACCTCGGCTCCGAGGCCGGGAATCCGCATCTTGAGACCTTGGAAGTCCGTGATCGAGTTGATTTCCTTCTGGAACCAGCCGCCCATCTGGGTTCCGGAGTTGCCGGCAAGGAACGCCTTCAGACCGAACTCCGCATAGAGTTCGTCCCAGAGTTCCTGGCCACCGCCGTGGTACACCCAGGCGTTGTGTTCCTGGGCCACGAGCCCGCCAGGCACGGCCGCGTAGAACGGGGTCGAGCGGTGCTTGTTGATCCAGTAATAGGCGGCGGCGTGGCTCATCTGCGCGTTGTTTTCCCGCACGGCGTCAAAGTTCTCGAACGGTGGCACGAGTTCGCCGGCCGCGTACAGCTTCACCGTCAGGCGCCCTTCCGACGCCGTCGTGATGTGATCGGCCATCCGCTGGGCGCCGGTTCCGAGCCCCGGGAAGTTCTTGGGCCACGTCGTGACCAGCTTCCATTCCCGCAACCCCCGGTTCACGCTGGGAGCCTCGGCCGGACTCTCCGGGGTGCCGGTCTCCGACGTCTGCTGGTTCTCTTTGTTTTCGTCCTCGCCGCAGGCGGCCAGGGCGACTGAGGCGCTGACTACAGCGGCGCCGGAAAGAAAGGTGCGACGATCCAACTCGGGAGCTCCTCAGGAAAGGCGGCAGGTCCTGCCGGGGCGGGGGTTCGTGGCCCCACCGCAACAGCATAGTCGCAAATGGCCCTCGGCCGGTGAGATCGCCTTCAGGCGGGATCGCCCGCCAGGCGGGCCCATCCCTGTTCGGTCAGCTCTTCGAGCGGCTGGAAGCGCCGCTTGTAGGCCATCTTGGATGATCGCTGGATCCAGTAGCCCAGGTAGAAGTAGCGAAGGTCTAGCGACTGCGCGCGCTGGATGTGCCAGAGGATGGTGGCAGTGCCGAGGCTGTCTTGGCGCCTTTCGGGGTCCCAGAACTTGTAGATGCCGGACAAACCGTCGCTCAACCGGTCGGTCAGCGATACGGCGACCAGCTTGTGATCCTTGTCGCGGGCTTCCACCACGCGGGTATCCACAGGCGTTTCCTCAATCATCGCCTGGTACGACGCGTAGCCCATCCCTTCCATGTCGCCGCCGATATGGCGGTCGGTCTGGTAGCGCCGAAAGAGGCCGTACTGTTCGCGGGTGGCAACGGGGTCGCATTCGCGCCACACGAGGGACTGGCAGGCACGGCGCGCGCGGCGGAACCGCCGGCCAGGCTGAAAGGCGCCGGCGTCTATACGTACCGGCCGGCACGCCGTGCACGTGGGGCACGCCGGCCGGTAGGCCATGCCATGGCTGCGCCGGAACCCGGCCCGGATGAGGTCCGTGTGAAATCGATCGGCCTGCTGCGTCGGGATCTGGGTGATGACCTTGCGCTCGATCTGCCCGGGCAGGTACGGGCAGGGGAGGGCTGAAGTTCCGACGAAGATCGGAATGGCGTCGCCAAGTGGGAGTGTCATGGCCGTGCCCTGCCGGGGAGCGGTTGATGGATGGCCATGCTAGCAAGCCGAGACACGCCCGGGTGCAGGCGCGTCGCTGGTCTCGCCGGTCGGGCCGTGCCAATGCCGTCGCCGGCGCACCGGTTGCGGTGCCTGCCCTAGGAGATCCCGTAGTACCACGGAACGAACAAGGTAAAGGTGCCCCAGCAGATCAGGGTGAGCGGCGGACCGCTCCGCAGGTAATGGCGGCCCCGGTAGCCGGCGGGGCCCATCACCAGCAGATTGGTCTGGTAGCCGATGGGGGTCGAGAACGACATGTTCGCACCGAAGATCACCGTGACCGCGAACGGAAACGGATCCACCCCGAGAATCTGGGCGATGCCAATGGCGATCGGCATGTAGAGCAGGGCTGCCGCGTTGTTGGTCAGGATGTCGGTGGTGATGGCCGTGACCAGAAACAATGCGGACATCATCGCCGCCGGGCCGAACCCGAAGGTCTCCATCGCCTGCACCGCGCCATCGGCTATCCATTGGGCCGCCCCGCTCATCTGCATGGCGCCGCTCAGGCCCAGCATCGCTGCCACCGGCAGGGCAACCCGCCCGTCGATCGCGCCGAGCGCGCGGCCAACCGACAGCGTGCCCGAGGCGATCATCGAGAACGCGCCGGCAACCGCGGCAACCACCACCGGCACCACGCCACTGGAGGCGGCCAGGACCGTGCCCAGGAAGATGCCCGCCGCGCGCCAGCGGAACTTGACGGGCGGCAGCTGGCTCTGCCGCCATTCCGTCGGGACCACGATCCCGGTCTGACGCAGGTCGCTGACCGCGCTCTGGGTGCCTTCCACTAGCAGCATGTCGCCGCTCTGCAGCGGGACCTCCAGCGGCCGGGTGCGCCGATTGGTGAGGCGGGTGCGCCGCAGCCCGAGGATCGTGCACCCGGTGCGGCGCCGGAAGGTTTCAGGTGTCATCGGCGGGGTATGGGTGAACGGCGAATCCACCGTGACGACGGCTTCGGCGAAGAAATTGGCCTCGTTTTCGGCGCGCATCCGCGCGGTCCGGAACAGGCCGCCCAGCGATCCCAGGATCGCGGGAAACCGGGTACGGGAGAGCGCCACGACGAGCACGTCACCGGCCTGGAGCACCACGTCGTCGAACGGGAACAGATAGGTATCCAGCCCGCGCCGCACCGAAAAGACGGTCATCTCCTGGAGACCGGGAAACATGCCGCCGACCGATGCCTCTCCGACCGCGGGCGAATCGGATCGCACTTCGAGTTCGGTCACGAACTGGCGGGATTCGACGGGTGTTGCGGCTTCGGACTCCAGTTTCGGCATCAGCCAGGGGAGAATCGCGGTGACGTACACGAGACCGGCGCCGGCCACGACCAGACCGGGGATGGTGAACGCGAAGAAATCGAACGGCGGAAGCCCGAGCTCCACGGCGACGCCGGCCGCGATGAGGTTCGTACTGGAACCGACCAGGGTCGTCATGCCGCCCAGGATGCTGGCATAGCTCAATGGAATGAGGGTGCGAGACGGGGGCAGGCGATCGGATGCGACCAGGATCAGGATGGGAATAAAGATCAGGACAATGGGCGTGTTGTTGATGAAGCTCGACGTAAACGCCGCAATCAGCAGGAGGAAGACGAACACCACGCCCCGGCGATGGCGGGCCATCCGGTTGATCAGGTCGGCGATCCGGCTGAGCGCCCCGGTTTCGGTCAAACCCCTGGCGACGATCAACAGCGCCATCAGCGTGATCAGACCCGTGTTGGCGAAGCCTGCAAACACCATGCCCGGCTGGGCCCGCGTGTCCGGCATCTCGACGGTGACGAACAGGAACAGGAGCGCGAGCAGGAGCCCGACGGCGACGGTTTCGAGCCGGAAGCGCCCCGAGACGAAGGCGGCGATGGCGACGACTGCGATCAGCAGCGTCAGCGCGATGGGAAGCGTCATCGGAGGCGGACCGGTCCCGCCGGGCCGTCCGTCAGGACGGCGGGCGGGGCCCGGCTCCCCGCTCGGTCAGCTGGGCCCGGAGTTCGTCGGGAATCCGCACGCTCGCTTCCCGGGTCCGGTCAGCCAGCACCATGACCGAGCGTGCGTGTGCAGTGCAGGCGCCACGGTGGAACACGGCCTGGTCCCAGTGCACCGACGAGCGACCGAAGCGCGCGATCCGGGTGCCGACCGTGACGATGCCGGGCCAGTGAAGCTGGGCCAGGTAATCGATCGCGATGTGCGCCAGCATGAAGACCGGATCGGCCGTGATCGGGTCATTGATGCCCGCGAGATACGTGAGCCGGCCTTCCTCGAAGAAGCGGGCCACCGCGGCGTGATTGACATGCCCCACGCCATCCAGGTCGAAGAACCGGATGTCGCGCTCGACCCGGTGCGCATAGTCTTCTAGGGCCGGAACGGCTGGCCGGGGGGATGCTTGGGCTGGTGTTGGCATGCGCGCGACTATGCGAACGCCGTTGGTCCGGCGCAACCGCCACGCTCATGGGCCGAGTTGACCGGCCAGTTCCAGCTGCCTCGCCCTGGCGATCTTGGCCCAGTCCGTTTCCAGTGGCAGGAGGCGTCCTGCGAACCATGAGTCCGCGTGGTCCCGGTACCACGGCGAGAACGGGTGTCCGGACTGTCCCGTGGACACCACCGCCCACGACCGCGTGGAATCGGCGAGATCGTGGACCAGCCGGACGCCCGCACCGTGGATCCCGGCGAACGGCTGCTCGCTGTCGCTCCAGTCGCCGTACATGCGCATGAGCGTGAACGGTCCGCCTTCATGCGCGCGGACAATGTTGAACAGGCGCCCGAGGAACGGGACCCCGCCCAGGGGCCGGTGCCGGTGGACACCGGTTGCTGCGGAATCCCAGCGCAGGGCATGCAGGTCGGCGCCGTGCCGCTCCCGTAGCCAGGTCAGGGCGTCGTGCAGCGCGTCTTGGGTGATGTCGGCGCACGTTTGCTCCGAATCGCCGCATCCCGGCACGCGACCGGTGAGCAGGTCGACGAGCAGCTGTGGCCGCGGGGTCACCGGAAGCGTTTTGTCGCCGAACGCGGCCGGGGCCAGGCGCCGGATGAGGGCACGGTGCCAGGCCGAGTACAGGAGCGGTTCGGGTCGGCCCGCTGCCATGCGGAAGTCCCATCCGTCGAGCAGTCCTGCCGCGTCGGCGGCGGACCCGGAAAAGGGGCCGGCGGCCAGCAGCAAAGGCACGATGGTACGTGCGGCGGGCGACACGATGTCCGTCTGCATGTTCGCGAACTGGGCGGGCGTGAAGCCGCCTTCGGGAACGGCGGCAAGGAGCTCCTGCAGGCGTTCCGCCCGGTAGCTGGAGGGTCGATCCCGCATGATGAAGTGTGCATAGCCGGTGGGTGCGAGGTACTCGTTGGCACTCGCCACGCGGCCATTCGGCGGATTCGCTTCACCGGGGAGGGCGGCGCCCTGCAGCCGCCCGATCCACGCGCTGCCGGGGTCGGTGCCGTCCACGGGCAGGAAGCCGTCGCCCGTTGCCCGGACGGGGATACGGCCCGTCATCACGTAGCCGATGTTGCCTTCAGCATCGGCGTGCACAGCCGTCTGGACGACCGCCTCGAGTTCGCCCATGGCCGTGCCGAAGGCGGCGGCGCTCGCGGCGCGCACGCTCCGGAACGCCGCGCGCTGCGAACGGTCCGTGTTGCCGAGTTCATCGGACCGGAACGCGACAACCTGCCCGGGACCGGCGAACGCGAACTCGGGCAGGTCCGACACGACGGGCCCGTGCCGGGTAGATCGCACCGTCAGGCTGACCGGATCGTCGCCCCTCACCGCGACCGTCTCCGCATGGACGTGGAAGGGTTCCGAGCCTGTCGGGGTCTGGTACGACCCGGGGTCGGCCGGGTCCACGGTTTCGACGTAGAGGTCCTGGACATCGGCGTAGACCGAGGTCATGCCCCAGGCCACCTGAGCGTTGCGGCCGATCGGGACCGCTGCAATCCCCGGCAAGGTGCCGCCCCACACCCGGAAGCCGGGGGCCTCGAGGTGGGCGAGGTACCAGACCGAAGGCGCCGCGAAACGCAGGTGCGGGTCGTTGGCGAGCAAGGGCTTGCCGCTCGCGGAATGCCGCCCGGCAACCGCCCAGGCATTGGATCCGGCCAATGGAGCGTCGACCGAGCGCCAGAGTTCTCGGAGCCGGTGTTCTCCCAGTTGTGGGAGGAGGCGGGCGCGTTCGGCCTCCGTGCTCGCGTTGCCCGACAGGAGTGTGCCCATCATCTTGATGGCAAGGATGCTGTCGGCGGGCGTCCAGGGTTCGGGAGACACGCCCAGGGCAAGCAGTTCAAATGGCCGATGGCCGCTGTCGAGCGCCGCGTTCACCCCGTCGACGTATCCCTGCAGCAAGTTCCGTGTCTCCGGATCGAGGGCGGCTGCCACTGCGTCGGCAGCGCGCGCGTAGCCGATCGTCCGGAACCTGCGGTCGAGCGGCAACGCGCCGGCGCCCATGACTTCTGCCAGGCGGCCACGGCCCGCCCGGCGGGCAAATTCCATTGCGGTGAAGCGGTCCTGGGCATGCACGAACCCGAGGCCAAACCAGGCGTCGCGTTCGCTGCCCGCCAAAATGTGCGGGATTCCATACGCGTCTCGCACGATCTGCAGCGAGGTCTCGGTCCCGCGGACCTCGATGCGCCCTTCCAGCTGCGGGAGAGCCGCCTGCAGTGCGAGCAGCGGGAGGGCCAGCGCCGCCGCCGCCGCGGTCAGCGCGCCGGCCGCGCCGAGGCTCAGGACGGGCCCGAGCCAGGCCCGGCTCCAGGGGCTACCCGCCATGCAACAGGTCCAGGATGCGCGGCCGGTCGGCATCAAGCTCCGGCACCGGACCCCGCGTGGCCGGGTCCGGGTGCCCGGACAGCTTGATGGGATTGCCGGCGACCTTCATGCCATCGACGTTTCCGCCGGCGATCTCCACGAGCATGTTCCTCGCCTTGACCTGCGGGGAGGACACGGCGTCGGCCACGTCGTTCAGCGGACCGGCCGGAATACCGGCCGCTTCGAGCTTGGCCAGCCATTCGGCGCGCGGCGCGGCCCGGAAGCACGCGTTGAGCTCCGCTTCGAGACTCTCGACGTTGTCGATGCGGCCGCGGTTCGACGCGAAACGGGGGTCGTCCGCCAGTGCAGGCCGTCCGAGAACCTCTGCGAGGGTGCGGAACATGCGGTCGTTGCCGGCGGCCAGAACCAGGTGCGCATCGGCCGCGCGAAAGCAGCCGAACGGCGCGATGGCCGGGTGGCGGGCGCCGGACGGGGGCGGGGCGACGCCGGTCGCGAAGTAGCGGGCCACCGCGTTCTCGAGTATCGCGATCTGGCAGTCGAGCATGGCCACGTCGATCCGTTGCCCGAGCCCCGTGCGGTTCCGCTCATGGAGGGCGGCGGCGATGCCCACCGCCGTGAACAGTCCCGCCGCGATGTCCCCGATCGATGTCCCGACCCGGGTGGGCGGGCCGTCCGCGTGTCCCGTGAGCGACATCAATCCGCCCATGCCCTGCACGATCATGTCGTAGGCGGGCCGGCTGGCCCATGGCCCGGTCTGGCCGAACCCTGACGCGGACGCGAGGATCAGGCGCGGGTGGGCAGCGTGGAGCGCGTCCCATCCGAAGCCGAGGCGCTCGAGCGTGCCCGGCCGAAAGTTCTCGACCAGCACGTCGGCCTGCCCGAGTAGCTGTCCGAACAGGGACCTGTCGGCGTCGGCCTTGAGGTCAAGCGCAATGCTCTCCTTCCCGCGGTTGAGGGACCCGAAGTACGCCGAGGTGTCGCCGATCCACGGCGGAAAGTTACGCGCATCGTCTCCGTCGGGCGGTTCGACCTTGATCACTCGGGCACCCAGGTCACCGAGGACCATGGTGGCGAACGGCCCCGCAAGCACACGGGTGAGATCGAGGATCGTGATTCCCGACAGGGGGCCCGGCGGAGGAACGGGAGCGGCGGAGGGTTGATCCATGCGTTGGCTCCGGCAGCCGGCGTAGTCGTTTGGTCACCGACATGGGTTGGATGCAGGGGGCGCGGCGCGGGGTATGCGACGGACCTGCGGAGAGAATGCCACCGATGGTATCGGCCCCTGGCCGGCATGAGACGACGGACTGGGCTGCGGCCGACCCACGCTACTGGTTCGGCCGATTTGGTTCTACATTGGCGGCGGCGTCAGGCCCGGAAGCGGCGCAGCGGGCGAGGAGGGACCTGCCATGAACATCGAGTTGACCAGCGCGGACCGCGCGTTTCGCGATGAGGTGCGCACGTTCCTTGGCACGAGCCTGCCGCCCGACATCAAGCGGCGCGTCGAAAACGGCCTCGAGCTGGGGCGCGAGGACTACGCGTCCTGGCACCGGATCCTCTACGAGAAGGGCTGGGTGGCACCGGCCTGGCCGGTCGATCATGGCGGCACCGGCTGGACGCCGATGCAGCGGTATCTCTACGACGAGGAGTCCGCGGCCGCCAGCGCACCTCGGATCATGCCGTTCGGGGTGAACATGGTGGGGCCGGTGATCTTCACGTTCGGAAGCGCGGCCCAGAAGGCCCGCTACCTCCCCCGGATCCTGTCCGGCGAGGACTGGTGGTGCCAGGGCTACTCCGAGCCCGGGGCGGGCTCCGACCTCGCCAGCCTGCGCACCCGGGCGGTGCGTGACGGTGATGTCTACGTCGTCAACGGGCAGAAGACCTGGACGACATCCGCCCACTGGGCCGACCAGATCTTCTGCCTGGTCCGTACCGATCCGGACGCCGCGAAGCCGCAACAGGGCATCTCGTTCCTGCTGATCGACATGCAATCGCCGGGGATCGAAGTGAAGCCGATCATCACGATCGACGGCGGTCACGAGGTGAACGACGTCTTCTTCGAGGACGTTCGCGTGCCGGTTGAGAATCTGGTGGGCGAGGAGAACCGTGGCTGGACCTACGCGAAATTCCTGCTGAGCTTCGAACGGGCCGGGATTGCCGACGTGGGACGTTCCAAGAAGCAGCTCGCCGGCCTCAAGCGGATCGCGGCCGCTGAACTCTCGGACGGACGTCCGCTGTCCGAGGACGACCGGTTTCGGGAGAAGATCGCCGCCCTGGAGATCGACCTGCTGGCGCTCGAATACACCGAGCTGCGTGCGCTCAGTCGGCAGAACGCGGGCGAGGAGCCGGGGACGGAAGCCAACATCCTCAAGATCCGCGGCACGGAGATCCAGCAACGGATCACCGAACTCACGCTTGAAGCGGTCGGCAGCTACGCCAATCCGTACGTGCCGGAGGCCCTGAAGGACGGTTGGAACGAGGAGCCGATCGGACCCGAGTACGCCGCCGGGGCGGCGCCCAGGTACTTCAACTGGCGGAAGGCCTCGATTTACGGCGGCTCCAACGAGATCCAGAAGGGGATCGTCGCCAAGCTCGTACTGGAACTGTGAGGCCTAGCCATGGACCTGTCATACAGTGAAGACCAGACGCTGCTTGCCGAGAGCATCGCCAGGTTCATCCAGAACGACTACGACTTCGAGACCCGCAGCCGCATTGCCGGGAGTGACCTCGGGTTCGACCCGGCAGCATGGAAGCAGTTCGCGGCTCTTGGCTGGCTGGGGATCCCGTTTAGCGAGGAGGCGGGCGGGCTCGGGGCCGACGCCGTGGCGGTCATGATCCTGATGGAGCAGTTCGGCCGCGGACTGGTGGTGGAACCCTACGTGCCGAGCATCCTCCTCGGCGGCGGGCTGATCGCGGCGGCCGGCACCGAGGCGCACCGCTCGCGTTATCTCGGCGATCTGATCGCGGGCCGGATCCAGTTGGCGTTCGGACATGGCGAGCCGGGCGGACGATATGCGCTGGCCCACGTGGCGACACGCGCGGAAGCCAGGGCTGGAGGCTTCACGCTGACGGGGCGAAAGGCCGTGGTGCACAACGCCGCCGCCGCCGATTTCATCATCGTCTCCGCGCGTAGTGACGGCGAGGTGCGGGCGCCGGAGGGCATCTCGCTGTTCGTGGTGCCGCGGGGATCGTCCGGGCTGGGCCTGCGGCCCTATCGCACGATCGATGGCCTGCGCGCGGCCGAAGTCGAATTGGACGGCGTGGAGGTGGGCGAGGATGCCCTGCTCGGTGAAGTGGGCGGGGCGTACCCGACGGTCGAGGCCGTCACCGACCGGGCGGTTGCCGCCGTGTGTGCGGAAGCGGTGGGGGTCATGGACCTGCTGCGGGAGACGACGCTCGAGTACCTCAAGACACGTCAGCAGTTCGGGCGGCCGCTCGGGACCTTTCAGGTACTCCAGCATCGCTCGGTGGACATGCTGATCGCGTGCGAGGAGGCGCGCTCGCTCGCGCTGATGGCTACCCTCAACCTCGACCGGACGTCTCCGGAGCGGCGCCGCGCGGTGTCGGCGGCCAAGGCGCACATCGGCACCGCTGGCCGGAAGGTGGGACAGGAAGCCGTGCAGCTGCACGGCGGCATGGGCGTGACCGATGAGCTCAAGGTCGGGCATTACTTCAAGCGCCTGACCATGATCGACACGTTCTTCGGCGATTCCGCCCACCACCTCGACCGGTTTGCCGGCCATGTGTGAGCGGCAGGCGGGGATCTAGACACCGCCCCCGGAGCAGGGCGGCCGCGGGCGTAACATGCGTGCACCTGCAGCAGGGGAAAGCCGCGGCAGGTTCTGAGCCCGCGGTCGGCTGCGCGGAAGCGCGGTCGCAATGCTCCCGGAGCGAGTTTCCGTGGCGGCGTCGAAACGCGCGGCCCGGCAAGGCCGATGCCGGCGGTGTGGGCATGCAAGGAGGGCCACGGGGAACTACACTCGCGATCGGGCGACAGCGGTAGCGGGAGGGGTGGATGGCGGCCTGTCCGAAGCGGCTCGCGCGAGAACGGTGGCCCTCCCGCCGGGTCGGCGACGCCCTGCCGCCGTCGACGGGTGTCCACCTGCTGCGCTGATGGAGCAGGCTCGTCCAATCTCCGGGGGGCAGTCCCGGTCGGCGATGCGCGAGCCGGCAGCGGGGGTGACGGACGAGCGGTTGCAGGTGGCAAGGCTCGACGGCGGTGGCCCGGCCTCGGTGCTGCTCGTCTGCGAGCACGCGTCCAACGCCCTGCCTGCCCGATTCGGTTCCCTTGGCCTCGACGACCGGGACCGGGCGAGCCACATCGCGTGGGACCTCGGGTCGCTTGATCTCGCCCGGGCCCTGGCATCGCGGCTCGGGGTGCCGTTGCTCTATGCCCTCGTGTCGCGTCTCGTGTTCGACCTGAACCGTCCGCCCGGAGCTCCCGACGCGATTGCCGAACGCAGCGAATTGACCGATGTCCCCGGCAACGTCGGCCTCACGGACGCGGAGCGGCAGGCACGGGTTGACGCCGTCCACGCGCCTTGGGCGGCCGCTCTCACGGCCGCTATCGATGCGGTCGGTCCTGGCGCGCTGGTCAGCGTTCACAGCTTCACGCCCGTCTTTGCGGGAAGGCCCCGGACTACCGAAGTCGGGGTTATCCACGATCGCGATGCGCGGCTGGCAGACGCGGTGCTCGCGCGCGCGCACTCGCCGGGCTGGGAGCGGAATCGGCCCTACGGGCCCGAGGACGGGGTGACGTACACGCTCCGGACCTTTGCCCAGCCGCGCGGCCTGTTGTCGCTGATGATCGAGGTCAGGAACGATCTCCTGCAGGGGGCCGCCGCTGTCGACCGGATGGCCGATGCGCTTGCGGGGGTGCTCGTCCCGTCGCTCGCGGCATGTGGGGTCGGCACACGGGAGCGGCAGACATGAGCGGCGTGATGCGCGGCTACATCACTGCGGTCGACACGATGAACCGCCGGCTTGGGCGCGTCGTGATGTACGGCATCTTCGCGATCATGGGCATCCTCCTCTGGTCGTCGATGTCCAAGACGTTCTTCGATCCCTCGCTCTGGACACTCGAGATGGCGCAGTTTGCCATGGTGACGTACTACGTCCTGGGCGGTCCCTACGCGATCCAGACCGGCGCAAACGTGCGGATGGATCTCTTCTACGGGTCCTGGTCGGCCCGCACGAAGGCCTGGTTCGACGCCTTCACCGTGTTCTTCCTGATCTTCTACCTCGTGGTACTGCTCTGGGGCGGGATCGATTCGACGGCCTACAGCTTCCAGTACGGCGGCGAACGCAGCCCTTCCGCCTGGCGCCCGTACCTCTGGCCGATCAAGGTGATCATGGTGGTGGGCATCGTGCTGATGCTGCTTCAGGCCGTGGCGGAGTTCTGCAAGGACGTCCTTCGGATTCGCGGCGAGGCGTTCTGATGTCGTACGAACTCATCGCCATCCTCATGTTCTCGACGATGATGGTCATGCTGGCCACCGGCCAGCGAGTCTTCGGCGCCATCGGCTTCGTGGCGGTCATCGCTGCCCTTCTCCTTTGGGGCGACCGCGGCGGCTACGACCTGGGCTTCGCCGCTGCCATGAAGCTCATGAAGTGGTACCCGCTGCTGACGCTGCCGATGTTCATTTTCATGGGCTATGTCCTCTCCGAGTCGAAGATCGCCGACGATCTCTACCGCATGTTCCACGTCTGGACCGGCGGGATGGCGGGCGGCCTCGCCATGGGGACGATCGGCCTCATGGTGCTGGTCTCGGCGATGAACGGCCTGAGCGTGGCCGGTATGGCCATCGGCGCCACCATCGCGCTGCCGGAGCTGCTCAAGCGCAACTACGACAAGCGGATGGTGACCGGCGTGATCCAGGCGGGGAGTTCGCTCGGCATCCTTGTGCCGCCCTCGGTGGTCCTGGTCCTCTACGCCATGATCGCGCGCCAGCCGGTGGGGCAGCTCTGGCTTGCGGGCGTGTTTCCGGGGCTCATGATGGCCGGGCTCTTCGTCTTCTACATCTGGCTGCGCTGCCGGATCACGCCCAAGCTCGGTCCCATCCTGCCGAAGGCCGATCGGGACGTGGCGCGGGCCGAGAAATACCGGCTCCTGCGGGCCGGCCTGCTGCCGCTGTTTATCTTCGCGGTGATGATCTTCCCGTTTGTGAACGGCTGGACGTCGCTGGTGGAGTCGTCCGCGATCGGGGCGCTGGCCGCGTTCCTTGCGGCCGTCGTGCGGCGCCGGATGACGCGGCAGGTGTTCGAGAATTCGCTCCGCAACACCCTGCGGATCAGCTGCATGTTCATGTGGATCATCCTCGCCGCCCTCGCGTTCGGCGCGGTATTCGACGGCCTCGGCGCCGTGCGCGCGATCGAGAACCTCTTCACGGAGCGCATGGGGCTGTCGCCGTGGACCATCCTGATCCTCATGCAGCTCTCGTTCATCCTGATGGGCACGTTCCTCGACGATACGGCGATGCTGGTGATCGTCGCCCCGCTCTATGTCCCGCTCGTAGACGCCCTGGGATTCAACCTCATCTGGTACGGCGTGCTGTACACGATCACCACGCAGATCGCCTACATGACGCCGCCGTTTGGATACAATCTCTTCCTGATGCGCGCCATGGCCCCGCCGGAAGTCACCCTGGGTGACATCTACCGGTCGATCATCCCCTTTGTCGGCGTGATGATCGTGGCGCTGTCCCTCGTCATCAGCTTCCCGGAAATCGCGCTGTGGCTGCCCGGCCACGTGTACGCGAACTAGCCGATGCGCCGGATTCGCGGCGCGCCGGCCTGCAAGGAGTGAACCCATGACCACACGGCGCAAGCTTCTGAAAGCCGCTGCCGTCGCACCGGCCGCCGCCATTGCGACGCCCGTATTCGCCCAGGCGCAGATCACCTGGCGGATGCAGACCTACGCCGGTCCCGCCCTGGCCGAGCATGTGGTGAAGCCGGCAATCGACATGTTCAACAAGATCGCGGGCGAGCGGATGCAGATCGAACTGTTCTTCGCTGACCAGCTCGTACCCACGGGCGAGCTGTTCCGCGCGATGCAGCGCGGGACGATCGACGCGGTCCAGTCCGATGACGATTCCATGGCCTCGCCCACCGAGGTCACCGTGTTCGGCGGGTACTTTCCCTTCGCGTCGCGCTACTCGCTCGACGTCCCCGTCCTCTTCAACCAGTACGGCCTCAACGAGATCTGGGACGCCGAGTACGCCAAGGTCGGCGTGAAGCACATTTCCGCGGGTGCCTGGGATCCCTGCCACTTCGCGACCAAGGACCCCATCCATTCTCTGGCGGACCTGCAGGGCAAGCGTGTCTTCACCTTCCCGACGGCCGGCCGGTTCCTGACCCAGTTCGGGGTCGTCCCGGTCACCCTGCCCTGGGAGGACATCGAGGTCGCCGTCCAGACCGGCGAGCTTGACGGGATCGCCTGGTCGGGCATCACCGAGGATTACACGGTCGGCTGGGCCGATGTGACGAACTACTTCCTGACGAACAACATCTCGGGTGCCTGGATCGGGTCGTTCTACGCCAACATGGACCGCTGGAACGAGATTCCCGAGGATCTCCAGCTGCTCCTGCGCGTCATCTGCGACCAGTCCCACTACTACCGCCAATGGTGGTACTGGGGTGGCGAAGCGAGCCTGCGCGTCAACGGAACCAAGATGCAGCTCACGTCGATTCCGGACGAAGAGTGGGCCCAGGTCGAGGCGGCCGCGCGGGTCTTTTGGGACGAGGTTGCGGCCGAGTCGGAGACCAAGGCCAAGGTGGTCGAGATCTTCAAGCAATACAATGCGGACATGGAGAAGGCCGGCCGGCCGTATCGGTACACCTAGCCCGTTCACGGGGCGGCCTCGCAGCGTGAACGGGGCCGCCTCCTGATCCGTCATCCGCGATCCGCCCCGTACCAGGCGGTCGCCACCGCGCGGCCCGACCACGGAACCGCCCGGTCGGGCGCGGGAGGCCCATGCCATGGCCGCGACCGCCGGGCACGGGGTGTCGCTTCGAACGTGCCTGAGGACCTCCCATGACCACGACTCTGCAGTGCATATCACCCGTCGACGGCACGGTGTACGCCGAACGCCCGGCACTGGGCACCCACGCGGCGCGGGCGGCGGTGGCCAGCGCCCGACGGGCGCAGCCGGCCTGGTCCGCCCGACCGCTGGAGGAGCGCATCGAACTCGTCCTGGCGGGGGTTGCCCGGATCGGCGCAGAAAACGACGACATCGTGCCGGAGCTTGCCTGGCAGATGGGCCGGCCGGTCCGCTACGGCGGCGAATGGGGCGGCTTCGACGAGCGTGCGAAGCACATGGCCGGGATCGCGGCGGCCGCCCTTAGGGACATCGAGGTCGAAGACAGTTCCCGGTTCCGCCGCGTGATCCGTCGCGAGCCCCGTGGCCTCGTCCTCGTGGTGGCCCCGTGGAACTATCCCTACATGACCGCCATCAACACCGTCGCCCCGGCGTTGATCGCGGGCAACACCGTGATCCTGAAGCATGCGACCCAGACCCTCCTCGTCGGGGAGCGGCTGGCGAACGCCTTCCAGGCGGCGGGTGTGCCGGAGGACGTGTTTCAGAACCTCTTCCTGGAGCACGACACCACGCTCGCCCTGATTCGCGAGCGGGCATTCGATTTCGTGAACTTCACGGGATCGGTGCGTGGCGGGCGGGCCATGGAAGAGGCGGCTGCCGGCACCTTCACCAGTCTGGGCCTGGAGCTCGGCGGCAAGGATCCGGGCTACGTGATGGAGGACGCCGATCTCGAGGCCTCCGTGGCCACGCTCATGGACGGGGCCATGTACAACGCCGGCCAGTGCTGCTGTGGGATCGAGCGAATCTACGTCCATGCCTCCCGGTACAAGGCATTCGTGGACGGCGCCGTGGCCTTTGCCCAGGCCTACAAGCTCGGCAACCCGCTCGAACCGGATACCACCCTCGGGCCCATGGCCCACCGGCGGTTTGCCGCCGAGGCGCGGGCACAGGTCGAGGAAGCGGTGCTGGCCGGGGCGACGGCGCACGTCCGCGTCTTCCCGGAGGATGACGGCGGCACCTATCTTTCGCCACAAGTCCTGACGGACGTCGACCACTCCATGCGCATCATGCGCGACGAGACCTTCGCTCCGGTGGTCGGCATCATGAAGGTCGCAGGCGACGACGAAGCACTCGCCCTGATGAACGACAGCGATTTCGGCCTCACGGCCTCGATCTGGACGACGGATGCCGAGCGCGCCGAGGCGCTGGGGCATCGCGTCGAAACCGGAACCGTGTTCATGAATCGCGCCGACTATTTGGATCCGGCGCTTTGCTGGACGGGTTGCAAGCTCACGGGCAAGGGCGGGGGACTCTCCGAGATCGGCTATCACAACCTCACCCGTCCGAAGTCCTTCCATCTGAAGAAGGTCGCCGGATGACGCTGCGCGCCGATTGGTCGTACCCGACGGCGATCCGCTTCGGCGTCGGACGTATCGGCGAGCTGCCCGACGCCTGCGCCGAAGCGCGCATCCGGAAACCCCTGCTGGTCACGGACCGAGGGCTGGCAGCGTTGCCGGTGACGCAAGCCGCGCGCGACATCCTCGAATCTGCAGGGCTTGGCCGCGCGATCTTTACGGACGTCGATTCCAATCCCAGCGAAGCGAACCTGGCGGCCGGGCTCACCCGGTTTCGTGACAGCGGACACGATGGCGTGGTGGCGTTCGGCGGCGGCTCTGGCCTGGACCTCGGAAAGGCGGTCGCCTTCATGGCCGGCCAGTCGCGCCCGGTGTGGGACTTCGAGGATGTCGGAGACTGGTGGCGCCGCGCGGACGTGGATGGAATCGCACCCGTGGTGGCCGTGCCCACGACGGCCGGCACGGGGTCGGAAGTGGGTCGCACCAGCGTCATCCTCAACCCGGAAACCCGGGTGAAGAAGATCATCTTCCATCCCAAGGTGCTTCCCGATGTCGTGATCATTGATCCGGAGCTCACCGTCGACCTGCCGAAACCCATCACCGCCGGGACCGGGATGGATGCCTTCGCACACTGCCTGGAGGCGTACTGCTCACCCCACTACCACCCCATGGGGCAGGGGATCGCGCTCGAAGGCATGCGGCTGGTCCACGAGCACCTGCAACGGGCGTATGCCGATGGCACGGATCTCGAGGCCCGGGCCAACATGATGGCGGCCGCCATGATGGGGGCGGTCGCCTTCCAGAAGGGTCTCGGCGCCATCCACGCCCTGAGTCACCCGGTGGGCGCCGTCTACGACACCCACCATGGCACCACGAATGCCTGCGTGATGCCCTACGTTCTCGACTTCAACCGGCCGGCCGTCGAGGATCGTCTGACCACGGCGGCCGCCTATCTGGGCCTCCGGGGCGGCTACCGCGCTCTCTATGAGCGGGTGATGCAGCTCCGCGAGACGCTGGGCATCCCGCAGACGCTGGGCGAGATGGGTGTGGAACGCGGTCGTCTGGGCGAGCTCACGGCCATGGCGCTCGAGGACCCGTCGGCGGGCAGCAATCCGGTGGCCATGACCGAGACGAATACGCGTGCGTTGTTCGAGGCCTGCATGTAGGGCGTTGCGGCAGTGGCCCGCGAACCCAACGAGGAACCGGTCCCGGTTCCGCTTTGACAGTCACGGGTGCGCCCTCGTGCGGCGGTAGCCCGAGCGACCTCGGCGCAAGATGCGCAGCTCCGTACCCTGAGTACTCCGTCCACCGTTGCCCCGCCTCCGCCGGCAGGCCCCGGAGGTGACCTTCATGCCGCTTCGGGCGATCGCGTCGTGCCGAAAGTAGCGGGATTGTGTCGAATAGTGCCAGTACCGGCGGCTACCAGCGGTCCCAAGACCGCAACCAGGTCCACGTCGCCGCGATGCAGACCACGACGAACAGCAACACCAAGATCGAAGCCGCCAGTGCGTCGAGGATCTCAACCACGCGCCAATTCTTCCTCGGGCTGGTCAAACCACGGGGAGCCAGGTGACCTGAGCACCGAGTTATACAGTCCCCTAGAGAAGGCGTCCGTCGCCGTCGACAAGCGGGACACCGTGCTGGCGCAGGATGCTCTCGATCGCTGGCGCATTCGCGTCGAGCAACTCCTGCAGTTCCACCATCCAGTCGCGCTCGCCGAAGCGGACGCCGACCGAAATGCCGAAGTGCAGCAGCAAGTCGGCTTCCGACTCCACGGGAATGACCCGGATCGGGACATCCGGATGGCTTCGCATGAAGTGTCCGGCGATGGGCCCCCACATGAAGGTGAGGTCGATGCTGCCGGCCAGCAGGTCCTCCTGCTCAAGCTGCCCGGGCGGCACGTTGGGATCGCCGTGCTGGGATGCGTACGCCTTGGTCAGGCGGTCAAGCATGCCGTACTTGGCCAGCCACAGCGTGCCGGGATTCCGTTCAGCTAGGCCGAACCGCAGGGAACTCCTCTGGGAAGGGTCGAGCGACAGCAGATCCGCTGCCGACCGGACGGAATCCAGTCCACGCCCCTCCACGAAGACAAGCGCGTACGTGGAGCGATAGTAGGGGTCGGTCGTGATCGCGAGCTCATAGCCGTCCGGAAGCCCCATCACGACATCGCACTTGTAGTTCCCGTCGTCGCCCGTGGCGCGAAGCGTGTTCCGGATGAAACCGATCCGCTGCGGGAACCAGGTGTACTCCACCGGCAGGCCGAGCTCCCCGGCCAGCAGTGAGGCGATGCGGTTTTCAAATCCCTCGAAGCGATCGTTCGACCAGGGGAGGTAGTTGGCGTCGGCGCAGACCTTGAAGGCCGTCCTCTCCGTGCCGCCTGCTTCGACCGGAAGCGCCCCCGCGCCAACGATCGCTACTGCGACGGCGGCACACCTGATCAGCTCGCGAACACGCGGGTGGCTGGCCAGTCGGGGGAGGAGCGTCATCGATCGTATCGTTTCAGTCTGCCTCCGGGGAGGACGCCGTCGGCGCGCGCCAGGAGATAGGCGTAGAGTTGATCGATGTAATTCATGACATTGGGGTTGGTTCCCCAGCCCGGCATCACCCCGATTTGCCCCTCGTAGCCATTCACGACGACCTCCAGGAACCGATCAAGGTCGATTTCGCGGAGCTTCCGAATGAGGCTCGGGCCGATGGTGCTGCCGTCGCCCGTCAGGCCGTGACAGACCTGGCACTGGCTGAATGCGCGGTAGCCCCGGGTGAGCCAGAGATCGATCTGGCAGGTGCTCGGGTCACCCTCAGTCTCGCACTGGATGTGTCCTTCGTAGGGTGGGGGTTCTGCTTCTTCCGCCGCTGCAGCGGTTGCCAGGGCCGTGGCCGCCATCGCGACGCAGGTCGCCAGGCCGGCCACGTTGATCCGATATTTCTGAAGCACGGTGCAGGCTCCGTGTGCTGAATGGATCCACAGAGGCCATCGTTGCTGTCGTCGCGTGGCCTCGCCGAATCCGGCTTTAAAGAAAAACCGGTTGCGGCGTGAACGCCGCAACCGGTCAAGTGGACTGGTGACCGGCGGTCGTGCCGCCCGTCGCCGTCTAGCGTGTCGGTCCTACGGGAGCGCGAACACGGTCAGCACGCCACCAAGCTGGGTGTGCTGGTTCAGGCCCCTGTACGCTCCGACCGCACCAAGGCCATCGGTGTCGCCCTCAAGGCCCGCGGCCATGCCGATGCCGGCCCAGCCGCCCACGCCGGACAGCACGCCGACGTATTGCTTGCCTTCGAAGGTCCAGGTGTTCACGTTGCCGATGATGCCTGACGGAGTCTTGAAGCTGTACAGCTCCTCACCGCTGTTGGCGTCGACTGCCTTCAGACGGCCGTCGAGGGTCCCGTAGAAGACGATGTCGCCGGCGGTCGCCAGGGCACCACTCCAGACGGAGAACTGCTCAGGCACGGACCACACGATCTCGCCCTTGGCAGCATCCCACGCGATGAAGTTGCCGAGGTTGTCGCTCCCGTCACCGGTAACCCGGCCGGCGGGGAACATGCTCAGCGTGGCGCCCACGTACGGCTGCCCGGAAACGTACTCGACCCGGAACGGCTCGTAGTCCATGCAGACGTGGTTCGTCGGCACGTAGAAGAGGCCGGTGCGCGGGGAGAACGCGGCAGGCTGCTGGTCTTTCGATCCCAACGCTGCGGGGCAGATGTTCTGGGTGTTGACGTCTTCACCCTGCTGGTCGGTGCTGTATTCCGCCACGACCTGCGGGCGACCGGTTTCCATGTCGACGTGCGTAGCCCAGTTGGTGGCCGGGTCGTACTTCTCGGCGACCAGCAGTTCACCCGTGGCACGGTCGAGCGTGTAGCCGAAACCGTTACGGTCGAAGTGCACGATCACCTTGCGCATGGCACCATCGATCTCGATGTCGGCGAGGATGCCCTCGTTGACGCCGTCATAGTCCCATTCGTCGTGCGGGGTCATCTGGTAGACCCACCGGGCCATGCCAGTGTCAGCATCACGGGCGAAGATGGTCATCGACCACTTGTTGTCGCCCGGACGGACCACCGGGTTCCAGGTGCTGGGGTTGCCGGTACCGTAGTAGATGAGGTTCAGGTCAGGGTCGTACGTGAACCAGCCCCATGTGGTGCCGCCGCCGATCTTCCACTGGTCACCTTCCCAGGAGTCCAGACTGGAATTCGGGCCGACCGGCTCCAGCATATGCGTGGTGTTTTCGGGATCGATGAGCATTTCATCGTCCGGACCCGTGCTGTAGCCCTTCCACACCAGGCTTCCGTCGTTGATGTTGTAAGCCGCGAGGAAGCCGCGGACGCCGAACTCGCCACCGCTGATGCCGGTGTACACCTTGTCGTTGACCACGATCGGTGAGTTGGTGTTGGTGGAGCCGGCAGACGGATCGCCGTTCACTACGCTCCAGATCACCCCGCCGGTGTTGGCATCGAGCGCGACCAGCGTGGTGTCAGCTTGCTGAAGGAAGATCTTGCCCTCGGCGTAGGCCAGGCCACGGTAGACCGTGTCACAGCACATCACCGGAATGACAGATGGATCCTGTACCGGGACGTACACCCAGTTGATCGTCTGATCGGCTAGGTTGATCGAAAACACCTTGTTCGGGAACGGGGTGTGCACGTACATCGTGCCGCCGATCACCAGCGGGCCACCTTCGTGCCCGCGGAGGACCCCCGTGGAGAAGGTCCAGGCGACCTGCAGGTCGCCTACGTTTCCGGCGTTGATTTCCGAAAGCGGGCTATACCGGGCACCGTCATAGGTACGGCCCCACATGGCCCAGTTGTTCACGTCGGCGGCGAGCGCCTTGACGTCGTCGTTGGCGGATACAGAGATCGGCACCGCGACAAGCACCCCCATCGCCACAGAGACGATGAGGGAGAGAATTCTGGTAGTCATGATTCTCATCCGTTGCATGGAATTCGGTGATTTGGCCCTCCCCCTGTGGAGGCCAGTAACCCGACCACACAGGTTGCGGGAGCGCACCCGTCACACCGACCACACGGAGCCCGCCGAGCGCACTGAACTGAAGCGGGTGCGGATGGCCAGCCCTTGGATTAAAGCACCAAACTGAACGTAATGCATGTAGTTTTTGTTACACCGCGTATAAACGTAGCCATCCGGCAATGATCCGGCCTGCCAGTACGGCCTGACTGGCCGTGGCGGCGTTTGGCGAGCACTTCTTGCTGATGGCACACTTCAGCTACGGTGGCGCCGCGTGCCCGCCTTAAAGTTGCTGCGCTACGCCCAATTATGATGGTGGACTGGCGCCGACCAATGCGCTGGTCAACTCGGTTCGCCGCCGACCCTGCTTTTCCCGGACACGAAGCAGGTCGCTTCGGCCTCCTCGTGCAGTGTCTGGAACTGCTCGATGCGCGACCTTGCCTCTGGCGCCGCATCGCGAAAGATGCCGCCCCGTTCACCCGGGGTGGAATACAGAAAGCTCAGCGTCTCGGCCGTCGTGTAGTCTTCATACGAGATCTGCGAGGCGATCCGGTCGATCATGCAGACGCAGGGGTACAGCGTGTCGTAGCTTTGTCCGCCCTCAAGATTCATGCAGGCCAGGACGAATTCGACGCGGGCCTGCGTGGGAAAATCGTTGGCCAGCGCGCGCTCGATACCAGGCGCGGCGACGACCGCAAGTGCCAGCAACACCTTCTTCATCACTCGAGGCACCCGGCCGACAGGAGAGTTCCGCATGATACTCGATGACGGTGCATTCGCGCTTGGATGGGCAGAAACATGGCGGATAAGGGAGGGGCTGGCCCGGGGCGCGCCCGCCCGGCGGCAGTGGCTGCCCGCACTCGTCCTGGCCGTGGCAGCGACGATCCCGGCGCATCCGCAGGCGGCTGATGCAGCGAAGCGCGTGGCAGTGCTGGACATCGAACTGCTGAAAGCCGACTACCTGCCCGACGCCCATACGGTGACGACGGAGGAACGGCACCGGCTGGAGATCGTGGCCGAACTGATCCGCACGCGGTTGCGGGAGGAAGGGTACGACCCGGTGTCCGCCGCGGCCACGCGGGCGGCAATCCGCGAAGCCAGCCCCTTACAGCGGCTGCACGCCTGCAATGGCTGCGAACGGAACATCGCTCGCAGTCTCTCGGCGGACTGGGTGCTGGTGGGTTGGGTTCAGTTTGTCAGCAACCTCATTCTCAACCTCAATGTCGTGGCCATCGACGTCGAGACGGGAGCGTCGGTTGCGCACGCGTTCGTGGACATGCGGGGCAACACCGAACGGACCTGGCGGCACGCCACGACCTACATGCTCGATCACATTCTCGTGGACCGGCTTGCCGCGCGCCGGTGACGTCGATGCCTCCCGGTCCGGTCGGTCCGAACCAGCGGACGCGCCGGTGGCGGGGCGGCGCGTGCGCCTACTGTCCTTCTGTCCGTTCGACCGGCGAGACTTCGGTCAGCTCGAGACCGGCGGCCTCCCAGCCGTCGGTGCCTTCGGGGTACCAGACGATCGACGTGTAGTTCCATTCCAGGGCCCGCCGCGCCGCATTCCACGACATCCAGCAGTCGCTGAGGCAGAAAAAGACGATCGTCCGGCCCCGGTCACCGTCGGTGAGTCGTGCAAGGTTCGCGCGAAAGTAGTTCTCCTCTTCGACCGGCAGCACGCCGAGGCCCACGTTCGGCAGCCACACGGTGCCGGGAAGGCTGTCGCGGAGCGGCGGCAACCACAGGTGGTCCTGGCTGTCGCGCACGATCTTGGGCGGTCGGGGTGACGGAAACACGTCGATCAGAAGCGGGTCGCGCTGCTCCAGCAGGTCTTGGAGTGCCCCGGTGGTGACCACCGTGGCGCCGTCGAGCGAGCAGGGCACCGCCGCCCGGAATTCCGACGTGCGATACGCCGTCGGCTCATCGGGAAGGCACGCGTGGCCGTCCGCCGAACCCGCGTTCGGAGTCAGCAGCAGCGCCGACAGGACGATGGCGAAGCGGAGGGGAGCCGCAGTGGCCAGCAGAGACGGCCACCGCCGTCCTGCCGCCATCGTCGATGTCTGCGGGACCGACCTCATGGGGTCAGGCGACCATGCGGCTGGGCCGGTTCGCCGAGCCGGTACCGGAGGCAGACATGCCGGTGACGTCTCTATTGTTCGACGACGCCCCGTGCCGATCATCAGCGGCTGGCCCGCAGGGTGTGCCGCGATTGCCTGCCCGGTGCGGAGGTCTGGGCATGAAAAATCTCCGTTGCATAATCTGGCGGGGGGAGCGGAGATCAGGAACATGTCGCAGGGAATTGCACGGGCGGTGACCGGCTCGGCTGGATTGCTGGCCCCGGCTGCCTTGTTCTGGCTGGCTGCCATAGGCGCGGCTCTCGGGCCTTCGCCCGCTGGCGCTGCGGAAGCCGTCCAACTGAAGCCGGTGGCGCAGGGCATCTACGTCTACACGGGTCCACACGCCGACGCCAGCGGCAGCAACCTGGGGGCGGTTGGGAACGTGGCGATCGTGGTCGGCGGGGAGTCCGTGGCGCTCATCGACAGTGGAGGCAGCCTTGCCTTCGGGCTGCAGCTGCGCGCCGCATTGGAGGAGATCACGGACCTTCCCGTGAGCCACGTGATCAACACGCACGTGCACCCCGATCACCTGTTGGGGAACGCGGCATTCGCAAGTCCGACGGTCGAGATTGTCGGGCATCGCCGCCTCGGGCCGGCCCTCGCCGCCCGGGCGACGTTCTATCTCGAAGCAGGCGCCAGGAACATTGGTCCGGAATTCGCCGGGACGGAGGCGATCGGGCCCACCTTGGAGGTAGCGGATTCCATCCACATCAATCTCGGGGGACGAGTCCTGAAGGTGACGGCGCATGCCACCGCCCACACCGACAACGATCTCACCGTTTACGATCGACGGACCCGCACGCTGTTCGCCGGCGACCTCGTATTCATCGAACGCCTGCCGGTCGTGGACGGCAGCCTGAAGGGATGGCTGGCCGTGATGGATGAACTCCGGGCCGTGCCGGCTGTGCGGGTGGTTCCCGGACACGGCCCGGCGTCCGCGCGCTGGCCAGCTGCACTCCATGCACAGGAGCGGTACCTCCAGGCGGTTCTCCGCGACGTGCGGATTGAGATCGCGGCGGGCGGGACGATCGAAAATGCCATCGGGTGGGTCGCGTCGGAGGAGCGAACGAAGTGGGCGCGGTTTGCGGAGGATCACCCCCGGAACGTCACGGCAAGCTTCACGGAGCTCGAATGGGAGTAGGGCGGCGCGTTCGCTGACTGCAGGAGCAGGTGTCAGCACGACTCCGTGCTAGAATTGCGGGCGCGTCTGTGAAGGGGAAGCCATGAGAGTTGCCGTAACCACCTTCCTGCTGGCCATGGCGGTCGGCATTCCGGCCTGGGGCGCGACCGAGGACGAGAGCCGCTGGCGCGATCTCCGCGATTCGTTGTTCGGCGACCGTGAGATTCATGAGGAAAGCGGGGTCGTGTCGCTGGAAGCGCCGTATCGGGCCCACGACGCGGCGGTGGTCCCCATCACCTTCGAAGCCGCGTTTCCTCAATCGGACGAGCGTTACGTCAAGACGATCACGCTGATCGTGGACGAGAACCCGTTGCCGATGGCAGGGCAATTCCATTTCACGGAGGCAAGCGGCTGGGCGGCGATCAGCACGCGGATTCGGGTCAATGCCTACACGCACGTTCGCGCGGTGGCCGAGACCAATGACGGCGAACTGCATATGGCCAAGCGGTACGTGAAGGCGGCCGGGGGCTGCTCTGCGCCCGCCGGGAAGGATCCGGAGGCCGCGCTGGCGAGCCTCGGCAAGATGAAACTCCGCCGGTCCGGCCCGGTCCTGTGGGGGGAGCCGAACAGCGCGCAGCTTCTGGTGAGTCACCCCAACCACACCGGGATGCAGATGGACCAGGTGACGCGCCATTACGTGCTCGCGTACTTCGTCGACAGCATTGAAGTGCGCTATGGGGACCAGCCGGTGCTGGCGATCGAGTCGAATTTCTCGCTCAGCGAGAACCCGGCCGTCCGCTTCCACTACGTGCCCAAGGAGCCGGGCGAACTGTCGGTCCGGGTCACCGACAGCGACGGGGACGTGTTCGCGCGCGCGTGGAGCGTTCCGACGTCGGTCGCGAAGGCTCCGGGCGAAGGTGAGGCTTCTCCGGTCAGTCCGGTGCAATAGGGAGGACGGCGCTCGCCGCCCTTGGGGCGGTGGTATCGGGCGCTGTCTGTGCTGTGTCAGGCCCGCCCCGCCGGTGACTGGGTTTTCGTGCCGCCTCGGCTGCTGTGCCTTCGGGGGAATGGGGGCCATTGGGAGCGATGCCTCGGCAGGCGCGGCCGCTCGGGGCGATCGCCATCTGAGTCGGCCCGCGAGCAGTCCCTCACTATGCTTGGCCGCTCGCTATCACCCCGCTGAGCACCTTCGATGACGACGTCTACCTCTGCCGGCTTAGTTCGGGTCGACGCCAACCACTCTCCACTCAGCCCGATCGATTTCCTCGAGCGTGCTGCCCGCGTGTGGCCCGAGAGCGTTGCCGTGGTGCACGGGCGGAAGCGCGTGACGTGGCGAGCCTTTCGGGACCGGTGCCGGCAGCTGGCCGACGGACTCCTTCGCGCCGGGATCGCACGTGGCGATACGGTGTCCGTCCTTCTGCCCAACATCCCAGAGATGCTCGAGTGCCACTACGGGGTCCCGATGGCGGGCGCCGTCCTGAACCCGTTGAACACCCGCCTGCAGGACCGGGAAATCGCCTTCATCCTCGGGCATTGCCGGGCAAAGGCGCTGATCGTGGATTCCGAATTCGCGGATCTGGCCAAGCGCGCCCTCGGGCATCTCGAGGAACCCCCTTCGGTGATCGTGGTCAAGGATTCGGAACTCCCTGAAACCCGTGATGACACAGAGATTCGCGGAGCTACGCCGTACGAGGACGTGCTTGCGGCCGGTTCCGTTGAGTTTCAATGGACGCCGCCGGCCGACGAATGGGACACGATTTCGGTCCTGTACACGTCGGGCACGGTGGGCAATCCAAAGGGCGTGGTCTTCCAGCACCGCGGCGCCTACCTCAACACGGTCGGTCAGGCGCTCGTGACCGGGATGCGGGCGGATACGTCGTACCTGTGGACCCTGCCAATGTTTCACTGCAACGGATGGTGTTTCACCTGGGCATTGGCGATCGTGGGCGGCAGACACGTCTGTCTGCGCAACGTGCTGCCGGAGCGCGTGTTTCAGCTGGCCGTCGACGAGCGGGTCAACATGCTCTGCGGCGCGCCAACGGTACTCACCATGCTGATCCACGCCCCGGAGAGCGCACGACGGCGGTTCGAACAGCGCTGCGACGTGTACACGGGCGGCGCACCGCCGCCGGCGGCCGTGATCCAGGGCATGGAGGAACTGGGTTTCAGCGTGACCCACCTGTACGGACTGACCGAGACATTCGGGCCTGCCACCGTGGGTGTGATCCAGGACGGGTGGACCGGGCTGTCGCTGACCGAACGGGCACGGCGCATGGCCCGTCAGGGCGTGCCGTATCCGACGGTCGACGACTTGCTCGTCGCCGATCCCGAGTCGCTCGATCCCGTGCCGGCCGACGGCGAGACCGTCGGCGAGATCCTGATTCGCGGGAACACGGTGATGAAGGGGTATCTGGACAACCCGGAGGCGACGCGCGAAGCGTTTCGGGGCGGCTGGTTCCACAGCGGTGACCTCGCGGTTGTGCATCCAGACGGATATGTCGAAGTCCGCGACCGGGCCAAGGACATCATTATTTCGGGCGGAGAGAACATCTCGAGCATCGAGGTGGAGGACGTCCTGCACGCCCATCCGGCCGTGATGGAGGCGGCCGTCGTCGGTCGCGCCCACCCGAGGTGGGGGGAGCGTCCCGTCGCATTCGTCACGCCCACCCCCGGAATTGAAGCGCCCGCCGCGCACGACCTCCGTGCGTTCTGCCGAGATCGCCTCGCCGGCTACAAGGTGCCGGACACCTTCGTCTTCGGCGACCTGCCGAAGACATCGACTGGAAAGGTGCGCAAGACGGAACTTCGTGAGCGGGCAGCCGGGAACGGGGCCGAGGGATCAAGCTCGGAATCCTGACGACGTCAGGGACGCTGGCGTCCGGATGCCGGCAGATTCCGCTGACGGGGCAAGAGATGACGCTACTGACGAATCCCTCTCACCCGGGCGACATGCTCGTGGAACTCTATCTTGAGCCACTCGGCATGAGCGCGATCACGCTGGCAAGACGCCTGGATGTGCCCCGGAAGCGGATCGAAAGGTTGGTGAAGTGCGAAACAACGCTGAGCATCGATACCGCGATACGCCTCTCGAAGTTCTTCGGTACCACCGCAGAGTTCTGGATCAACCTGCAGTGCGCGCACGATCTTGCCCAGGCCCGCGCTGACGTTGACTTGTCCCGCATCACGCCGCTAGCCGTCGCCGCAAAATGACCGGACTCGGACCGGAGAATCCCGTTCAAGGAAAGATGGCTCAAGGTCCTCTGTACGCCGGATCATCGGGCTGCCGTGCGGGACGGCGTCCCGGTGTGCGGAAGGAGCAGGGCGGCGACAAAGATCGCTGAGGCCGCAACGGCAAGCACCAGGAAGAGCGCGGCAAAATCCCAGCGGGCGCGAATGAACGCGATCATCGGCACTGCCGTCGCTGCTACCGCGAACGTGATGACGAAGCGGATGGAGTAGGCCCGGCTTCGCCAGGCGCTCGACGTGGCACGTCCAATCAGGACGTCGTTGATGGGAATTTGCCCGAACACCGCCAGCATGAAGCAGACGGCGACCAGCAGTGCCAGCGCGCCGGTCAAGTGCTGCATCAGGGCGAGCAGCACGGCCTGCAGGGCGGCGATGCTCGCGAAGACGGTGCGAATCGAGTGGTTGTCGACCAGATAACCGACCACCAATTGGGCCAGGGCCGCAACGGCAAAGGCGAGGAAGGCATACCAGCCGATCAGCGTGTTCGTTCCGGCCAGGTCGCCCAGCCGTTCTTCGAACACCTTCGGCAGAGCGAAGGTGGTGCTCTGGAAGATCAGGCCGCCGATCGCCGTCGTGAAGAACACGACGCCGAACACGCGAAGAAGCATGCGTCGGTCGAGACCGATTCTCGGCACCGACTCACCCTTTCCGCAGCGTTCGGGAGGCGCGCTGTCCGCGGGCCGGCGTCGGCCCCCGTACACGAAGACCGCGTAGGCGCAGCCCAGCGCGAAGCAGAGCGCGCCCGGCACCGCGAATGCGGCTCGCCAGCCCGCCACGTCGATGAGCCAGCCTGTGAGCAGGGCGGCACAGGCCACGCCCATGTTTCCGAACACGCCGTTGATGGCCAGCGGCATGCCCGTCTGTCGGCGCCCTTCCACGACCAGGGCGAGGCCAACCGGGTGGTAGATCGAGGCAAACAGGCCGACCAGGAACAGGCCCGCACCGATCTGGAGCGGGGTCTCCGCGAGTGCGGTGGCCGCGCCGGCCGTACCGAGGCCGAGGAAGAACACGACCATCATCGCCTCGCGGCTCCACTTGTCGGCAATCCAGCCCGCAGGAAGAGCGCCGACGCCGAATGCGATCAGACCGGGCGTCGCGTATGGGATCAATTCGGCATAGGGAATGTCCCATTCGTGCACCAGCACGAGCGCGGCGGCGGTCGCGAAGACCAGAATGATCAAGTGATCGAAGAAATGGCCGAGATTGAGAAACAGGAAGCTGATGCGGTCGCGAGTCAACGTTCGAGTCCGCCGATTTCCGCCCGCAACACTATTCGCGAAGCGCGGTGGCGCGGGCGATGATCCATCCACGCCCTCGGGTTATAGGCGAAGCCGGGCCAAAGTCGATCATTCGGCGCTCGGTTCGTGCGGTCGACGGTTGCCGGTATGCTTGGCGCCGTGTCGAGATGGACGCGAGGTTTCCCATGCAAGCCACCCTTCAAGCCGATCGCGTGGACTACGGAAAGCACGAAGCCGCCTTGCAGGCTTACATGAGAGAAGGCGAGGCGGAGGCAATGCGGCTCGGCAATCGCGGCCCGATCCGGATGGACCGCAGCGGCAGCCTCCACCCGGACATCCTCGAGGCTTACTGGCGCCACGGTTTCTATGTGTTTGAAGGTGTCGTGCAGGATGACGAGCTTGCGGACATCGAGGCAGATGTTCAGGAGATCCTGTCGCGCCTGCCAGTGGCCAAGGATTCTGACGTCGACGCCATGGGGCGCCCCGCCCTCGGAGTCGACTGCGAGGCGCCGACCCTGTTCTGGGCCAAGCCGCTCGGCGATCCGTTCGGCGGGACCGATGAGGCTGCCGGCCGACACCCGGTCAAAATGATCGAGCCAGAGGCAGAGCCCGACGCGCCCGAGGACGTCGTGTACCTCATCCTCGGGTCCTTGCAGTTTTCCGAGGCCTGTTTGCGCGTGTATGCGCATCCACAGCTGCTTGCAGTGGCGGCGGCCATCAACGGCGACGATTTCGTGCCATTCACGGAGGCGTTGTTTCTCAAGGAGCCAGGGAAGGGGGCGTCCGTGGCGTGGCACCAGGACGGAGTCACCCACTGGGATTCACCTGACTGGGATGAGGGAGCCCATGGGTTCAACTTCATGGCACAGCTCTATGGCTGCACGGCGGCCAACGGGGTCTGGGTGCTTCCCGGTTCCCACAAGCTGGGCAAGGTCGACATCGCCGCATTGGTCGACGAGAGCGGCTCGGACCGGATTCGAGGTGCAGTGCCGCTTCTTTGCGGGCCGGGTGACGTGGCCATCAGTAATCGCCAGTTGGTACACGGGTCGTTTGCCAACACCAGCCCGGATTGGCGCGTGACGGTGAATTTCGGATTTCACCGCCGCGCTTCGGTTCTGGGGGTGACGACCGGCGGCCTGCACAACGCCGTGGCGCACTACGATGAAGAGCGCATTCGCAAGCGGTCTCGGATGATCGGCTATGCCATTGACGCGAGGAGTCAGCGGTTTCCCGACGAAACGCCGTACGTTTACAAGCCGCTGGCGGAAACCGGCGAACGCTGTGTGTGGACGGCAGAAGTGAAGGCAGGCATCAGGGATTACAACCTGCTTGATCTCGGGCTCTAGCGGCTGACAGGCACCCTTCCTCGCGCAGGCAGGTTGGCGTTCGCGTTCCGGTCCGAACTGGATGCGCAACAGACTTTCATTTGTCGGGCCGGGCAACCACCCGCGTTCGCGGGTACGCCGCGACCGTTTGCCGGACAACGGGAGGCCAGCATCCCGTAATGGGCCTCGATCCACCCGAAGCAGCGACCCTATTGCCAGGTCGGATCACGGCCCGCCCGATAGGCTTCCATGCCTTCGGCGAAATCAGGCCCCGCGACCGCATTTTCCTGAAGCACCAGGTACTTCCGGAAGAACGCGTCCCAGCCCAGGTCGAAACAGTCGGCCAGCAGTTGCTTGGACGCCCGGGCGGCTTCGGAGTTGGTACGGGCGTATTCGACCAGCCAGCCATCGAAGTCTTCCAGCGCGGTATCTTCTTCCACGAGATGGTCAACCATGCCGATCCGTTCCGCTTCCCTCCCGTCAATCATGTTGCCCCTGATGATCAGGGACTTGGCGCGCCCGAGCCCCACGTAGCGCGCGAGCCGGAATGTCCCAAGGCCGGGAATGAGACTCTCCTTGATCGCCGGTAGTCCGAGACGCGCGGTCGGGGTGCACACGCGAATGTCACAGGCCAGCGCCAACTGCAGGCCCCCGCCGATCGCATAGCCATGCAGGAGGCAGAGCACCAGCTTGTCCATCGTCTCGAACGTCCGCAGCGCGTCATCCCACATTCTGAAATAGCTCTGCTCGATCCGGCCCGCGGAGAGGTCCTTGAGATCCATGCCCGTGCAAAAGGCGCGGCCCGCGCCGGTGATCGCGACCATGCGCACATCGCTGTCGGCGGCGATCCGGTTGGCGGCATCGACCATCTCACGCGCGCCAGTCATCGCGACCGCATTGAGCAGACGGGGCCGCGTCATCTCCAGACGGACAAGTGAGCCGTCCTTTCGCACATTCAAGGTTTCATAGTTCCCAATCATTTAGGGAAACTCCCTCCGCATTGCTCTTCCCAAGGCACCGCGGTCAGTGCACCCGCGGAAATTCGCGCTTAATCGCTGCTCGGCGTGCCGCGACACCGGTAGACCGGCGTCGACACGCGGTTGCGCATTGCGTGCCGCCCGCCGCGTTCGGCGAAAGATAGTTCCTTATGCCGTGGAGTGATGCCGTGACCCGTTCGGCTGACTATGGGAGCCTGCCCGGCTCGGTCTCAGCGTTACGCGGACTTCGGTCCAGATCCCGGACAGCAGTGTGCTCGAATGCAAGATAGCACTCACGCCTTCGCTTATCCGCCCTTTCTTGACTTCCCCGACGGCCGGCCGGACTGGTGCCGAGGAGTTCCTCATGGACCACATTCGGAATTGAGGCCAGGAGGCCGCGTTGGCCCGGCCCCGATACGCGCCGGCGCGCCCATCCGACGGCCCACCTCGCGGCACGTTACGGCGAGCGCGGGCTGTCCGTCTTGGCGGCGCCGCTTGTCGTCATCCGGTCGCGCTCCCACCATGATTCGGTCACGATTCCGTAGTGAGGGGTGACCTCCGGCCGGGCGAACTTGTCCCAATAGGCGACCCGGTCCTCGCTCATGTGATACAGCGGGACAAACCAGTGCCCCCACAACAACACCCGGTCGAGGGCACGGACGGTGTGAACGAAGCTCTCGCGTTCGTGCTCCCGCGTCATGCGTTCGATCAGCGCGTCGACCGCCGGAACCCGCACGCCCGCATAGTTGCGCGTGCCGTCCTGCAACGCCGCGGCGCTACCCCAGTAGTACGCCTGCTCATTGCCTGGGGACAGCGAGACTCCCCAGTGGTACATGATGACGTCGAAATCGAAGGTGCTGAGGCGATATTGGTACTGCGGCGTGTCCACCGTGCGGACCCCGACGTCTGCGCCGAGGCGCGCCAGATTGCGGGCGAACGCGAGCGCGATTTTCTCGTTCCTCGAATCCACCAGGAGGATTTCGAACGCCATCGGCTCACTGCTGCCGGTGTGCGTCAGCGATCCGTCATGGACCGTCCAGCCGGCGGCGGTCAGGATGTCTTGGGCTGCCCTGAGATTGGTCCGAGTGTCACCGCTCCCTCCGGGCGGGCGGTAGGCCTCGTCAAATACCTCGCGTGGCAGGCTGTCCCGAAAGGGCTCAAGGAGGGCCAGCTCGTCGTCGTGCGGAAGCTCACGAGAGGCGAGTGGGGAATTCGCGAAGATGCTTCGGGTTCGGGCGTACGATCCGTGCAGCAGGGTTTCGTTGACCCAGTCGAAGTCGAACGCATGCGCCAGGGCCTGACGCACGGCGCGGTCTGCGAACAGGGGACGGCGGGAGTTGAAGACGAATGCGAACATCCCCGACGGTCGGCCATGCGGCAGCTGCTCGAGCTTGACGCGACCGTCCGTGACGGCAGGAAATTCGTACGCGGTTGCCCAACGTTTCTCGGAGGTCTCGAAACGGATGTCGTACTCGCCGGCGGTAAACGCCTCCATCATTACGTTGCCATCGCGGTAGTAGTCGTACCGGATGTGATCGAAGTTGTACTGCCCGCGATTCACGGGCAAGTGGCGCCCCCAGTAATCGGGGTCACGTCGGTAGGTGATGCTTCGGCCCGGGTCGACACGGTGGACGCGGTAGGGGCCGCTCGCCAGCGGCGGTATCAGGGATGTTTCATCGAACGGCACGGTCGCGTAGTAGGACTTCGACAGGATCGGCATGAGACCCATGATGAGCGGGAGTTCACGGTCTTGCCCCCCGGCTGCAAACACAAACCGCACGGAACGCGGTCCAGGCCGTTCGATCCGTTCGACCTGCCGGTAATAGAGCTGGAGGTTGGGCCGTCCGAAGTCCCTGAGGGTGCGCCAGGAATGCACCACGTCGTCGACCGTGATCGCGCTCCCGTCGTGGAACCGCGCTTCGCGCCTCAGGACAAACAGGACGGAGCTGCGGTCTTCCGGCACCGCCATCGATTCGGCGATCAGGCCGTAGAGCGAGAACGGCTCGTCCCAGGTCCGTCTCATCAGGCTTTCGAACGTCAGGTGCCTGCCGCGCGCAGGTACACCCTTGATGATGAACGGGTTCAGGCTGTTGAACGTGCCACGCACGGCATGACGGATGGTTCCGCCTTTCGGGGCATCCGGATTGACATAGTCGAGGTGCTCGAAACCGGCTTCGTACTTTGGATCACCGTGCATCGCGATGCCATGGTCGTGCGCCGCGGCCGGCCCGGCGAGCAGGGCCAGCAGGCAGGCTCTTGCCACGCTCCGAAGCGTTGAGCGGGTGGGCTGGGCGTGTGTGACAGCGGTCATCCGTCCTTGTACCGGGTCGCCCGCCGCGACGGCCGCGTCCGGCGAATGTTGGGAGACGCGTCGGGCGTTGCGGGTTCGCGCGGCGGCAAGTTCCCGCCGGCGGAGTCGGGTATGGATGACCGACCGACGTGAACCGCCCACGAGCCGCATGATACGGACCCGCAGGTCTGGATCCGCGAGCGGGATGGGGTGCAGGGCTTTGTCATGCGGTGCGCATCGTCCGAGGAATCGCAACGGAAGCTAACCGATTTTTCGGATGCAATCGCAGTTGACCTGGGCATGCGGCGGCCGCAGTCACGTGCCATTCGGCACGAAGCTGGCGGAGTTCGGTTCGAACTGTCAGGATTCCCGGCTCGAACCGCGCAGCGCCGCCGCGTGAGGCGAATGCTCTGGCCGCACGGGATGTGTGGCCGTTGCGTGCGGTCAGGTCACCGGAGGAAAGGGCCTCATGGACGGCGGGTTTGTGGCCATTGACTGGGGATCGTCGAATTTCCGGGCCTACCGGGTGGGTCCGTCCGGAGTGTTGCTGGACCGTCTGGCGACCGCGGATGGCGTCGCGAACGTGGAGCGCGAAGGAATGGTGGGCGTGGTCGACACCGTGGTGTCCCGATGGCCGCCGGCCGCTCAGGCCCTTTTCTGCTGCGGCATGATCGGTTCGTCAGTGGGTTGGACGGAACTTCCCTATCTCGACTGCCCGATCGACCCGGATGAAGTCGCTCGACGGATGACGTCCATGACGATTGGCGACAATGTCCTTCGGGTGTCGCCCGGGCTGACATGCCGATCGGTCGACGGCTTCCCGGATGTCATCAGGGGGGAGGAGGTGCTTTGCCTCGGTGTCATCCGGAGCGAGAAACGGCTCCGGAAGGGCCGCGGTCTCCTCTGCCTGCCGGGTACGCATACCAAGTGGGTCGCGATCCGGGATGGTGCCGTGCGTTCCTTTTCGACATCGCTGGTCGGTGAGCTCTACGAGGCGCTGTCGACGAGCAGCCTGCTGCAGCACCATCTCAAGGGTGATGCAGAAGTGTCGGAGGTCTTTCGGGTTGGCGTCGACTACGGGGCTTCCGGCGGTGGGCTGATGCGCTACCTCTTCAGCGTTCGCAGCCGGTCGGTGGTCGGGGAACTCGCGTACGATGACGGGGCTTCGTTCGCGTCAGGCATCCTCATCGGCAGCGATATCCGTGATGCAATGGAGGTGTACTCGGATCTGTTGGGGACTTCTCCAGTCGTGCTCGTGGGCGAAGCAGGCCTGTGCGAACTTTACCGCGCGGCGCTGGCGCACCTTGGCCAGGAAGCGGCGGTGACGCCGGCGGAGGAAGCCTGCATCGAAGGGTTCAAGTTCATTCACGATGTGATCGGCGGAGTCAGCTGATGAAGGCTTCCCGCCTTCTGGCGCAGGCTCTGGCGCGGATGCCCCTGGTGGCCATCCTGCGGGGAGTGACCGTGCCGGATGCAGGCGAGGTAGGGGCCGAACTGGCGGCGGCCGGGATCGAGGTGCTGGAGGTCCCGGTCAACTCGCCGGATCCGTGCGACAGTATTCGGATCCTGCGGGACACCCTTGGGGATTCAGCCGTGGTCGGTGCAGGAACCGTCGTGTCGACCCGCGACGTCGAGCGGGTATCAGACGCTGGCGCGCAGATTGCGGTCGCACCCAATACGGACGAGGCCATCATCGAGGCTTGCCTGCGCCATGGCTTGGTGCCCATTCCCGGCTTCACGACAGCGTCCGAGGCGTTTCGAGCTATCCACGCGGGCGCCACGTTTCTCAAGTTGTTTCCTGCCAGCGCATTCGCCCCGAACTACCTGGGTGCGTTGGCCGCGGTGCTCCCGAGTGATATTTCCGTGCTGGCGGTCGGCGGCATCGATCTCGCCAATTCCAGGGCCTATCTGGAAGCGGGCTACAACGGCCTCGGGATCGGCAGCAGTCTCTACCGTCCGGGTAGTACCAGACAAGATCTGCGGGAGCCTGCGGACGCCTTCGTGCAGGTGTGCCGGAGCTGGCGGGACGGTTTGACATGATGGGTTAACATGCCCTTGCCTCGCGGAAGCTAAGCAGGTCAACTGTCGACGATAGCGATGTGGTCGGTATTGCGACGCCCCCCAACTGCCCTCAAACGGGGGCAGCTGGGGTCGACGTCACTGCGCTAGGCGGTTGCTCGGCAAGGCCGGACAGGCGTTCAGGGACGGCTAGCCGGCCCGAGTGTCAATGTACGCCACGAGGTCCCGCAGGGTCCGGAACTGCAGGCAATCCTCCGCCTGCATGCTCAGGCCAAACTCGTCGTTGACCAGCTTGAAGAATGCGACCGCCTCCACCGAAGAGACCCCTGCCTCGCTGAAATCCCTGTCGAAATTCGGCTCACGCTCGAGATTTAGGTTCTCGTTGATGATCTGCCTCAGGCGGCCTTCTGTTGACGCCATGTGTCGGGGTTCCTTTCTGGATAACGTTCAGGGAGCGTGTCGGCTAGTCGCTCCGTCATTGGTCCACAAGATAGTGGAGTCAATAGCTTGCGGCACGACGATACGCGCAAAAAGCGTAGGCAAAGTATCGCAGCTCCCTGCCGTCCGCAAGGAGAAATACGCCAATGCTCCATGTGAAATCGTGGCCATCGGTGAGACGAATCGCGCAGAAAACACATCCAGACGCCTAGGTACAGCCGCGATGAGGACCAAGATGCACGAAGAGCAGTAGGCTGAGAGAGATTCTGGCGTTGAAACCCAACCGCTTGCTGACGAACCGGAAGTTTCCCGGGAACGTTTTGCCCTCGAGGGTGATCAGTACCGCAGTCAAGTCAGTGTTGGTTTCCGGCTGGCGCACGAAGTCAATATTGTCATGCAAGGCAAGGGTTGACAGGTTTACTTGGTGCGCACTATCGGTATCGGCATGGATGAGCTCGACGCGACTACGGAGCAGGGCTGCATGGCGTGCTCCGGGACTTCTCCTGACCGGCGAAGGTGAGCGTTTGCAGTCGCATTGAGGTGAGCGACGGTTCGCCATGGAGGAGGCGTGTGAACACACACCGGTTGCCGCTACCAGCGCACCACCTCCTCGCCTCGTTCGGCGAGTTGCACTCTTCCATGACCGGCCCTCCTCGGCGTGGCTCTGTCCGTATGGTCCTGGTCATGAGGCGTAAACCACGACCGAAAGGCAGGGGCGGGGCAATCGATCGGGTCCGGGCAGCCGGCTAGCGAAATTACCATGCCGGCAGATACCGAGCTTGGAACTGTGCAGCTGCAAACGCGTGATTCCGAGTGACGCACCTCTTGGACGAGACCTGCGCGTGGGACATTCTTGGGCGTCCCGCAGCAGGTACCCGTGTCAACCACCTTGGACGGGCCGCAGCGCGCGCAAGCCCGCGCGGGGGGTTGTTAAAGGGCGTTCAGCTTGTCGAGGTTTGCCGTCCGCAGCTCTTCGTGGGTCATGCCGAGGTCGTAGGCAGGCGAATAGATCATCTCAGCACTCGATACGGCGATCTTCACATACGCTTTCATGTGTGATTGATAGAGCTTCCAGGCGGAAACGAAGGCCGCATCGAGTGCGGGGTCGGCGTCGGCCTGACGGATAACTATGGCGGTGCCGGTGACCCGCACGGCCCTGCGAGTCACGATGTCCGTGAAGCATATCTCGATTGCGGAATTGCGGCGCAAGTTGTTGATGGTGCCCGGCGATCGGATATGCCCGAAGGCGAGCGTCTGCGGGTCCAGCACCACGAATGTTGCCTTGGGAGAAACCGACGGCGAGCCGTCGGCGTTTACGGTTGCCACCGAGCCGGCGGAGAAGTTGCTGATCACTTTCAGCATCTCTTGGGTCAACATGCTCGCTTCCTATGTCTGCTTGTTGCCACCGGCCCCGGTCCAGCCGTTGGCTCGTCGGCTGGCCGTGTCCGAACGGGAGGTTTGATGATAGTTCGCGTCAGGGTGGCCATGGGAAGCATGGGTTCTGCGCCGGGCGAAGCGTGCGCCCTGTTGGTGCAGCCTGTCGGGGGACGATTTGTCCGGACGCGGCCGGGGCCAGGCTCCTAGTGGAGATTCAGTGCGCCCGGTACCGGCCGATCCCACACGTTCCCATGACCTCGGGGATGATCACTGCATTCGCCATCGTCGAGGACATGATCATCGAGATCGTTGCCAGCAATACGGTTGGCGTGGTCCCGGTCCTGTGGAGTGAACTTGGCGGCGAGTTGTCCGTGGTTACCGCAGCCACGACCAGAATCCGCCGGCGGAGCCGTCGTCGACATAGATCTCCACCATCATTCCCGGTTTCAACCGGTCGTCCACCTGCTTGATATCGACAAGCACCTTGATGCGCTGGGTAACCTTGGTGAATGTGCTGGAGTCGTTGAGGCGCGGCAGCAAGGAGAACTGGCTGGTCGCTGCATCCCCGATCCGGCTGATCGTGCCCTCGAAGAGGAGATCGGGATAGGCATCAACCTCGATCTGAACCGGTTGACCTATCTCAAGGCGGCCGATCTCGGTCTCACGAATATTGGTTTCCACCCAGATCTGGCTCGGATCGTGCAGCACCATGAGCCGCTCGCCGATCGACACGTACTCCCCGGCCATGGCAAACGTGCCACTGACCACACCATCGATTGGGCTCATGATCGTTCGGTCCGCGATCTCGATTTCCTGGCGCTGGAGACGCGTCTCGATTTCCGCGGCCTTGGCTTCGAGTGCCGCCCGTTCGGCCCGATTGACGAATACCTGGGCCTGATCGGCAACGGCTTCGTCCAGCAATGCCTGTGCCTTCACTACGCCGGCTTCGGCTTTCCGTACTTCTTGGCGAGCCTTGAGGAAATCAGCCCGGGTCCTTTCCAGCCGTGCACCCGGAACCGCCCCCGATTCGGCCAGCGCCTCCATACGTTGGAACTCCGACTCGAGATAGGCGAGCTCGTCGTCAAAGGTGCGCTTGTTCGCCTCGGCTTCCCCTACCTGCGACCGAGCGGTCGCGATGCGGGAGTCGACCTGGGCCTGCATCAGTTCGGCTTGGGCATCAACGCGATCCAGATCGGCCCGGACCGCCTCGAGTTCCGATCTGGTCTCCGCCAGGGCGAGCGTCGCTGCCCGGGAGTCCAGTGTTGCGAGGACCTGCCCGCGCGTTACCCGTTCGCCTTCATTGACCAGACGCTCGACCAGAATGCCCTCTGTCGTGCTGCTGACAGGAATGAAGTCAGCCTTGACCCGCGCGTCCGTTTCATGCACGTAGAGAACCGACGTTTGAATCCACTGCGCGGCCCAGATTGCCATCGCCGCCAGCAGCAACACCAGAAACAAACTGCGGGCAACCAGGAAGAGCCAGTCCCGAATCGACTTCTTCTTGGTGGTGTCTTCTTCGATTTCGGGTGGGACTGCGGCCTGTTCCGTAGTAGTGGCCGACCGGAGCCGGCGCTCGGCTCCGATGTCTACAGTTCTCCCGGTTTCCAGTGGCCTAGACAACGTACGGTTGCTTCTGGTTGTTGGAGGGGAACGTAAGTATACAATATTGCTGCTGTTTTGTTCGCTAACGCGCCTGCACGAACGAGTGAAACCCCGACGGCGGCCTTTGGACAGGCTGTCGCACGGGGTGCATTGTCGGTCCCGGACGTTCTCCTAACGGCTCATTGCGGCGTATCGCAAGCTGTGTTGCAAGCCCGTTGACAGTGACCTTGATGCAGTCGCGTTGTGTGCTCCGTTAGGCACGCCGGCCCCTTCGACAGTCCAGTTCCGCACCGCAGCGTCCCCACACCATGCGTGCCCGCCAGTCATGGACATCCTCGCAATGCTGCGGATCGGCTTCTTCGGCTTGCTGTGATCCGAAGCGAGTCCCCATGATCCCGGCATCGCGCGTGCACCCGGAGTCAAGCTGCTTCGTGGGAACTCGAAGGGAATTGGGTTGGCTCCTCGGGCAGGAGTCCGGTACGCAAGGTAACTATATGAGTATCAATTCATTATGGTCCCTATATCAACGTATTCCCCACAATTTCGCCACGACAATACGGATGCCGGACTTTCTGACCGTCTTGACCGGCGATTGAATCTCTTCCGTTGAGCCGCGGCCCGACGCTCTTCTAGGTTTCCTGACCAGTGATCTCTACCAGCGGTTCGCCGCGAAGCAACAGCCGTAAGGCGTCCGGGAACGTATCGGCGATCACTTCTTGCATGCGGGCGTTCGACGTGTTGCCACATGTTATCCAGATGACTTGCGGCGGCGGGCCAAGACGTTCAAGCATTTCTGTGAAATCGCGGTCCTTCGTCATCACTGTCGAGCGGGCATCTCGGGCCGCATCGAAAATTTCCTGATCGCTCGCGCTCGCCAGCCCCAGCGCAGATACAGACTTTGCTGTGACGTCGTAATTCTGATTGAGCCAGTCTGCGAGTTTCGGAGACAGTTGCGCGTCAACCCAGAGCTTCATGCAGCGATAACAGCGTGGTCAATCCGCTGGGTTGCGAACTGGATGGCTGCCACGATGTCGTCTCGTTCCAAGTCTGGAAGTTCCTCCAAGATCTCTTCAAACGACAGTCCACTGGCCAGCAGATCTAGGACATCCGTGACTCGGATCCGCATCTGCCGGATGCAGGGCCGTCCGCCGCATTGATCCGGATTAAAGGTGATGCGATCAGCGGTTTCGGTCATGACGGGCACTCCCACCTTCAAGCGAACGCTCGCGATCAAATGATAACCCGGGCCCGCGCGACCTGCTTCAGATTGATATTGCGCAGTAGTTGGCCCAGGCATCCATCAGCGCCCTTCGCTTGGCACGGAAGTCAGAACGCGCATAGGCACGCTCCACGGCACTTCCAACCGCGTGGGCGAGTGCCAGGTCCATCACGGCACGCGGGGTCTCCGTGGTCTCCTCGGCCCATGTACGAAAACTTGGGGGGTGCCGACGTCTTTCGCTTCTGCGCCAGTGGGTGACCGCCGTCCTCGATCAGGACAAGATTCTCGTGAGCGCGCCGCCGGGCCTTCGCCAACGTCACCACTGGCCACGGTCCCAGGCCAAGGTCCTGCCGCTTGCCGTTCACGACCACCCGTTGCACCCAGGACTTCGCCCCGGATGTCTTGCAGAAGAGAAACAGGGTGGGGGCGGCCCGATAGCGCCCCGGCTCGGAAATGGCCTTCACCCCGGCCTCGGTCAGCGTCCTCATTACTGGCTCGTTCCCACATCCGTTACCACATCAACGTGTGGGAACGTAGCGGATTGGGTGGGAACAGTTAACCTGTAGATTTCCCCTAAACCCGCCTGTAATAAGGGTTTTGTGGGGATGTCAAGGAACGGCCGGGAAGAGGGATTGGCTCCGCGGGCAGGACTCGAACCTGCGACCAATCGGTTAACAGCCGATTGCTCTACCAACTGAGCTACCGCGGAACGTCCTCCAAGATAATGGGGTGCAGCGATTTGCGCGACCCCTCGAAGCCCGTGCAGGTGGATTGGCGTGCGCCCGGGCCGGGTGCGGGATTCAGGCGACGCGCCGCAGGTCAGAGCCGGAGTGGTTGTTGCCCAGCAGTTCGGCGACTTGAAACGCCACTTCCAGGCCCTGCGTCGCGTTCAGGCGCGGATCGCAGTGCGTGTGGTAGCGGAGCCCGAGGTTTTCTTCGGAGATCTGCTGGACGCCGCCCACGCACTCGGTCACGTCCCGCCCGGTCATTTCCAGGTGGATGCCGCCGGGATGGGTGCCTTCGGCGCGATGCGCGTCAAAGAATCCCCGGATCTCGGTGCAGATCCGCTCGAGCCGCCGGGTCTTGTAGCCGGAAGTGGACTTGAAGGTGTTCCCGTGCATGGGATCGCAGATCCAGACCACGCTCCGGCCTTCATCCCGTGTTTTGCGGAGCAAGGGGGGGAGATGCTCGGCGACCTGGTCGGCGCCCATGCGCGAGATGAACGTCAGCCGTCCCGGCTCGTTCTCCGGGTTCAGTATGTCCGCCAGGCGGATCAGATCGTCCGGTCCCGTCCGGGGCCCGATCTTGACGGCCAGGGGGTTGCCGACGCCCCGTGCGAATTCCAGGTGGGCCTCACCCGGGTTTCGTGTCCGCTCGCCCACCCAGAGCAGGTGTGCCGAGCACCCGTACCACTGGTTGGTGAGGCTGTCGACCCGCGTCAACGCCTGCTCGTAGGGGAGCAGGAGCGCTTCGTGGCTGGTGAAGAAGTCGACCGTCCGGGTGACCGGGGCGGTCTCCGGGGTGATCCCCATGGCCGCCATGAACGCCATCGCGTCGGCGATCCGGTCAGCATAGTTCTGGTAGAGCTCCGCCTGCTCGCTGCCGCGCACGAAGTCGAGGGTCCACTGGTGAACCTTCTGGAGGTCGGCGTAGCCGCCCTGGGCGAAGGCGCGTAGCAGGTTCAGTGACGCCGCGGCCTGCGAATAGGCCTTCAACATGCGGGTCGGGTCGGGGGTGCGCCCCGCTTCTGTGAACGCGATGTCGTTGATGATGTCGCCCCGGTAGATCGGGAGCGTCACGTCGCCCTGCGTTTCCATGGGCTCCGAGCGGGGCTTGGCAAACTGCCCGGCGATCCGCCCGATCTTCACGACCGGCATCCGGGAGCTGTAGGTGAGCACGACGGCCATCTGGAGGAGGACCCGGAACGTGTCGCGCAGGTTGTCGGCGCTGAACTCCGCGAAACTTTCTGCGCAGTCGCCGCCCTGGAGCACGAACGCGCGGCCTTCCGCCGCGTTTGCGAGCTGGGATTTCAGGTTCCGGATCTCGCCGCCGAACACGAGCGGCGGATGCGCCGCAAGCTCGCCTTCGACGCGCGACAGGGTGTCGCCATCACTGTATTCCGGCATCTGGCGGGCCGGAAAGGCGCGCCAGCTATCCGGCGACCATGCAGCGGTCATCAGCTACATTCCTGAGAGGGGGTAGGGGTCAGTGCACAAGTATTGCCAAATTACCCGGCAAATGCACCTTCTTTCTCCGCGACCGGCGTCCGCAGCGTGACGAACTCCTCGGCGGTCGTCGGATGAATCCCGATCGTCGCGTCGAAATCGGCCTTGGTCGCCCCGGCGCGGATCGCTACCGCGACCATCTGCATGATTTCCGGAGCGTCGTCGCCCACCATATGGGCGCCCAGGATGCGGCCGTTCCCGCGGTCGACGACGAGCTTCATCATGACCTTGCTGTCGCGGCCGGTGAGCGTATGCAGCAGGGCCCGAAACGAGGTCCGGTAGATGTTGACGGGGCGGCCGGACGCCCTGGCTTGCTCTTCGGTCGCCCCGACGGTTGCGATCGGCGGTTGCGAGAACACGGCGGACGGCACGGCGTGCAGATCCACGGTCCGGTTCGAACCGCCGAACAGCGTATCCGCCAGCGCGTGTCCCTGCGCCGTAGCCACCGGTGTCAGGTTCATGAGGTTGGTCACGTCTCCGACCGCATGGATATGCGGCACCGAGGACGCCAACTGGTCATTCACCACAACCGAACCATCCTCGGCGAGGTCGACACCAGCCTCCGCGAGCCCGAGGTCGGCCGTGTTGGGCGCGCGCCCCGTCGCGACCAGGACCTGATCGCTCTCGAAGGTTGAGCCGTCGCCCATGGTGGTCTCGAGGCCCTGGTCCGCGCGCCGGATCGCGATGGGCGAGAGACCGACCCACACGTCGACGCCGTGCGCCCGAAGCTCTTGCGCGAGGGCACTGCGCACGTCGTGGTCGAAACCGCGGAGGATCTGCTCACCCCGGTAGGCGAGAACGACCTCCGAGCCCAGCCCGTTGAAGATTCCGGCGAACTCTACGGCGATGTATCCGCCGCCGATGACCAGGACACGTTGCGGCCGTTCGGGAAGCGAGAGCGCCTCATTGGAGGTGATCGCGAGATCGTGCCCGGGAAACGGCGGCACCCTGGGCCAGCCGCCCACGGCCACGATGATCCGGTCGGCCCGGAGCAGGCGTTCACCGACCTGCACCGTGTGGGCGTCCCGGAGGACGGCGCGCCCCATGACGGTGGCGACCCCGGCCTCGTCGAGGAGCCGGCAATAGATGCCGTGCAGGCGGTCGAGCTCCGCATCCTTGGCGCGGATGAGCGCATTCCAGTCGTGCCGGGCGCCGTCGACTGTCCAGCCGTACGCGGCGGAATCGGCGAAACTCTCGCGGTAGTGCGCCGCGTAGACGAGGAACTTCTTCGGAATGCAGCCTCGGAGCACGCAGGTGCCGCCCACCCGGTCGCTCTCGCAGATCGCGACCTTCGCGCCGTGTCCGGCGGCGATCCGGGCCGCCCGCACGCCGCCGGAGCCGGCCCCCAGGACGACGAGATCGTACGGTTCGGGTGCTCGCATGCGCTCAGCCGGCGTGGCCGTGGCTGACGGTCACATCCCGGCCAGGCACAGGTACTTGGTCTCCAGGTATTCCTCGAGGCCTTCCTGGGCGCCTTCGCGGCCCAGCCCAGATTCCTTCACGCCGCCGAAGGGGGCGACCTCGGAGGACAGGATCCCGGCGTTGACCGCGACCATCCCGTACTCGAGTGCTTCCGCCACCCTCCAGATGCGGCCGATGTCCCGGCTGTAGAAGTAGCCGGCGAGGCCGAAGCAGGTGTCGTTGGCCATCTCGATGACTTCCGCTTCCGACGAGAACCGGATGAGCGGCGCCACGGGCCCGAACGTCTCCTCGTGAAAGATTCGCATCGTGCGGCTGACCCCGGTCAGGACCGTCGGCTGGTAGAAGTTGCCGCCGAGCTCGTGGCGCTGCCCGCCGGCCGCGACGACAGCACCCCCCGACACCGCGTCGCTCACGTGGCCCTCGACCTTCTCCACCGCACCCCGGTCGATCAGCGGGCCGATTTCGGTGCCTTCGGAGAGGCCGTTGCCCACCGCCAGGCCGCGCACCTGCGCGGCGAACTTCTCGGCGAAGGCGTCGTAGATCCCGTCCTGCACGAAGATGCGGTTTGCGCAGACGCAGGTCTGCCCGCCGTTCCGGTACTTGCAGGCCATCGCGCCCTCGACCGCGGCGTCGAGGTCGGCGTCGTCAAAGATGATGAGCGGCGCGTTCCCGCCCAGTTCCATCGAGACGTTCTTGATGGTGCTGGCGGCCTTCTGGATCAGGGTCCGGCCGACCTCCGTTGAGCCGGTGAACGAGATCTTCCGAACCTTGGGGCTCGCGCACAATACGTCGCCGATCGGGCCGGACGGACCGGAGATGATGTTCATGACGCCGGGCGGCACGCCGGCCCGGAGGGCCAGCTCGACCAGCGCCGTCGCCGTGAAGGGCGTGGCCGAGGCCGGCTTGATGACCATCGTGCAGCCCGCGGCGAGCGCCGGGGCGCCCTTGCGGGTGATCATCGCTGCGGGGAAGTTCCATGGTGTGATCAGCCCGCACACGCCGACCGGCTGCTTGATCGTGAGGATCCGCCGGTCGCCCATGGTGCTCGGGATGGCGCGGCCGTACGCACGCTTGCCTTCCTCGGCGAACCAGTCGACGAACCAGGACGCGTAGGCGATCTCCCCCTTGGATTCGGCCAGCGGCTTGCCGTTCTCGAGGGTCATGATCAGGGCGAGATCGTCGCTGTTCTCCAGGATCAGGTCGTGCCAGCGCCGGATGATCTGGCTGCGCTCCTTGGCGGTGCGGGCCCGCCAGTCCGGCCACGCGGCCTCGGCCGCGTCGATGGCGCGGGCGGTCTGGGCAGCTCCCATCTTCGGCATCGTCCCGACCGGACGGCCGTCGGCCGGATTGCTGATGGCGATCGTTTCTCCCGAATCGGCTTCCTGCCATTCGCCGCCGATGCAGCCCTGCTGGCGGAACAGCGCCGGATCGCGGAGGGCCATGAGCGGCCGGGTGAGATCGATGTCCATGCTGGTGTTCTCCTGCGAACCGTCTCCGGCGACCGTCCGCCGGCCGGGAGTATAGGTGGCCTCAGGGGTGATTTAGGACACGGTCACGGTCTTCGCCAAGTTGCGCGGGTTGTCGACATCGGTGCCCTTCAGCACCGCCGCGTGATAGGCGAGGAGCTGGAGGGGGAGCGCGTACAAGAGGGGCGCGACGAACGGATCGGACGCCGGCACCTTGATCGTGTGCCGCGCGGTCTCGCCGAGCTCGCTGATCCCGTTGTCGTCGCTCACCAGGATGATGGGGCCGTTTCGGGCGTTCACCTCCGCGAGATTGGCCGCGTTCTTCGTGAACAGGGCGTCGGACGGCACGATCCCGACCGTCGGAACGTGTTCGTCGATCAGCGCCAGCGGGCCGTGCTTCAGCTCGCCCATCGGGTACGCCTCCGCGTGGATGTAGGAGATTTCCTTCATCTTGAGCGCGCCTTCCCGGGCGACCGATGCGGCGGGCCCCCGTCCCAGGTAGAGGACGCTGGGGGCGCGGATGAGGTCGGCGGCGATCTCCTGGAGCCGGCCTTGAGCGGCCAGGATGTCCGCCATCTTGGCGGGCACGGCGGTGAGCTCCGCAGCAAGCCGGGACTCGCGCCGGGCATCCAGGTTTCCCCTGGCCCGCCCTGCCGCGAGCGCGAGGCAGGCGAGGGTCGCGAGCTGCGCGGTAAACGCCTTGGTCGAGGCGACGCTGATCTCGCTCCCGGCGTGGATGGGGACAAAGGCGTCCGCCTCGTGGGCCATCGTGCTGGAAGTCATGTTCACGAGCGCCACGGTGGAGATGTCGTGCCTGCGCAACTCGCGGAGTGCCGCCAGGGTGTCCGCGGTCTCACCGGACTGGGAAATCAGGATGGCAGCGCTGCGGCCGGCCGGACCGCACAACAGGGGCCGATCCCGGAACTCGGACCCGATATCGGCGTCGACGGGGAGGCGGGCCAGCTCCTCGAACCAGTGACGCGCGACGCCCGCCGCATAGTGCGAGGTACCGCACCCCACCAGGATGAGCCGGTCGATGTCCGCGAAGCGGAACGGCAGCTCGGGCGCCTCCGCGCGCATTGCACGGGTGTCGATCAGCGCCCGCAGGGCATCGCCAATGACGATTGGTTGCTCGTGGATCTCCTTTTGCATGTAATGCCGGTAGCCACCCTTGCCGAACACCGTGGGCACGATGCTGGAGGTCACCTGCGGCCGTTCGACCGGCTGGCCGTCCACGCCGCGCACGGCGGCCCCGGCCACCGTTACCGTGGCCCGGTCGCCTTCGTCCAGATGGATGATGCGGTCGGTAAAAGGGGCCAGGGCGAGGGCGTCCGAGCCGATCCAGGTCGCCTGCTCGCCGATGCCGATGGTGAGCGGGCAGCCGTGGCGCACCACGAACACGCATCCCGGTGCCCGCGCGATGATGGCGGCGACCGCGAAGGCGCCGTCCAGGCGCGCGAAGGCCGCGTCGGCCGCGGCTTCCGGCGTCAGGCCCCGGCGGAGGTGGAAGACGATGAGATGGGCGATCGCCTCCGAATCGGTGTCGGTCTCGAAGGCGTGGCCGGCCGCGGTGAGCTCGGCGCGAAGTGACGAGAAGTTCTCGATGATCCCGTTGTGCACGATCGCGACCTCGGCGTTGCCGTGCGGATGCGCGTTCGTCTCGTTGGGAACCCCGTGCGTGGCCCAGCGGGTGTGGGCGATGCCGGTGTCTCCCGCCATCGGTGCGTCCTCCAGCACCGCCCGAAGATTGGCGACCCGGCCCGCCGCCCGCCGGCGCTCCACGCGCCCGTTGTCGAGCGTGGCGATCCCGCACGAGTCATAGCCGCGGTACGTGAGGTGCTCGAGACCGTGGAGCAGGGGTGGCGCGGCGCCGTGTTCCGTTGCGCCCACCACGCCGATGATTCCGCACATTGAGTGGGAACTAGCCGGTACGGTGCGGGGGGCGCTGCCGGCCCTTGGTGGGGCGCACCCGCGTCGTGGCGCGCTCGACCGCCAGCGCGGAATCCGGGACGTCGCGGGTGATCGTGCTGCCGGCGCCCACGATCGCGCGGTCGCCGACGCGGACCGGCGCCACCAGGGCGGTGTTGGATCCGATGAACGCGCCGGGGCCCACGATCGTGTGATGTTTCTCGGCACCGTCGAAATTGCAGAAGATCGTGCCGGCGCCGATGTTGGCCTCGGCCCCGATGGTCCCGTCCCCGATGTAGGCGAGGTGATTGGCCTTGGCGCCGGGCCCGATGACCGCGTTCTTCACCTCGACGAAGTTCCCGACGCGCGCCCCGTCTTCCAGGCGCGTGCCGCGGCGCAGCCGGGCGAAGGGGCCGACCCGGCACCCCTTGCCGATCACCGCACCCTCGAGATGGCAGAACGCCAGGATCTCGGTGCCGGCGTCGACCGTCACGCCGGGGCCGAAAAATACCTGCGGCTCCACGCGGACGTCGGCGGCCAGGACCGTATCCCACGCGAACCACGTCGTGGCCGGGTCCACCAGGCTCGCTCCGGCCGCGAGCGCCCGGCGGCGCAGACGCGCCTGCAGCGCGGCCTCGCAAGCGGCGAGGTCGGCCCTCGTGTTGATGCCCACGAGGTCTTCCGCCGGTCCATCGAGCCAGGCCACCACCCGGCCCGCCCCGTTCGCGCCGGCGACCACGTCCGTCAGCTGCCGCTCGCCCGCCGCGTTGGCCGCGCCGATGGCCGCGAGCCACGGGGCGAGGGCGGAAGCATCGGCCGCAAGCACGCCGGCGTTGCACAGGTTGGAGGCCCGGACCTCGCTGTCGGCGTCCCGCTCTTCGACGATAGACTTCAGATAGCCGTCTTCATGAAGTTGCAGGCGGCCGTACCCGCTGGGGTCGCCGGGCCGGAAACCGAGCACGGCGAGGGCAGGGCGGTCGGGGTCGCGCAGGCGGTCGCGGAGCGAGGCCAGCGTATCGGACGACAGCAGCGGCACGTCGGCGCACAGGACGACGACATCACCCGGGAAGTCCCCGAGTGCCCGGAGAGCGATCTCGGCGGCGTCACCCGTGCCCCGCGGCTCCGGCTGCAGGGCAAACTGCGTATCAGGAGCATCACCCCGGACCGCCGCCACCAGCGGGTCGGCATCGGGCCCGTGCACGACCACGGTGGCATCCGGCGCGAGCTCGGCCGCGGCGGCCAAGACGTGGAGAATGGCCGGCCGGCCGGCCACGGGCTGCAGCGGCTTCGGGACGCGGGAGCGCATCCGGCGCCCGGCGCCGCCGGCGAGTACCGCGACTGCGAGGGGGCGTGCGACCATTGCATGAGCCTTTGGAGCAGCGGGCACAGGCCGTGCGCGCGATGGGCAACGCGCAAAGTGTGTACAACGGGCTCAGTGTACCTGCGGCGGAGCGATTCTGTCCATGAAACCACAGCATGCGCCGTGCACGGTGGTGTTCGATCTTGACGGAACCCTGATTGATAGCGCCCCGGACCTGGCCGGGGCGCTCAACCGCCTTCTGGTCCAGTACGAGCGGCCGCCGGTCAGGCTGCCTGAGGTGCGCACGATGGTGGGCGACGGGGCGGTGGCGCTCATCCAGCGGGGGTTCGGCCGCTCCGGGGGACTCGACGGGATCCCCGTTGAGCAGCTGCGCAACCGGTTCCTCGAACTCTACGTGGACCGGATGACCGCCGAGACGCGTCTGTTCCCCGGGGCAGAGGCGACGCTGCAGGCGCTGGGCGAGCAGGGGTGCCGCATGGCGCTCTGCACCAACAAGCCGATCGGGATGGCCGAGGACATCCTGCAGTACTTCGGCATCCGCGACCGGTTTGCCGCCGTGCTCGGCGGCGACTCCCTGGCGGTTCGGAAGCCCGACCCGCTGCATCTCTCGTCGGCCATCGAGCAGGCCGGAGGACTCGTGGAACGCGCGGTAATGGTGGGCGACAGCAGTGCCGATGTGACGGCGGCTCGACGGGCAGGAGTTCCCTCCATTGCGGTAAGTTACGGCTATTCCTCGGTGCCCGTGGATGGTCTGGGGGCCGATCTCGTGGCCCACCAGCTCGACGAGATTCCCGATCTCCTTGTTCGATTGGGGGTCCTCGGGTAAAACCGGCTTCTGTAGCCGGCATGCGGGCTCGGCAGGCGCCCGGGGCGGTTAGCTCAGCGGGAGAGCACTCGCTTCACACGCGAGGGGTCACTGGTTCAAATCCAGTACCGCCCACCAGGCGTCGTCCGGGCGGCGATGGCCGGAGTTGACCGAAGCGGGACTGCGGGCGGTTAGCTCAGCGGAAGAGCGCTCGTCTTACACGCGAGGGGTCACTGGTTCGATCCCAGTACCGCCCACCATCGGCACAGCATCGTGTGGCAGTCGTCGATCACGTTGCGAGGTGCGTCGCCGCCGCCGGGGGCCTGCCGCCGGCGGCGCGATGCCGTGCCGCGCCCGGGAGTTCCGGGAGGCCCGGCGTGTTGCGGCCCAGGTAGGGAATGCCAGAGACGTGATGATTCCAGTACGGGGATTTGCGGCATCCGGAGGGGCGATGGCCCTGCTCGCCGTCGTCGTCTGGCCGCAGCCGGGAACGGCAGGCCATGCGGACGCGCAGGCGGCGATCGCGGCCGGCGATCTGCCCGCTGCCCACGGGGCGTGCGTCGAGGCCGCCGAGGATGGCGATCCGGATTGCGAGAACATCCTCGGCTGGCTGGCCCTGCAGGACGAGACATTCGGCGGACCGGAGGCGGCCCGCCGGTGGTTTGCCCGGGCCGCCGCGCGCGGGCATGCCCGCGCGACGGCAAATCTCGCCTTCGTGTGGGCGCGCGGGCTCGGTGGCCCTGCCGATGTGGAGCGGGCCGCCTCCCTGTACCGCACGGCGCAGACGGCCGCGCTGGTTCAGGTGCAGCCGGAACCACCGGCCCGAAGCGAAGCACCGCGCGAGGTGTCGGACGACCGGCTGACGGTGGCCCGGTACCGGGGCGCCTACGCCGAACTTCTCCGACTGCGGGTTCTGCAGGAGCTGCGCAGCGGCGCGGGCGACGTCTACGTCAGTGCCGCGGAGTTGCAGCAGGCGGAAGCGGCGCTGGGCGCGCTGGCGTCGGAGGTGGAGGATCGCGGCACCGACACCGCGGCGATCAGGGCCTCAGTCGAGAAGGAACAGGCGCTGATGCTTCGTCTGCTCGGTCGCCACGCCGATGCCTTCGACCCGGCAGTCCGGGCCGACGCCGAGAAGGTGCTCCGTCGGATCCTGGCCGTCCGCGATCCGTAGGCGGATACGCGGCACCACTAGGATGCCGCCGGCGGGCAATGCGGCAGGGGAGGCTCAGGAGCGTGGAGGCCGGGGTCGGAATTGAACCGACCTACAAGGATTTGCAGTCCTCTGCATAACCACTCTGCCACCCGGCCTTGGGAGCGCCACACTCTATCGGGATAGGTGCCCGTACGCACCTGCGGCGGCCTACAATCGCGGGCGACGGTGCTGACTGCGGGCGACGGCAAACGTTGGGCGGTAGCGGAGGATGGACGCCATGTCCGATTTTGCGGCATTGCGCAAGAACATGATCGACGGGCAGCTGTTCCCGAACCGCGTGACCGACCGGCGGGTGATTGAGGCGTTCGCCAAGGTGCCGCGCGAGCGCTTCGTCCCCGACCAGGCCCGGCCCCGCGCCTATCTCGACGAACATCTTCACCTGGGAGGAGGGCGTTACCTGCTGGCCCCCCTGGTGTTTGCGCGGATGGTCCAGGAGGCGCGCATCCGGTACGACGACGTGGTGCTGGACGTCGGCACAGCGTCGGGCTACTCGGCAGCGGTGCTGGGGCACCTGGCCTCTGCGGTTATCGCGCTGGAAAGCGACGAGGGGCTTGCCGTCCAGGCCGAAGAGGCGCTGACGGAGCTCGGCGCCGACAATGCGGCCGTGGTGCAGGGACCGCTGCCGGGCGGATGGCCCGCCGGCGCGCCCTACGACATCGTCCTCGTGCACGGGGCGGTGCCCGAACCGCCTGAGAATCTGATTGCCCAGCTCGGGCCGCGCGGGCGGTTGCTGGCCGTGGAGGCTGAGCCCGATGCACCGGGCCGGGTGGTCCTCGTGGAGGCCATGAACGGGGCCCCGGTGAAGCGGGACCTGTTCGATGCTTCCGTGCCTCCGCTCGCCGCCTTTGTCCGGCCCCCGGCGTTCAAGTTCTGACCTCGATGGCCGCGGGACCGGCGGTCCGGACCCAGGGTCAGAACCTGATGACGATCTTGCCCATGTGCTGCTGGGATGCCATGAGCCGGTAGGCTTCCCTGGCGTCCTCGAACGGCACGACCTCCGAGATGCGGGGCCGGATGGCGTGCTTCCCGATGGCCCGGTTCATGTCCCGGAACATGCGCCGGCTGCCGACGTAGACGCCGTTCAGGCGGACGGATTTCCGCATCACCGGCAGCGGATCGATGGTTCCGCCGGTGAGAATCCCGATCAGTGCCACGGTGCCGCCGACCCGGACGGCATCGAGCGATTTCTGCAGGGTGCCGGGACCTCCCACTTCCACCACGCCGTCCGCGCCGCGTCCTTCCGTGAGGTCGCGCACTGCCGCCGGCCAGTCGTCGACGTCCCGGTAGTTGATGGTGCCGGCGGCGCCGAGCGCCGCCGCTTCCTCCAGCTTGCGGTCCGAGGAGGAGGTGATGATGGCCCGGATGCCCGCGGCGGCGGCAAACTGCAGTGCGAAGATTGATACCCCGCCCGTCCCCAGCAGGAGGACGGTATCGCCGGGCCGGAGCGCGGCCGTCTCGAAGATCGCGTTCCAGGCGGTCAGGGCCGCGCAGGGCAGGCAGGCCGCCTCCTCGCCGGAAAGGTGGGGGACCTGCGGGAGCACGCCCCCGGCGTCCAGCACCGCGTACTCGGCCAGGACGCCTTCGCGGGCACCGCCCAGGGCGCTCGCCATGGCCGCCGGCGTGCAGCCGCCGTCCTCCCAGTCCTGGAAGAACGTGGTGGTCACCGCGGCGCCAGGGGTCACGGTCGCAACTCCCGAACCGACCGCCTCGACGATGCCGGCGCCGTCCGAGTTCGGGATTCTCGGCAGCGGGAAGCCGCGCGACAGCGGATCCCGAATGGTGGCGAGGTCGCGGTAGTTGATCGAGTTCGCCGTCATGCGAACCAGGACTTCACCGGGACCCGGCTCGGGGCGCGGGCGCTCCACGAGTGACAGCGCGTCGATGCCGCCGTCGCCCTCGATCTGCCACGCGCGCATGGACCCCGCCATCTAGCTGCCCTTCTTGCGGTAGGCCTGCTCGGCGTGCTCGTCGCAGTACGACTTGCCGGGCGCGGCGGGTGCGAGGCAGAAACCGAAGTCGGGGTTGTCGGGTTCGCCATGCGGCCAGTGGCACTCGTTGTAGCCGGGGAAGCGGAACGGCCGCTGTTCCGCGCGTTCGGCATTGCCGTCGGCGGCGGCATTGGCTTCGCCGCCGGCAAGGGACCGATCTTCGGTGGCTGACGCGGTCGGCGCCTTGGCCAGGCCGTCGCCCCGGCGGGCGGCCTCGCCGGCGGGCGGTTCGGCGGCAGCGTCCTCCGGCGACCACGCCCGGGTGTCGGCGGCGGCCGAGTCCTCGGCCGAGGATGCCGGCGCGGGCCGGGCG
>JAJDYI010000041.1 GCA_022825235.1 Alphaproteobacteria bacterium | reverse complement strand
CTGCCACTGGCCGCCACCACCAAAACCTGCCAACCTCCCGACGGCGGACCGCCCACACCGGCGGCCTGAACGTCACCTCGGCCCACCGGAGAACACGAGCACACCCAGACGCTTGTTACACCACGTGCGGGGACACGATCGGCATCGAACCGCCGCATCTCCATGATGTTTCTGCCGTGCTGGTCCGCGAACAGGAACGCCTGCCAGATTCGGTACGCAAGCACGTTGATCGGATGGCCGCGGTATCGCGCGACCTGCGCCGTGACCGGGAGCTCGCGTTTTACGGCGCGGAAGACCTCATCCCCTCGGAATTCTACGGGGAGCCGGATGCCCTTCGAGCGCTGGAAGGTACGCGGTTCGTGGTTGACACGGTAGCCTCCGTGGTCACCACTTCAGACTGATGCCGGCACGCGTCGGGGCGCGGGTTCCTTTCCTGGTCTCCGCTCCCATTACGTGGGGAACGCATGCGGGCTCATTGTGCACGACCGGGTCAGCGGGAACAGCAAGGAGGTCATTTCCCGGCTTGCCGCGCCTGAGGCTTCCTAATGCTCGCCGACCTTTCTCTCGGCACACGGCGGCACATCCGCCAACGACCCTGCTACTGGGCAGATGGGCGACGTTTCAACCGTCCGGAGGAAGCGAAGCCAGAAACTCGCGAATCGCACGCCAGTAGTCTCGCCGGACATGGAGGTCGTTGTGGCCTGCGTCAGGAATGCTCACCCATCGCTTCGGCCCGGCCCAGGCATCGTGCAGGCGCCGCGACAAATGCACGGGAACGATCCGGTCGGCCTCGCTCGCAACGATTAGCACCGGCGATCGAATTTCCGGTGCGTGTGCCAGCGAGTCGAATGGATGCTTGAGCAGCAGGGACACCGGAACAAACGGGTACTGGCGGCTCGCGATGCTGCGCAAACTGTCGAAGGGAGAGACCAGCACCGTCCCCAAGGCGGGCCGGCTGGCGGCAAGCTGCACTGCTACACCGGACCCGAGACTCCGTCCGAAGACCACAATTCGATCCGGGTCGATGCCATCCTGCTTCGCGAACCAGTCGTAGATCACCCGCGCGTCGGCAACGAGCGACGTTTCGCTCGGTCGTCCTCCACTCAATCCGTAACCGCGGTAGTTGAAGGTGGCAAACGACCAAGGCGCAAGCTGAAAGGCGTCGTCCAGTTGCCCGGACACTTCCTCCGCGTTGCCGCCAAAGTAGAGCACGAGACCGCGCGCCTGCGTGTCGTCGACGCTGTGACGGAGCCAGCCGTGGAGCTGAGTTCCATCATCCGCGGCGACCCGAATTTCCTCGGTGCCGGGCAGGAGCGCGACAGCCTGCCGGGCAGCATCCGTCAGCGGTGCGCGGAGAAAGATGAGCCGTTCCTGAAGCAGATAAAGCACCGCGCACAACCCGATGAAGCCAACCAGACCGGCACCGAACAGCCGTATCGCCTTGAGTACCCTAACTCTAGCTTTGCCGCCGCTCATCGCGCTGTTGCCCGGAGATGGTTCCTGAAGAGCAAGCCCCTTTGTCCCGAAGTCAGGCTACGGCTTCGGTGATGCACTGCCGTCAGCACGCCCAGCTCGCCCTGTAGAGTTGGGAGAAGGCGCGACGGCTGGGTTCCTCTATCAGTTCCTCGGCTTCACTACCCGTGCGTGCGAACGCTACCTCGGCAGGTCGGTGCGCCCCATCAGAAACTGGTCGATCGACCGGGCCACCTGTCGTCCCTCGCGAATGGCCCAGACCACCAGCGATTGCCCGCGGCGCATGTCGCCCGCCGCGAACACGTTCCCGATCGAACTCCGGTAGTTCTCAGTGTCAGCCTTGACATTGCCGCGTGCGTCGAGCTCGACGTCCAGTTCCTCCAGCATGCCCTTCTGCACCGGGCCGAGAAAGCCCATGGCCAGCAGCACGAGGTCACCCTCGAGTTCGAACTCGGTCCCGGCCACCGGTTGAAAGCGCTCATCCACCCGCACGCACTGCAGGCTCCGGACCCGTCCGTCGGCGCCGGCCAGCGCGCGTGTCTGGACGGACCAGTCGCGTTCCGCCCCTTCGGCCTGCGACGACGACGTTCGCAGCCGTAGCGGCCAGTGCGGCCACGTCGCACCCTTGTCGGGGTGCTCCGGCGGCATCGGGAGGATCTCGAGCTGAGTCACGGAGGAAGCACCCTGGCGAAACGAGGTCCCGATGCAGTCCGACCCGGTGTCGCCGCCCCCGATGACAATGACGTCACGCCCCCCTGCCAGGATGTCGGGCTGGTTGCCTCGGGGATCGCCCCCGACGCGCCGGTTCTGCTGCGTCAGGAATTCCATCGCGAAGTGCACGCCGTCGAGATCGCGCCCCGGCACCTCCAGGTCGCGCGGGTGCTCCGCGCCGCCTGCCAGCAGGACCGCGTCGAACGTCTTGGCCAGCCCGGACGCGGTTTCGTCGGGCCCCACGTGCACGCCGCAGCGGAAGGTGACGCCTTCCGCCTCCATCTGCTCGACCCGGCGGTCGATGTGGGACTTCTCCATCTTGAAGTCGGGGATGCCGTAGCGAAGCAGCCCCCCCGGCCGCTCGTTCTTCTCGAAGACGGTCACCGCGTGCCCGGCACGCGCGAGCTGCTGGGCGCCGGCCAGTCCGGCCGGGCCCGAACCCACAATCGCCACTGTGCGCCCGGTACGGACGATGGCCGGCTGCGGCTCGATCCAGCCCTCGCTCCAGGCACGGTCAGCAATCGCACACTCGATCGTCTTGATGGTGACGGGCACGTCCTGGAGGTTGAGGGTGCATGCCTCCTCGCACGGGGCCGGGCAGATCCGCCCCGTGAACTCGGGGAAGTTGTTGGTCGAATGGAGAACGGCCAACGCCCGCTGCCAGTCGCCCTGGTACACGAGGTCGTTCCAGTCGGGAATGATGTTGTTGACCGGGCACCCCTGGTGGCAGTACGGGATCCCGCAGTCCATGCACCGACCGCCCTGCACCTTCAGCTCGCCGTCCACGAGCGGTTCCACGAACTCGCGGAAGTGCCCGACCCGCTCCGCGACCGGCCGGTAGTCCCGTTCGCGCCGCTCGAACTCGAGGAAGCCGGTGACCTTGCCCATGTCAGAGACGTTCCGCAGGCTGCGTGCGAGCCGCCGCTTGCGCGGCCGCCCGCGCCTCGGTCAGGGCCGCGCGGAAGTCGACCGGGAGGACCTTGACGAACTGACCGATCACGTCGTCCCAGTTGGCCAGCAGGCGAGCCGCGCGGGCGCTGTTCGTGAAGTGGCGATGGCGGGCGATCAGCGTGTACAGCCGGTGTTCGTCGTCGGCCAGCATGTCCGCGAGCACGGGACCCAGTTCCAGGCCATTGCCATCGGTCAGGGCCGTGCCGGAATCGCGCGGGACCGGCCCCAGCTCCACCATGCTCTGGTTGCAGCGGTCGGCGAACGTGCCGTCTTCGTCAAGCACGTAGGCGAGCCCGCCGGACATCCCCGCCGCAAAATTCCATCCTGTACTCCCGAGGCAGACCACCACGCCGCCGGTCATGTACTCGCAGCCGTGATCGCCGACGCCCTCGACGACGGCGACGGCACCGGAGTTGCGGACCGCAAACCGCTCGCCGGCGATCCCGCGGAAGTAGCACTCGCCCTCGATCGCGCCGTACAGCACCGTGTTCCCCACCACGATGCTCTCCTCCGGCACCACGCCGCTCTCGGGAGCGGGATAGATCGCGAGCCGGCCGCCGGAGAGCCCCTTCCCCGTGTAGTCGTTCGTGTCGCCCTGCAGCTCGAACGCCACGCCGCGCGCGAGGAAGGCCCCGAAACTCTGCCCGGCGGTGCCACGGAACCGGACCGACAGCGTGTTCTCGCGCATGCCGGCGTGCCCGTGTTTGGCGGCAATCCGACCGGACAGCATGGCCCCGGTCGTGCGGTCCGTGTTGCGGATGAGGAACTCCAGTTCGGTCGGGGTCCCGTGTTCGATCGTGTCGGCCGCCGCTGTGAGGATGCGCCGGTCAAGGATGTCGTCGATCGGATGGTCCTGGGCCTCGGCGTTCCAGCGGGCGATCTCCGGCCCCACGTCGGGCCGGTGGAAGAGCCGCGTAAAGTCGAATCCGTTCGCCTTCCAGTGATCGATCGCACGGGCCGTATCGAGAAGGTCCGTGCGGCCGATCAGCTCATTGAACGTCCGGACGCCGAGCTGGGCCATGAGCCGGCGAACCTCCTCGGCAACGAACCAGAAGAACCGGATCACGTGCTCGGGAGTGCCGGTGAAGCGGCGGCGAAGCACGGGATTCTGGGTGGCAATGCCAACCGGACAGGTGTTCAGGTGGCACTTCCTCATCATCACGCACCCGGCGGCGATGAGCGGCGCAGTGGAGAACCCGAATTCGTCGGCCCCCAGGATGGCCCCGATTACGACGTCGCGTCCGGTCTTCAGGCCACCGTCGACCTGCACGGCAATGCGGCCGCGCAAGCCGTTGAGGACCAGCGTCTGCTGGGTCTCGGCGAGGCCGATCTCCCACGGAGACCCGGCGTGCTTGATGGACGTGAGCGGGCTGGCGCCCGTGCCGCCGTCGTAGCCCGCGATCGTCACGTGATCGGCCCGGGCCTTGGAGACTCCGGCCGCCACGGTGCCGACCCCCACCTCGGCCACCAGCTTCACACTGATCCGTGCCTCCGGATTGACATTCTTGAGGTCGAAGATCAGCTGCGCGAGATCCTCGATCGAATAGATATCGTGGTGCGGCGGGGGCGAGATCAGCCCCACGCCCGGGGTCGAATGGCGGACCTTCGCGATCACCGCGTCGACCTTGTGGCCGGGCAGCTGGCCGCCCTCGCCGGGCTTCGCACCCTGGGCGATCTTGATCTGGATGTCGTCGGCGTTGACCAGGTACTCGGTGGTCACCCCGAAGCGTCCGGACGCCACCTGCTTGATCGCCGAGCGCATCGAGTCGCCGTTGGGCCGGACCACGAACCGGTCGGCTTCCTCACCACCCTCGCCCGTGTTCGACTTGCCGCCAAGGCGGTTCATGGCGATGGCCAGCGTGGTGTGCGCCTCGCGCGAAATCGACCCGAACGACATGGCGCCGGTGGCGAATCGCTTGACGATGTCGGCGGCGGGCTCGACCTCCTCGAGCGGGATCGCGCGCGCCGGGCGGAAGGTGAACAGGCCGCGGAGCGTCCTGGCCCGCTCCGCCTGGCTGTTGGCCGCGGCCGAAAACGCGTCGTAGCGCTCCTGCGCATCGGTCCGCACCGCATGCTGGAGATCCGCGACCGTGTCGGGCGTCCACATGTGCTCCTCGCCGCGCAGGCGGAACGCGTACTCGCCCCCTGCCTCCAGCGCGTCGCGGAGCACCGCCGCATTGCCGAACGCATCCCGGTGGCGCGCCACCGTTTCGGCGGCGATCACCGGCAGGTCCACGCCTTCCACTGCGGTGGCCGTACCCGGGAAGTACTCGTCGACGAAGCCGCTCGCAAGCCCTACGGCATCGAAGATCTGGGCCCCGCAGTAGGACTGATACGTCGAGATCCCCATCTTCGACATCACCTTGAGGATGCCCTTGCCGACCGCGCCGATGTACGCCGCCTCGGCCGCCTCGGCCGAAACCTCGCCCGGCAGCTGGCCGCACACGCCGGTCAGCGTCTCGAACGCCAGATACGGATTGACCGCCTCGGCGCCGTAGCCGGCCAGCACGCAGAAGTGATGTACCTCGCGTGCTTCGCCGGTCTCGACGACGAGACCCGTCGAGGTCCGCAGGCCGCAACGGATCAGGTGACTGTGCACGGCACTCGTCGCTAGCAGTGCCGGTACCGGGATGCGGTCGGGCCCGGTCGCCCGGTCGGAAAGCACCAGCACGGTGATGCCGGCCCGCACCTGCTCTTCGGCTTCGCGCCGGAGCTCAGCGACGGCAGCGGCGAGGCCGTCCTCGCCGGCGGCCGCATCGAAGGTCATGTCGAGTGCCGCGACCCGAAGGCCGGTCTCGTTGCTGGCGCCCAGCGCTTTGATCCGGGCCAGTTCCGCGTCGGTCAGGATCGGCTGTTCCAGGCGAATCCGTCGCGTTGTGTCGGGCTCTCCGAGGCCGAGCAGGTTGGGGCGCGGGCCGACGAAGGTGATCAGTGACATCACCATCTGTTCCCGGATGGGATCGATCGCGGGGTTCGTCACCTGCGCAAAGTTCTGCTTGAAGTACTGGTACAGGAGCTTCGCGCGCCCCGACAGCGCCGCGAGCGGGGTGTCGGTGCCCATCGATCCCACCGCCTCTGCCCCGGTGGCGGCCATCGGCATCATCAGGAAGGTGAGATCCTCCTGGGTGTAGCCGAAGGCCTGCTGCCGATCCAGGCGGGCAACGTTGGTGGCGCCCGGGAGGATGCCGGCGGGCAGTTCCGCGAGCCGCAGCGTGGTCGCTGCCACCTCCGCCGCCCAGTTCGCCATCCCGGCGAGGGAATCCTTCACCTCGTCGTTGCCGACGATCCTGCCCTCCTCGAGGTCGAGCAGCAGGATGCGGCCAGGTTCGAGCCGCCGGCTGGCGACGATGTCCCGCTCCGGGATCGCGAGCACGCCGGCCTCGGATGCGAGTATCACGCGGTCGTCCCGGGTGACCACGTAGCGCGACGGCCGCAGGCCATTACGGTCGAGCAGGCCACCGATTTGTCGGCCATCGGTGAACGCGAGCGCGGCCGGACCGTCCCAGGGCTCCATGAGTACGGCGTGGCGTTCGTAGAACGCCCGTCGGCCGGGTGACATCCCGGGATGACCCTGCCAGGCCTCGGGCACCAGCAGCGCAAGCGCGTGACTGAGCGAGTAGCCGCCAGCGAGCAGAAACTCGAGCGCGTTGTCGAGGCAGGCCGAGTCGGACTGACCCTCGGAGATGAGGGGCCAGATCGTCTCTAGGTCCGGGCCCAGGAGCCGCGAACGAAGCGCGTGCCGACGCGCGGCCATCCAGTTGCAATTCCCGCGCACGGTATTGATCTCGCCGTTGTGGCACAGCATCCGGAACGGCTGCGCCAGCTTCCACGAGGGAAAGGTGTTGGTCGAGAACCGCTGGTGGACCAGCGCCAGCGCGCTGGCGGTGCGCGGGTCCTGAAGATCCCGGTAATAGGGACCCAGCGCATCCGGCAGCATCATCCCCTTGTAGCAGATGATCCGCGACGACATCGAGACGACATAGAAGCTGTCGCAGTCTGGACCGAACGTCCGCACGGCGTTGCTGAGCTGCTTGCGCGCGACGAACAGCCGTCGTTCGAGCGTGTCCTGGTCACCGTCGCCGCTCAGGCCGGCAAACACCTGTCGGGCGAGCGGTTCCCCGGCCTGGATGACGTCCGACAGCACGGAGCGGTCGACCGGCACGTCGCGCCAGCCGAAGACCGTCAGGCCATTGCGGCGCAAGGCGGCCTCGGTCTCGCGTTCGCACTGCTCCCGCGCTGTGACGTCGCGCGGGAGGAAGATCTGCCCGACCCCATAAGGTCCATCCGGGAGCACGAAGCCCGTATCCTCAGCCGCGGCGCGGAACAGGGCGTCGGGCACCTGCATCAGCAGCCCGACCCCGTCCCCGACGGTCGGGTCCGCGCCGACCGCACCCCGGTGCGTGAGGTTGACCACGAGTTCGAGGCCCTGCGCGATGATCGCCGCGCTCGGCCGGCCCTTGAGGTCGGCCACGAAGCCGATCCCGCACGAATCGTGCTCGTTCGCGGGGTCGTACAGCCCTTGCCGAACCGGCGCCTTGGCGAGGAATCGTCGATGCATCAGCAACCCTCGGACGTCAACCTTGTTGTGCCGGCGCAACCTGGCCCGGCAATCCGGGCGTCAAGCGGCGCAGGCCCGACATCGGTACCCGAGCGGCAGCAGCCGCCGGACCGGGCCAGAAACTGCGGGAAGTCGCCCGGCGCGGCGGAGTGCGCGGACGAACAGGGAGCGGGCAATGCGCCAACCGGCAATGGCGCGCGAATCCCGCAGGCGTCACCTGGTCAATGCCGGGCGAGCACCATCAGTTTCGCTCCCACAATAGCAAAGTCATGCCGCCGCGCGACTGCCGCGGCGGGCGCGCGCTGCCGCGGCGTCAGTAGGCCTCGTCCACCAGGAGCCGACCCAGCCCGTCCCGTCCGCGCGAACGCCACGTATCGAGAAGTGCCTCGGCAGGCGTGCTGCCCTGCTCCACGATGGTCGTCAGGACATCGAGAAAACCGCTCTCGTCGTCGCCCGCGGGGTTCAGGCGTGCCCGCCGCCTCAGGCCGCCGCGGGCAATTTCGACCAGTTCGGCCGCCACCGCGAGCAGCGGCCGCCCGGCGACTGCGAGGCCCAGCCCACGCCGCGGAGCCTCGAGAAACAGTTCTTCTCGAACTTCCGGTCCCCACGACCGGACCAAATCCTCGGCCGCGTCGAGGGCCATCGCGTCGTACAGCACACCGGTCCAAAGTGCGGGCAGGGCGCACAGCCGCTTCCACGGCCCGGCATCGGCGCTTCGCATCTCGAGGAACCGCTTGAGCCGGGTCTCGGTAAAGATCGTCGTGAGGTGATCTTCCCAGTCCCGCAGCGAGGGCCGTTCCCCCGGCAGCGCGTCCAGCTGTCCCGCCAGGAACCGGCGGAACGGAATCCCGGCGACGTCGATGTAGCGCCCGTCCCGGTAGACGAAGTACATGGGCACGTCTAGCGCGTAGTCGGTCCAGCGCTCGAACCCCATGCCGTCCTCGAACACGAACTCCGGGATCCCGCAGCGGTCGGGGTCCGTGTCCGACCAGGCGTGGCTGCGCCAGCTCAGGTACCCGGACGGACGACCTCCCCGGAACGGCGAATTGGCGAGCAGGGCGGCGAGGATGGGCTGCAGTGCCAAGGCCGTGCGGAATTTTCGGACCATGTCGCGCTCGTCCGAAAAGTCGAGGTTCACCTGCACCGTCGCGGTGTTCATCATCATGTCGAGACCGAGCGCACCACGGGTCGGCATGTATCGCCGCATGATTCCGTAGCGCCCCTTCGGCATGAGGGGGACGCGGTCCACTGGTGTCAGCGGGTCCGACCCGATCCCGACGAAAAAGAGCCCGAGGGCATCGCCGATGGCCCGGAGCTCGTAGAGATGGTCGTTAATCTCGCTGCATGTCTCGTGCAGGGTTGCGAGCGGCGCCCCGGAAAGCTCCAGCTGGCCGCCGGGCTCCAGCGTGACGGACTGGCGACCCTTGCGCAGTCCGACCACCCGACCGGTCTCTTCGACGCGCTCCCATCCGCCGGCCGCCAGCCGGTCCAGGACCGCCTGGATGCCGGTGGGTCCGCCGTAGGGAGCACGCTCGCAGCCCTCGGCGACATACACGAACTTCTCGTGCTCAGTGCCGATCCGCCAGTCCGCCGGCGCCTTGCAGCCCGCTTCGAGCCACTCGACCAGCTCGCGAACATGGCCGACCGCCGGAGCGGGCGAAGGCGTTTCGACCATAGAGTCCTGCGGGTCGGGAAGTTCAGACGCGCCCGGCGTCGCCGGGACAGGGCAAAATCGCTGCGCCAACTCATCGCAGTATTGCGCATTTGGGCCGACGGGCAAGGACGGACGACAACCGGCCCGGTCAGCCCGCCGCGCCGGCGGTCGGGTCAGGCGTCCGGCTCCAGCCCGGCAAGATGTTGCACGACCGCCACCGCCGCGCAGGCCGCCGCCTCCGGCGAGAACAGTCTTGGGCCCAGCGTGACGTGTCGCACTGCGGGCTTCGCTGCACCAAGCACGGCCCGTTCCCGTGATCCGATTCCGGCTCGTGGGCCGACCAGCAGAGCGATCCTGCCGGACGGCAGCCCGCGGCAAGCGTCGGCCAAGACAGGACCCCCGTGCAATTCGTCCAGCACGAACAGGGTTCGGTCGGCTTCACGCACCGCTCCGAGCGCCATGGAAAGCGATACCCACTGGCCGATTTCGGGCGAACCGTCGCGGGAACTCCGCTGTCCTGCTTCCTCGAGGGCATCCCGCGCCGTGGCGAGATCCAGCAGCGGGACTGTGTCCGCAGAAGGGGTGACGCAGATGATGCGTTCAACCCCCCACTCGGCGACGTACCGAAGCGCCGGCACCGAGTCGGCCGTGGGGGTCCACAGCAGCCAGCTGCCACCGGTCTCTCGTAGCTTTGTCATTGTCGTCCTTCCGGTCGCTCGACCACGTGAAGACCTGCCTTCCGGCAGCGCGCCCGAGGGCTCCGGCACGCGGGCCCCCAGGAATTCGAAGGATGGCCCCCAGGCCGGCCGGTTGCACCACGTGCGCCGGCCCCCTACCCATGCGCGCATGTCTCCCGCGAACCACCGCCCCACTGCCCTGCTGGCCGACCTCGTGGCACTCGGCCGGTACGACCGTCCCATCGGGATCTGGCTCTTGGCCTGGCCGTGCGCATGGGGGGCGGCACTGGCTCGGCCGGCTCCGGCCGAGTTGGCCGCGCTCTGCGTCATCCTGCTGACCGGCGCCGCACTCGCCCGGGCCGGCGGCTGCGCGTGGAACGATCTCATGGACCGCGAACTGGATGCTTCGGTGGCGCGCACCCGCAACCGGCCGCTGGCCGCCGGGCGGATCGGGACCGGTACAGCGTGTGCGTTCATCGCAGTCCACGTGATCGCTGCCGCCGCCCTCCTGCTGCTGCTGCCGCCCGCCGCCGTGTGGCTGGTGCCCGGTTCGCTGCCGCTGGTGCTGCTCTACCCGCTGGCGAAGCGATTCACGTGGTGGCCGCAGGTCTGGCTCGGGTTCACCTTCAACTGGGGAGCCCTGGTCGGCTGGTCGGCCGCCACCGGCAGCTGGCCGACGGCAGGAGCCCTCTTGCTCTATGCCGGCTGCATCCTCTGGACGATCGGCTACGACACGCTGTACGCCTATCAGGACCGCGCCGACGACGTGACGACGGGAATCCGTTCGGCCGCCGTACGGCTCGGTCTCCGGGGACGCTGGTTCGTGGCCGGCGCGTATGTCATCGCCGCCGCCGTGTTTGCGGCTGCCCTCGCGGTCACCGGTGCCGGCCCTGCGGCCTGGCTGGGGCTCGCGGGTTTCAGTGTCGTGTCCGCCTGGTACACCGCCACCGTCGACCTGGAAGACGCCGCGTCTTGCTGGATCGCCTTCCGCGGGGCCCATCGCGCCGCGTTGGTGTGGTTTGTTGGACTGGCGACCGACCTCGTGCTCGCGAGCAGCGCATTCGTCAGGTGAGCGCCAGCTCTCCCTGCGCCGGGTCCGGGCGAAACCGGCTCGCATCCAGATCAGGCATCCGGGCATCCAGACCGTGGCGCCGCACCGCCGCCCGGAACCGGGTTCGGATCAGTTCCGCATAAGGGCCGCTGCCGCGCCGCCGAAGACCGAATTGCGGCTGGTACAGGTCTCCCCCCCGCGTCTCGCGAACGAGCGCGAGAACCCGTCTGGCCGCGCCCGGAACGTGCGCGTGGAGCCACTCCTCGAACAGCTCAGCCACCTCGCCCGGCAACCTGAGCAGAACGTACTGCGCCGACTCGGCCCCGGCGTCGGCCGCTGCCGCCACCAGGCGCTCGATCTCCATGTCCGTGAGGCCCGGGATGATCGGTGCGTTCATCACGACCACGGGCACCCCGGCATCGTGCAGTCGCGCCACGGCTTCTAGCCGCCGCGCCGGCGTGCTGGCCCTCGGTTCCATGCGATTGGCCAGCCGGTGGTCCAGCGTGGTGATCGACACCAGCACGCGGACCAGGTTCATGGCTGCCAGTTCCCCGAGCAGGTCCAGATCGCGGAGCACGCGCGCCGACTTGGTCACGATGCTGACCGGGTGCCGGTGTCCCAGCAGGCATTCCAGAATACGGCGCGTAAGCTGCAGCTTCTGTTCAGTCGGCTGGTACGGATCGGTGTTGGCCCCGAGCGAGATCGTCGCCGGCTGGTAGCCCCGCTGGGCGAACGTCTCGCGCAATCGCTCCGGTGTCGCTTCCTTGGCAAAGATCCGGGTTTCGAAATCGATGCCCGGGGACAGCCCGAGATAGGCATGAGTCGGGCGCGCGTAGCAGTAGATGCAGCCGTGCTCGCAACCCTGGTAGGGGTTCACCGAGCGATCGAAGTCGACATCCGGCGACTGGTTCCAAGTCAGCCCGGTCCGGGTCTCGCTGATCTGGACCGTGGTCTCGACGGACGGTGGTGGCGGACATTCGGCGAGCGCGATCGCATCGACCTTGCGAACATGCGTCTCAAAGCGCCCGCTGCGATTGCTGACCGCCCCGCGACCGCGCCGCCGCCCAGGTGAATCATCTGGCGGCGCGAACCGGATCCCTCCACGCTCCACTCGCTTGTTCATCCCGATACTATAGCAAAAATAGGCACCAAGGAAAGATCATAGCAAGAACATCCGGTGCAAGCCCCCGCCGACTGAACTGGGCGGGACACGTCCTGGAGCCGAGACAGGTGCACGTGCAGACAGCTTCGTGCCAGGCGCACGCAGGCGCAGGTGGAACATCTCGGCGGAATTCAAGCAGCGGCACCCTGCCGGTCGACAAACTGGCACAATCAGGCGCCCCGGCCGGGTTTCCCGGACCGACCAGATCGCTGCACCCCGGGTACCGCCATCCGGGCGGGCCGAGGTACGGACCGGACATTGCGGCGAGGAGGATGTCGTGCCGGCCGACCGTCAACCGACCGCCGAACCGATCGCCGATCTCTCAGTCGTGATCCCCACTCTCGAGTCTTCGGGGATCCTGGAGCCGTTGCTCCGATCGGTGGCGCCCGTGGCCGGCGAGGTCTGGGTGGTCGACGGCCAATCGCACGATCACGCTGCCACGGCGAGCCACGCCCGGGCACTCGGTGCCCGCTTCGCCAAGGCGCCCCGGGGACGCGGCACCCAGATCCGCGCGGGCTGTGTGCTGGCGTCACGTACGTGGCTCCTGATTCTGCATGCCGATTCGTCGCTGCCCGCGGAGTGGGCCGATACGGTCCGGGCCTTTGTCACTGCCCCGGAACACCGACATCGGGCGGCGTACTTCCGCCTCGCGTTCGACGAAGATTCGTGGCCGGCCCGCAGGACCGCGGCCCTTGCAAATCTGCGGTCCCGGCTACTGGCACTCCCGTACGGTGACCAGGGCCTCCTGATATCCCGCACGCTGCTCGACGAGATCGGCGGCTTCCGCGACCTGCCCATCATGGAGGATGTGGACATCGTGCGTCGCATCGGCCGGCGCCGGCTCTGCTTCCTGGGCGCCGCGATCCGCACCTCAGCAGAGCGCTACCGGCGGGACGGCTGGCTCGGGCGGAGCCTGCGGAACGGCCTGTGCCTCGCCCTCTGGTTCGCGGGCACGCCCCCGGAACGCATCCTGAACGTATACCAAGCCGTCGCCGCTGCCCGTTCGGCGCGCGCGCCGACGATGCGCGCCGCTTGCTATCGTCGCGAGCAGGTGGCAGGCACGCCACACAACGGGAGACCTTCCATGCTCGATCGTATCTGTGGAATGTTTCTGCTTGCGCTCGCGGTCGTGGTTGCCGTCCATACCGTCGCTGATCCGCTCTTTCACACATCCAGCGAGACGCAGCCTTACAGTCCGCTTTGGGCCATTCTTAATCCCCTCATGGTGCTGGGAATCGCGCTGGGCCTGCTCTTCAGCTATGCGCGCAAACGCCGCGTGGACGGGGAACCGGACAGCGGGCCCGTCACGCGGGAATTCCTGATTGCCAACACGCAGTTCTTCGGCTTCGTGGCCGTCGGCATCCTGATGCTATGGAACTGGTTCAACCTTCTCTCGCCGGCGTTCACTGCGATCGGAGCTGACACCGCGTCGCTGGTCTGGATCCTGATCGATGCGACGTTGCCACTTCTCTTCGGCTCAATGGGGATGTTTCTTGTGCGGAACAGCAACGGCGAGTAGCCGCAACACCGTTCCGACCTGCCGGGCCCCGACGGTATGCAGTCCGGGCCCGGGCTTCTCGAGATTTTGACCCCAGATCGGATCCGCCGGTACCGACGGGTTGGTGGACGAGTGGACCGGGCGCCGCAAGCCGGCAACAAACATCCCGATGGGTTCGTAGACCGGTCCAGGGCCCGAAGGCAGTGACGGCGACGGCCCTCCCCATCGAGAAGGGCAGGGATCGGACCCGCCACGCACCCTGCACGACGCTCGCGCGCCAGACCGTCGCCAGCGAGCAAAGTCCCGTGCCCGCCTGGCCGTGCAACCTGTCCCTCAGGACGACGGCGCACAAACCGGCGGCGCCACGTAGTCGAGGTCCAGCAGCCGGAAGTAGTTCTCCCCGAGGGCGATGTTGCGGAACGCTTCATCGTCCAGATAGCCGAGAATGCGACTCGTGACGTTGAGTTCGGTCTGGTAGATGTCGAAATTCTTGTTGGCGGACGCGACGAAATCCGTGCCGGGAAGGATGCGGTCCGAATAGGCATTCAGGAACGGGATGTACTGGTCCCGAAGCTCCGGGTCGGAGAACACGGCGTCGTCGATGACGCGCCACGAGATGTCCACCATCAGGTTGGGATAGCGGTCAAGCAGCGACTGGAGAATCCCGATATGCGTGTCGGGGTCGACGGTCACGAGCTCACGCGACAGACCGAGATGCATCCAAATGATCTTGTTGTCGGGATAGAGGCGGAGCACCTCCTCGATCCACCGCAGGTACCGGGTTGGATCCGCGTCGTTGCCGAGGTCCGAGTGGATCGCAAGCGGCATGCCGCGCGCACGCAGCACCGCCATGAACGGCACCCAGCGTGCGATGGTTGCCAGCGGCACCGCCTGGTGGAAATTCCCGAACAGCGCCTGCTTGACCAGGTTGACCTCGCCCATCCAGCTGAAGACGCCGGGGAATTCCCGGTCAAGAATCCGCATGCCGGTGAGCACCGATTCGGGCTCCTCCAGGTCGGGGAAGGTCATGGACACGGTGAGATGAACCGCGTCTGAACCCATGGTCACGGCATTCATGGCGTTCACGAAGTCGTTCTTCATCGTCGGGCTGACCAGCGTGCCGATGCAGTCGAGGTAGTAGGTGCAGGGCGAATTGACCGGCAGCATCTGCCCGATCCCGTAGACGTTGGCGAACAGGACGCCGCTGTCCTCGAGGTAATGCACAACCTCGTCGAACGGGAGCGCGGGACCACCAAACGGGCGGAAATGGAGGTGACTGTCGACGACCGCCGTGTGCGGCTGGCTGGCGCGGTCGTAGCAGGCCGCGCCCTCGCCATGGAACGCATCGATTGTCAGCGCCATCGAAGCCGGCTTCGACTCGGTCTGGACGGGCGGCGGGACAGCGCAACCTGCAAAACCGATCAGCCCGGCCGTGAGCAGCACGGCGTTCAGCGATTTCCTGTACTTCATTTCTCTTTCCTCCAGCCCGGTAGCGGTGCGCGACCCCGCGACGTCATGCTTCTGCCGCTAGCTCGGAAGCTAGCGGTTTCCAACGAAATGTCAGCCCGGGAACCCGATGCGAAGACCGGAGCACGGCAACCGCGTGATCACCGGCAGTCGGACCGCTCGACACCGCGGCCTGCCCGTTTACGGGTAGGGTCCTGCCCGTTCTGAGCGCCGGCTTGGAGCCAGCCACTGATGGAGACCCGGCCCGACGCTAGAGTCAGCCGGTCGTGAACTTCCGACAGAGGATTCCCTGCGCGTCCCGACACGTTGGCCGTGGCTTCGTCAAAACCAATGCACGCGCGGACCCGACCCCGGGTCGGGCAAGGCGCCGGCGTTTCGCCAGCCCTTGCCGGCCCAGCGCACACAACGGGCAGGCCGACGGTCGTGGTGTTCGCCCGACAGCCGGTGCTGGGGACCGTGAAGACCCGACTGGCCGCCGATATCGGCAAGGTGGAGGCGCGGCGGTTCTACCGCGCAACCCTCAGCCGGCTGCTCCGCCGCCTGGTGCTCTACCGCTCGTGGCGCACGGTGCTGGCCGTCACGCCGGATCACGCCTGCGGGGTCATGGCGCGGACGTTTCGGGTTCCGGCAATTCCACAAGGTTCGGGCGATCTTGGTGCGCGCATGCGGAGAGCTGCCGCCTGCCAGCCGGGACCGGTGCTGATCGTCGGCACCGACATCCCCGGCCTGGAGCCCCGTCACCTCCGGGCCGCCGTAGCGGCACTACGCCGCCACGACTTCGTATTCGGCCCGGCCGCCGACGGTGGGTACTGGCTCGCGGGTTTTGCCAACCGGCGCCCGGCGGGCACCATCATGCTGAACGTTCGCTGGTCGACTCGGGCCGCCCTCGCGGACACCGTACGCTCCGCCGGGCCGCAAGCACGCGTCCTGCTTCTCCCTGACGTCCTGGCCGATGTCGACGACGGGAGCGGGTATGCGCGCTACCGGTCACCGGCCCTGCACTCCGGAGCGGGGCAGGCGGCCCGGCCGCTGGCAAGCACCTGGCCCGGGGGTGCCTCGTGAGCGGGTACTGCCGCCCGCACCGGCGGTCACCTACCCCATATACTGTGCTCCGATCAACTCCCCCCGGAGCCAGACCATGGTTGCAACGGCGGAACGGGTGCAGACCGCTCCTATGCTCCTGAGGCGCGATGACGACGGTGTATGCGTGCTCACGCTGAATCGCCCGGCGGCCCGGAACGCCCTGTCGAGCGAACTGATGCTCCACCTGCAGGGAGAGCTCGATGCCACCGCGCAGGACGAGAACGTGAAGGTTCTCGTCATCGAAGGTGCCGGACCCGCTTTCTGCGCAGGTCACGACTTGCGCGAGATCCGGGCCGATCCGAACCGGGAAGCCTACGAGAAACTGTTCGCGGAGTGCAGCCGGCTGATGCTGTCGGTCACGCGCCATCCGCGCCCGGTGATCGCCAAGGTCGCGGGCATCGCCACCGCTGCCGGCTGTCAGCTGGTGGCCTCCTGTGATCTGGTGGTGGCGTCGCAGGCGGCCCGCTTTGCGACGCCCGGGGTCAATATCGGTCTCTTCTGCTCCACGCCCATGGTGGCCCTGTCGCGCGCGGTCGGCCGCAAGCAGGCCATGGAAATGCTGCTGACCGGAGAGATGATTGATCCGGACACGGCGCGAGCGTTTGGTCTGGTCAATCGCGTCGTCGATGCCGATGACCTCGACGACACGGTGATGGAGTTCGCCCGCACGATCGCCGGAAAGTCGCCCCTGACCCTGCGAATCGGCAAGGAGGCGTTCTATCGGCAGGCCGAGCTGCCCATCGACGAAGCCTATGCCTACGCCAGCGAAGTCATGACGCAAAACATGCTGGCGCGGGACGCCGAGGAGGGAATCGACGCGTTCCTGTCCAAGCGCACCCCAGTCTGGACCGGGAGCTGAGCCCGTCTTGGAACCGATCCCCTACTCGGACTCCTACCTGCGCGCGATCCTCGAACGGACGCGCGTCATCGCGATGGTCGGCGCCAGCACCAACGTGCGCCGACCGAGCTATTTCGCCTACAAGTACCTCCGCGAACGCGGCTACCGCGTCATTCCGGTCAATCCGCCGGCGGCAGGGACCGACCTGCTCGGTGAAACGGTCGTGGCGGACCTCGAATCGATCGACGTTCCTATCGACATGGTCGACATCTTCCGCCGTTCCGAAGAGGCCGGCGCGATCACCGACTCCGCGATCCGTGTCGGCGCCAAGACGGTCTGGATGCAACTCGGGATCCGGAACGACGACGCCGCGGCCCGGGCCAAGGCGGCCGGCCTAGACGTGATCATGAACCGCTGTCCCAAGATTGAATACGGGCGCCTGTACGGGGAACTCGGCTGGGGTGGCATCAATTCGGGGCTGTTTTCCAACCGGCGGCGGCCGCTCAGAAGACGGACGAAATTGACATGATCGACTCGAATGCGCCGCTGGAATTCGGCTTCGAGACCCGCGCCGTGCATGCCGGCGCTGCACCCGATCCCGCAACCGGGGCCCGGACCACGCCGATCTACCAGTCGGTGAGCTTCGTGTTCGACGATGTCGACCACGCCCAGTCGCTGTTCAACCTCCAGGACTTCGGGTTCATCTATGGACGCATCACCAATCCGACGGTGTCCGTCCTCGAGGAACGCGTGGCCAACCTCGAAGGCGGCCGCGGTGCAGTCGCCTGCGCGTCCGGACATGCCGCTCAGCAGCTTGCGCTCTACCCGCTGATGCAGTCCGGCGACGAACTCGTCGCCAGCCGGTACCTCTACGGTGGTTCGGTCACCCAGTTCACGCACACCTTCCGGCGGTTCGGCTGGCAGGTCGCCTTTGTCGACCCCGGCGACGAGACGGCCGTCCGGGCCGCGATCACCGAGCGGACCAAGTGCCTGTTCGTGGAGAGCCTCGCGAACCCCGGCGGGATCATCGTCGACGTGGAGAAGATGGCCGTCATCGCACACGAGCACGGAATTCCGTTGGTCGTTGACAACACCCTCGCGACTCCCTGGCTGCATCGCCCGTTCGAGTACGGCGCTGACATCGTCGTCCACTCGCTGACCAAGTTCATGGGCGGGCACGGCAGCTCCCTGGGGGGCGTGGTGGTGGAATCGGGGAAATTCGACTGGTTCGCGAGCGATCGGTTCCCGGCCATGACCGAACCCACACCGTCCTATCACGGGCTCCGCTTCGCCGAGACCTTCGGCGACTTCGCCTACACCATGAAGGTTCGGGCCGATGCGCTCCGCGACCTGGGCCCCGCGCTCGCACCGCAAAACGCCTTCCACATCCTCACCGGCATCGAGACGCTGCCGCTCCGGATGGAGCGGCACGTGGCCAACGCGCAGGCCGTCGCCGAATACCTTGAGCAGCACCCAGCCGTGGCCTGGGTAAGCTATGCCGGGCTGCCTTCCAGCCCGTACGCAGGCCTGGCCAAGAAGTACTTCCCCAAGGGGCCGGGCGCGGTCTTCACGTTCGGCGTGCAAGGCGGCTACGAAGCCGGAGTTCGACTGGTCGAGAACGTCCAGATCTTCTCGCACCTAGCCAACATCGGCGACACGCGGAGCCTGATCATCCATCCCGCCTCCACGACGCACAACCAGCTGACGGACGACCAGAAGATCGCGGCCGGCGCAGGCCCGGACGTGGTCCGGCTCTCGGTCGGACTGGAGACCGTGGACGATCTCCTCCGCGATCTCGACCAGGCGCTCGGCGGCGTCTGAGACGATCTCGGGGCAGGCCGCCCGGCGTGGACGCGGCGGCCAAACCAGTCAGATCGAGACGCTGATCGAAAGCTCCTTCCATACGGCCTGCAGGGCGGACACCAGGGCCGCGATGTCGGCATCGCTGTGAAGCGGCGTCGGCGTGAGACGCAATCGTTCGGTGCCCCGCGCCACGGTGGGGTAGTTGATCGGCTGCACGTAGATCTTGTAGCGGTCGAGCAGCAAGTCCGTCGCCCGCTTGCATACGACCGGGTCGCCGACCAGGACCGGCACGATGTGTGATTCCGACGGCATGACGGGCAAGCCCGAGGCCGCAAGCGCCCGCTTCAACGCCGCGACGCGCTCCCGATGGAGCCGGCGCTCGGCATCGCTCGCCTTCAGATGCCGGACGCTTGCCAGGGCCCCGGCCGCGACCGCCGGCGGCAGGGCGGTAGTGAAGATGAAGCCCGGGGCGTACGAACGGATGAAATCCACCGCCGAGGCCGAGGCGGCGATGTAGCCCCCGACCACGCCGAACGCCTTGGCCAGCGTTCCCTGGATGACCGTGATGTCCTGCATGACACCGTCACGGGCCGCCACCCCGGCACCGCGCGGCCCGTACATGCCAACGGCGTGCACCTCGTCGAGATAGGTCATGGCCCCGTACTTGGCCGCGAGCTCGCAAAACGCCACGATGGGCGCGATGTCGCCATCCATCGAATACACCGATTCGAAGGCGATCACCTTGGGGCGGTCCGGATCAGCCGTCCGCAGCTTCTGCTCGAGATCGTCCGGATCGTTGTGGCGGAAGATGCATTTCTCGGTCATGGCGTGCCGGACGCCGGCGATCATGGAGGCGTGGTTGGCTTCGTCGGAAAACAGGATGCACCCCGGCAGGTGACGCCCGATGGTGGACAGCGTCGCCTCGTTCGCCACGTAGCCAGAGGTAAACAGCAGCGCTGCCTCCCGCTCGTGCAGGTCGGCAAGCTCCTCCTCCAGCAGCACGTGCCGGTGGGTCGTTCCGGAGATGTTCCGGGTCCCGCCGGCCCCGGCGCCGACTTCGTCGATCGCCGTCCGCATCGCCGAGCGGACCACGTCGTGCTGCCCCATTCCGAGGTAGTCGTTGGAACACCACACCGTAACGGGGTCGACAGCGCTGCCCGCATGCCTGATCGCCCGAGGGAACTGCCCGGCCTGCCGTTCCAGATCGGCAAACACGCGGTACCGCCCTTCCGCCTTCAGATCGGCGATCCGGTCGGAAAAAAACTGCTGGTAGTCCATGTCGCGGTTTCCCGTCACCGCGGCGGTTGGCCGTCCCTGACTTGGGCGTCCCGCTCCGAGCCGGAGCGAGAGCAGGCTTCGGCCAATGGCGGTAGACGCCCGGCCGCAGGACGACCTATTGGCCGATCAGGACAACGAAAACGGTGAGGCGCCGGTAGGCCACCAAGGTCTGCACACGCACAAACGATGCCATATTCAGGCGCTAATGCAAGGAACGGATCACCTCGGCTCGGCCAGGCGCCAGAGCCGTCAGCGGGCCGGGGACGATCGTCCCTCGGGGTCGGGCGACAGGGCGCGGGAAACTGCCCGGCCGGCGATTACCGCGCGGGACGCCAACCGGCTGACAGCGCCTCCTGCTCCGAGCAGAACCAGCGTTCCCCCTTCGCCGGATCGATGCGTGTACGCGCGTAGAACCGCCCGCCAGGCACGTGGTAGATCCGCTCACCACGGCGGCTGATGTTGCCCTTGATCCGGCATTCCGTCTGCGATCTCGTGGCATCCTCGCCGGAACCGGCAAGCCGCCTCCCTCGCCGCCACTCCCATGGCGCAACGAATTCACCGCGCCAGATGCCGCGCCGCGCAGCCTGCGCAGCAAGCTCCTGATCGACGTAGTCCGGAGCGTAGCGCCGATATGCAAGCGCCCATCCGTTGGCGACCATCCACGCGTTCACATCGGCGCCGCCGGACCTGCAGACAGCCACCGTTCTGCCGTAGCGATCCGTGTCGGTCGCTGCACACGTCACGCGTCGGTTGGCAAGGCGCGCGGCAAGCGCCCGCGTCGCTTCCGCCCCACAGTCCCACGGTTTCCCTCGGACGGCGCACCTCTGACGTCGTTCTGGCGCGTCGATGCCGTGCAGACGGATCCGCTGAGCGCCGATCTCCAACGTGTCGCCGTCCAAGACAGTGGGGTGCCCGGCTATGTCGGCGCGCGCGGGCCACGGAACGAGCAAGGCCACCACCACACATCGAAATAGGAATGTCATTCCGTCGTCCCTCTTCGCCGGGGCAAGACCACGGCCCCCATCCCAACACCTGCAGCCACTAATCGCCACCGACCTCCTGTCGCCATGACCCCCATCGCCGGGTGGGGGGTGGCTCGCACTGGACCTGCAGGCGGATACTGGCTGATCACCAATCTAGCGGTCGGTTAAGGTAGTCCCTTGCAATCTCCGTGCAGATGAGGACGCGCGCTGTCGGCGTCTTCGGCTGTGGTGAGCAATGTCGGCATCGGAAGGGAGAAGCGGATGAGGCTGCGCATCGGCACACGCAACTCCCATCTCGCGCGTGTCCAGGCTGAGAGCATCGCAAAACAGCTCGCCGCAGCCGGTCACACCACCGAACTGGTGCCGATCACCACTGCCGGCGACCGGTCGAGGGCGCCCGTGTTCGCATCGATCGGGCCCCAAGGCGTCTTCGTGCGGGAAATCAATCAGGCCCTGGCTGCAGGGGCCATCGATCTTGCCGTGCACTCCTATAAGGATGTCCCCACGTGCGGTTCTGACGAACTCGCCATCGCGGCCGTACCGCCACGGATCAATGCCGCGGACTGCCTGCTCATTCGCACCGAGCGCGTGGACCGTGGCAACGGGTTCCTGCCGTTACCCGAAGGAGCGCGGGTGGGAACTTCCTCAGTACGCCGGCAGGCATGGCTCAATCATCTCCGTGCCGACCTCAGGCCCGAGCCTCTTCGGGGCAACGTGCCCACACGCATTCAACGCCTTCAGGAAGGGAGCTATGACGCGATCGTGCTGGCGGCGGCTGGCCTGGCGCGTCTCCAAACCGGCAGACCGGACGACCCACCGGTCTTGAGGTCAGCACGCATTACTGTCGAGCGCCTGGATCCGGAGCAATTCGTGCCGGCGCCTGCCCAGGGCGCGCTGGCGCTGCAATGCCGGCGGGACCGCGTCGATGTGCACGAAGCGCTGGCTCCACTCGACCATTTGGCCACCCGCAATGCCATCGACGCCGAGCGACTGCTGCTGAGTCGTCTGGAAGGTGGCTGCGAACTGGCGTTCGGGGCGTACTGCGACTCCAGCGAGAGCAAATGGGTCATGCATGCGATGCTGGAACGGGAAGGGCGCATATCGGTGGAAACCGGTCACGGCACCGAGCCTTCGGCCGTGGCTGACGATCTGTGGCGGTTGTTGAACCCGACGCGAAGTGGCACTCAGTCAACTTCCCGATAAGCGACGGTTGGCAATGCAATCCCTCCAAGCGCGCCGTCATGATGGCAATCCATCCGAACCTCTGCGAGATACCGCGACCGAGATACTCCGATGAGGCCGCTTCTGCGCGATCGGATCCTCCTCACGCGAACCCGCGAGGACTGTGCCGAATGGGCCGCCGAAATCGAAAACCTCGGGGCGGTTCCCGTCGTCTTTCCGTGTATCCGATGTGAAGACGTCACGACCTCGGTGTTGCGCGCGCAGCTGGCGCGGGAAGTTCCCCGTGTTCAGTGGATGGCGTTCACGTCCAAACGCGGCGTGGCGGCGTTGGCGCGCCTCTGCCCGCCGCGCTCGCTGCCCCTTGGCCGCATCCACATGGCGGCCGTCGGGCCCGTCACGGCGGCGGAGGCGCGGACGCGCCTTGGCCGCGTCGACCTGGTGGGAACCGGCGGGACCGCCGCCGCGCTGGCAGCGGAGCTGGTACCGCGCCTCGCACCCGAAGACCGGGTGCTGATCGCGGTCGCGGAGAACGCCGGCCGAGCCCTCGAGGACGCTTTCGAGGCCTCCGGGCATGCCTGCGCGCGCGCCGAGCTCTATCGAACTTTCCCTCTCCCGCGCCTTCACCACCGGCTGGCCGCATCGGAACTCGGCGCGCGCAACGTGTTCCTTGCCAGCCCGTCGGCCGTCACGGGTTTCTGCAATCAGGTACGTTTGGATACAGCCCTAGATATCTTCACGATCGGCCCGTCGACGACCCGCGCGGCACGGGCCGCCGGACTTGACGTTACGGGAGAGGCACCGCAGCCCGGGCTGCCGGGACTGATGGAGGCACTGCATTGCGCGAACTGAAGATCACGCTTCCCGGCCGCGACCGGCCGAGGCGCCTGCGGCGGAGCCGCGCCGTGCGGGACCTGGTGGCGGAAACCCGCATCGCGCCAAGCCAGTTCGTGCTACCGCACTTCGTCCTGCCGGCGGACGGAGCCGAAGAGCCCGTGTCCGCCATGCCCGGCATCGCCTGCATGGGAGTGGACCGGCTGGTTCCACAGGTGGAAGCCGACCTCGCCCTCGGGATTCGCACCGTGCTGCTCTTCGGTCAGCCGACTCCCGGCACCAAGGCCCCGGACGGGCGGGCGGCGGCGGATGACGGCGGCGCCGTTCAGCGGGCCGTCGCGCGCCTGAAGGATGCGTTCGGGGACGACCTGGTCGTGATGACGGACGTCTGTCTCTGCGCCTATACCGACCACGGCCACTGTGGATTGGTCGAGGGAGGCGATGTGGACAACGACCGTTCTCTCCGGCCCCTTGTCGAAACGGCGCTCAGCCACGCCCGCGCCGGGGCCGACGTCGTCGCCCCGTCGGACATGATGGACGGACGGGTCGGCGCGATCCGCGATGCGCTCGATGCCGACGGCCGCCAGGGAGTGGCCATTCTCGCTTACACGGCGAAGTACGCCTCGGCCTACTACGGTCCCTTCCGCGAAGCCGCCGATTCCGCTCCGTCGGAAGGCAACCGGCAGGGCTACCAGATGGACTGCCGGAATGTGCTGGAGGCGATCCGCGAGGCGGATCTGGACGAGCAGGAGGGCGCGGACGTGCTCATGGTGAAGCCGGCGCTACCGTACCTGGACGTGATCGCGGCCATGCGGGCGGCCACGGCCAAGCCGCTCGCCGCCTACAACGTCTCCGGCGAATATTCCGCCGTCAAGGCCGCGGCGGAGCGCGGCTGGCTGGACGAGGCCCGGGTGGTGCGGGAAAACCTGCTGGCGATCGCCCGGGCCGGCGCCGACCTGATCATCACCTACCACTGCCGCGAAGCCCTTCGGGAGCGGTGGCTGTGATCCCGGCTGACATGGCCGGCGGACAGGTTTCTGGGTCAATCCGCAACGGGCCGCTGTCCTCGTGACGGGATCCGGCGTCACGTCGACCGTGGCCGCGACACCGGAAGCGGACACAGACCCGCGCACACTGCTGGACCGCGCGCTGGCGCGCGAGCCGACGACACGGCGGCCGCTGTGGATCAACCGCCAGGCCGGACGCTACCTGCCGGAGTACCGGAAGCTCCGCGAGCAGCACAGCTTCAAGGAGCTGGCCGGCAGCGCCGACCTTGCCGCCGAGGTCACCCTGCAGCCGATCCGGCGGTTTCCCCTGGATGCGGCCATCATTTTCGCCGACATCATGAGCCCGCTCCCGGCCCTGGGCATCGACTTCGATTTCGCCCCGGGGCCGGTCGTGGCGGAACCGATCCGGAGCGCCGCCGATGTGGCGGCCCTGCCGGATGCCGATGTGGCGGAACCGGCGCCCGAAGTCATCGAGGCGATCGGGCTGGTCCGCCGAGAGCTGCCGGAAGATACGGCGCTCCTGGGATTCTGCGGCGCCCCCTGGACGCTGGCGGCCTATCTCGTCGAGGGCCGGGGCATCAAGGATTTCCCCCTTCTCCGCGCGTTCGCGGCGGCCGAGCCCCAGGCGCTCGAGCGGCTGCTTGCCCGCCTCTCGCGCCTCATGGCGGACTACCTGATCCGTCAGGGTCAGGCCGGCGCCGACGCGGTCCAGATATTTGATTCGTGGGCCGGCCTGTTACCGCGTGCTGCATGGCAACGTCTGGTCAGGCCGCATCTCGAGTCCATGCTGGTGACGGTCGGCGATGCCGGGATCAAGCGGATCCTGTTCGTGAACAACGCCCCTCATCTCGTCGAGGCCTACGCCGAGCTTCCGGCGGAGGCGCTGGCCGTGGATTGGCGGATCGACCTCCGGGCACTGCAGGACCGCCACGGGCACCGGCGTGCCGTGCAGGGAAACCTCGATCCGGCGATCCTGACCGCAGGCCCCGAGCCCACCCGGACGGCAGCGAATACTCTCCTGAACCAGGTGCACGCACGTGGCCATATCGTCAACCTGGGCCACGGGTTGCTACCGAACACCCCGGTCGAAAGCGTCGCAGCGCTTGTCGAGACCGTTCGCAGAGAAGAACATTGACCGAGAGCTGGCAGCGTTGATCTTGGCGGGCGGGAAGTCTCAAAACGGCCGAAACCCGACCAGGTGTCGCTTGCACGAGGCCAACCTGTCGAGCGCATCAGCCCAGGTCCTTCTGGAGCGGAGGGTTCGATGACAGAGCAGCACAGGCACGGTCCGGAAAATCAGAGTGGTCCGGAGCCCATCGACATCAGCGAAAAGGGACGGCGTGGTGCGACGCCGATTTCTCTTGATCGGCGTCTGTTCATGCGGTTCACCGCCTACGGGGGCTGCCCGGATCCCGCCCCCGTGATCGACGCACTCACGGCTGCCGGCGTCGTGGGGGCCTTGTACCTTGAGGTTGGTGACCCGACCGGCATCGGGCTGGCAGTCGTGAACGAGGACCCGGACTACTTCGTGGACGAGCTCCGCGTCCTGCTGAACCGCGAGCCGTTCGCGAGCCTCGCGCGCAAGGAAGAGTTCGAGATGTTCGGCCGCACCTACGCGATCGGTTACGAATCGGACCTTGAGCACGTGCTCTTCGGCCGCCCGATTGAGCGGATCACTGACCCGGCCCTGCGGTGGGCGGTCTGGTATCCGCTCCGGCGGTCCAAGGGCTTCGCGGCGCTAGACGCTGGCCATCAGCGACAGATCCTCGCCGAACACGGAACGCTCGGGCACCGCTTCGGATCGGCCGGGCTGGCCCACGACATCCGGCTCTCCTGCCACGGCCTTGACAAGAACGACAACGACTTCGTCGTCGGACTGGTGGGAAAGGAGCTGCACCCGCTGTCCGCGGTCGTGCAGGCCATGCGCGGCACCGAGCAGACATCGCGGTACTTGGACAGCCTCGGCCCGTTCTTTGTGGGGCGTGTCGCTTGGCAGGGCTGCGGCACGAATCCGGACGGTTCCCCGGAGTGAGTGAATCACCGTTCGCCGATTCAACTGCAAGGCGGTACGACGCGCTCCTGATCGTCTCGTTCGGCGGACCGGAAGGGATGGCGGACGTGGAGCCGTTCCTCGACAACGTGCTCCGCGGATTGACACTGCCAGACACCGCACGACGCAAGATCGTCAACCGGTACGCGAGGTTCGACGGCGTCAGCCCCATCGCCGAGCACACCCGAAATTTGGTTGCGGCGGTACGGGAGGAGCTCGCGCGGCGCGAACTCCAGCTGCCCGTCTACCTGGGGAACCGCAATTGGCATCCCTTCTTGTCCGACACCCTTCGCACGATGGCGGCAGACGGAATCGGTCGCGCCGCTGCCTTCGTCACCAGCATGTTCGGTTCCTACAGCGGCTGCCGGCGCTACCGCGAGGACCTGCACTTTGCCGCAGACGGGCTGGAGCAGGCCCCCACCATCGACCGGCTTCGGTACGGCTACAACCATCCGGGCTTCCTCGAGGCGTTCGCGGACCGGGTGCGCGCCGCGCTCGCGGAGATCCCGGCGGAGCGGCGGTCCCGGGCCCCGATCGTGTTCACGGCGCACAGCCTGCCCGAGGCAGCCGCCCGAGCCGCACCCTACGTAACCCAGTTGCGCGAAGCATGCAGGCTGGTAAGCCTCTCGCTCGGAGACCGGAACTCCCGCCTATGGCGGCTCGTGTACCAGAGCAACAACGCGCGTTACGGCGGCGAACGATGGCTCGGCCCCGACATCTGTGATGCCGTCGTAGAGGAAAGGGACCGTGGCGAGCAGGACGTCGTGGTGGCCCCGATCGGCTTCGTTTGCGATCACCTGGAAGTGACGCTGGACCTGGACGTGGAGGCCAGGGCCGCGGCCGACACGGTCGGCCTCAACCTGATCCGTGCCGGCACCGTGGGCACCCATCCGGCATTTGTCGGCATGATTTGTGATCTCCTTCGGGAGCGGTCCGAAAGCGACTCCGAGCGAATTGCACTCGGCCGCCATGGACCGAGCCACGACATCTGCCCCGCCAACTGCTGCCCGTCCGGCAGGCCCGGCCAACCGCGCCTCGCGGTGTGCGGCAGTACGATGCCAGGACCTCGGTGGTTCCGTTGAGCCGCCGCACCCGCACAGACGTCGTCGTGATCGGCGCCGGTCTCGCCGGTCTCAACGCGGCGCTGCACTTGCAGGAAGGCGGTGCGAGGGTGCAAGTTCTGGAGGCTCGTGACCAGGTCGGCGGTAGGGTGCACTCCATGCGCCAGCTGGGTCATTCGCAGGAAGCCGGCGGCACGTACATCGGCGCGGGCTACGACCGGATCACCTCGGTTTGCGCGCGGGTCGGGATTGAGCTGGTCGACGTCAGCCCGATGCTGGCGTTCTTCCGAGAGCAAGATCTGGTGTTGGGCGGCGAACTGATACGACAGTCGGAATGGCCGGAGCATCCGCGCAACGTCTTCCCAGACACGTTCAAGGATCAGATGCCCTGGACCCTGCATCGCACGCTGGCGGTCCAGGACAACCCCCTGCCCGGTCCCGAGCGATGGCTCGATCCGGAGTTCGCAGCGCACGACGTGTCGGTACGATCGTGGCTGATGGGATTGGGGCTGGATGAATCCGCAGTGCGGCTTGCGTACGACCTGAATCCGAGTTTCGGAGATCATGCGGGCGACGTTTCGGTGTTGCTCCTGTTCTTCCGGGCCGCCTTCTCCATCGCCCAGCGGCGGTCGGCTCCAGACGGCGTCCTCGGATACACGGTCAAGAATGGCGTGCAGCGAATTCCGGAGGCAATGGCGAAGCTCCTGGAACACGACGTTCATTTCGGAAAGATCGTGACCGCGATCACCACCAACGGACACCGAGCAGAAGTTCACTGTGCTGGAGGCGCCGTGTACGTGGCTCCCCACGTCGTCTGCGCATTACCTGTCGGCGTGCTCCGTGACCTATCGATCGACCCCGAACCGCGAGCTTCACAACTTGAGGCTATTCGCTCCGTCGGTTCGCAGCCGGTGACGCAGATGTATTTCGGGCACGCTTCTCGCTTCTGGAATGAGGACGGCCACGCGGCGAGCATCTTTACTGACGGGCCGGCCGGAATGCTTGCCGCTGCCCGGAACGGGGGCCATCCGGAGGAAGTGACGAGCTTCACCGCCTGGATCATGGGACCGAACGCGAAACAGCTGGATCGCCTGCCGGAGCGCGATGCGGCCAGCATCGTATTGGAGGCCATCGAACAAGCTCGACCTGCCTCTGCAGGCAATCTTGAGTACCTGGGGCGCAAGGCGTGGAGCCGAGACCCATTTGCCCGTGGAGCCTGGACCTATTACAAACCCGGGCAAATTTCCCGTTTCGCCGCCAAGATCGGACAGCCGCACGGTCGCATACAATTCTGTGGTGAACATCTGTCCCGTAATGTCCGGGGCATGGAAGGAGCCATGGAGTCCGGGGAACGGTCTGCGCGAGCTATCCTGACTGAATAAGCCGTCCGATCAGGGCGCCTAGGGCACCCGGTCTTCCACGGGAGGCGCACCCGAGTCAGCATTGCGGAGGCACGGCTGCTCTGGGCCACAGTGACCAGCAGGCGGCTAGACGAGGATCACGACGACTCAAGGGTTGTCCAATGGCTCGACCGCCGGCACGCAATTTTGGCATTCGGTTACAGTTGTTTCCCGCAATACCTTCAAGCTCGTGATACTTGCCGAAAATGACTTAACTTGTCAGCATAGTATCAGGCATGCGCAGCGCCCTGAGCACAATTGATTTTCCGACGTTTACATGGCTAAAATCGATTGATTTTGGTGGCCGGTACGGACAGCCAGAAGGAGGTTGATCATGTCAGCGATTCGGTTCCTGCGTGGCGTGTTGATGCTCGCTGCCTGCACAATTCCGCTTTCGGGATTTTCGCAGGACGAGGTAGAAGCCGACGCCGACGGTGCCGCCCTGACGTTAGGTGACATCGTCGTGGTTGGTACCCGTGTTCGTGGCGTCGCGGTTGAGGATCTCGCCGTTCCTGTGGACGTCTACGACATTCAAGAGATCACGACAACAGGCTCTGAAGACCTTACGGTCGCGCTCCAGAAGACGTCACCATCATTCAATTCCAAACGGAACGCCGTCGGCGATGGGGGGCTCTTTCACACGGCGGCGCTGCGCGGAATGAGTGCAGATCACACGTTAGTGCTGGTCAACGGCAAGCGGCGTCACAGCATTTCCTTCCCGCGTCCGCTGGCGACCGCCGGACAGGGGACTACCGGCGCGGATCTACGTGCCATACCGCTTGCTGCCATAGAGCGAATCGAGGTTTTACGCGACGGCGCCGCTACCCAGTACGGTTCCGATGCCATCGGCGGAGTCATCAACGTCGTGTTGAAGGAGAATGCATTCGAATCCACCGCTAGCGCCCGGGCCGGTGTTACCGCCGAAGGCGACGGGCGGCATTTCGGCGCGTCTTCCAATGTCGGTATTGCGCTTGGCGAGAATGGGGTGCTCAACCTGACCGCTGAGGTTTACGACCAGGAGCGAATCGATCGCGCCTTCGACACCAGTCACATTGACGTGGCTGCCCCGCACGATCCACCCATTGGACGAAAAATAGTTTTGGGCGAGCCTGAGCATGACATTCAGGCCCTGTTCCTCAACGCTGTTGCCCCCACGGGCAACGGCAGCGAGTTGTACGCGTTCGGCGGCTGGTCTTCGCGCAACGGCCGCTCGAGCGGCGCCTGGCGCGACCCCGTTTGGGCGGCGGAACGACTTGTTGGCCCGGTCTATCCGGATGGTTTTCTACCCTTTGAGGACTCCACATCCGAGGACCAGGCAATCACGCTCGGTTACCGATCGCCTATCGGCGGGTGGGACGCGGACGTAAGCTGGAACTTCGGTGCCAACACCTTCGATTTTGGCGCCACCGACAGCATCAATTCGTCATGGGCGGCCGACTGGCTGCAGCGCGAACTGGATAGTGGTCGCAGTCTTGCTGACATCACGTTCGATGAGGTTCGCGCGAACTCGGGCCCGGCGTCGGGAGACAGCGGCGGCACGAAACTCGAGAACTGGTCAATAGATCTGGACGTAACCGGGCAAATTGATCTCGGCGGAAGCGCGGTGGAAGCAGCCTTTGGCGCCGAGTACCGGCAGGAGCAGTTTGGAATCCGCGCCGGTGATTTTGCGTCCTGGGGCTGTGGTCTTCCTGACAATGCGGATATCAGGCCCACGCCTCCGCCAGTGCGGGCCGTGATCATTGCCGAAGACGGGACCATCGGCCAATTCGACGGGCTCGCGACCTGTGGTCACCAAGGCTACCCGGGCTATTCCCCAGTCAACGCGCGATTCGGGACACGCGACCGCGACAGCCAAGCACTGTGGGCGGACTTCCGGCACAATATTTCGGCCGATTGGAATCTCGAAGCCGCAACCCGTTTCGAACGTTACGAGGGTGCCGGCAGCAGCATTACCGGGATGATCGGCAGCAGGGTTAACATATTGCCAGCGGTTTCCTTGCGGGCTACCGCCTCGACTGGCTTCCGGGCGCCGAGCCTTCCCCAGCTGGGGTTCAATACGATTGTTTTTTCTGGGCAGCCGGACGGGACCTTGTCGGTAAGCGCAATTCTGGAAGATCGAGCGGCGTTCGAGTACTTCGGCGAGGGCTCTCCCGACCTTCAGCACGAAACCTCGAACAACCTCAGTTTCGGTGCGGTATGGACGCCGTCCCCGAAGCTCTCGATCTCAGCGGACATTTACCACATCAATATTCGCGACCGGATCGCGCTCGTAGGGCACGTTCCCGACTGCGCTGGCAGCAGCGCCGCAAGCTGCGATCGTCTTGCTGCAGAACGCGGAATCCAGCACATCACAGACATTCAGTATTTTGCAAACGCAGTGGATACCACGACGTCCGGCCTTGACATTGTTGCCAGCCGGGACTGGCCGCTCATGGAGGGTCAGTTCACGCTCACCGGCACCCTGCACTTCAACGAAACCAATATCGACAAAGAAATCGAGACCATTTCTTCGTCGACAAGGTCCTACATTGAAGAAGGTACGCCGCAGCAACGGCATCGAATATCCGGCAGCTGGACCGACGACGACACGCTGGAGCTGAATCTCGGAGTCAACTATTTCGGCAAGGCTTCTCCTCAGTGGTTGCTCGGTGACCCGAATTGTCCGGGTGAAATCAGTCCTGCCTGGATCGCAGACGCCTCCGTGCGCTGGCGGCTGGCAGACGGGATGCGGTTGACGGTGGGTGTTGACAACCTGCTGGACCAATACCCGGACCAGGTTAACCAGGACTGCTCGGATCTCCTGAACGGCATTCTGGGCTGGGGAATTCTGTACAACCCCGACGCGACCTACGGACTGTCGGGACGGATTTGGTACACGCGCCTCGACGCAACGTTCTGACCCACCGCGTTCGCGCGGCGCTGCAGCAGACGTTGCGCTCTTCAGCTAAGGCAGATCGACGTCCTGTGAGCGGTTTCGCAGCTGCGGGAGACGCCGCAACGGCTTGACGCAAGTCGACGCCGGTCGACGGGACCGGGCGTCCGCAGGCCAATCAAACTCAGCTCCCGGAGCGGTCGGTTCCTGTGCTACCGGTGCGGTCAGGACTCTGCTGGGAAGACAATGAAACCCGCTGCAATTGGGTGGTAGGCTCCGTCTGCTGACGCGCAGAATAACCGGCGACATTGCCCTGTTTCAGTGTCGTGCCGGGAAGGAAACGCGTTATGGTCGGTGTGCCGCCAGTCGATGCGAGCCGCCGGGAACTCTCTGTGGATGCGTGTGGCGCCAGGCGCCACGCCCGGCGACAGATCAACCGTGTCGGCTGATCGGGAGCGGCTTTCATTTGGCCGCCCCCAACCAGTCTGAGTCTGTAAATCGTTTTCCGCTAGAACGCGTACTGCGCCCGGACATACCACGAGCCGCCCTCGTAGTTGGGTGCTGCGCGGCGGGGATAGGGCAACCCGTTGCCGTATCGATTCGCGTACCTGTCAGCGTCGACCCGGTCGATGTACTCGTCAAAGATGTTCGAAGCACCTGCAACCAGCCTCAGTGTTTCGCTTAGCTGGTAGCCAAGTTCGACGTCAACAAACACGACTGGATTGACCGGCGACGACGTTCCATCGATGATGCTGCCCCTGTCGACATCGTAGTGCTTGCCGAAGTAGTTGGCCCGGATCAGGAAATCCCAGCCGCCAAAGGTCGTATTGATGCCGGCCACAAGACGGTGTTTCGGGTAGCTGTTTTCGATTCTCGCGACCTGGTTGTCGTTCACCAGCTGCTGGCCTCTAATCTGATCCTGACCCACCACCTCGACTTCATTGTAGTTGTAGGCGAACGTCATGTTTGACTGGACGTTGCTGTTCCAGTTGATCTCTTTTGTCAGCACCAAGTCGAGTCCGGAGGAACGAACGTCCAGCACGTTCGTGAAGAATGATGCTCCGGCGAACCTAGTTGCAGCCGCAATGTCCTGCGTGGGGTTGCCGTTGGCATCCGTGTGAACGCCAGCGGGCGTCACCTTGTAGATCCGGTCTTCCACGTCAATGCGGTAGAGGTCAGCAGTTACATTGCCGAACGCGCCCAACTGGAAGCCCGCCCCCACCGTGAAGTTGACCGATTCCTCCTCCTTGAGCGGCCCACCGCCCTGCGCAACGGCAGCATCGCTGCCAGGCCGGACGTCTCCCAGCACACAGTCACCGATAAATCCGGCCCCAGCCTCCGGACAATCGAACGTGGTGGTTTCCCGCTGGAAATTCGACTGTCCCGGAGTGGGAGCATGGAACCCGGTGGAAACAGAGCCTCGGAGTACCACGTTGTCAGTCGCATCGAAACGAGCCGCGGCCTTGCCGATCAGAACGTCTCCGAAATCCGAGTAATCCTCATAACGAAGCGCATACTGCAAGAACAACCGGTCAGTCGCGTCTTGTTCCAATTCCGCATACAAACCGATGTTGTCCCGAGACCACGAACCTGAGTCTTCCGGCGTAAACCCTTTCATGCCGGCCGGAGAAGTCCCAACGCCTCCTCCCGGATACGCACCTTGATAGGAATCGGGTTCGCCCTGGCGCAACCGCCAAGTCTCTTCGCGCCATTCCGTGCCGAAAGCAAGGTGCAGGTTGTCCGTCAACAGCTTCGTGAAGTCTGCGTTGAGGTTGGTCTCCTGCTGCCCGAAGGCACCGATGTAGAACGACCGCTTCCCGATGTCGTTCGGTTCGGGATCGATCGCGTAGCTCACGGCGTTGTGCAGGTAGTGGTCAAGCTCGTTGGAACCAAGCGCTGCACTCACATCGTACGACAGGCCATTGGCAAGCAGACCGCGCAATCCCCCGACAATGCTGTAGTCCAGCTGCTCACCGTCCAAATAGGGCGTATATCCGGTATCCAGTACCGGCCCTTCATAGCCGCGTTCCGCCAGCCAAAGGGTTCGCGTCGGATGGTCGGGAGGACGGTAGAAGAACCGGAACCGTCCTGTGGTGCTGGCATAGTTGCCGAACAGATAGGCTTCTGAACTCTCGGATATCTCATATCCGGAATTGACGAAAAACAGGATATTCCGCGTTTCTGGCCGGCCCCAACTCTGTGCCAGCCCGTCGCCAAACGGTGAATCCGCACCGACGCCCATGACACCCTGATCAATCAACGCCTGCGCGTCAGGGCGCTGGAACCCACGGGAAAGTCCCTCGTTGTCGGAATAGTCAAGGCTGACATTGGCAAAGCCATTGGCCCCAAGGGGGACGCCGACGTTGCTTTCGAGCCTGGTGCTTGCTTCTCCCTCAAAGAACTGCCCGTACTGAAACCGGGTTTCGCCACCCTCAGCTGCATCCTTCAAACGGAAGTTGATGACGCCCGCGATGGCATCCGCCCCGTATTGTGCGGAAGCTCCATCGCGGAGAACTTCAACGCTGGACGCGGCGATCGGCGGGATCATGCCGATATTGGGTCCTTGGGCACCGGTCCCTGCGGCCGGAGCGAACTGTGCGATCACGGAGGAACGGTGACGCCGTTTCCCATTGACCATTAGCAAGATTTGGTCCTGCGCCATGCCCCGCAACGACACGGGTCTCGAAAAACTGTCTGAATCGCCAGTCGCCGTGGTCGCATTGAACGACGGAACCGTAGCTAGCAGGTTGTCCGTGGCGTCAGCAGTGTTGCCGCCCCGGATGAACTGCTCGATAGGTATCACGTCGACCGGAACAGGTGAATCCGTGATGGATCGGGGCTGTTGTCGCCGAGACCCGACTACGACAACTTCTTCAAGTGCCGTCAAGCCATCTTCCTCAGCGGACGCCCCAGGAACCGAGAGCGCCGAAGTGAAAATGCTTGCCAACACGATGCGGCACACGAAATACTTATTGCGCATGGTAGCGACCCCACGGCTCCAACATCGGTGGAGGAAACTTGACCATAAGAAATTCGCTAACCAATGTAAACGTAAACCGACTGTTCAACATTCTGAGCAAATTGCATCAGATACTTGTCTATCCGCGCGCATGTGTGTCACGACGAGGGCAACGAACCTGCGGCGCGCCGACCCTTCGCCATCCACATTTTTGTCACTGGCAGGTCGCCTATTTTCGGTCTCTGGGTCAAGCCTCCCCTCTCATCCACACCCATTGACTCGACTGCTGCAATACCGGTCCATCTCGTCTTTGCTAGAACCGCAAGAGAAGTTACTTTTTCTACTACCTTTCAACGATGCCTAATGTTGCATACAAGCTATTGACAATAATTGCTAGCAAGAAGATGTTGCGATCAATCCGGTGTACCGAAAACCCTTCCAACGGGCGCAAATCTCTTGGTGGCACGCCGGGAAAGCCACGCATCACTTTTGCCGCGCATGTGGATCGTTTCGACGATCAGCGAAAGCGGCGCGATTACCTTGAGTGTTCCAAGACTGCCTCAGAATTGCGCCCGCCAACAACATCGCTGGAAAATTGCTCAGGAAAGAAGCCAACGTAGACAAATGACCGCAACGATACTGGCTGCGCAAACATGTCGTGCCGTGCTGTTGCATCTGCCGGAAACGCGGATACCGCTATCTCCCTCTGTTCAGGAAGTAGCAAGATCAGCGTGGACAGATGATCGCATCCGCGTTCCAACCTTCGACTATATTTTTCGATCGCTGATTTTCCTATCCGTACCCAGCGCGACGCGGATCGACGTCCTACCCGCTGACTGATTCACATCCGGGTAGATGTGCATAATTCGAAGCGCTACCGAGGAGCAACTCCGATGGCCGAGCGCTCGTTTGCCAAGGAAGTACAGGATCTCCGGATCGGCGCCGGACAGGAATTCCGTGGTGAGGGGATTCTGGCGATCACCAAGGCGCTGCTTGAATGCGGTGTCGGCTACGTCGGCGGCTACCAGGGTGCGCCGGTGTCACATCTGATTGATGTCCTTTCCTACGCCGAAGACATTCTGAACGACCTGGGAATCCATTTCGAAGCGAACGCTTCGGAGGCGGCCGCTGCCGCCATGCTGGCGGGTTCGGTCAACTATCCGATTCGGGGCGCCGTAACGTTCAAGGGGCCGGTGGGAGCCAACGTGGCGGCGGACGCCCTGGCCAACCTGTCATCGGGCGGCGTGATGGGCGGCGCGATGGTCATCCTGGGCGAGGACTACGGCGAGGGCTCTTCGATCATGCAGGAGCGCACCCACGCCTTTGCCACCAAGTCCCAGCTCTGGCTGCTGGACCCGCGCCCCAACCTGCCGTCGATCGTGAAAACCGTCCGCGACGGGTTCGAGCTGTCAGAAGCATCGAACACGCCTGTGATCCTGCAGGTTCGAATCCGCGCCTGCCACGTCTACGGCTCGTTTACCGCACGCGACAACCAGCGCCCACCCGTCACCGTGCGCGATGCGCTGGAGGAACCGCAGCGCCGGACGGAACGCATCACGCTTCCGCCGTTCACGTACCGGCATGAAATGGAGAAGGTGACGGAACGCATGCCGGCCGCCTCGCGTTTCATCGAGGAACGGGAGCTCAATGAACGTTTCGGCGGCGACGGCGAAATCGGGATCATCGTGCAGGGCGGCATATACAACGGGGTGATCCGAGCACTGCAGAGGCTGGAACTCGCGGATGCCTACGGCGAGAGCGACGTCCCTCTTTACGTGCTCAACGTCACCTATCCGCTGGTCGACACCGAAGTCCTGGCATTCTGCTCCGGCAAGCGAGCTGTCCTGATCGTCGAGGAGGGACAGCCCGCCTATATCGAGGATGCCATCGCCGCTCTTCTCTACCGCCATCAGGCGTCGTGCGTACTGGTGGGAAAGGGCCCCCTCCCGATCGCCGGCGAATACACCGGGACCGTGCTGATGGACGGCGTAACCGGGTTCCTGCGCGAGCATGGGGAGGACCTGCTCCCGCAAGGCCATCGCGAGACCAACGGCCACGTAACGGAGACAACCGACCCGGAGCTTGAGCATACCGTCCCCATTCGCCCGCCCGGCTTTTGTACGGGGTGCCCGGAACGCCCGATCTTTGCCGCAACCAAGCTTGTGGAGGAGAATCTCGGCCCTCACCACATCGCGGGCGACATCGGCTGCCACCTGTTCTCGATTCTGCCACCCTTCGAGATTGGATCGACCACCATGGGCTACGGCCTCGGGCCAGCCTCCGCCGCCGCACTCAGTGCAAAGGGAGCGCGGCGATCGATCAGCTTCATCGGCGACGGAGGCCTCTGGCACAACGGCCTGACGTCCTCCATCGGGAACGCGGTCTACAACGAAAGCGACAACGTGATCGTCGTGGTGGACAATTTCTATTCCGCCGCGACCGGCGGCCAGGACGTCCCGTCTTCCCGGGCGGACAACACGTCACGATCGACGCATCACCCGATTGCGGATGCCGTCCGCGGGCTCGGGGTCCGATGGGTCAGGGAAATCGACCGCACCTACGACGTGAACCGGCTCAAGAATCTGCTGACCGAAGCGCTGACCACCGAAGAGACGGGCCCGAAAGTGATCATCGCCTCGTCCGAATGCATGCTGAACAAGCAGCGGCGCGAGCGGCCGCTCAGGAACGACGCGATCAAGTCAGGGGAACGCGTCGTCGTGCCCCGCTTCGGGGTGGACGAGGACGTGTGCACCGGCGATCACGCATGCATGCGCCTTTCGGGCTGCCCGTCGCTCTCTGTCAAGACGCTGGACGACCCGTTGCGCGACGACCCGGTCGCCGCCATCGACGAGAGCTGCGTCGGCTGCGGCAACTGCGGTGAGGTCGCTGATGCGGCTGTCCTCTGTCCCTCGTTCCACCGGGTCGACGTCGTCCACAATCCCCGACCGTGGGACCGCTTCGCCTCCCGGGTGTCCGACCTTTGCATCGGTTCCCTCCAGCGCTGGCGGGACCGGCGACGACTGGTGTTCGAGGAGCGCGGGTGAGCAATCCCGACATCATCAAGATCGCGATCCTCGCGGTCGGCGGACAGGGCGGCGGGGTGCTGACCGGGTGGGTCGTCGCGCTGGCCGAGGCGAACGGGTGGCGCGTGCAGTCGACCGCGGTCGCGGGCGTGGCGCAGCGCACGGGCGCGACGATCTACTACGTCGAAATGTGTCCCATGGGGCCGCGCGCGCCCGTACTGGCGCTGGCTCCTGCCGCCGGCGATGTCGACATCCTGATCGCCGCTGAGCTGATGGAGGCGGGACGCGCCGTGCTTCGCGGGTTCGTGACGCCCGACCGCACCACCCTGATTGCATCGACCCACCGAATTCACGCGGTTTCGGAAAAGATCGTGCCCGGAGACGGCCAGGCTCCCGACGAGCGGATCTTCGCTGCCATGGAGCGATCGGCCAAGCGCGTGATTGCGGAAGATTTCCAACGCATTGCCGTGCAGGCGGGCTCCGTGATTTCAGCCAGCCTCTTTGGTGCGCTGGCGCGGGCCGAGGTGCTGCCGTTTCCGCGCCGGAGCTTTGTCGACGTGGTCAGGGGGTCCGGTCGCAGCGCGGAGGCGAGCTTTCGGGCGTTCGAGGCCGCCCTGACCGACGACCGCGAGGAAATCGAAGTGGCGGCGACGGGACAATTGCCGCCAGCCGGACCGGAGAGCCTGGTGACAGCCTGGGCGGCGCTCGAAGCACGGATGTCGGCATTGCCGGCTCCCGTTCAGCAGATGGCGACAACCGGCCTTCGACACGTGGTCGACTTTCAGGACCTGCCGTATGGCGAGGATTACCTCGATCGCCTCGACCGTTTCGTGGCGCTCGACGAGGGGACGTTCGAACTGTCGGTGACGGCCGCGAAGTACCTCGCCAACGCGATGGTCTATGACGATGTGGTCCGGGTGGCAGACCTGAAAACCCGCCGTGCACGTTTTGCCCGCGTGCGCGCGGACATGCGACTGGGCGCCAGCGACGTTGCCCACATCACCGAATTTATGCACCCGCGGATCGAGGAGGCATGCGGCACCCTGCCGGCACCGCTGGGTGCCTGGATCGAAGCCCGGCCCCAGCTTGCCGGGTGGCTCGATCGGCGGATCAACAAGGGGCGAAAGGTGCGGACGAGCGGCCTGTTCTGGTTTGCCGTGCTCTACGTTGTCGCTGGCCTGAAGCGCTGGCGGCGCAGCACCTACCGCCATCGGATCGAGACGAAGCATCTCGACAACTGGATGGACCTGGCATTAACGACAGCATCCGAAGACCGTCCGCTCGCTGCCGAGATCCTGGCCTGCCGGAGACTGATCAAGGGATATTCCGACACCCGGACGCGTGGCGAATCGAAATTCGACGCCGTGCTGCGGGCATTGCCCTTGCTGAAAGACCGCCGCGACGCGGCGGACGTTCTACACCGATTGCGCGAAGCAGCCCTGCAGGACGAACACGGCAACGCGCTTGAAGCTGAGCTGGAAGGGTTAGGGTCCGCCAAGGCAGCCTCGTAGCAACAGAAATTCGGGGCGATCCTGCTGAACCGTCCGGTTGCTCCCTCCCTTCTCCCCTCGTACCGGCCGGCCGAGGTGGGGGCCGTCCCGGCCCTCGCCTCGTATGCAACCACCTCCGGATCTTCCGATGGTCCACCTTCCGTGTCCGCCAGGTTCTTTCATCGAGACGGTCACAGGTCGAGGTGCATTTGGCGCAGGCCAAGCTGAAACGGCCACTGGCATCCGTCCAGCAGCGCCCGCCGAGGGCCCAACCAGCCGGCTATCGCGTCACTTGTTCAGGCAGCCACGTACCCACGCCCGGCTGCCACAAGAGGAGCGCGAGCACCAGCAGCTTGATCACCAGGAACGGGCCCACTGCCGCATACACCTGCCGCATGTCGAACCCCTCGGGAGCCACGCCGCGCATCACGAAGAGGAGCAATCCGAAGGGAGGTGTCAGCAACGCGATTTCCATCGTCAGCAGGTACACGACGCCGAGGATCAGCGGGTCGATTCCGACCCCGGCAGCCAACGGCACGAAAATGGGCACGGTCACCATCAGCATCGAGACCTGATCGATGAAGCAGCCGAGAAACAGAAGAAGCACGACGACGCCAAGCAGCACCTCGGTCTCGGTAAGGTGGTAATGCTCGATTGTCTCGATCAGACCCGATGTCGCGCCGGAGAAGCTCAACACCTGGCTGAAGGTCTGGCTTGCAGCAATGATGAACAGGATCATTGCCGACAGCTTCACCGTCTCCATCAGCGCACGGCCCAGCCGCTCTCGCGTGAGCGATCCGTAGGCCGCGCTCGCGGCCAATGCGGCCACGCAGCCAAGCGCCGCGCTCTCGGTTGGCGTTGCCAATCCCGCCAGCAGGCTGCCGATGACGACGACAAACACCAGCGACAGCGGGGCCACGTAGACAAGGAACGGTCGCCAACGCTCGCCGGCCGTCACGGCATCGCTGCCGTCCGGCGGTGCAAGCGTGGGCGAAACGGTGCAGCGGACCACGATGTAGGTGACGAAGAGCGCCGCCAGCAGCAGGGCCGGTACCACGCCGGCGAGCATGAGGCCGGCGATCGAGATCCCGGCCAGACTGCCAACGAGGACCGCCAGGGCCGAGGGCGGGATCAGCATGGCGATGGCACCGGACGCCATGATCGGTCCCATCGCCATCGACGGGTGATATCCCTTGGACAACATCCTGGGGAGCAGCGTCGATCCAAGCATGGCGGTGTTCGCAATGGTCGATCCGGAGAGGGCTGCAAAGATCGTGCCGCCGAAGACGGTGACCACGGACAGCCGCCCGGGAACCCGTGCGGTCACGCGCTCGATCGCGTCAATGGCCCGGCGCGCGACACCGGTCTGGAACAGCAGTTCCCCCATCAGGATGAACAGCGGAATCGGCGCGAGCTGGAAGTTGGCAATGCTCTGGGCGGCGCTTCGGGCAAGCTGCACCAGTCCCTGCTCTCCCCCCAGAATCTCCCATGCACCCGCCACCGTCACCGCCAGGAAGGCGAACGCCACCGGCACGCCCAGCATCAGCAGGGCGCCGAGGCCGCCCAGCATCAGCGCAAGCGGGAGCACCCAGTCCACTACCGCCCGGTCCTGAAGTTGGCACCGCCAGAGCGCAGGAGCCGGCGGGCGAATTCGACCAGAATTAGTCCCATCGACACGGGCGCCACCGCGAGGACCCACCACTCGGGAATGACGAACGCCGTTCGGATCATCGTCCCGCGTTCGACCGATTGCGCCGCGGCGACCACGGCGAACCACAGGAAGACCGCGGCCGCGCCAGCACCCACCAGGTTGGCAAGCATGTCGGCCACCCGGCGGGCCCTGCCGGCCAGGAGGGCCACGAACAGATCCACCGATACGTGGGCGTTGATCGACAGCACCCAGGGAGCTGCCAGGAAGGTCGCCGCCAGCAGTCCGTACTCGATCGCGTCAAGCAGTCCGTAAATCGACGCATCGAACGCATTGCGCAGGACCAGATCGATGGGGATCAGCGCCGCTACACACGCAAACACGATGGCCGCCAGACGGGCCATCGTTCGCAGCACCGCGTCGAACCCCCGTTCAAGCCGGCCCATCGCTCGCGCCAGACAAGTGGTCCAGGAGGCCTCGACCGGCCGTTCAGTTCAGTAGACAGGCCTTGAGAGCCGCGGCGATGCCCGGGTCGATGTCGGCCACGGCGGCCCAGCCTGCCGTCTGCGCGACCTCGAGCCAGTGCTGCGTGTCGCTCTCGTCAAACGTGATGATCTCAATGCCGGCCTCGGCCTGCTTCCGGGTCGCCTCCGCATTGAGCAGGATGTTGTCCGCGTTCGCCGCCTCGATCCATTCAGCGCCCCGCTCAAGCACTGCCCGCTGCGTTTCATCGAGGGCATTCCACGTGTCCAGATTGACCAGGAAGTTCACGTCCACTTGGTAGAACCCTGGATCAACGCGGTACTTCGTTTGCTCTTCCCAGCCGAGGTCGAGCACGCCCTGGACGGGCCATCCATAACCGTCGATCGCGTCGCGCTCGAGGGCCGTATACACCTCCCCTGGCGCGGTGCGGACCAGTGTCGCGCCGAGCGTCTCGAACATGGCCCGATACACCGGGGTGGTGCGGATCGTCAGGCCGCTCAGGTCGGGACGATCCACGCGCTTCGTGAGATAGAGATGGAATGCGATGTGATCGCCGGTGCGCGCGAGGTACTTGACGTTCATCTGCTCGCGGTGAATGGCATCGATCTGCTCGTAGCATCCGTTGGCACGCTGATCCTGAATCGTGTTCGTGGCGAGATGCAGGGCGTCACCCGTGGGCACCAGTCCCGTGTAATAGGCGCTCGTACTGTTGGCAATGTCCAAGACGCCGGTCGAGACCGCGTTGCCAACCTCGAACGGCGACATGGTCTCGGGACCGCCGCGGAGATCGATTTGAATCGTGCCTCCGCCGTTCGCATTGACCCAATGGACAAATGCCTCGAAGGGTCGCGAGAACGTCGTGCCGAGCGCGAACGCGCTCACGCCACGGAGCGTCACTTCCTCGGCGATAGACGGCATGGCGGTGAACGCCGCAACGGCGACAAGCATCCATCTCATGATCGTGCTCCAGTTCTCGACCCGACTTCCGATGCAGCCGCCGGTCTGGCTGATTCCCGTGGAACATAACGGCGTAGGGAACTTAGCTCACGCGGGGCGAGCCCTCCGCCGATCGCCGACCGGGCGATTCGGCACGTCCGGGGACAGGGCAGCCGTCGGGCAGGGCAGTCGCTCAGAATTCTTCGTCGCGCGGGTCGACCGGTCCGCGAGGACCATTGTCCATCAGTTTCTGCATCAGGTCCGGAGCGAGTTCCGTCCAGAAGACGAAGCACCCGTCCAGCCCCGCCAGCACATACCATGTATCAAACTTGAGCATCGGAAAGATCACGACCGTATCGGCCCGCAGCTCCTCTCCACCTGTGCGAACCCGGTTGTAGCCCGCGATGAACGACCGGCTGATCTGATCCTCCAGGACATAGTGGGGAGAGCTCGGCCATTGCTCAGCCGCCCGTGCAATCGTGTCCTCCAGCGACTGGCAGGTCTCGTTGGCCGAGTCGGCCTCCTGTTCGGCGAGGCCCACCCCGGCAAGCCATAACGTTGCCAGCCACGCAATCACGCAGGCGAGCGGAATGCTCCGGCCGGGTCGGACCGCCGGCGGGCCCCGGCGGGGGCTACCGGACCGCCAGGTACTGCGAGTTGACACAGTTGCTCAGCTGACCGTCCTCCAGAAAGTCCAGGCACGTTTGCAGTGCCTTGCGCCGGAGGAAATCGAACCCTGCGGCGCTGTAGAAGGCGGCGTGCGGTGTGATCAACAGCCGATCCCTAACCCACGCCTCGCGTGCCCGCCACGCCCGGATCAGCGGGTGATCCGCAGGCGGCGGTTCTTCGGGAAACACATCGAGGCCGGCGCCGCCGAGGTGCCCGGATTCGAGCCCCCACTGCACCGCATCCAGGTCGACGATCGCGCCGCGTGCGGTGTTGACGAGCACCGTGCCCGGCTTCATGGCCGCGACGGCCGTGCGATCGATCAGATTGGCCGTCTCCGCACTCGCAAGGCAGTGAACCGTCACGAAGTCGCAGACCCCAAGCATCGCGTGCAGATCGTGGAAGCGCTCCACGCCTAGGGCGAGTTCTTGACCGTCCGGGATGTACGGGTCGTAGGCCGCCACGTGCAAGCCAAAGCCCTTGGCCCGCATGGCCGAGGCCGTCCCGATCCGGCCGAGACCGATCACGCCAAGGCGTCGACCGGCGAGCCGGGTGACCGTGGGTGACGCGGAGTAGTCCCAGACGGGATCCTTCTCCTGGATGAACCGTTCGTTGAACTGCACGATGCCGCGCGCAAAGGCCAGCACCAGCGCGATGGCGTGATCGGCGACCTCGGTGGTCCCGTAGTCGGGGACGTTGCACACCCTGATCCCGCGCCGGCCGGCGGCGCGGGCGTCGATCAAGTCGTAGCCGACGCCGAGCCGCGTGATGATCCGGCACTGTCCGAGCCCATCGATGATCTCTTCATCGATCGGCATGTGCAGGCCGGTCACCAGCGCGTCGGCCCGCGCCCAGTCAGCCTCGGGAACATCGCTGCGCGCGCGCCCCGGATAGACGACTACCTCCGCCCGGTCGGCCGCCTCGTCCCGCTCGGTCGCCAGCCCGTCCCGGGCGACCGAGTCGGGATAAAGGATGACATGCACGGCGCCGGATCAGTGCGATGGCCTGGGAACGCCTGACCCGCTGCTGCCACGCAGGAAGTCGAGGTCCGCGCCTTCATTCGCCTGCAGAACCCGCTCGGTGTAGAGGTTCACCCAGCCCCGCTCCGACGCTGGCGGCGGCGCCTGCCACGCCTCGCGACGGCGCCGAAGCTCGTCATCGTCAACATCCAGGTGCAGCCGTCGGCCGGCGACGTCAAGCTCGATCATGTCGCCGTCCCGAACCATCGCCAGCGGCCCGCCGACGGCAGCTTCGGGAGCTACGTGCAGCACCACGGTCCCGAAGCAGGTTCCCGACATGCGCGCGTCCGAAATCCGGACCATGTCGCGGATGCCCCGTTCCAGGACCTTCTTGGGAAGCGGCAGGTTGCCGACTTCCGGCATGCCGGGATAACCCTTGGGCCCGGCCCCTTTCAGGACCATGACGCAGGTCTCGTCGATATCGAGATCCGGCTGATCCAGACGCGCGTGCAGGTCTTCAACCGACTCGAAGACGACCGCCCGGCCGCGATGCTGCATGAGATCCGCGTCCGCCGCCGAAATCTTGATCACCGCGCCGTCCGGCGCCAGGTTTCCGCGGAGAATCGCCGTCCCCGCCCCCACGTTGATCGGCTGGGCCGCCGGCCGAATGACCTCCTCGTTCCAGTTCTTGGCACCGCCCACGTTCTCGGCCACGGAGCGGCCGGTAACCGTGATGGCGTCTCCGTGCAGGTGCGGCAGGATCTCCTTCATGACCACGGGAAGTCCGCCGGCATAGAAGAAGTCCTCCATCAGGAACTCGCCGGACGGCTGCAGGTTCACGATGAACGGCACGTCCCGGATCAGGTCGTCGAAATCCTGCAGGCGGAGCTGTACGCCGATTCGGCCGGCAATCGCCAGCAGGTGCACGATGGCATTGGTCGAGCCGCCGATCGCGGCGTTGACCTTGATGGCGTTCTCGAACGCCTTGCGGTCGAGCACGTCCGAGAGCTTGAGACCGGCCTGGACATTCTCGACGATCTGCATGCCGGCGCGCTCGGACAGCGAATAGCGACGGGAATCGACGGCCGGAATCGCCGCCGAGCCGGGCAGCTGCAGCCCAAGCGCCTCGGAAACGCTGGCCATTGTGGAGGCCGTCCCCATGGTCATGCAGTGACCGGCACTGCGCGACATGCATGCTTCGGCTTCCTGGTAGTCCTCCAGCGAGATGACTCCGGCCCGAAGATCATCCGTCAGGCGCCAGACGTCGGTCCCCGATCCGATGTCGCGGCCACGGTACTTCCCGTTCAGCATCGGCCCGCCAGTCACCACCAGCGTGGGGATGTCGACCGATGACGCCCCCATGATCGTCGCGGGTGTGGTCTTGTCGCAGCCGCACAGCAGGACGACCCCGTCGAACGGGTTGGCGCGGATGGATTCCTCAACGTCGATGCTGGTGAGGTTGCGGTACAGCATGGTCGTCGGCCGCATGACCGGCTCACCCAGGCTCATCACCGGAAATTCCAGGGGGAAGCCGCCGGCCTTCCAGACTCCGCGCTTGACCGCCTCCGCCACCCGGCCAAGGTGCGCGTTGCAGGGTGTCACCTCGCTGGCCGTGTTGCAGATCCCGATCACCGGCCGTCCGTCGAAATTCTCGGCCGCGAACCCCTGGTTCTTCATCCACGACCGATGCGCGAAATTCATCATCTCGTCGCCGCCGAACCAGGCGTGGCTCCGATACGCCGATTCCCCGTTACCTTTGGCCATCCTCAAACTCCCCAGGTCATGCGCCGCCACCCGTCGGTGCGACCAGTGGTGGGATACTAGGGGACGCCAAAGCGCGGCGCGAACCGGTTCGCGCGCCCGTAAGCGTCGCCGGAATGGCCGACTCGGGTGCGGCGCGGCAGCGCCGCTTGCAGGGCCGCGGCCCGCACCACCGCTTGCCCGGAGCGCGCTGACCGCCATGATGCGACACGCATTGCGCGGCGCCGCCGGGGCGCCGCGGCACGCGTGCAGCCTCGGACAACCCGCTACACACCTTGCGAGGACGTCGTCAAGAGAATGAAGGAAGACAATATCCTGGAAGACGTCTGGGTTTTTGGGTACGGGTCGCTGATCTGGCGGCCGGGGATGGCGTTTGCTGAACGCCGGGTAGCGCGCGTCCGGGGCTGGGCGCGGCGTTTCTGGCAGGGCTCGCACGACCACCGCGGCCTTCCTCATGCACCCGGGCGGGTCGTGACGCTGGTCGAGGAACCCGGCGCCTTATGTGAAGGCGTTGCCTATCGCCTCCATGTGGGCCGGGCCGCAGCGACGTTTGCGGGGCTCGATCACCGTGAGAAGAACGGCTACCAACGGCGCAATGTACGGCTGGAGTTTCGCCTGGGAGGGACCGGTGCCGGCATTGTCTACATCGCGCCGGTCGGGAACCGTGCATTCCTTGGACCCGCCCCGCTGGACGAGATGGTTGCCCAGATCTCGCAGGCGGCAGGTCCCAGCGGGACCAACGTCGATTACGTCCGGCAGCTGGAAGCGGCCCTTCGGCGCCTGGCGATCGATGATCCTCACGTGTTCGAACTTGCCCACCGGCTCCGCGAAGGCTCGCCGCCGGTGCCCGGGCCCGAACTTCAATCCGCCTGATTGCGCCTCTCCCGCCCGGAATATGCCGCTCCTCCGACCGATGAGGGAGCGAGGATCGCGATGGCCCGCCACCTGCGCTCCGGATCGAGAGCAACAGGGGTGGCCGCGCGGGGCGTTGGAGATATAGATTCCGCCGGGTGCGGCTGTCCGTCAGCGTCCGATCAGTTGCCATCGTCCAGAACAGGGCTTTGATTCGGCGCCCGCTCCACCACGCGCTTCGACACGAGGATCAACCATGACCGAGACCTACCGCGCCTTTGTCGTCCACAAGGATGACGACACCACCCGATTGGCATACGAGGAACGCCCCGTGCCGGAACCGCAGGACGGCGAGGTGGTCGTGCAAATCGCCTGGAGTTGCGTGAACTACAAGGATGGCCTGGCGACCCTGCCGAAAGGGGGCGTGGTGCGGGCCTGGCCTCGGGTGCCCGGAGTGGACATGTCCGGCGTGGTCGCCGCCTCGCGCGACGAGCGGTTCCGGGAAGGCGACGAGGTGGTCTGCACCGGCTACGACTTCGGCGTCAACCACGACGGCGGCCACGCGGAACGGTGCTGCGTCCCCGGTGACTGGCTGTTCCGCCGACCAGATGGCCTCAGCCTGCGTGACTGCATGACCTTCGGCACGGCGGGCTTCACGGCGGCGCTGGCCGTGCAGCAGATGGAGCGGAACGGGCTCGCTCCTGACAACGGGGAAGTGCTGGTGACCGGCGCCTCCGGCGGCGTGGGAAGCATGGCGGTCGCCATGCTGGCCAAACTCGGGTACCGCGTCGCCGCCTCCACCGGCAAGGCAGAAGCAGCGGCATTCCTCACCGGCCTCGGGGCGGAGAGCATCCTGAGCCGGGAGGACGTCAGTGAAGAACCGCGCCCTATCGGCAGGGCCCGGTGGGCGGGAGCAGTCGACCAGGTGGGTGGGCGCGTTCTGGCCTGGACTCTCTCGACCATGGCCTACCGCGGGGTGTGCGCCGCCACCGGACTCACCGGCGGCCCGGGGCTCCAGTCGACCGTCTTTCCGTTCATCCTTCGCGGCGTCTCGCTGCTCGGCATCGATTCCGTAATGTGCCCGATGGCCGAGCGCGGCCCCCTTTGGTCCCGGATGGCGGGGGAACTCCGGCCAGCGGACCTGGACTCGATGACCACGGAGATCGCGTTCGACGACCTGCAGCCAACGCTCACGACCATCCTGAAAGGCGGTGTCACCGGCCGCACCGTCGTGCGGCTGGCCGGCGGCTGAGCGGGCGGTATCAGAGCGGCGGGCGCCGGGTTACCAGTCCGAGTTCCCGTTCCAGCGCCCCCGCCGCCTGAAACACCAGGTGATCGTGGTACCAAGGCCCGACCAACTGTACGCCGACGGGCAGGCCCCCTGAGAAGCCCGCGTTCACGGATGCCGCCGGATGGCGGGTCAGATTGAAGATGGGCGTGAAGGGGACCCACGCCAACGGGTTGCTCTCCCAGCCATCCGGGAAGTTCCGGTCGGCCTTGAACGGCAGAACCGGCATCGTCGGCCCGAGCAGCACGTCGAACGGACCCGTCCGAAACTGCTCGGACAGCCACGTCCAAAGCACTTCCCGCCCGCCCTGGGCCTCGTAATACTCGGTAAGGCCGCACTTCTTGCCGGCCTCGCAGAACGACTGGAGGTTGGGATCTAGAAGTTCGTAATCGTCGGCACCCAGGTCGTCCGCCAGACGGGCTGCCCCCATGATCCAGATCAAGCGGAAGATGCGGGCCGGATCGCGGGGCCATTCGAGCGAGATCTCCCGGACGTCGGCACCCGCCCTTCGAAGTGCGGCAGCAGCATCGCGGGTCACCGCGGCAACGGCAGGATCGATACCCTGCTCGCCGATCGCGTGCAGCATGCCAAAATCGGGGGTGTAGCCGACCCGGAGACCCTGAGCGCCCGCCAGTGCCGCCGCGCGGTAGTCGGTGTCGTCGGGCGGCAGCGCGTGAAAGTCGCGATGGTCCGGCCTCGTGATGACCTCGTACAGCAGGGCACCGTCTGTCACCGTTCGGGCCATCGGGCCCACGTTCGCCACCGTCCCAAACAGCGACAACGGCCACGCCGGAACCCGACCGAACGAGGGCTTGTGGCCGAAGAGGCCGGTGAAGCTCGAGGGAATGCGCACCGAGCCGCCACCGTCCGTGCCGAGCGCGAGCGGGCCCATCCCCCCCGCGACCGCCGCTCCGGCGCCCCCCGACGATCCGCCCGGGGTGAGATCAGGATTCCACGGATTCCGCGTCACGCCGCAGAGGATGCTCGAGGTCGTGCCCTTGTGGCCGTATTCCGGTGTCGACGTCTTGCCGAGGAGCACGGCGCCGTGCTCGCGGAGGCGGGCCACGGACGGCGCATCCTCCTCCCAAGGCCCGTCGGCCGACACCGTGAGCGAGCCCTTGCGCGTGGGCCAGCCAGCGGTCAACAGCAGATCCTTGACGGACACGGGCACTCCGTCGAGCGCGCCGCAGGGCGTCCCTTGGTGCCAGCGCGATTCCGAGGCGCGCGCATTCTGCAGGGTTCGCTCAGCGTCGACGGCGACGAAGCAGTTCAAGCGCGGGTTCAGGGCATCGATGCGAGTCAGAACCGCTTCCGCGACCTCGACCGGGGACAGCGCCTTGCGTGCATAGAGGGCCAGGAGCTCGACCGCCGTGGCGTCATGGAGTTCCCCGGGCGGCGGCCCGCCTTCATTCGAGAGTTCCGTCGCAGCCACGTTAATATCTCCTGCAAACCGCCGAATTCCTGCATCTGAGCGGCTTCGCGGAAGTGTATCGGCCGGCTGCTGGTGGAGCCAGCCGGAGTAGCGCTGCCAACGCGGCCAGACGCCTCAGGAAGCCTGCCGTCGCGACCGGGACGCCGGCCTGACGGAGCTGCAGGAATCCGGCGGCGTCTTCCGCCGGGCGCGGATGCATATTTCGCCTGCCTTGGCCGGGACGTGGCGAAATCGCCTTGTCCGCTACCTCCCTCCGTATATCCTGCACGTTCGAGCGTGGCGGAGCGTGGCGCAGCCTGGTTAGCGCACTTGTCTGGGGGACAAGGGGTCGCCGGTTCAAATCCGGCCGCTCCGACCATGTCTCGCGTCCCGGATCCTGGGCGGTCGTCTAATGGTAGGACGGCGGGTTTTGGTCCCGTAAATGTTGGTTCGAGTCCAGCCCGCCCAGCCAGAAATGTGTGCTTCGGGTGCCGGCGAAGCCTGATATGGCGCCAATTCACGAACCGCACGCACCAAAGTATGCTGTCGGGTCGACGACCGCGATCGAGACCCGCCACGCCGGCCAGTCGCTTGCTGACGTTATATTCGCTGATATATAGTTAAAGGGTTGAGCCCGGAGCCACCTATGCCTGATGGTCATGCCCTGCCCGGGGTCGCCCCCGTGGTGGACCCGTACGGTCGCGGTATCACCTACCTCAGGGTTTCGGTGACCGATCGGTGCGACTTCCGTTGCGTGTACTGCATGGCGGAGGACATGACGTTCCTCCCGAAGAAGGACGTGCTCTCGCTCGACGAATTGCGCCGCTTGTGCGGCGTCTTCGTGTCGCTTGGCGTGCGGAAACTCCGGCTGACCGGCGGCGAACCGCTGGTGCGAAAGAACGTTATGCAGCTCTTCACCGACCTCGGGGCGATGCTCGGCGAAGGCGGGCTCGAGGAGCTGACGCTAACCACCAACGGCTCCCAGCTCCGGCGTCACGCCGGAGCCCTCCACGCCGCCGGCGTCCGCCGGGTCAATGTCTCGCTCGACACCCTGGACCCCGACCGGTTCGGCGAGATCACACGGTGGGGGCGGCTTGAGCGAGTGCTTGACGGGATCGAGGCGGCGACGGAAGCGGGCCTGCACGTGAAGATCAACACCGTCGCCCTGAAAGGCGTCAACGAGGATGAAATCCCGGCGATGCTCGAATGGTGCCACCATCGCGGGTTCGACTTCACGCTGATCGAGACGATGCCCATGGGCGACATCACCGGCGACCGTACCGATCAGTATCTCCCTCTCTCGATGGTGCGGGCCCGTCTCCGCGACATCTATGGTCTCGAGGAAATCAGCTACCAGACCGGAGGCCCGGCCCGGTATTTCCGAGCCAAGCGAACCGGCGGGAGGGTCGGCTTCATCACCCCGATGACCCACAATTTCTGCGAATCCTGCAATCGCGTTCGCCTGACCTGCACCGGTACGCTTTACATGTGCCTTGGTCAGGACGACAGCGCCGACCTCCGACAGGTACTGCGTTCCACCGACGATGATGACGTGCTGCGTGCCGCGGTCACCGACGCCATCGGCCGCAAGCCGAAAGGCCACGATTTCGTCATCAGCCGGCGCGAGCGAGTCCCCTCCGTGTCCCGTCACATGAGCGTAACCGGCGGCTGAGCCGACCTGGCCTCGCGCCGCTACCCTTCCCCGCCATGCCCATCCCCATCGCGTTTGTCGCGGCTTCGACCGACGACGCCCAGGCGGCGCTGCGCACGCTGCGTCGACGGTACGATCACGTGTCGCCGACCGACGCGAGTGTCATCATCGTGCTGGGCGGCGACGGGATGATGCTCAACGTGCTCTCGCAGTGGGGCCCGCAGGGCAAGCAGATCTACGGCATGAACAAGGGGACCGTCGGGTTCCTGATGAATCGTTACCGCGAGGACGACCTGGGCGCCCGGCTGGAAGCCTCCCAGGCCGCGGTCGTCCATCCGCTGCGCATGGACGCTGTCACCGCCGAGGGAGCGCGCCGCACGGGCCTCGCCATCAACGAAGTCTCACTCCTCCGACAGACCCGCATGACGGCCAGCATCAGAATCCTTGTCGACGGCCGCGAGCGCCTGGCGGCGCTGTCCTGCGACGGCGTGCTGGTGTCTACGCCGGCCGGAAGCACTGCCTACAACCTGTCCGCGCACGGCCCGATCCTGCCGCTGGGAACCCCGCTGCTCGCGCTCACCCCGATCTGCCCGTTCCGGCCGCGGCGTTGGCGCGGCGCACTGCTTCCCGAGCCGGCCGAAGTAACTTTTGAAGTCCTGGAGGCGGACAAGCGCCCCGTGAGCGCGACGGCCAGCGAGCTGGAGGTTCGAAACGTCCGGCAGGTCACCGTGACCGCGGATCGCTCAACGTCGCTGACGCTGCTGTTCGATCCCGAGCATCATCTCGAAGAACGGATTCTCGCCGAACAGTTCAGTCCCTGACGGAATTCAGGTCCCGGCGTTCTCGCACACCCCTCGCCGAGTTTCGTCCACGATGAGCTGCGCCACCGACCGGAGCGCCTCTTCAACGCCAGCCCCGTCCAAGCGACAGAGCCGGAAATGGTCGAGCTGCCGGTCGGCGCTGCTTCCCTCGCGAATGATGGTGCGCACGTGCTCGATTTCCCGCTCGCAGGCCAGCACAGCCGCGTCGGCAGCCAGCACGCCGAGCAACTCCTCGACATAGTCCATCAGGTCGACGCGTGTCCCGGACTCGAAATCGGCCAGGAACGCCACCACGCCGTAGCGCTGGGCCAGCCATCGATTTTGCTGGATGATCTCCGGTGGCGGGTCGGCAGGCAGGCGGCCGGCACGGACGGCGTGCAGCAGATGGCGCACCAGGCAGGCGTAGAGGGCCACGATGGACATGGCGTCATCAACGTCGGGACAGATGTCGGCGATGCGAAGTTCCAGCGTGGGAAACCGGACCGAGGGCCGGAGATCCCACCAGACCTCGGAACCGTCCTGGACAAAACCGAGACGGCGATAGTTCCCGACGATCTGCTCATAGTCGGCCCAGGTCGAGAGCACGGGGGGCAGTCCCGAGCGGGGCAGCGCCGCCATGAGATTCATGCGCGCCGACTTGAAGCCCGTTACGTGGCCGCCGCTGAACGGAGACGACCCGGACAGCGTCAGGAAGAGCGGCAGGTAGCGGCGCATCGCGGTGAGGACCTCAATGCGCTCGTCCGGAGACCCGAAACCTGCATGCACGTGCATTCCGCTCGCCAGGAGCTGCCGGATCACGGTCTGGTACAGCACCGCGAACTCGCGGTAGCGTTCGTTCGGGGTGACGGCCTGGGTTTCCCAGGCCGCAAACGGGTGCGTGGAGGAACCCATCAGGGCGATCCCGTACCGGTCGGTATGCCCGAGCATCGCGCCCCGGGCGGCCACGATCGCTTCCCGGGCCTCGACCACCGAATGGCATACGGGCGAGTTCAACTCCACCTGGGAGCGGAGGAGCTCCGGTACGACCCGACTCGTGCCCTCGAGCTCGGCAAAGGCCGCGAGCAGACCCGGATCGGGATCGGCCACCAGATCGAGCGTGTCGCGGTCGACGAGAAAGAACTCCTCCTCGATGCCCAGCGTGAGGTCGGGATCGCACGTCATGCCGCTCTCACCTCGTCATCGGCCCGCCCTGGCGGCCAACACGACCGGGGCTCAATCCAGCCTCCCCCCAAGACGCGTGAATCTCGATAGAACACCGCTGCCTGGCCGGGCGCGACCGCCCGTTCCGGCGTGCCAAACGACACCTCTGCCCGCCCGTCCGCCAGCAGCCTGACCCGGCCGGGCGTGCCGCGATGCGTGGAGCGCACCCGGAGCAACACGTCGTGCAGTTCGGTTCCGGGCACCGACGATTCGTCGGCGATCCAGTTCACATCGCGAATCGTGATGCTGGAGACACCAAGCGCTTCCCTTGGCCCCACGACGACGCGCCGTTCCGACGCATCGATCCGGATCACGTAGAGGGGCCGCCCCGCGTCGGCAATCCCCAGGCCGCGGCGCTGGCCAACCGTGAAGCCGGAGATGCCGGCGTGCCGGCCCAACACGCGACCGTCCACGTGGACGACGTCTCCCGCCGCGGCGGTGTCGGGCCGCAGCGACCGGACGACTTCGCGGTAGTTGCCGCCGGGAACGAAGCAGATGTCCTGGCTCTCCGGCTTTTCCGCCACGCCGATGCCGGCCCGTGCCGCGGCCCGGCGTGTCTGTTCCTTGGAAAAGCCCCCCAAGGGAAAACGGAGTCGCTCGAGCTGGCTGCGGGCCGTGGCGAACAGGAAATAGCTCTGGTCCTTGGCGGCGTCCGCGGCCCGGTGAAGTTCCGGACCAGTCGCCCCCTCGAACCGCCGGACGTAATGGCCGGTGGCCATCCAGTCGGCATCCAGCTCAAGCGCCGTGTCCAGCAGATCGCGGAATTTCACCCGCTGGTTGCAGAGGACACAGGGAACCGGAGTCACACCTTCCGCATAGCGGTCGGCGAAGTCCTGCATCACACCGTCGTGAAAGCGCTGCTCGTAGTCGAGCACGTAGTGCGGAATTCCCAGTTGGTCGGCCACCCGACGGGCGTCGTACACGTCCTGACCGGCACAGCAGGTCTTCGTACCGGCGCTGCGGCTCCCCCGGGCGTATAGCTGCAACGTGATGCCGATGACGTCGTGTCCCGCCTCGTGCAGCAACGCAGCGACCACGGAGCTGTCAACGCCGCCTGACATCGCGACGACGACCCGGGACCGGCGGTTCATGCCGCGGATTCCCCGGCCGCATCCCCGGCCATCTGGCGACGACGGAGGGCTGTCACCTCCGCCACTAGGTCCGGCGCGAACTCGGTACCCCATTCCGGGACGAAATGGCCCGCGTTGCCGATTGCCACCGGCGCGCCAAGCCCCCGGATCCGCCCGGCGAGTCCGCGCATGGCGTCAGGAGGAAGGATGGGGTCGCGCATGCCCGCAAGCAGCATTGCGAAGCCGTCGTAGGCCTCGCTCCACCATGCCTCCGCCGTGCGGGCCATCTCCGCGCCCGGATCCTTCGGTGAGGCCGGGAAGATCCGCGGCAGTGCATTGAGCGCCGCCTTGTACGCAGCGTCCGGGAACGGCGCCTGGTACGCGTTGCACTGGGCGAGCGTCAGAATCCGATTGGTGCGGGCCATCAGTGACCGGACGTTCATGTCCGGCTCCGACCGGGCGGTCGCCAGCCAGTTGTGGTAGCCGGCAGGCAACGGCCGCGCCCCTGTGGCCAGCCAAGTGTTGAAGCACACGAGACCGGCGAAACGCTCGGGCATCTCACATGGAATCGTCATCCCGAGGGTGCCGCCCCATTCGTGCACGACGAGCACGATGTCGCGCAGATCGAGCTGCTCGATCAAGGCGATCAGGCTGGAGCGGAGGCCGGCGAATGTGTAAGCCTCGGGATCGGCAGGCTTGTCGGATCGACCGAACCCCGGCAGGTCCGGTACGACCGCCCGGTGCCCCTGCCGCACGATCTCGGGAATGAGGTACCGGTAGAGGTATCCCCACGTGGGGTAGCCGTGCAGCATCAGGAACGTGAGCGAGTGAGACGCCTCGGCCGCCCCCTCGTCCACGTAATGCATGCGCAACGGACCGCAGGCGTCAAAGCCGGGCACCGCCTCCAGATAGCGGGGGGTAAACGACCAGCCGGGGAGCTCCTGAAACCGGTCGTCCGCCGTCCGGAGGACCGCTCCCGTCACCAACGCGGCGGCTCCGCCCGCGCCAACCGTCCCGGCAGGACCCCGGGGCCCGTCCGGAACGGCGGGGGGTTCCCGGCGCGCGCCCGCCTCAGTCGAGCAGGACGCCGGGCAACCACAGAGCGATCTCCGGGAAGCCGATGACGAAGCCGAGCCCCACCAGCTGCAGGGCCACGAAGGGAATGATCCCCCGGTAGACCATCTGGATCTTGACGCTCGGTGGTGCCACTCCCTTCAGATAGAAGAGCGCGAAACCGAATGGTGGCGTCAGGAACGACGTTTGCAAGTTGACCGCGATCAGCACGGCCACCCACGGGATGACCAGCCCGGCCGCGACGTGCGTTCCGAAGTCCAGGGTTTCCATGATCGGGGCAAACAACGGCAGCACGATCAGGGTGATCTCGACCCAGTCGAAGAAGAAGCCCAGCAGGAACACCATCCCCATCATCAGGAACAGGATGCCCCATGACCCGAGGCCCATGTGCTCGACGAAGGCGTGGATCAGATCGTCGCCGCCCAGTGACCGGAAGACGTACGAGAACGCCGTCGCGCCAATGAAGATCCCGAAGATCATGGCGCACGTCAGACCGGTCCGCGCGACCACGTCTTTCAGGACCGCCTTCCGCAGCCGACGGTTGAACAGCGCCAGGAGAATCGATCCCAGCGCACCGACCCCAGCGGCCTCCGTGGGCGTGGCGAAGCCAGCGAAGATCGAGCCCAGCACGAGGAAGATCAGGAAGATCGGTGGCACGAATGACCGGAACACCATCGACACCAGCTCTGCGCTGCTCTCCGGGCCCTCCGAAGCCGGCAGGGGCGGCGCCAGCGACGGGTTGAGGCGCGTGCGGAAGAACAGATAGACGATGTACAGAGAAGCCAGAACCAGCCCCGGGAACACCGCCGCCACGAACAGCGTCCCCACCGAGATCGACAGCAGGTCCGCCATGATCACCAGCATGATCGAGGGCGGAATGAGAATCCCAAGCGTCCCGGATGCGCTGATCGTCCCCGTCGCCAGGGACGGATGGTACTGGCGCTCGAGCATCACCGGCAATGCGAGCAACGTCATCATCACCACCGAAGCGCCGATGATTCCGGTCGTTGCGGCCATGATCGTGCCCATGATTGTCACTGACATGGCCAGTCCGCCGGGTACCCGGCGGAGCAGGACCTGCAGGCAGTGGAGGAGATCGTTCGCGACCCCGGAGCGCTCCAGCATCGTGCCCATGAAAATGAACATGGGCACGGCGACGAGAATCAGGTTTTCGCAGACCCCGCCCCAGATGCGGGAAATGATGTTGAAGAACTCAATGAACGAAAACACATCGGCGGCAAGGCCGAGGAAACCGAAGCCGAGGGCCACGCCGCCCAGCACGAACGCGACCGGAAATCCGCTGAACAGGAGCATCGCGAGCGCCAGGAACATCAGGACCGGCATCAGGGTGATGAGAGTGTCCATTACTGCTCTCCCCTGACGGCCTGCGCTTCCTGGGCAGCCGCCGCACGGAGTTCCTCCTCCGGATTGCGCAGCTCGGGCAACGACTTGGACAACTCGAGCGCGGCCGCCGTCTGGCCGGTCTCGAGCAGCACCAGGTACGCCACATTCCGCAGGAGGACCGCGATGCCTGCAGCGAGCAGCAGCAGCATCCCGAGTGGCACGAACGACTTGATGATCCAGCGATGGGACAGGCCGGTAAGGGCGGACGACACTTCATCGATGCTGAACGATCGTTCGGCGAAATCGAGACCGAACCAGATCACAAGAGCGGCGTACGGGATCAGAAACAACGAAATCCCGGTAACCTCCAAACGAGCCTTCCAGAGCTGCGAAAACCGCTCGCGGACGACCTCGATGCGAACGTGCGAGTTCCGGAGGTAGCCGAAGCCCAGCGCCAACAGGAACAGCGCCGCATGGAGGTGCCATTCCATCTCCTGCAGCTTGGTCGAACCAAGCACCAGGAACCGGCGCGTCACGATGTCAAAGATGATGATGAAGATCAGCGGGATCGCCAGCCAGGACCCGACCATACCGGCCAGGGTCAGCCCGCGGTCGAGTGCGCGACTCAGGCGCACCAGCGGATGCCGCTCCGGTACGGGCACACTCCCAGAATTGTCCATGGACATAGGAATCGGGTCTCCTTCTGCGTGACCGGCAGGATCGAGTGGTTCCGGCGAGGCCCATGACTCAAGAGCCGCTGGCGACGCCTTATATACCAGCTTGCCTACTGGCAAGGGCAGGCGGCCGCCTCACGTCAGCCCCCAACCATCGCAACTACAAGCCTCTCCAAACCGGGGATCATACGAAACCCCTCATGATCCCCCGGGGCGGGAAGCCCCCGATCGCGAAAGGTCAGTCGCTTGGCACGAGGGCCAGAAATCCGGCGTCTTCTTCCACCCGCATTCCGCCGGATCCCGTCGCCGCAGCAGCAGCCGGACAGTTCAGCGCCGGAGACCCCATGTACCGAGCAACGATCAGGACACGTGACCCTGACGGCCGCAGAGCGCGTCAGGGAACATCAAGGTCGTCGTGTCACGAACGCTTAACAGTGGCAGACTATGGAATAACACGGAGCGTGTGAAGCCCGGCAACGTCCGCCAACCTGACCAAGACCATGGGATCCCGACGAATCGCGCCAATCCCCGCCGCTTTCGCGTGCCGGACCGACGCTTCGCGCAGACGGGCTCCGGCGTCCACCGACTTTGCCGCACTGACCCGCCGGTTCCTCTCGCGGCGTGGGTTTGTCGGCGGGGCCGCGGCGCTTGGCGCGAGCGCATTCGTGATGAGCGCAGGCGGCGCCCGGACTGCCGGCGCAAGAGGCGCTCCCTTCCGCTTCGATCCTGTCGCCGCAAACACCCGGGACACCGTCACGCTGCCCGAGGGCTACGACTGGCATGTCGTCGTCCGTTGGGCCGACCCGCTCTGGTCGAACGGGCAAGCGTTGGATTCGGTCACCGGCGGGACCGGTGCCAGCCAGGAACTAGCGTTCGGCGACAACAACGACGGCATGGAGCTGTTCTCGGTCGAGCAACGGACGCTGCTGGCGGTCAACAACGAATACGTGAACCGTCACGGCCTGTTCGGCACCTCTGGCTCCGGACTGCCCCAATCCGCCGATGACGTGCGCAAGAGCAAGGCCGCGCACGGCGTCTCGATCGTGGAGGTTCGGCAGGTAGCCGGCGTCTGGTCCGTCGTAATGGACTCCCCCTTCAACCGGCGGATCACCGCGGATACGCCGATGGACATCACCGGCCCGGCGCGCGGGCACCCTCTGCTCCGGACTGCGGCCGACCCCTCCGGCGTCCGGAGCCTCGGCACCTGGAACAATTGCGGCAGCGGCAAGACCCCCTGGGGCACGTTCCTCACCTGCGAGGAGAACTTCCATTTCTATTTCGCCGCGAGCGACCCCGACCTGCAGCTCCCCCAGGCGTTCAAGCGCTACGGGATCGGCGCGTCCGACCGGAACATCGGCTGGAGTGCGCACGACGAGCGCTTCGACGTCGCGAAACATCCCCATGAACCGAATCGCGTGGGGTACGTGGTGGAAATCGACCCGGCCGATCCCGCCTCGATTCCCAGGAAACGGACCGCGCTCGGGCGATTCAAGCACGAGAACGCGGAACTGGTGATCGCCGATTCCGGACAGGTGGTGGTCTACATGGGGGATGATGAAAGCGGCGAATTCCTCTACCGGTTCGTCAGCGAAGGCCGTTACCGCGAAGGAGATGATAACGCCGAACTGCTGGACGCGGGGACCTTGTTCGCAGCGCGCTTCGACGACGATGGCCGCGGCCGGTGGCTGGAGCTCACGCCCGCCGCCACCGGCTTCACGTCCCAGGCGGAGATTTGCGTGCACACGCGCCAAGCGGCTTCCGCTGTCCGGGCAACGACGATGGATCGCCCGGAATGGATCGCCGCCCACACGGACGGGACCGAGGTGTACTGCTGCCTGACCAATAACAGAAGTCGCGGCCGGCAACCCAACCGCGGCGGCGACCCGACGCCGATCAACGGTCCGAACCCCAGAGCGGAAAACCAGTACGGCCAGATTGTGCGCTGGCGGCCAGCCAACGGCGATCACGCGTCAGTGGATTTCTCCTGGGATCTCTACGTGATGGCCGGCAACCCGCTGGTCCATGCCGGACCGAGCGCCGGCTCCCCCAACCTCACGCCGGAGAACATGTTCAATTCCCCTGACGGCCTGGCCTTTGACAGCAAGGGGATGCTGTGGATACAGACTGACGGCGCGTACTCGGATGAAGGCGACTTCGCAGGCCAGGGCAACAACCAGATGCTGGTCGGCGACCCAGCGACCGGCGAGATCCGCCGGTTCCTGGTGGGCCCAAGAGAGTGTGAGGTCACCGGGGTCACGTGGAGTGCTGATCGAAAGACCATGTTTGTCGGGATCCAGCACCCCGGAGAAAGGGGCGGGAGTCACTTCCCCGGCGGCGGAAATTCGGTCCCCCGCTCGGCCGTGATCGCGATCACTCGGGCTGACGGCGAACGCGTCGGCTGAAACCTCGCAGTACGGCTCCGAGGCTGGTATCCGGAACTGGCCCGCTGCCTGTGCGTCGGACGGGCTCGAAACGGAAATCCATGGCTGCACGGCGCCGGAAGTTGCCGCGGAGCTCCTTGAGGGCCGGAACGATCAACTGTCTCGTTGCTGCCCGGGTGCGGTTCGAAGATCTCGTGGTCCTTTCGACGCGCCGCCGGCAGTAGACCCGTCGGACTTCTGCGCATTCGCCCGCACCGGCAGAATCGAGGTCCGCTTCTCTATCCGACTGCCCGGATCGAATTCCCCGAGGTTCAGGCGGACCGACCCTTGGCGTTGCCGGAACGCCCTCCGCCGGTGGACTGGCGACGGACATAGACGGCGCCCTGATCCCTGCGGATATCAAATCCCCCACTCTTTTCGACCAAAGTGCTCAGGTTCGGGCAACCGTAGCTGCGCGGGTCGAAGTCCGGCTGCTCGCCCTGGATCCGATGCCCGACATTGCCAAGGTTCGCCCAACCGTCGCCGTCCGGCTCGCCGATCGCGCTGGCAATCAACTTCCGGGCCTTGCGCGGCGGATCCTTCTTCTGCGCCGGGACACCTGCCGGGGCTCCGGCGCCTTTCTTCTCCTCCGTTCCGCTTTCGAGAAGGTTCTCGACATAGATAAATCGGTTGCAGGCGTGGCGGAACGCCTCGGGCGTCTTCTGCTCGCCGAATCCGTAGACCATCATCCCTTCCTCGCGCAGACGCTGCGCCAGCCGCGTGAAGTCACTGTCCGATGAAATCAGGCAGAAGCCGTCGAGCCGGCCGTTGTGCATCAGATCCATGGCATCAATGACCAGCGCAATGTCCGAGGCATTCTTGCCGGTGGTGTTGCTGCGCTGCTGGTGCTGAAGGATGGACAGCGACTCGATCGCCTCGTCCCAGGAAGCAAGCCGGCGGGAGGAGAAGTCCCCATAAATCCGCCGCACACTGGCTTCGCCCAGCCTGACAATCTCGTGGAAGATGGCCTGCGCGAAGCCAGGGCTAGTATTGTCCGCGTCAATCAGCACTGCGAGACTGTCCGCGTTCCTTTTGGCTGGCATTGGCGCCCCGCTCCGCTCCTGACGCACACCCTAGGGGAGTTGCGGCAGGTGCAGCAAGGCTTGATATGTCCGCGCGCGCCAGCATCCTTCGCACCAGCGCCGTCGATCCTCGGCTGTCGGTCGTCAACCTTGAGACGGACATCCAAGCCTGCTGGGTCCTCAAGGCCCTCTGCTCCACGTCCGATCCCGACCCCATGACTTGCAAGGACAGCACATCGCTCTCGAAGGTCCACGGCATCGTCGATCGGCTTTCCGAGGATGGGGACGCCATGATGATCCATCGATCCCGCAACTAGGCCAGACAACTCAAGGCATGGCCATACAATGGGTTGCGCCACCTGCACAGGGTGTAGGCACGGACACTCCAACGTCCCACGGTATTGCGCTGGAGGGCGGGCCGCACGGCACCGCGTCGGCCATTCGTCGTCAGGTGGCCAGCTTGACCGGATTCACGAGTTCAATGTCCGGGAACCGCGTGAAATCGCGATCCGTCGTGGCAATCGATGCGCCATGCTCAATCGCCAGAGCGGCAAGATGTGCATCCATCACCATAGCGCCCCTCGCCTGCCCGTCCTTGCACATCGCGCTCAACAGCCGCCACGCTCGCGGTCCTGGTTGAAGCAGCCGAACGTTGGGAAGCGCCAGCCATTCCTCGATCAGCGAACACGCCTCCGCCGGCTGAAGCGGACTAGTGTAGACACGGCGGTCTGAGGCAATTCGGACAAAGGCTAGCAGCGTGATCAGCGCGAATCGGACCGCGCTGCCGGACGACACTACACCCTCGAGCCACTTCCGTGCCACCGCATGGTGCGAGCTTTCGGAATCGTAGGCATAGAGAAGCAGGTTGGCATCTACCAGAATCATCGATGCGAGGCGCCGTCAAGCAGATCCAGAACGCCACCGATGTCGTCCAGGTCAATTCCTGGCCTCGCGGCCATCGCACGCGGCATGACCGTAAACGGGGTCGCCAGATCTTCTTCGGAAGGGGCCTCGAAGCCACGACGGAGACGAGCGTTGACCGTCTCCTTCAGGCCCCTCCCGGTGCGGGCCATCTCGTCGCGAAGCTTCGCCGCGTTGTCTTCGTCAAGCGTTAGCGTTGTTCTCATGCTCAAGATGTTAAAATTTTAACATCTTGATGTCAATAACATAGCATAAATGATGTCTAGCGTTGTCCTCTGGGCCTCCGGCGTCTGCAGGGAGCGTACCCGCTGAGCCGTTAGCTATAGCGCGCACCCGGCGGCCCCCTTGATGCGATCAATGTCGATGGCAACCGAAGAGTGGGCGTTCCAGGCAACTGTACTGCACACCTTCCAGGGGGACTCCGCACGTGTCGTCAAGCACCAATCGCGCAGTCATGCGGTGCAAACGAACTGGAGCCGTGCGGGGCCAAACGTGGTCCGGGTTGCGAGTACGACGCGACGTGATCGTGGCGGGCCGCCTCGACCCGGTGAACCCTGCCCCACTGTCCCCGGCGGCCCGTTACCGCGTGCGCAATCCCGGGACATCAGCCTCGACGTCGAACGCATCGCGTATGCCGTCCCCCAGCACATTGAAGGCAACGACCGTCACGAAGATGAGGAGACCGGGCCAGATCGCCAGCTGCGGCGCGTCCCGAATCATCGCCTGGGCGCCGGTCAGCATGCCGCCCCAGCTGGCCAGCGGTGGCTGTATGCCAAGGCCGAGGAAACTGAGTACCGATTCAGTCAGGATCAGGTTTCCCACCGAAAGCGTCGCCGCCACGACTATCGGCGACAGTGAATTCGGAAGCACGTGACGCAGCAGGATGGCCACCGGACCCGTGCCCAAAGCCCGTGCGGCCTGCACGTACTCCCGCTCGCGCACCACCAGTGCCGACCCCCTCGCCAGGCGGGCGACGGTGGTCCAGCCGACCAGCGCAAGGATCAGGATGATGCGAAGCGTCGCATGCTCCGGTCGATCTGCGTCCAGACCGAGTCGCGAGAGATCCGCTGCGGCCATGACGATCAGCAACGGCAGCAACGGCAGCGCGATCACGAAGTCCGTGATGCGCATGAGCACCGCATCGAGCCAGCCACCGAAATATCCGGCCGCGAGTCCCAGCACCGCGCCGATGAAGGTGGTCACCAGCGCCGCAGCCAGCCCGACGAACAGCGACACCCGGGCACCCTGCAGGAGGCGAAGCAGGAGATCGCGGCCGAGCTCGTCGGTACCGATCGGGTGGGCCCAGCTCGGGCCTGACAGCCGGGCCACGAGATCGATGGTCTCGGCCCGCAGCCCGAGCACCGCTTCCACCACGGGGAAGGCCAGCGCCAAGAGGCCCAGGACCGCCAGCACGGCGCCGGCGGCAACCGCGGGACCGTGACGGCGAAATCGCCGCCAGGCTCCGAGGCGGGGGCCGGGGGCCGGCCTCACGCCAGCCCTGCCCCGATCCGAACGCGCGGATCCATCCAGGCGTATGCGAGATCGGCGGCCAGATTGCCCAGAAGCACGAGCAGGGTCGCGAAGAGCAGGCTCACGAGGGCAAGGTTGTAATCGCTCGCCATGACCGCGTCGTAAATAAGTTTGCCCATGCCCGGATACGCGAACATGGTTTCGGTCACGAGCGCACCGGAGACCAGCGTCCCCAGCGACAGCCCGACGATCGTGATGACCGGTACCAGGGCGTTCTTGAGCGCGTGGCGGTAGATCACGCGGCGTTCATGCAGACCCTTGGCCCGAGCCGTTCGAACGTAATCCCGTCGCAGCTCCTCCATCATCGCCGCCCGCACGAACCGGATGAACCCGCCGACGGTGGCGGCACTCAGGGTGAGCACCGGCAGCACCATGTGGTGCCAGACCGGCGTGCGGTCGCCGGGCAGGTCGCCGATGCCGCTCGCCGGCAACCATCCGAGTTCCACCGAGAACGCCATGATCAGCATCAGGGCCAGCCAGAATGCCGGAACCGAGTAGGCGCCGAGCGACAGCAGGCTGACCAGATGGTCGAGCCACGAGTAGGCGCGCCGGGCGGCCAGCACACCGGCCGGGATCGCCACCAGGAGCGACAGCAGGAGGCTGAGACCGAGCAACTCCACGGTCACGCCGAGGCGCGGCCAGAGCAGTTCCAGCACCGGTCGATGATGGAGTCGCGAATAACCGAAATCACCGGTGAGCGCGGCTGCCAGCCAGTTCAGGTAGCGTTCGTGGATCGGCAGGTCGAGGCCGTAGAGGGCCTTGAGGCGGGCCGCGTCCGCCGGGGTCAGCCGTGGATCGGCCTGCACCATGACGTCGATCGGGTCGCCCGGCATTAGGCCGATCAGCGCATAGAGCACCATCGACATGATGACCAGCACCAAGGCTGCCCCGACGGCGCGCCGGCAGAGGTAGCGAATCATGGCCGGAGTGGACCGGCTATTCGACCGCGCGCCACTCCTCGATCCACATGGTCGCCGGCACTTGGTGCCCGGTCGGCCGGATGCCTTTCAGCCAGACGGGAACCACGTAAGGCTCGACCCGGAAATACAGAGGCATCGCCGGCAGGTCCTCGGCGTACATCCGCTGCAACTCCGACCACATTGCTTCGCGCCGGCCGGGATCCAGCTCAAGTTCGAGGGTGTCGAGCAGTTCGTCCATACGGTCGGACCGGTAGCCCGGAAAATTCTGCCCCGAGAAACCGTTGTCCTCGGACGGAATCCGATCCGACCGGAGCATCTCGACCGGGACGCCCTCGGGGGTCGAGAGGAACGCGTACATGTTGAGACCGGGGTTGGTCCGGTGGCTGACCGTCTCTCCGAAGAACACGCGCGCCGGCTGGTTCCGGATCAGCGCCTCGACACCCACGTCGCGAAACTGCGCCTGCAGTACCTGCTGGACCAGCTCGCGTACGCGCGAGCCGGCCGTCGTCATGAGCGGGAAGGACAGGCGGTCCCCTTCCGCGTTGACCCGGGTCCCGTCCGGTCCCGGCCTCCACCCCGCCTCGTCGAGGAGCTGCGCGGCGCGGCCGGCATCGTACGCATAGGTCTGTACGTCCGGATCGAAGCCGGGGGCGAGCGGATGCATCAGGGAGTGTGCGACCTGCTGCTTGCCCCCGAACAGCGCGTCGACCAACGCCTCCCGGTCGATCGCATACATCAGCGCCTGTCGCACGCGTCGGTCCCGGAAGTACACGGAGTCAAGATTGAAGTCGACGTGCTCGTACACGAGACTGGGCACGAACGAAACATTGAATGTTCCGCCGTCGTCGCGCTCGAACCCCAAGGCTTCGTCGGTATTGAAACCGACTTGCCCGGAGACGTAGTCGATCGCGCCGGACAGCAGGTTGGCCCGAAGCGCCGCCGTATTCTCGATCACCCGCACCACGATTCGTCCGAACGCAGGTTCCTGGCCGTACCACGTGGGATTCGGCTCAAGCACCACATGGCTGCCGGACACGACTTCGGATATGCGGTATGGCCCGTACCACAGCCCTGGCTCGGTCGGCCGCGTGTCATAGAGAGTCCGGTTGCGGTACTCGGCAGGTTCGACCGCCTGCGCGGCCTCCAGATGGGCCGGCAGGATGGCGCCGCCAAATGCGTTGTACGTGTAGGTGAGCCGGTCGACATGCAGCGTGAATGTCTTCGCATCGATCACGTCAATCTTGAGGATGCGCGCGTACTCCTCTCGGGCCGCGAAGCCCGTTCCCTCCCGAAGGGCGGTTTCCCAGGTGAACGCGACATCGGCACTCGTCACCGGCGTGCCGTCGCCCCATGTCGCATCGGGGTGAAGCCGGTAGGTCACGGCCACCCCGGTTCCTCCATCCGCCAGTTCGGTGGGCTTGGCGAGACCATTCTCAATGGTCGGGAGTTCGGTGCAGAGAAAGCAGCGCAGTTGCCAGTCGTGCCCGTAGTCGGTCACCGGCCGCAGCGTCATGGCAAGGATGTACTGCTTCGCCGCCATGAGATTGATCGCGGGATGAAAAGTAGAGGGGAACTGCGTGATACCGATCGTCAGCGTATCGGTAGCCCCGGTCGCCGGTGGCAGGTAACCGAGCACGCCGGCAACGATCAGGGCGGCGACGCGGGGAACGCCGCGCAAACGCACCCGCTGCCGATGGTGCCGCTGTATCGCTGAGACACCATCCCGGTTCGGCGAGGCCAGCCGCAGCGAATCCCCGTTCTTCTCTGCAGGTGGCAGGCGCACGAGGCGCAGACGGGCAGATTGTCGAGCCATCGATAGTGCAAACCAGACTGAGTGTTCCACCCGCATCCGCACGCAGCCCCCGCCGATGCGGGAACGGCCGGACTTACATGATGGGGGCGACCAGCGGCGGAATGGAGGAACGAATGTCGTACACCGTTCTGGTGACCGCCTGCCCGATCAGATCCATGCGTTCGAGCTGGCGAAGGCGTCCCTCCACGTTCTTCAATTCGCGCGTCGAGAGAATGCGGTCGAGCACACCGCACGTATCGGCCAGCGTCAGGATCACGATGTCCCGTGGGTCGGGAAGCCCGTCATCGAGCAGGACATTCACGATCCGGCGCTTCACTTCGCGCTCCTCGCCGCCATCGATCTGCGGATAGCGCCGCGAGCCGAAGAACCAGAGCAGCCGTTCCTCAACCCGCTTGAGGATCTTCGCTTCGACCAGCCGCTCGGCTATCCGGTCCCGGTAGTCACCCGAGCGGTGACTCAACACCTGCACCCAGTAGGCAGCGTCATGCGGTTCCGGATCGGCCACGATGCATTCGAGCACCTCGTCGAGCAGCGGATCCCCGGTGGGTTCGGTGCTGACGGTGAACAGTTCATCAAGACCGGTATCGATCCGGCATCGGAGCGCCAGATCCATGAGGATGGCACCTGCAATCGCGCAGTCAATCTGGATCGCTGGGACGTCGACCGGCGTACCCTTTTCATCGTCCAGAGTAAGAAGGAGGATTTCTTCGGGTATGGAGAGCATCAGGCGACTCGCTTGGTGCGGGTGATGGTACGGTACCGTCCCGCCGCCTTCAAGCTGGTCAGCCGGATGAATCCCCCTTCTGGGGAGCTGTTTCGGCGAGGAAGTGGGCGACCAGCCAATGTCGTTCACCATCCCGCACGACCATGCACAGCACCGATTTCTGACCGCGATCCCGGGCTGCGCGGACGAGCTCGGCGAGGTCGTCCAGGGTCGGGACCCGCTCCTGGTCAACCTCAACAACCAGGTCACCTTCGCGCAGTCCACGGGCCGCCACGGGCTGGGGTATGGCGACCACGACAAGGCCCTGGACGGTACCGGGGATGCCGTGGGCGGTCGCCAGCGTGCGAGTCAGGTTGGAGAACGTGACACCGAGGGCGTCGACCAGCAATTCTTCTGCCGGGCCGTCAGGTACCTGGCCAGCCAGTTCCACCAGGATCTCGCCGCCGTTCGGCCGAAAGGCGTTCTCGCAGTAAGCGACCCCCACATCACCGGTTCCATCCAGCACGCAACTCTGGATCTCGAGTTCCACCGACGCGACGGCGCGACACGCCGCCGCGTCCCCTTGCGGGACCGAGAACGACGCCACTCGCTGAAACGGCTGCAGCCTGCGCACCCGCCCTGCCGCAAAGACCCCTCGGCCGATCTCCGTTCCAGCCGCGCTTCTCGCCGTGAAATCAGCGACAAACCGGCGTAGATCACCAAACAGCCGATTTCTGATCTGGAATGACAGGTGACAACTGTCCCCGGAGAGGGATGAACCGACGATTCCGACGACTAGGCTGGACTCGGTCGTCTCGGTGGCCGCCGGCGTCGCCGCTACGGCCAGCAGCAGCGACGCGATGGCCCGCGCGGCTCTCACGCAGTGGCCTCGACCGCCCGGCGGAGAAACTCGATTCGGTCCTGCCCCCAGTAGAGCTCGCCCTCGAACAGGAAGGTCGGCGCACCAAACACGTTGGCAGCAATCGCGGCTTCGGTGTTCTGCGCCAGCGTTCGGTCCGCGGCGCCCCCCTTGACGGCGGTCAGGAGTGCCTCGCCGTCAAGTCCGCAGCCTCCGGCAACGGCGATTAACGTCGCCTCGTCGGAAATATCGCGCTCCTCCGCCCAACACGCGCGCATCACGCGGAATGCGAATTCACTCGCATCGCCGGGGCCATCGAGGGCCGCGATCAGCAACTTGCCCGACAACGTGGGATCGACCGGAAAATGCATCGGCTCCAGGTTGAGGTCCATGCCGAGATGGGCTCTCCACCGGCGCAGTTCGTTGAGACGATTCTGCCGCACCGCCGCCGGCCGGTCGCCCAGTGCCTTGATGCCGTTTCGCTGAAACACCGTGAAAATATCGAACGGCCGGAGACGGAGTTCGAGGTCGTTTTCGGCCGCCAGCGCCCGCACTCTCGGGGTTGCCAGGTAGGTCCAGGGCGACGTCAGGGCCAGGAAGAACTCGATCGGGCGGGCCATGCGAAACTCCTATAACGTGCGGCGGATAGCACGATCCGCTGTGCTACGCTCGGCGACACCATAGACGACCGTCCCAGCCAACCGCGCCAGGATTCACAACACGATGATTGAACGAAGGTTCTACCTGGAAACCCAGGACGGATCGATGGACTGCTTTTCCGTCCATCCGGAAGAGGGGGGACCGTTTCCGAGCGTCCTCTTTTACATGGACGCACCGGCCATCCGAGGGGAGCTCCGTGACATGGCACGGCGACTTGCCACTGCCGGTTATTTCGTCCTGCTGCCGAACCTGTTCTACCGCGTCGGCACCGAGCGCAACTATCCCTTCGATCAGGCGGCCATCCGCAACGATCCGAAACAACGCCAGATCATGGCCGACACCATGGCCGACTTGACGAACGCCAGGGTGATCAACGACACGGAAACGATGCTCGCGTACATCGCGCGCGAAGACGCCGCGGCGCCGTCGACGGCCGCACTCGGCTATTGCATGAGCGGCCAGTACGTCGTCTCGGTGATGGCAGCCTTCCCGGAAGCGTTCGCCTGTGGCGCGTCCTATTACGGGGTTCGGATCGTGACCGACGAAGATGACTCACCGCATCTCCGAGCTGAGCAGATCAAGGGAACGCTCTATCTGGCCTTTGCCGAGCGCGATCACTGGGTACCGGACGACACGCTGGACCGAATTCGGGAGATCTTTACCGGCGACGGCAGGCCCCACCGCGTCGAACTCTATCCGGGAACCGAACACGGCTTCGCGTTCTGGAAACGCCCCGTCTACCACCGAGACGCTGCGGAACGCCACTGGGAGCGCATGCACCAACTGTTCCGGCAAAGGCTGACGGCGCCGTCCGGTTGGTCCTGATACCGACGGGTTCCTGTCAAACCTGTCGGGCGGCCAGGACGGGGTTGGCTGGGGAACCTGGATTCGAACCAGGATTGCTCGGTCCAGAGCCGAGAGTTCTACCGTTAAACTATTCCCCAGCTCACCACGCCTGATCTGCCCGCTTGGTGCGGCACGGCTCGTGATCAGTATACCAACTGCCACCGCGGCGAAGCGGCGTTATCAGGCCTGAGCCAGGTATGAAGGAAGGTCGCACGGGCGTTCGGAGCGATCGTGGCTTCCCCCTTGTCGGCGCGTGGCGCTGCCGGACTGATTACGGTGCCGCTACCTCTGGCCGGAATCCGGACAGGTTCCAAGTAGTGGGACCTCATCCGAGGACGAGATCCCACAGGAAGGAGGAAACGCACGAGAAAACCCGTGCATGCGCAATATGGGGCACTGACGACCGCGCGCAAGGTCTTGCTAGTCTGAAGTTCCCCCTGATTGCCACCGGATGATCGAGCCAAGTGCTTGTGCTGGCGGGGTTTGCGTGGCCATTCGCGCGGATGACTGTAGCCATGTAGATAGCGGATGGTATATTGACAATGGCGATTATATCGGTAT
>JAJDYI010000053.1 GCA_022825235.1 Alphaproteobacteria bacterium | reverse complement strand
CCGGGCGGGCCTCGCGCGGGCCGGCGGGCCGAGGATCGGAGCCCGGTGCCCGGGGGCCGGCAGGACGGTCGTGGTGCGGACGCGGACCGCGCATCGCCGGCGAGTCCGACTCGGAATCGCTGCGGGGGCGCGGACCACGGGCCACGACGCGGACGTCCGGGCCCAGTGAGCTCGAGGGGTCTTCGGTGACTCCCGGGTCGCCCTCCTCCATTGGCGGCGGACCGGCATCGAGCGGGTCGGGGGCCGGCGCCGGCCGATCCGGCGGGCGACGGCGGCGCACCTCGGGAGCCGCTTCCAGCTCCTGTTCGGGCGGCGGCACGATCGTCACCTGCTCCATCATGTCGGGCGGCGGCTCCGCCATCCGGCGGGCCCGTTCCTCGAGGGCCCGGAGCCGAGCCCGGCGCTCCCCCTCGGACAGGCCGCTGGGCGCGCGCTTGGGCGGTGGGGGCGGCGGGGTTGGCGAGGCGGCATCGCCCGGGCTCGTCGGGGCGGTGAGGGTCGGCCTGGCCGTCAGCGTGGAAGCCGCCGACTTCGCCTTGTCCTCCTCCATGCGCCCGCCCGCGCCCTTCTTGAAGACCCGCTTCTTGCGGCGTTCGACCTCGACCGGTTTGCTTCGGCCGCGGGAAAAGTTCTGGCGCACCGTGCCGCCGCTCACCGTACGGCTGAGCTGGAGACTCTCCGGTCGGCCGCCCTTGGCGTCGGGATCAGGGCCCGCAGGTTTGTCGGTCATGCCTGATCTCCGTGTACGGCCGGGCGCAGCCCGGCCAGGCGTTGCAGATCGCGCCCGATCCGGTCGCAGAGCGACCCGGCCCAGATCGCGACGTAGGCGGCGCTGTCAGCACCGAAGGGGGTTCCGAGGGCCGCCTTGCACGGGCCCGTACCTGTGGTCACGCCGCTCGCCGCTGCCGCGCGCTGCATCCGCCGCGTCTCCGAGCCGGCGTCATCGGCCACGATCAGCAGTCCCGCGACTCCCTCGCGCAGGGTCTCGAGGCAGCGGTCGCGGCCATGCACGGCGCGGCCCGCCCGGCGGGCAAGGCCGACCAGTTCGACTACCCGCTTGGCGACCAGCTCCTCCACCTGCCCCGCCAGGTCCGGCGAGGCGTCGACCCGGCGCTGGAAGGCCCGCGAGAAGAGGTTGCGCCGCACCGCCTCGTCGATTCGGTCGCGCTCGGCTCCAACCCACGCACCGCGGCCGGGCAGGCGCTCGGCCAGGTCCGGCACGACTTGCGTGCCGTGCGCAACGAACCGCACGAGCCCGGTGCGCGCTTCCGCCGTCCGCGCCACGATGCAGCGGCGCTCGCCGGCGGCGTCCGTCGCCCGCACCGCCGTCATGCAGTCGTGTCCGCGGATGCGGCACTGGCATCCGGTTTCGGTTGGTCGTCGGCAAACCAGTGGGCTCGGGCCGTCATGATCACTTCGTTGGCTTCCTCGTGCTCGAGCTCCACGTCGGGGAGCTGGATGCCGGCGCCCATCTCCTCGTCGTTGGCCTGGTAGAACACGCGAAGCTTCTCCAGGGCCACCTTGTCGGCCAGCACCTCGATGAGCTCGTCGTTCGACAGGTCCGCCAGCTGGTCGAGCGTCCGGATGCCGTTGAGGCCCAGCACCACCAGCATCGACGGGCTGAGGTGCTCGATGCCGGCAACGTCGTCCGCGACGCCAAGCTTGGACCGGACCTTCAGCAACTCCTCGTTGCGCTCCATGATGACCTTGGTGGCGCGTTCGCGGAGTTCCTCGGCCACCTCCTCGCGCAGGCCCTCGATCTCCGCGAGCTCCTCGAACGGCACGAACGCGATGGCCTCCAGCGAGTCGAAGCCTTCCGTGACCAGCAGGTGGGCCACCACTTCGTCGACGTCGAGGGTCTGGACGAACATCCTGATGAGCTGACGCAGCTCTACCTGACGCCGGTCGGACTCCATCTTCTCGGTCAGGATCTTGATCTCCCAGCCGGTCAGCTTGGTCGCGAGGCGGACGTTCTGGCCACGCCGCCCGATGGCGTAGCTCTGCTGGTTCTCCGGCACCACGACCTCGACCCGTGTCGCCTCGTCATCGAGAATGACCTTGGTCACCTCGGCCGGCACCAGCGCGTTGACGATGAACGTGGCGGTATCCGGCGACCACTGGATGATGTCGACGCGCTCGCCCTGCAGCTCGCCGACCACGGCCTGGACGCGGCTGCCGCGCATCCCGACGCACGCACCCACCGGATCGATCCCGGGATCGTTCGAAATGACCGCGATCTTGGCGCGGCTGCCGGGGTCGCGCGCGGCGGCGATGATCTCGACGACCCCGTCGTAGATCTCGGGAACCTCCTGGGCGAACAGCTTGACGAGAAACTCGTTGCACGCCCGCGACAGCAGGATCTGCGGTCCCCGGGTCTCCTCGCGCACCTCCATGATGTACGCGCGGATGCGGTCGCCGGTCCGGTACGCCTCCTTGGCCAGCGTCTGATCCCGGCGCATGAAGCCCTCGGCCCGGCCCAGATCGACGATCACGTTGCCGTATTCGAACCGCTTCACGATGCCGTTGATGATCTCGCCGACGCGGCTCTTGAATTCCTCGTACTGACGCTTCCGCTCGGCCTCGCGGACCAGGCGGTACACCACCTGCTTGGCCGTTTGCGCGGACAGGCGGCCCAGATCGATCGGCGGCAGCGGCTCGTAGAGCTGATCACCGACCTTGGCCTCCGGGTCACGGGTCCGGCCCTCGTCAAGGCTGATCTGCCGGTGCCAGTCCTCGACCGGGTCGGCCACCTCCAGCACCCGCTGCAGCGTGATCTCGCCGGATTTCCGGTCGATGCTCGCTTTCACCTCGAGGTCCTGGCCGTACTTCCGCAGCGCCGCCACCTGCACGGCCTCTTCCATGGCGCCCAGCACCACCTCAGGATCGATCAAGCGCTCGTTGGCAATGGACTGGGCAAACTCGAGAAGTTCCGGTCGCCCAAGCTCGGGAATGGCGTTCACGTTCTGCGTCAATGCACCTCGCTACCGGCCGGCCGGCCCCGCGCCTGCGGGAAACGTGCAACCGGAGCTTCCTTCAAGTGGATGCCGGGCCCGCCGACCCGGCCTGCACAGCCAAGCGCGAGACATGCCCGGATTGATACGACCTCTGGATCCGCGCAGACGCCGCGGAAGGGGAGGGTCGTCCCCGGCCATTGCGCGCGCAGGCACAAATGGCGGCTGCCGGCCTTCGCGACGCCACACTTCACACATCTAAGGAGACGATCGCGGAAAGCCCGCATGCACACCATACAGGTTCTCGACAGGGGTTCAACCAAGTCCGGCCGGCCGGCAGCCTTTCATCAACCGGATCAAGCGTCTCCCTACTCCGTGGGGCGGCGCAGAGTTGCAGAGCGCGTGAAGACCGGGCGGCACCAGCCGGATGCCGCTGTCCGCGCGCAGCGGCCGGAAAGCCTCCGGACAGCCGCATGGGCCTGGAAGCCCAGCGTCAAAGGCAGCCAGTCTCCGGCCCAGGGACCGGCGTCCATCGGCCCAGGCGTTCCGGCACCCATCGCAACGCATGGGCGCGGCAGTCCTGCCGATCGCCGGCCCACTTTCATTCGACAAATATGTAAGCGTTTGAATCCTCTGCCAGCCAACATCCTCAATGCGACTTTGATGTCGCGGAAGCCATCGGACGGGCGGCCGGTACGTGGGCTAGGACGGGCGGGGCCAGCGCATTCGCGGATATCGCCCCGCATGCTGTTGCCTGATCACACGACCTCGACATCGGTACGGGCGAAGTCCTCGCCCTTGAACAGCAGCGGCTCGCCCGCCACGTTGGCGAGCGCGTAGGCGAAGCAGTCGCCGTAGTTCAGTGCCGCCGGATGATTGCCCTTGCCGAAACGCCGCCAAGCTCGTCGCGCCGCTTCCATGTGTTCCAGGGTGACCGGCACCGGCTCGATGGCGGCGTCTTTCAGGAAAGTGTCGAGTTCATACCCGGCCGCCGTACCCCCTCGGCCCTCCAGAACGATGGCCGCCTCCAGCACATTGGCAACGGACATTCGACACCTCAGGACCGAGGCGATCGCCGTTTCATAGCGCTCGGCATCCGGTTCGCGGTACAGAACCGCAAGTATCGCCGAACTATCGACGATCACTTCGGCAGTCCCCGCTCGTCATAGAGGACATCACCATGCTTCACGGCCGACGGCCCCGGAGCCAAAAGCTTGGCGCAACGCTCCGCGGTGGCGCGCATCTTTTGAATGCGGGCATCGACATTGCGCTCGTGCTTTTCGCGCTCGAGGCGTTCACGCAACGCAACGGTAATGGCACCGGTCTTGGTCTCCCCGGTCAACCGGGCCAACGCATCGGCAAGCCGGCAGGTTTCGTCATTCTTGATGTTGAGGCTCATGACCAATGGTCGGGTAGACGATATTGTGAACTGTCTACCCTAGCGCGTGCGGCAACCACGTTCAACGTTGAGGCCCCTCCCGCGGGCAATCGCGTCGCTGGTGCGACGGCCTCCTGACGCTGCTCGTCGCACATGTCCATGGCCGCTACAGATGCGGCGTTCCCGGACTGATCTGCTAGACCTCTGGACGCTCCATATCGGGGCGCGAACGACGGAGAACAGCAAGCACCCTATCCATGGAGCGAGCAGGCCGTGCACGTAGCCTAGCCGCTCGTTGGGGACCGCCGCACGGGCACGTCGACAGCGGCGGGGACTTGAGACTCCTACCTGCTGACCGCCCGCTGAGCACGGCTATCTACGCCCATCGACGAAGCCGCGGGCCGCACCGCCCCCAGCAGCGATGGAGATCGCCAGTATAACGACCGAGCGGAATTCCCGGGTGAGGCAAAGTGCTGTACGGGGCTCGCGATCCCCCTGTCCGCGTTCCGTCGACCCAAGGACCGCAAACGGGGCAAGCGGCCGGGCCAGACACGCGAACGAAGGCCAGAACGGAAAGTTGCCCTGGATGCTGATCAAGATTGGAACGGCGAGCAGGGAAGCCGCAATTGTGCGGTAACCGAGTCATGCCCAATGTACGTGTTCAGCGAGCTCGGCAAGACCATCGGGGGGGGGATCGGTGGGACGCCCATTCGACGATGTCATGGATCCTGTCGTCAGACACCGCCCACAGCGCAAATTTCATGCAGAAACCGCGCGCCGTAGCGTGCCAACTTGCGAGGGCCAACACCGTGACATTCCGCCAGGGCGTCGAGCGTGTGCGGCGAGAACGCGGCCATCTCCATCAAGGTCTGGTCGGGAAACACTGCCAGCGGCGACAGGCCTTCCGCTTGGGCAATTTCAAGCCGAAGCGCCTCGAGCCTAGCAAACAGAGCTGGATCATACCCGTTTGAAAGAACCGCTTCCGATTTCGGTGTTTCCGATTCGTTGCTCCGCAAAGCGCCCGGAGCCGCTGGATCCCTCTCGGCGTCCTCGAGCACGGCCAAGACGCGCTCGCCGTAACGCTCGATTTTCCCAGCATCGACGCCGTAGCATTCTGCCAGTGCTGCAAGCGTCCGCGGACGATTTACCACCATCTCCTGCAGGCTGAACTTGTGGAATACGGCATACGGCGGTACAGCCTCCGCTTGGGCGATCTCACGCCGCAACGCCTTGAGCCGCTGAAACAGGATTGAATCGAATTTCCCTGTCAGCGCCGGGGCCGCAGGAGGCGAGGTTCCCTGCTCCGAACCGTGCGCGGCCTCAGCCGACGGCGGGACGCTCCCCGGATCCTCCAGCGCTGCCAGAAAGCGCTCGCCATAGCGGTCCAGCTTCCGGGCGCCCACTCCGTGGCAGGCGGCAAGCTGTGCAAGACTTCGCGGCTTGCGGGCGGCCATGTCGAGAAGGCTGCGATCGTGAAATACAACGAAGGCCGGCACGCCCTCCGCGTTTGCAATCTCAAGCCGTACCTGTTTGAGCTTGGCAAACAGTGTCGGGTCGGCATTGATCGGCGATTGCTCCGCCCTCCGCGCACGCTCCCCGGGCCGGCCGGCGGCTTCGCCATGCAGCGCCACGGTCTCGGCACCATTCAGTACTGCGCGGCCGCGGCCGCCCAGTTTCAGCGCGCCGTAGCCGCCGATGTCGATCTTCAACACATCAACCGCCACGAGCTGGCGCAGATAGGAACGCCAGAGCGCCTTGCCGATATCTGCGCCGACCCCGAAGGTCGGCAATCGATCATGGTGGTGCTGGCGCACCTTGTCTGTTGCTTCGCCTCGCAGCACGGAAATCAGGTGTCCAGCGCCGAAGCGCTCTCCCGTCCGCAGAGCTGCCGAGAGCGCCTTCTGCGCGATCACAGTGCCATCGATTGTCTCGACAGGCGCAAGGCAGCGGTCGCAATTGCCGCACGGGTCGCAGGCTTCGCCGAAGTAGCCAAGCAGCACTTGGCGCCGGCAACCGGCGGTCTCGCACAGGGCCAGCAGTGCGTTGAGCCGCTGATGCTCGACCCGTTTCGCCTCCTCCGGCCGGTCGGAGTCATCGATCATCAAGCGGCGGAGCCGGATATCGTCCATGCCGTAGAGCATGAGGGTTTCTGCGGGCAATCCGTCGCGCCCGGCCCGGCCCGTCTCCTGGTAGTAGGCCTCGACGGTGGACGGGATGTTGGCGTGGACGACAAAGCGGACGTCTGGCTTGTCAATGCCCATACCGAAGGCAATGGTCGCCACCATGACGACGCCGTCCTCGGTCAGAAATCGGTCCTGGTTCCGGTCCCGGACGGCCTGATCCATCCCGGCGTGATAGGGCAGTACTGTGCGCCCGCCCGACGACAAGCGTTGCGCCGTCCGCTCCGCTTCCTTGCGCGAGAGGGTGTAGACGATGCCCGACCGCCCGGGGTGTCGGTCCAGCAGAGCGTCGATCTGCCGCGCCGCGGAATTCCGGGGGGCTATGCCGATTTGCAGGTTTGGACGGTCAAAGCCGGCCACGAAGATCTTCGCCCGACCGCCGAACAGCCGTTCGACGATGTCCTGCCGCGTAACGGCATCGGCCGTCGCCGTGAAGGCGCTGAGCCGGGCGTCCGGGAAATGCTCAGGCAGTTCGGAGAGGCGACGGTAGTCCGGCCGGAAGTCGTGGCCCCATTGCGAGATGCAGTGGGCCTCGTCGATGGCGAAGCGCGCCGGATCATGCCGGGCAAGGCCATCCAGTACGTCCGGCTGCATAAGCCGTTCCGGCGAGATGTAGAGCAGGCGCAATCGACCGTCCCGCAGTTGGCGGTGTGTCTCGGCAGCGTCGGCCCGAGGCGTGGCCGAATTGAGGGAGCCCGCCGCCACACCGTTGAGGCGTAGCGCGGCCACCTGATCGCGCATCAAGGCGATCAGTGGCGAGACCACCACGGTCAGACTTTCGGTCGCGAGAGCCGGAAGCTGGTAGCACAGGGATTTGCCCGAGCCGGTCGGCATAACTGCCAGCACATTCTCGCCCGCCAGCAGCGCCGCGACGATGTCCGCCTGCCCAGGCCGGAACCGGTCGTAGCCGAAGGAGCTTTTGAGGAGCGCCTGCGCAGCGTCGAGGGTTGGGATCTCGCTGGACGGGTCCCGGGATACGTGGACAGCTCGCGATACCGTAGCAGCCCATTCGCCGCTCTGAAGAAGCGGTAAACCGCCAACCATCGTCGTCATCACCTGCAAGCGGGCCGACGCCCGACCGTGGGTTGCCGTCATGCTGGCAGGAAACGAAGCCGGATGACCGCCTACACCCCGCTGAGGAGCTTCAACCGGAAGTTCTCGTCGCTTCCCTCCTCGGCCCGGCACCGCTGCATGCCCCGGACCGACGCTGACGACGGGCATACATGCCGGCAGAGACCACGTCCACGCCATGCACCAACCCGTTCGCCGGCTGCCGCGGGGCCAGGCGCGCCAAAACCATGCGGGGACGCCCCGGTCGTTCCGGACCGTGCCCCCGTACACCGGAGCCTCGCGACCTGACGCGGCCACGGCAACCGCCATCGTGTCCTTGCAGACGTCAAGTCCGAACTCGGCGCCACTCTGGGTCAGATTCTGCCCATGCCGGCAATGCCCTCAGCCACGAGCGCGGGGGCAGCGACCTGAACCTCCGCGACTGTACCCGCGATGTCGCCGAGACCCGCGAGGTTCGGGCGTCCTGCTCCCCCGGCCGCGGCTTTCCAACGCGCGAAGCTATTTTGTTCATTCCTGCGCTTACGTCATTCAAGGACTTGGTGGTCCTTCGTCTCGAGGGCCAATGGCTACCAACCATGTATTTGTCGACTATGAGAACGTGAGGGCCAGCAACCTCGATCTGCTGGCGGATCGTCAATTCAAAGTAGCGATCTTCCTAGGCGCAAATGATGCCAAGATCCCCGTCGATCTCGTGCTCCAGGGACAGAAACTGCATGCGGTGGAGTACATCCAGATATCCGGAAACGGACCGAACGCTGTGGATTTTCACATCGCGTTCTATATCGGCAGGTTGTCTGCCGCGGAACAGAACTCCTATTTCCATGTTGTGTCGAAGGACAAGGGATTCGATCCCCTGATCAAGCACCTCAGATCTCTCAAGCTAAGGGCTTCCCGGGTGAATGACGTGTCCGAGCTCGTGCGCAGACCCGTCCCGGCCAGAGACAAAGACACACTCAATGAGATTCTCAAGGATCTGTCCCGCCGCGGCCCAGCAAGACCAAGAAGACGACGTACTTTGGCCAATACGATCCGCTCGGTGTTCCAAGAAACGCTCGATGAAGAGAAGGCCCAATCGTTGATACGCAGGTTGCAGGAGGAGGGGCATATCGTCATCGACGGCGAGAAAGTAAGCTACAAACTTGGAGAGTAGGTCACGCATTTCTTTCTGGAATAACCGCTGCGACTGACTGCCGATGGGCAGCCGATGCGCCGGGTCGGCGCGATCGACGGCGACGGAGGTCACCCGACAACCGATTTCCGTCGAGGTGGCACCGGTTGCCGCCAGATCCCGTCCTTCGATCGCCAGCTCGTTGCCCCATCCTTGCAACCTGCCCGGGCTCGACCCGGACAGTTGACGGCATCAGGATCAGTAAGCTGGCGGCAGATCGCCTGCTATGCCCTCGCTTCGGCTGACCCAACGCCGGTGGCAGCCTAGGCAAGCGGCATTCCCGGACTGCCGCGCCCGGCGACCGCAGCGAGTTCGCGGGAAGGGCCCCATGCAGGCCGGGCCGATCAGATGTGGCAAGGGAGAACTCGAGGAACCCGCTCAGCGCCTCGGTGCGCCGTTCGCCGGACGGCGGGCCGGGTCTCCGAGCGCAGCCTCGACGAGTGCGCGGGCACGGCCGGTCTGGCGCGAGTCCGGGAACAGGCCCGCGTGGATAGCGACGGCGGTATCCGTGTCCCGAATGGCGAGAGCCCGGAGCAGGGCCACGATGTCGGCCTGGTCAGTCCGGCGGGCTGCCTCCAGCTTCATGGCAAGCAGGTGTTCGGCAGACGCGCCGGTGATGACGAGGTGTGGTGAGTCGTACACCACCGGCGCTCGGTGGTCTGGAGTGGACGGGAGGTATGCCGTGGCCTGCTCGTTCAGCCAGGTGGTCGGCAGTCCGTGCCGTCGGGCGATGGCCTCGACGGCGGCCAAGACGGCGGCGTGGCCATCGTCGATCCGGGCGTCGACATCGTGCGTCGCACGGTCACGTTGGTAGGCCATCATCATGGCTGCTCCTCCGACGATGTAGACGTGGGCCCGGGTCCGCACGCGCGCGAGTTCATCGGCTAGTTCGTCGAAGAGCCGGTGGAGGGTCTCGCGGTCGAGCGCGCCCCGAGGACTATCGAGTCCAGGCATGACGTTCGCCCCCGCGGGGATCAAGGTCGCGCGGGTCCGGCAGCGCGCCGTGGCGGATGAACGCGGCCGGCGCGTACACGATGGCGTTCCGGCGCATGAACGGGACATCCGGGAGGACCCAGGTGCGGTCGAGGAAGCGTTCGGGCTCGTCGACCCACGCCGGCAGTTCGTGCCGGTGCAGCCGCGCGATGTGCTCGACTGTGGCTGCGAGGAGCGCATCCCAACGCGTGTGGGTGAGCGGTGGTGGTGCTGCGAGGACGTCAGCCTGGGCGTTGGTGGGCAAGCCGTGAAACCGGCGCGGCAGGTCATGCAGGATCGCCCGCTCCAGGTCGCAGGCCGGCCAGCCGCTGCGGATGGCGTCGGCATAGTGCGCGAGCGAAAGGCGGGATTCGGTCATGGCGGCAGTGGGGCCAATCGTAGCGGCCGGTTGGTGCGGTTGCTTCCAAGTACTGTCCGCGATCGACGTGGGCATCCTGCGTCAGCGTGGTGCGCACGCCGAAGTTGCGTTTCCCGGGACGCGCCCGACGCCGGACCGGGCATGGTGCGGGTGGTCGGACTCGAACCGACACTCTGTTGCCAGAACCGGATTTTGAATCCGGCGCGTCTACCAATTCCGCCACACCCGCGCGCAGCCACTGCCGGGAATCAACTCCATTGGCGCCGACTTCGCAAGCCCGGCCGGGGAAGGGTTCGCCCCGGTGTCGGCGGGGGGCAAATCAGTTGCATCGAATGGTCCGCGCCACCATACTGGCTGGTTATGGAAGGGCAGGCCCAGACGACGCCCAGTGTATTGCCGGCCCGGGTCGTATCACGACCGGGCCGGCGGGTGTCAAGCCCGAAAAACGTCTTCCGTGACGGCGAAATCGGTCAGCTGATCGGGCTGTTCTCGCGCATGCTCAAGGCTGGTCTGTGGCACGACTACTCGATCGACCACAGCGAGAGCCTGGCGGTGTTCTGCGTCTACCGGTATGCCCGAGAGGCACCCGAATACCAGTTGATCCGAGGCGGCTCGGGGACCCGGGTGCCCGAATGGCAGGTCTGCCAGCGGGGCCGGGTCCTCAAGCATTCGGGGAGCCTGCCGCTGCTGCTCACCTGGCTTGAGGCACGCGCCCGACGCGTGCGGCGGGGCTGATCCGACCGCGTGCCGCAGCCGTTCCGCTGGCGCATGCGGGTCCGTTACAACGAAGTGGACGCCCAGGCGCTGGTGTACTTCGCGCAGCACCTGACCTACTACGACAACGCCATCACTGAATTCCTCCGGTCGCTGCCCTTCGACCTGTTCGACTACGCCCGGACCTCGGGTCAGGACTTCAACGTGGTCCACGCGGAAATCGACTTCGCCCGGCCGGTGCGGCTCGATGACGTACTCGATGTCGCCGTGGAGGTCTCCCGGCTGGGAACGTCGAGCGTCATGTTTGCGACGACCCTGCACCCCGCCGACAGTGACGACGTCCTGTCCCGGGGCAGCGTCGTCTGGGTACACGCGGACCAGGGCACGATGCGCTCGACTCCGATCGCCGACGATCTCCGCCGCCGCCTCGCCCGGCATCTGAGCGTCCCCGCCGAACAGTGAGGCGTCGGTCGATCCCGCCGTGCGGGGCCGGCCGGCGGCCGGGTCCGCGCTTCCGGCCATCGATGGTGCTGGTCTCGGGTGGGCAGACCGGCGCCGATCGGGGCGCCCTCGAGGCGGCACGCGCCTGCGCCGTTCCCATCACCGGCTGGTGCCCCGGGGGGCGCTGGACGGAAGCGGGGCCGCTCGAGGGCTGCTGGCCGCTGACGCCGACCCCCCTGCGCCGTCCGGTCCAGCGCACGCTCCGGAACCTCCGCCTGGCCGACGGCGTCCTGATCCTCGCCGGCCGCCGACCGCGCGGGGGCAGCACCGTGCTACCCCGGTCGGCCGGAGCGGCCCGGCCCCGGATCGTTCTCGACCCACGAACCGATCGGGCCGTGCCGGCGGCCCTCCGGTTCTGCCGGCGGCACCAGATCCGGCGCCTGCTGGTGGGCGGCCCCAGGGAGAGCGAGGAGCCCGGCATCCGGGCGGCGGTGCGGGCGATGATGACGCGCTTCTACGAAGTCATCCGGCGGTCCGGCTCACTCCCACTCGATCGTGCCGGGCGGCTTTGACGTGACGTCGTACAGGACCCGGTTGATGCCCGGCAGCCGGTTGACGATCGTGGTCGCGACCTCCGCGAGGAAGTCCGCGGAAAACGGGTAGACGCTGGCCGTCATGCCGTCCAGTGACGTCACCGCCCGCAACGCCAGCGCGTAGTCGTACGAGCGCCGGTCCCCCATCACGCCGACACTCCGCACCGGCAGCAGGACGGCGAACGCCTGCCAGATGTCGTCGTAGAGGCCCGCCCTGCGAATGGCGTCCAGATAGATCCGGTCGGCCTCCCGGAGGAGCGAGATCTTGGAGCGGGTGACCGCGCCGGGAATCCGGATCGCGAGCCCCGGTCCCGGAAACGGGTGGCGTCCCACCAGACTCTCCGGCAGGCCAAGCTCCCGGCCGAGCTCCCGGACCTCGTCCTTGAAGAGTTCGCGCAGCGGCTCCACCACCTGCATCTGCATGCGCTCGGGCAGACCGCCAACGTTGTGGTGGGACTTGATGGTGACGCTGGGTCCGCCCGAGGGGGCGACCGACTCGATGACGTCCGGGTACAGGGTGCCCTGCGCCAGGAAATCGGCCCCGATGTCGCGCGCCACCGCCTCGAATTCCTCGACGAACACGCGGCCGATGGTCTTCCGCTTGGCTTCCGGCTCGTCGACGCCTTCGAGCGCGGCCAGGAACGTCTTCTCCGCGTCCACCGTGCGCAGCGCGATGTTGAACCGCTGACGGAAAGTCGCCTCGACCTCGTTGGCCTCGTTCGCGCGGAGCAGGCCGTGGTCGACGAACACGCAGGTCAACCGCTCCCCCACCGCCTCGTGCACGAGGCGTGCCGCGACCGCGCTGTCGACGCCGCCGGACAACCCGCAGATGACCCGTCCGTCGCCGACCTGGGCGCGGATGCGCGCCACCGCCTCCGTGCGGATCCGGCCCACCGACCACGAGCCGTCCAGCCCGGCGATGTCGCGGACGAACCGGCGCAGGAGCGCAGAACCGTCCGGCGTATGCACCACTTCCGGGTGGAACTGCACGCCGAAGTAGCGGCGGCGCTCGTCGGCGATGGCCGCGAAGGGCGCCGCATCGGTCCGGGCCACCGCCCGGAAGCCGTCCGGCACGGCATCGACGCGGTCCCCGTGACTCATCCACACCGGGTGGCGCTCTCCGGGCTGCCACAAACCTTCGAAGAGCGCGGACGGCGCCGAGACCTCGATGTCCGCGCGGCCGAACTCCCGGGTCTGCGCGGCGCTCACGCGCCCGCCGAGCGCCTCGACCATGGCCTGCTGGCCGTAGCAAATCCCGAGGACGGGCACGCCGCTGCGGAAGATCTCCGGGGGGATCGACGGCGCCGCTTCGGCCGCCACGGAATCGGGACCGCCGGACAGGATGATGGCGCCCGGCGGCGGTTCGAGCCGATCAGCGGCCCGGTGCCATGGAACGATCTCGCAGTAGACGCTGTGCTCGCGCACGCGCCGGGCGATCAGCTGGGTGACCTGGCTCCCGAAGTCGACGACGAGGACACGTTCGCTCACCCGTCCAGATTCTTCCGATACAGCGCGATCTGCTCGGCCAGGTCGTCGCCGTCGGGGCAGGGGAAGTCGCAGACGGCCTCGATCCTGGCCAGGTTGGCCTCCGCCTCGTCCAGACGTCCGAGCGCCAGAAAGGTCTCGGCCTGATAGTGGAGCGCCGCCGTGTGCTCGGGCGCGAGGGCCAGGGCCTTGGCGTAGTGCTTGAGAGCCGCCTCGAAGTTCTGCAGACGGCGCTCCAGGTAGCCGAGCCGGTTCCACGCCTCGGCGGAATCCGGCGCCTCAGCCAGAACGGCGCCGAGCGCCAGGCGGGCATTCTCGTAGTAGCCGCCCTCGATGAGTTCGCTGGCTTCCGCGAGGAGCGCCGCCGTCTCGTCTCCGCCGCCCATCCCGAACGAGTCGGGAGGTTCTTCCATGGCGAAGGCACCAGGGCCGGCAGTCGCCACCAGCAGCACGGTTGCGGAGGCGGCAAGGCGAAGCTGCCATGCCGGACCAACCCACTTAGTCATCATGTTCCTCCGGCGCGGTCATGGGGAGAATGGCAGGGGAAGGAATCATACCCCAGTCCTATAGTTAGGAGCTTCCCGGGTCACGGCAATGTCGTGGATGTGGCCTTCGCTGATGCTGGCCGAAGTGACACGGACGAATTCGCACTCGGTCTGCATGGCCGTGATCGACCGGCAGCCGGTGTACCCCATGGCGGCGCGGAGCCCGCCCACCAGCTGGTGGATCACGGCGGCGGCCGGCCCCTTGTAAGGCACGCGCCCCTCGACCCCCTCCGGCACGAACGCCATGCCCGCGCCGAGTTCTTCCTGGAAGTATCGGTCCGCCGACCCGCGCGCGAGCGCTCCCACCGATCCCATGCCGCGATACGACTTGTAGGACCGGCCGCCGTACAGGAACACCTCCCCCGGCGTCTCCGAGGTGCCGGCCAGGAGGGAGCCCACCATGATGCAGTCGGCGCCCGCCGCGATGGCCTTGGCCAGATCACCCGAATAGCGGATGCCGCCGTCGGCGATGCACGGAATCCCGGCGTCCCGCGCCGCTGCGGCCGCCTCGAGGACGGCGCTGAACTGCGGCATACCGACACCCGCGACGACCCGGGTCGTGCAGATCGACCCCGGCCCGATGCCCACCTTCACCGCGTCGACGCCGGCCTCGGCCAGCGCCTGCACGCCCTCGGCCGTGGCGACGTTGCCGCCAATGACCCGTGCCTCGTTGGACAGAGAGCGGATCGTCGTCACCGTTTCCAGGACGCCGCGCGAATGCCCGTGCGCGGTGTCGACGACGATGGCGTCCACCCCGGTGGAGACCAGCGCCTCAGCGCGCTCGACCTCCGTCGTGCCGACGCCGACCGCGGCGGCCACCCGCAGACGGCCCCGCGCGTCCTTGGACGCGTCCGGATGGCGCTCCGACTTCTCGATGTCGGTCAGCGTGATGAGCCCGACACACCGCCGGTCCCCGTCGACCACCAGCAGCTTCTCGATCCGCCGCTCGTGCAGGATCGCCTGTGCTTCGCGCGAGCCGATCCCCTCCTGGGCGATCGCCAGGTTCTCGGAGGTCATCAGGTCCCGGACCGGCTGTGATTCGTCGCGCGCGAAGCGCACGTCGCGGTTGGTGATGATCCCGACCACCACGCCATCCGGGTCCACGACCGGAAATCCGGAGATGCTGTACTGCCGCTTGAGGCGGCGGACTTCCCCAAGGGTGGCGTCGGGGCTGACGGTGACCGGATCCACAACCATCCCGGATTCGTACTTCTTGACCCGCATCACCTCGCGGGCCTGCTCGTCGATCGACAGGTTCTTGTGAATCACGCCGATGCCGCCGGCCTGCGCCATGGCGATCGCGAGATCCGCCTCGGTCACGGTGTCCATCGCAGACGAGACCAGCGGGATCGCGAGCGGGAAATCGCGCGCGAACTGGGTGGCCGTGTCGACGTCCGCCGGAAGCACTTCCGACGCAGCCGGGCGGATCAGCACGTCGTCGAACGTGAAGGCTTCACGCATGGGATGGGCCCGGTGTCTGCAGGATTCGCTCGATCAGGTAGGTATAGACGGCAGGCGAGGCTCGCGAAAGCCGGCGTCCTGCCGACCGACCTCCGGCAGCGGCCGGAAGCCGGTCGCAAAGAGGAACATTTCGCTGGAATCGGGGCGTGACGCCGGGGGCTTCTCGCGGCGAACCTTGGCAAACCGCTGGCTTAGTACCTGTATCAGTTCCTGCTCCCCCTGCCCCCGGATGAGCTTCACGAGCAGGGTCCCGCCGGGCGCCAGCAGGACCAGCGCACAGTCGACGGCCGCTTCCGCGAGGGCCAGCGACCGGAGCTGGTCGGTGGCACGATGCCCGGTCGCCGGTGGCGCCATGTCGGAGAGCACCGCGTCGGCCGGCCCGCCGAGCGCCTCCCGCAGCTGCTCCGCAGCGCCCGCGGCGAACGCATCGCCCGCGAGAATGACGGCATCGCCGACCGGCGCCAGCGGCTGCAGGTCCAGCGCGACGATGCGGGCCGTCGGCGCCCTTGCCACCGCCACCTGCAGCCAGCCGCCCGGCGCCGCGCCCAGGTCCACGATCCGGCGGGCGCGCCGCAGGAAGTCGTGGCGGTCGTCGATGGCGGCCAGCTTGTACGCGGAGCGCGAGCGGTAACCGTCCTTGGCCGCTGCCGCGACGAAGGGATCCGTCTGCTGGCGGCGGAGCCAGCGCTGCTCGGAGACGCTGCGGCCGCGCATGCGCGGCCCGGGCGGCCGGCGCGAACGCTGGCGCGAGCGTGGTGGAGGCCGGCGACGAGACATCGTGAGGCGATCGGCTCCCCCGGGTGCCGGCCAGCAGCCGTGGCCGCGGGGCGGAGGATCTGGTCCCGGCCGTCGGCCGGTGCCGGCGGGGGCAACGGCCGACGGTCGGCGAGCGCGGACCGGCGATCAGTAGATCACCACGCTCCGGATGGATTCGCCCCGGTGCATCAGGTCGAACGCGTCGTTGATGTCGGCGAGCGGCATCGTGTGGGTGATCATGTCGTCGATGGCGATCTTGCCGTCCATGTACCAGTCCACGATCTGCGGCACCTGGGTCCGGCCCTTGGCTCCGCCGAACGCGGTGCCGCGCCACACCCGGCCGGTCACCAGCTGGAACGGTCGGGTGGCGATTTCGGCCCCGGCCGGCGCCACGCCGATGATCACGGATTCGCCCCATCCCTTGTGGCAGCATTCCAGGGCCTGGCGCATCGTGGTGACGTTGCCGATGCACTCGAAGCTGTAGTCCGCGCCGCCTCGGGTCAGGTCCACGAGATGGCCGACGAGGTCGTTTCCCGCATCGATGGGATTGACGAAGTCCGTCATGCCGAACTTCCGGGCCGTCGCCTCGCGCGCCGGGTTGATGTCAACGCCCACGATCATGTCGGCGCCGACCATGCGAAGCCCCTGGATGACGTTGAGCCCGATGCCGCCGAGCCCGAACACCACGCAGTTCGACCCGGGCTCGACCTTGGCCGTGTTGATGACCGCGCCGATTCCCGTCGTGACACCGCAGCCGATGTAGCAGATCTTGTCGAAGGGGGCGTCTTCGCGAACCTTCGCCACCGCGATTTCCGGCAGGACCGTGTGGTTTGCGAAGGTCGACGTGCCCATGTAGTGCAGCACCGCCTCGCCGCCGAGCGAGAACCGGCTCGTCCCGTCCGGCATCACGCCCCGGCCCTGGGTCTCGCGGATGGCCTGGCACAGGTTGGTCTTGCCGGACGTGCAGTACTCGCATTGCCGGCACTCGGGCGTGTACAGGGGGATCACGTGGTCGCCGGGCTTGACCGACGTCACGTCGCGACCGACATCGACGACCACGCCCGCGCCCTCGTGTCCCAGGATGGCCGGGAACATGCCTTCGGGATCATCGCCTGAGAGGGTGAACGCATCCGTGTGGCACACGCCGGTCGCCTTGATCTCCACGAGCACTTCGCTGCCCTTCGGTCCCTCAAGATCGACTTCTTCGATCACAAGCGGCTTGCCGGCCTCGACGGCTACTGCTGCTCTCGTCTTCATCGCCCGGATTCTCCCTCTCCAATGGGGACGTGTGGGGCCGACCATATCACGCCCGGACCCCTCCCCCGGCAGCGGAACTCGTCGAACGGGAGCGACCGTTGTGCGGGGCATCCGCCAGCGGCACACTCTCGCCGCCAGCCATCCCTCCGGGTACCGCCATGACCACTCCCCCACCCGCCCAGGTCGGCATGCCGCTCGCCGATGTCGATACGCCGGCGCTCGTGATCGACCTCGACGCCTTCGAGCGCAATCTCGACTGCTTGGCACGCGGCATTGCCGCGGCCGGCGTGCGGCTCCGTCCCCATGCCAAGACCCACAAGTGCGCGCCCATTGTCCACCGGCAGATGGCGTTGGGTGCGGTCGGGGCCTGCTGCCAGAAAGTGAGCGAGGCCGAAGCGCTGGTTCAGGCCGGCGTGCCCGACGTCCTCGTGAGCAACCAGGTCGTTGGCAGCCGAAAGATCGCGCGGCTCGTGTCCATGGCCCGCGAAGCGAAGGTCGGGGTGTGCGTGGACGATGCCGACAACACGGCGGCGATCGGTGCCGCGGCGACCGCGGCCGGCGTGCGGATCGACGTGCTGGTGGAGATCGACGTCGGCATGGCCCGCTGCGGCGTCGCACCCGGCGCGGAGGCGCTCGCGCTGGCGCGCCGGGTCGCGGCCACCGAGGGGCTCCGGTTTGCTGGCCTCCAGGCCTATCACGGGCTCGCACAGCACCTCCGGAGCCATGCGGAGCGCCGCGCCGCCATCGACTCCGCCAGCGCGCTGGTGCGTTCGACCGTCGAACTGCTCGCTCGGGAGGGAATCCCATGCGAAACGGTGGCCGGGGCGGGCACCGGGACGTGGGAATTCGAGGCCGCGAGCGGGGTCTACAACGAGCTCCAGGCGGGCTCGTACGTCTTCATGGACGCCGATTACGCCCGGAATCTCGACGCGGCGGGCGCACCGGTCGCCGACTTCGAGCAGGCGCTCTTCATCTACTCGACCGTGGTGAGCAGTCCGGTGCCCGAGCGCGCGGTCACGGACGCCGGGCTCAAGGCTTTTTCCGCGGAGTCGGGCGTACCCGGGATTGCCGACATCGATTCGGCCGCCGTGGCCGGCGTGTCCGACGAGCACACGACGGTCGATCTTTCCGGTTCCAACGTCCGTCTTGCGGTCGGCGACGCCGTCCGGCTGATCCCCTCGCACTGCGATCCGACCGCGAACCTGCACGACTGGTACGTCTGCGTCCGGGACGGGCGCGTCGAGGCCGTTTGGCCGATCGTGGCGCGCGGCTGCATCTGGTAGCGCCCGTCGGCACGCGGGCGGACGGGCGTCGCCAGACCGCCTCGCAGCCGGGAAATCGCCCCGCGCCGGGGGCGGACGCAGAACTGCCGGACAAGCGTGTCGGCGGGGCTCCCAGCCCCCCTGCGCGGGCGAATTCGACGCGCCCGCGACGGTCGCAGCGGCCCGTCGGCAGATGGACAGCCCCCCCTGCCTCGGCTAATTTCGGAAGTGTCAATCGACGCGATCACCCTCCAAGCACCTGCGGTCTGCAGCGCGCAATCGTGCCGCCACGAGTCGAACCTTGCCGAGCCATCTCTTCACCAGTGAATCCGTGTCCGAGGGTCACCCGGACAAGATATGCGACCAGGTTTCCGACACGCTGGTCGACCTGATCCTGGAGAAGGCCGACGACCCGCGGGCCGCCCGCGCCGCGTGTGAGGCCATCACCACCACGAACCTGGTGCTCGTGGCCGGCGAAATCCGCGGGCTGACGCTGCCGGTGGCGGAAGTCGAATCGGCGGTGCGGCAGACCGTCCGCGCCATCGGCTACGAGCAGGACTCGTTTCATTGGCGGAATTTCGAATTCGACTACCGCCTGCACGGCCAGTCCTCCGATATCGCCCAGGGTGTGGACGCCGCAGCACGGGCGGAGGAGGGCGCCGGCGACCAGGGCCTGATGTTCGGCTACGCCTGCCGCGAGACCGAGGATGCCCTCATGCCGGCCGCGCTGCACTACAGCAACCAGATTCTCCTGCACATCCGGGACTCGCGCCGGGACGGCCGGGTGGACGGCCTGGGCCCGGATGCGAAGTCGCAGGTCACGCTGCGTTACGAGGACGCTCGCCCCGTCGGTGTCGAGAAGGTCGTGGTCTCGAGTCAGCACGATGCGAGCCTTGAGCTGACGGATGTCCGGGACCGCATCATTCCGTCCATCGAGGCGGTCCTCCCGAGTGGGTGGATGCCGGCCGCTGAATCCGTCCTCGTCAACCCGACAGGCAAGTTCGTGATCGGCGGTCCCGACGCGGACGCCGGGCTCACCGGCCGCAAGATCATCGTCGACACCTATGGCGGCGCCTGCCCGCACGGCGGCGGCGCGTTCTCCGGCAAGGACGCGAGCAAGGTGGACCGCTCGGCGGCGTACGCCGCCCGTTATCTCGCCAAGAACATCGTCGCAGCCGGCCTCGCCGACGCCTGCACCATCCAGCTGGCCTATGCAATCGGGGTGGCTGAACCCGTCTCGATCCGCGTGCAGACCGACCAGGGCCCGGAGCGCGATGCTGCGCTGACGCGGGTGCTGGACGAGGGAAGCGTCTTTTCGCTGCGCCCGGGCGACATCCGCGAGCAGCTTGGGCTGCACCGGCCGATCTTTCGTCGCACGGCTGCGTACGGGCACTTCGGGCGCGCACCCGAAGCGGACGGCGGGTTCAGCTGGGAGGAAACCGACCGCGTCGACGCCCTTCGTGCCGCACTCGGCTGAGCCGCCGCGTTACCGCTGCTACGGACGGCGGCAGCGGGGCCGCCTGCGACCCGGCCGAAAGGCCCTGATCGAGCAGGTGCTGCCGACGCTCTCGATCCCCCTGGACAAGCCCCCGGGCACCCTGCATCCCGCCTCGCTGTTTGCTGACGCCGTTGTCGAGACCTGGCTCGAGATCGGTTTCGGGAGTGGCGAGCACCTGACCGCCCTGGCCCGCGCCAATCCGGACACCGGCTTCCTGGGGTGTGAGCCCTTCATTAGTGGCGTCGCCGCACTGCTTGCACACTTGCCGGTCGAGGACCGTTCGCGGACCCGGATCCTGGCGGACGACGCCCGCCTGCTCCTCGACGCGCTGGCTCCTGCGTCGATCAGCCGCGTGTTCCTCCTGTTTCCGGACCCCTGGCCCAAGCGCCGGCACGCGAAGCGGCGCTTCGTGCAGCCGCACACGCTCGACCAGCTCGCGCGGATCATGCAGCCCGGGGCGCGCCTCCGGTTCGCGAGTGACCACCCGGTCTGCCAGCACTGGGTCCTGCGGCAACTCCTGGGCCACCCCAGGTTCGAATGGACCGCAAGGCGGCCGGCAAACTTCCTCGAACCGCCCGACGATTGGCACGGGACGCGGTACGAGACACGCGGGGCGCCCGGATCGACCAGCCCGTTGTATCTGGAGTTCGCAAGGACCGGGACGGCCGCATCGTCAGGCGGTCACTGACCGGCCAGCAGCTCGTCGATGGTGACCGCCGTCTCGGGAAATGTGCGCACGGTACGGGCGTCTTCGGTGACCGGCGGATAACCCATCGATTTGGCCAAAGCGACGAACTCGCAGTCGTATGCCGAACAGGCCGACTTGGCGACGAGGCCCATCACGGCGGTGGCGCCGACGTCGCGCTCGCCATGAACCAACTCGGCCTCCGCACTCCGATTCGACGCGCTGGCCCGAGCGAGTCCGATCATGCCGGCTCGAAGCTAGCGGGCCAAGACGTTGCGGAATTCAGACCGCCACAGCGCCGGCACGAACCACTCGTCGGTATGTCGACGCAGGGCTACGGCGCTCTCGGTACGCCCGCCCGGCAGCCAGTAGTAGGCGATGATGTTCGTGTCGACCTCGACGTTCACGGCCGGCCACTACGCTTGTACCGGTCCACGAGGTCGTGATCGACAGGCGGCAGCTTGTCTCGCAGGCGGGCGGCTTCGGCCGTCATCTCCGCCTTGGATCGCGGCGGTTGCTCCGCGTAGCGTTCGAAACAGGCGATGACCTCGTTCCGCAGGCTTCGGTGGTGACGCCGCGCAATGCCCTTTATCCGCTCATGGAGTGTGGGGAAGATGCCCTTGATCGTGATGGACGGCATCGGCTGACTTCCCTTTTGCGACCGCAATACAAGTGCGGGCATGACGGCACATTCTGTCAATGGCGGGGTGTGGAACCCGCAGTGGCGCGAGCATCCGAAACACCGTCGCGCCCGCCTGACCCGGGTGATGCACTATCAGGATCAACCGCTCACAGGAGTTCGCGCATGTTCCTGCCCCACTTCGAGACGTTGGCCGCCTACAACCGGTGGGCGAATACCCGCCTCTTTGACGCCTGCGCAGGCCTGGACGATGCGGGTCGCAAGCTGGACCGCAGGGCCTTTTTCGGCTCGATTCACAACACGCTGAACCACATCCTCGTCGGCGACCGCCTATGGCTGGACCGCATCGAGGGGATCGATTCGGATGCGGTGACGCTCGATCGTGTGCTGTTCGACGATTTTGAGGCATTGCGCGGTGCTCGCGCCGCCGAGGACGACCGGCTCGACCGGGTGCTGGCGGACATGGACGAAGAACGACTCGCGGGCGACCTCGCCTACCGCAACGTGGCTGGCGAACCGTTCCGCACGCCGATGCGTCTCGTATGGACGCATCTGTTCAACCACCAGACCCACCATCGCGGTCAGGCGCACGGCATGCTGAGCCACGCCGGCGTGCCGCCGCCGGAGCTGGACCTGATCTACTACGTCCGCACGGGCTAGCCGGCAGACGGCAGGCGCGCGACGGACACGTCGACGACCAATGTCATCAGGCGCGCCCCTGGTCCCTGGCCGTGCGGGTCTCGGCGGCCGTTACCCTCGGCCGCCGCATCCGTTCGTCACGAAGCAGCGCGATCGTTTCCACGACCGGACTGTTCACCGGCACGATCCGCGCGGCCGGCACGCCGTTGCGTGCGATGATCACTTCCTCGCCAGCCTCTGCACGAGCGATGAGAAGCGACAGCTGTGCCTTTGCCTCTCCAATATTGATGATTCGGGGCATCGCCTGAGGCTCCGATAGTTCTCTTTCAATCCGCGTACGATTGGCCACCACCATGAGCCTGGTCAAGCCTCGGTCACGAGTGCCGGCGCGGCACTCCCTCACCTCATGCCGATCTTTACCACGCATCGCCAGGCAATTGCCCGGCGGTGACCCGTTACGACTTCCCCGTATCGGAAACGTGAAGGGGCGTTGCACTCCGTATGCCGATCCTCTTTCGCATGTGTACCAACGTGTGCGTCCTGGTCGACTCAATGTGCGTAACCGCGTAGCCAATGGCCTCGTACAGCCCGATGTTCTCCGTGAACGTTTCGTTGGTGTAGAGCCTGATCTCGCCAATGCCCCGCCGGCCCGCCTCCAGTTCCGCGAATTCAAGGAGCTGTCTCCCGATGCCGCGCCCCTGCAGGCCTGGGTCCACCGCAACGCTCCAGATGAGCAGATGGTCGGCCCGGGTCCGCAACACGAGCGCCCCGGACGGATTTCCATCCATCTCCGCCAGCCACACCGCGTCCTCGCCCAGGATCTCTTGCCAATTTGCCGCCATGGGTTCAGGTACGCGGTTCATCCGCTCCAGATACTTGGCGTAGGCGCGCTGGTGAAGAACCCGGAGGAATTCTGCATCGTTCGCAGCAGCTCGTCGGATGTGGCAATCGGGCTCCATCATGCAGGCAACCTAGTTCGGATCCGATGTGCCATTCAACGCGATGGAATGCTCCCATCGACAAGAGCGGACCCGGCGTGCAGCAGGCGCGACGACCGAGGCGGTTGGTATCGCCCTCGATCCGGTGCGATTTCAGCCGATCCCCGGCCAGCGTGATTCGGACTTGAGCAGTGGATCCAGTGTGTCCGTCCAGGCGTTAGAACGGGCACTCGTCTCGGTTCCCGGTTTCTGCTGTCCGGCTACCATCGGCCTCCGGGCAACCGGACCCTCTACAAGCCGGTTCCGCCGTCCCGCCGGACCGGCCGCGCCTCCTGTCGCTGGACTGCCGCGATGCAAGACTTGGTCCCACGAAATGTTGCGGTAGCCGAAGCGTCGTCCGTCGTGGACATCGATGACTTGCGGACCCTGTTCATCGAGTACCAGCGCTGGCTTGGCCAGGATCTGACCTTCCAGAACTTTTCGGCCGAATTGGCAACCCTCCCGGGCGACTACGCACCGCCGCGGGGGTGCATGTTGTTGGCGCGTCACGTCGACGGCACGGCGGTGGCCGGGGTCGCGATGAAGCCGTTGTCGGCCGGGACCTGTGAAATGAAGCGCCTGTTCGTGCGCCGGCCCTGGCGTGGTACGGGCCTGGGACGAACGCTGGCCGAAGCTATCATCGAAGCCGGTCGTGCCGCCGGCTACAGCCGGATGCGGCTCGACACTTTCTCCAGGCTTACCCCTGCCACAAAGCTCTACCGTTCACCGGGTTTCCGCGAAATCGCCCCGTACTACGAAAACCCGCTTGACGGGATCATCTACATGGAAATAGTGCTCGACCCGAGCGGGAGGCGCTGACCGGACGATCGCCGCCGTCGCGCCCTCGGATGTCGCCGTTGGCACGGCCCCGGGGCCCTTCGCTGCGAAAACGACCGGCACCGGCGGCGCGCGGGAGCCGCTCACGGCGCGGCCGGGGCGCCTCCGCGGTCCGCCGCATCGCTGGCGTCCCCCCAGCCGGCCCGGACGGCTGCCACCCGTTCAGATTTCCTCGGGTGGCTGGACGACAGCACTTCGGGCAGGAATTCGGTCATCGCCAGGGCCTGATCGAGCGACGCCCCCATCCGAAAGAGGAGCTGCCCGGCGTACCGGTCGGCCGAGATTTCCTCCCGGTGCCGCTCGCCTCGATACACCACGTGGCCCATGACATGGCGCCCGATCTCCCGCGCCATGATTCCCGCATTCGTCCAGTTCCAGTTCCCGTCCGTCCAGCCGAGACCGGAGAGAAATTGATCACTGACCAGGATGTACCGATTGCCGCCGCAGATCAGGGCTCTCGCGTTCAGGACCTGGTTCGACTCCCGAATCTCGAAATTGGCCCCGGACAGGCCCGCAGCCCCCAGCACGGCATGCAGCGCGGACGCGGCGGTCGCGGATTCAAGGGAAGGAGGACAGGCCAGACCGGAAGCCGGCAGCACCAGCACTGCCAGCACGATGCCCGGCCAGCGTGGCATGGTTCCTGAAGCTCCTCCCATACCGGCGGGGACACCGCCGCCTGCCCTGCCTTCGGCCGGACCGGCGCCCGATGGGTCCCCGCGCCCGGTCAGCGCCCCGCCGGCCCGGGCGACCGGCGGGGCGAACCGAACGGCCGTCAGCCCTGCTGCTGTTGGCGGATGATGTCCATCAGTTCCGGCGGCGGCCTCCAGCCCTCCGGGACCTGCATGTTGAAGGTTCCCTGCTTGATCCCGTCCGCGGTCTCGGTGTCAAAGGCGACGATCAGCGCCGACCGCTCCTCCTCGGACAACGGCTTGAGCAGGAGGTCGCTCCCGAGGAGCGGGTCATCCGTGAAGTACATCTGCGTGGTGACCCCCGGGTTCAGCGGCGGATGCACCTTGAAATGAATGTGCGCAGGGCGGTACCAGTCGCCGATCGCCGCGTAGGGGGCGGGACGGATGGTGCGGATCCGGTACTCGCCGTTCTGGTCCGTGACGATGCGGGCATAGCCCTGGAAGTTCGGGTCGAGCGGCGCCGGGTTGCCGTCCTTCGGATGGTCGTAGCGCCCATGCATGTTCGCCTGCCAGATCTCGAGCACGCAGTCGCCGACCGGCCTGCATTGCGCGTCCTGGATCTTGCCGACGACCTCGATGACCTCACCGGCCGCCCGGTCGCCCCCGGACGCGATGTGGGTCAGGTCCCAGTCCTGTTCCCCGGGTGTGTACGGATAGAACGGCCCGTCGATCTGGTACGCGGTCACGGAGCAGGCGGCGTGCGCCACCCCTGCGGTCGCCACGGAGGCGGCCGCCACACCCAGTCCCGACAACATGCTGCGGCGCGACAACTGGCGTCGTGCCGTCGAACGGCTCATCTTGTTCATGCATCCCCTCCTCAGGCTGCATCCGACCGACGATCAGCCGGTTCGTGCATGCGGCCAAGCGTAACACGCCCGTCAGCCGGCCATGGGTCCCGGCGCCGTGACGGCCTGCCGCCGAACGCCGGTTGCCAGCCAGCCCCGCAAGCGGGCACCGGTTGGCGGGCTGGGCCGGCTTGCGTTGCAGGGATGGCGACGTCCCGCCACCGAGGCGACCGCGGGACCAGGCGTCCCCTGCACGGCTGACTGCCGCCGCGCGCGGCCGCCTCTCCGGATCGAACCAGCGGCGTCCGCCTTCACTGGCAACCTGATCGAGCGCCGGCCCTTTCAGCGGAGCGCCGCCGGGCGGGGCCCCCCGGTGGCCCAATCCAGCAGTTCGACCGTATGCACCACCGGGAGGTCGCTGCCCCCGGCGATCTGCACCATGCAGCCGATGTTGCCCGCGGCGACCGCGGCGGCACCGGTCCGTTCCAGATTGGCGACCTTCCGCTCGCGCAGCCGCTCGGCGATCTCGGGCTGGAGGAGGTTGTAGGTGCCGGCTGACCCGCAGCAGAGGTGACCTTCGGACACCGGCCGCACGTCGAACCCCGCTTCGGCGAGGAGGGATGCCGGCATGCGGGAGATCTGCTGGCCATGCTGCAGGGAACATGCCGAGTGGTAGGCGATGCTCATGCCGGCGTGCGGCCCGGATGCCGCCGGCAGTTTCAGGCGCTCCACCACTTCGGTGACATCGGCCGCCAGCCCGGCAACCCAGGCCGCGTCCTCGCTGTCGGTGTCCGTCCGGAGCAGGTGGCCGTAATCCTTCAGCATCGTGCCGCACCCGGACGCGTTCACGACGATGGCATCGAGCGGTTCCTCGGCATCGAGACTGCGCCAGGCGGCGATATTGCGCCGGGCGGCCTGCTTGGCGGCCTCCTCGCGGCCCATGTGGTGCACCAGCGCGCCGCAGCAGCCTGCCGTGGCGGCCACCACGACCTCGGCGCCCAGTCGCGTGAGCAGCCGAACCGTGGCGTCGTTGATCCTGGGGTCGAGGGCCTGCTGCACGCAGCCCGCGAGGAGCGCCACCCGGAGCCTGCGCTCGCCCACGGCCCGGTGGACGGAGCCGGGCCGGACGAAACCGTTCGGCACGGGCTGCGCCGGGAGCATGCGGAGCATGGTGCCTGCGGGCTCGGGCAGCAGCCGGCCGAACGGGCGCGCAAGCCGGCCGAGGCGCAGCGCCCACCGAAAGCGCGCAGGATGGGGCAGCAACAGACTGAACAGGGCGCGCACCAGCCGCTCGAGCAGGGGGCGCCGGAAGGTCTCCTCGATCCAAGCCCGTGCATGGTCGATCAGGTGCATGTAGTGCACGCCGGAAGGGCACGTCGTCATGCACGAGAGGCACGAGAGGCACCGGTCCATGTGCAGCACCGTCTTCGGATCCGCCGGCCGGTCGTTCTCCAGCATGTCCTTGATCAGGTAGATCCGGCCCCTCGGACTGTCGAGCTCGTCCCCCAGCAGCACGTACGTCGGGCAGGTGGCCGTGCAGAAGCCGCAGTGCACGCAGGCGCGGAGGATGCCGTTCGCCGTGCGGATGGCCGGGTCCTCGAGCTGGGCCGCCGTGAAGTTGGTGCGCACGGGATCAGGCCGCCATGCGGCCGGGATTGAGCACGCCCTCGGGGTCGAACCCGGACCGGATCGCGGCCGCGATGCGCTCGATGCCCGTGCCCTGCCGCGGGAACACGCCTTCGGCGGCCCGGACCGAGTCGGGCGCCCGGAGCAGCGTCGCCGTCCCGCCGGCTCCCGCCGCCGCGGCACGGACGAGGTCCCCCGCACTCGTATCGCCGACGGGTGCGAACCACAGCATGCTCCCGTCCAGCAGCCACGATCCCCCGGGACGCGCCACCAGCCGCTGGATCACGCCGGCCGCCGAGGCGGGCGGCAGCGACAGCCGCCACAGGGGCCGCGCCACCTGCACGGCAGCTGCCTCCGCGAACGGAGCGGCATCGGTGACCGCCTTCCAGAACGCTCCCGATTCCGCCTCCCCCAGCTCGTGCGACGCGCCTCCCAGCGCGTCGCGCATCCGGCCGGCCCGGTCGCGCACCGATCCCTCCGGCCCTTCGAACCGGACGGCGGCGACGCAGCCCGCGTCCGCCGGCAGGCCGGCCGGCAGCAGGGGCGCGAGCTCGGCCGGCACGCAACAGAGCCCGCTAGGCTCGATCCGGCTCTGCCAGGCGTCGATCAGCAGCCGGACGGCGGCGTCGACGGTGCGGCCGGGCAGCAGCAGGGTGGCGGTCCGCTCCCCGCGCGGCAGCACCTTGACCGTCACCTCCGACAGCGCCGCCAGCGTCCCGAACGAGCCCGCCAGCAGCTTGCAGAGGTCGTACCCCGACACGTTCTTGACCACGTGGCCGCCGGCCTTGAACGCCTCGCCGCGGCCGCTCACGGCGCGGAACCCGAGGAAATGATCGCGCGCGCCGCCCGCGCGCACCCGGCGCGAGCCCGCCAGGTTGCACCCGAGCACGCCGCCAATGGTCGCCGTGCCGGCCGGCGCGCCGTAGAGCGGCCCCAGGTCGGGCGGCTCGAACGCCAGTTCCTGGCCATGCTCCCGGAGGTGCGCTTCCACCGTCGCGAGCGACGTGCCCGCGCCGCAGGTGAGCGTCAGCTCGTCGGGGGCGTACGCCTGGATACCGGCGAGGCCGTCGAGCCGCAGCGTGACGGCGGCATTGACCGGTCGCCCGAAGCCCCGCTTGGTGCCGGCGCCGCTGACCTGGGCCGGCGTCCGGGCCGCCACCAGGCCCAGGATCGCGTCGACGAGTTCCGATTCGTCCGCCGGCCGGACCTGCGCGTCCACGAGCCGCGCTGCCTCAGAAACGGGGCAGGTGCGGAAACGGGAGCTTGCCGTGGTGGACGTGCATCTTCCCGAGCTCGGCGCAACGGTGCAGCTCCGGGAACATCTTGCCCGGATTGAGCAGGCCGTCCGGGTCGAATGCGCACTTCAGGCGCTGCTGGTGCTTGAGGTCGGTGTCGTCGAACATGGCGGGCATCAGGTCGCGCTTCTCCACGCCGATGCCGTGCTCGCCGGACAGCACCCCGCCCTCCGCCACGCACAGCTTGAGGATGTCGGCGCCGAACGCCTCGGCCCGCGCCAGCTGGTCGGCATCGTTGGCGTCGTACAGGATCAGCGGATGCAGGTTGCCGTCGCCGGCGTGGAACACGTTCGCGACGCGCAGACCGTGCTGCTTCGAGAGGGCGGTGATGCCGTCGAGCACGTCCGGGAGCCGGCCGCGCGGGATCGTGCCGTCCATGCAGATGTAGTCGGGCGAGAGGCGTCCCATCGCGGGGAACGCCGACTTGCGGCCCGACCAGAACCGCTCGCGCTCGGCTTCGTCGGCGTTCTCGCGGACGTGCGTGGCGTCGCACTCGCGGGCGATCGCGATCACCCGGGCCATGCCGTCCGCGACCTCGGAGACGGTCCCGTCGAGCTCGACGATCAGGAGCGACTCCGCGTCGAGCGGGTAGCCCGCGTGCGCGAACGCCTCGGCCGCCTCGACCGCGAACTTGTCCATCATCTCCATGCCTGCCGGAATGATCCCCTCCGAGATCACCCGGCTGACGCACGTGGCGCCAGCGCGGATGGTCGGGAACCCAAGCAGCGCGGCGCGGGTGCACTCGGGCTTCGGCCGGATCTTGACCGTCACCTCGGTGATCACGCCGAGCAGGCCCTCCGAGCCCGTGATCACGCCGAGCAGGTCGTAGCCGGCGGGATCCGGGTGCCGGCCGCCGATGCGGAGGACGTCGCCGGCCATCGTGACGAGCTCGACACCCGTGATGTTGTTGGTGGTGACCCCGTACTTCAGGCAGTGGACGCCGCCCGAGTTCTCGGCCACGTTGCCGCCGATCGAGCAGGCGATCTGGCTCGACGGGTCAGGCGCGTAGTAGAAGCCGCGGTCCTCGACCGCCCGGGTGATCGCCAGGTTGGTGACGCCGGGCTGCGTCACGACGCACAGGTTGTCGTAGTCGATCTCGAGGATGCGGTTGAACCGGCCGAGGCCGAGCGTGACCCCGTCGCGGAGCGGCAGGGCGCCCCCGGAGAGCCCGGTCCCGGCCCCGCGCGGGACGATCTTGACGCCGCGGCCGTGGCAGAGCTTGAGGATGGCAGCGGCCTGCTCGGTCGTTTCCGGCAGCACCACCAGCATCGGCAGTTCCCGGTACGCTGTGAGACCGTCGGTCTCGTAGGCGAGGAGTTCGCGCTCCTCCTCGATGACGCCCTCGCCGGGCACGATGGCGCGGAGCGCCTGCACGAGGTCCGCGCGGGCGGCGATGACCGCCGCATCCGGCTCCGGCATCCGCACGGCGCGGCCTCAGGCCGGGACTCGGTCGCCGCCCGGTCGGCCGGCGGCCCGGTTCATCCCTGGCGGGCCTTCAGGCGGGGATTCTTCTTGTTGATCACGTAGACGCGGCCTTTTCGCCGGATCACCCGGCAGTCGCGATCACGTCTTTTGGTACTCTTGAGAGAGTTGACAATCTTCACGGCTCGACCTTCGCCAGCGGAACGGCATGCGGTGGGAAGTCGGAGCACTATCAAAATCATGTGCCGTGCTGTCAATCCGCCGGGGGCCGAACCATGATCCCGCGACCGCTGGTGCCGGCCTCGCTCATCCCGTTTCTGGACCCGTGGGGCTGGTGGATCGCGGCACTCGCGGCCGTGCTGATCGTCCTCGTCCTCCGCTGGCAGGCGCCGGACCGGCGGCGGCTTCGCGGCCTGTTGCTGCGAGGCGCGGCGGCGCTGCTGGGCGTGGGCGTGCTGCTCGAGCTGCAGCGGCGTGGCAGCATCGGCGCGCCGGTCCTGAGCTGGCCCGGCTTGCTGCTCTGGACGGCCGCGAGCGCGGCACTGGCCCACGGCGCCGTGTCACTCCTGGACCGGGCCCTCCGGTCGAGGTCACGCCCACACCCCCCGGACCGCGAGGAACCCGAACCATGACGATCGCCGCCCTCGACGTCAGCCAGTACCGGCTGCCCCTTGACCCGCCGCTCACGGACGCCACCCACGGCGCGATGAGCGTCTTCGAGGTGATCATCGTCGACATCCGCACCGAGGACGGCGCAACCGGGTCCGGCTACACCTACACCGCCGGGCGGGCGGGCGGCGCCGTGCGCAGCCTGATCGAGGACGACTTCAGGCCATTGCTCATCGGCGCCGATGCCGGGCGGATCGAGGCCCTGTGGCAGCGCCTCTGGCACGCGGTGCACTACATCGGCCGGGGCGGCCCGGTGAGCTTCGCCCAGGCGGCCGTGGACGTCGCGCTGTGGGACCTGAAGGCTCGCCGCGCCGGCCTGCCGCTCTGGCGCCTGCTCGGCGGCCACGACCCCGAGGTCGCCTGCTACGCCGGCGGGATCGACCTGCAGGATCCCATCGAGGAGCTGCTGGCCCGCACCGAGCGGCGGGTCGAGAACGGGTTCCGGGCGATCAAAATGAAGGTGGGCCGGGCCGACGTGCACGAGGACGTCGAGCGCGTCGGCGCCATGCGGCAATTGCTGGGAGACGGCTTCCCGCTGATGGTCGACGCCAACATGGGCTGGCGGCCCGGCGCGGCCGTGCATGCGGCGCGGCTGCTCCGGCCGTTCGGCCTGGTGTGGCTGGAAGAGCCCGTGGCCCCCGACGACTTTCCCGCCCACCGGCGCGTGCGCGACGTCGGGATTCCCATCGCGGCCGGCGAGAACCTGCACACGCTGGCCGAGTTCCAGGCCCTGCTGGCGGCGGGCGGCGCCGACTTCCCGGAGCCCGACCTCGCGACGTGCGGCGGCATCACGGTCTGGCGCAAGGTGGCGGCGCTGGCCGAAGCGCACGGCCTGCCGGTGACCTCGCACGGCGTGCACGATCTCCACGTGCACGTGCTCGCCGCGGCGCCGAACGCGTCGTACCTCGAGATCCACGGGTTCGGCCTGGAACAGTTCATCGTCCACCCGCTCGAGATGCGCGACGGCAAGGCCGTGGCCCCGGAGCGCCCCGGGCACGGCGTCGAGTTCGACCGCGAGCGGCTCCGCGCCTTCGCGGTCTGAGCGGCTTGCCGGACCGCGTGGCGCCGCGCGCCACCGGGCGGGCGGCACCCCTCCGGATCAGGACCTCGCATGGCTGACGTGACGGTGGCGGCGGGCCCGCCCGAGACGATCAACGTTCGCCGCTTCGTCGCGTTCATCGCGATGATCGCGGGGATGTTCATGGCGGTGCTGTCGGTGCAGATCGTCGGCTCGTCGTTCAAGGAGATCCAGGCGGCGCTGGGCGCCGCCCCGGACGAGGTGAGCTGGGTCCTGACCGCCGCCCTGATCGCCGAAGTGATCATGATCCCGCTGTCGGCGCGGTTCAGCCAGATCTGCTCGACGCGCATCTTCTTCTCGGTCTGCGCCGGTGGTTTCACGCTCGCCAGCGTGGGCTGCGCCCAGGCCTGGGACGTGCCGTCGATGATCGCCTTCCGGGCAACCCAGGGCTTCTTCGGCGGCGGCATGATGCCGATGGTGGTGGCGAGCCTCTACACCGCGATTCCGCGCCGGCTCCAGGTCACGTTCGCCATGATCTTCGGGATGCTGGGCACCAGCGCGGTCGCCATCGGGCCCGTCGTGGGCGGCTGGATCACCCAGGTCCTGTCGTGGGAATGGCTGTTCCTCGTCAACGTCCCGATCGGCGTGATCGTGGTGGTCGTGACCGGGCTCCTCGTGGACTTCGACCGGCCGGACGCCCGCCTGATCCGGCAGACCGACTTTGCCGGCATCGTGCTCGCCTTCCTGCTGCTCGGGTCGACCCTCTTCGTGCTGCAGGAGGGGCAGCGCCGCGACTGGTTCGAATCCGGCCTGATCCTCGGATGCACGGTGGTGGCCGGGATCACGCTCGTGGCCTTTCTCGTCCGCGAGCTCACCGCGCGCGAACCCCTGGTCCGCTTCGGCACCTTCCGGCGCTCGCACTTCCTGGTCGGCGTGCTCCTCATCGGCATCTTCGGCGGCGGCCTGTACGTCCCGATCTACCTGCTGCCGCTGTACCTCGGGCAGGTGCGCGGCTTCGACACCGCGACCATCGGCAGCATCACGGCCGTGCTCGGCGTCTCCATGGTGCTCTCCGGCGTGTTCGCCGGGCACCTGGTCCGCTACATCGGCCTGGGCTGGACGGCCGCGCTGGGTTTCGGGCTGCTCGCCGCCGGCACCATCCTGCACGCCGGCCTCACCATCGACAGCGGGTTTGCCGAGTGGGCGCTGCCGCAGGTCCTGCGCGGGATGGGCGCTCCGCTGGCCTACTTCACCATGCTGGACCTCTCGATGAGCGCGCTGCCGGTGTCCGAGGTCAAGCACGGCAGCGCCCTGTTCAACCTGATCATGCGCCTCGGCGCGGCGGTGGGCCTCGCCGTCGCCAACACCCTGCTGGTCGCCCGCGCCGACCTGCATTACGCGCGGATCGCCGAATCCATGGCCCTGCCTCCGGGCGGCGGGTGGCAGATCCTCGGCCTGGTCTCCGGCCTGCTCGCCGGCTCCGTCTCGCCCGAGGTCCATGCCGACGCCATCGGCTATCTCACCCAGATCGCCCAGCGCGAAGCCCTGATCATGGCGTTCAACGACGTGCTGATCGGCAACGCCTGCGTGCTCGCGATGGCCCTGCTCGTGATGCCGGTCGTGGGCCGGATCGCGCGCACGTCGCACGTCCGGCTCTGAGCGTCAGAGGCGCGGGCGCGCCTCCGACAGGTGGCCGCCCACGCGCACCGGATCGGCCCGCACGGCGAGCCCGGTGCCAGCGGCGGTCTCGACGAACACACCGGCCAGGGTGCCCTCGCCGCTCGCCGCCCGGATCCGGCCGGTGCGCATCTTGGTCCGGAACCGGGCGATCCACGGCTCGGCCTGGTAGCCGATCACCGACTGGTAGTCCCCGCACATCCCGGCATCCGCCTGGAACGCGGTCCCGCCCGGCAGGATCCGCGTGTCTGCGGTCGGCACGTGGGTGTGCGTCCCCACCACCAGGCTCGCGCGGCCGTCCACGGCGTGGGCGAAGGCCATCTTCTCCGAGGTGGTCTCGCCGTGGAGGTCGATCACCAGGGCGTCCGCAGCCTCCCCCAGGCGATGCTCCCGAAGCAGGGTCTCGACCATGGCGAACGGATCGTCGAGCGGCTCCATGAACGTGCGCGCCATGAGGTTGATCACGCAGATCCGTTCCCCGGACGCCGCCACGTAGACCCCCACCCCGGTCCCGGGCACCGCGCCCGGGTAGTTGTGCGGCCGGAGCAGCCGCGGTTCGCGCGCGGCCAGCGGGATGATCCGGGCGTTGTCCCAGATGTGGTTGCCGGACGTGATCACGTCGATCCCGGCCGCGAACAGCTGCTCGCAGGTATCCGGGGACGGGCCGTAGCCATCGAGCGCGTTTTCCCCGTTGGCCACCACGAAATCGAGCTGCAGCTCCCGCTTCAGGCCGGGCAGGTACTGCCGGAGCACCCGGACCCCGGGCGCGCCCACCACGTCGCCGCAGAAGAGGAACCTCACGGTGTCGTCGCGCGTGCCGCGCCGGGCGAGCGGTACACCCGGCGCTCCGTGACGACGAGGTCAAGGCTCCGGTCGTGGGCGGCGACCGGCACCCGGTCCGCGCGCTGCTGCTCCCAGGCCAGACCGACGACCCGCACCCCGGCGCCGAGCGTCGCCAGCGCCCGGTCGATGTAGCCGCCGCCGCGGCCGAGCCGGCGGCAGGCCGCATCGAATGCCACCAGCGGGCAGAGAACGAGGTCCGGAATCACGCTCGGGGCCGAGGCGGCCGGGGCCGAGATGCCGACCCGGTCCGGCTGGAGCGAATCGCCGGGGTTCCAGCGTCGGTACACCGGCGGGGCAGCGCGCTCCACCACCGCCGGCAGCGCCAGCGCGACCCCGCGCTCGGCCCATGCCCCCATCAGCGGACGCGGATCGATCTCGCCGTCATCGGGCCAGTATCCGGCCGCCACGTCGCCGGGCGCCGCGGGCAACTCGAGCAGGACCCGTCGGGCCAGTGCGTGCGCGGCATCGGGCTGCGTCGCGTGCAGCAGGCGGCGACGGGCCCGGAAGGCTCGCCGCAAGTCCCGCTTCGCCGTTGCCAGATCCGCGGTCATCCGCCTGCGTGGGTCATGGGAGGCACCGCGCCGACCGTTCGCAACGGAAACCACTGTGGCGCAATCTGCTCAGGTGGGCGCCGTATAACCGGGCCACGGCCCGGACAGGGACAGCTCCCCAGTGGTAGGTGAGGCCCAAGGGTATTCGTGCAGCGCGAATCGGGCAGCAACCATCCCGGCGCGGATTCTAGCAAACATGGCGGCGGAAGGCCTCTCCGGCCCGCCCGGAGGTCCGGAAATCTCAGGGCAGGACCTTGGCCTGCAGCGCGGCGACGCGGGCCTCGAAAGCCACGAGCTGTTCCGTCGCGGCCTCCGCCGTGGCCCGGGCCTCGTCGAGCACGGTCAGCGCCGCCATCAGGATCAGTTGGCTCTGGCCGGCACCGGGGTTCTCCTGCTGGAAGGCGGCCAGTTGCCGATCGATCTCGGCGGCCAGCGCCCGCACCCGGTCCATGTCCTCCGCGGCGCAGGAAATCTGGTACGGGCGGTTCCCGACCGTGACCTCAAGCCTTGCCATCGGAGCCGCCCAACAGTTCGTCCAGCTGGCCGAGCACCGCGTCGACCCGCGCGAGCCCCCGCTCGCGCCGCGTGTCCTGGACGGCCCGGTCCTCGGCGACGGCGCGGGCGCGGTCCAGACCGGCCTCGATCAGGTCGAGGCCGGTCCGGATGCGCTCAGCAATCCGATCGACGTTCGCGGCTGCCGGCCCCGGACCCGGCACGCGGTTCATGGCCGGCGGGACCGCCGGCGGCTACGGCAGGTAGCCCCGGTCGCCCCAGGTCTTGTACTTCTCGCGGAACTCGGAGAGCGAGGCCCACACGCGGGCAAAGTCCGCGTCCTTGGCAGCCTCCTCCTCGACGACCTCGTTCCAGGCGTTCTCGAAGACCTCGAGGAACGCCGGATCCCACTGGTGCACGGTGACGCCGCGCTCCTCGAGCTGGATGAGCGCGTCCGGCTGGAGCGACTCGGCCAGCGCGTACGCGTTCAGGATGCTCTCCGAGCAGGTCGTCTCGATCTGCGCCTGCTGGGCCTGGCTGAGGGTCTGCCACTGGTCCATGTTGACGATGAACTCGGAGAAGCTCGTGGGCTGATGCCAGCCCGGCAGGTAGTAGTGCTTGGCGACCTGGTAGAACCCGAGGTCGTAGTCGATGACCGGCTGCGCGAACTCGGTGGCGTCGATCGTCCCGAGGTCGAGCGCAGGGTAGATGTCGCCGCCGGCGAGCAGCTGGGTCGACACCCCGACCTTTTCCATGACCTTGGCGCCCAGCCCGAAGAACCGCATCTTGAGGCCCTGCAGGTCGTCCACGCTCTCGATCGGGTTCCGGAACCAGCCGGACGCCTCGGGAGAGATCATCATGCAGTGCATGGGGTGGATGTTGTGCGCGGCATAGAGCTCGGCGAACATCTCGTTGCCGCCGCCGTAGCGGAGCCAGGCGATCGCCTCGCCGGGCAGCGGGCCGAACGGAATGGCCGTGAAGAACTGCAGCGCTGGCACCTTGCCCGCCCAGTAGCCCGGCGTGGACCAGCCGGCGTCGACCGCGCCGGTCGACACCGCGTCGAAGATCTCGAGGGCCGGGACCAGCGCGCCGGGCTCGAAGAACTGGATCTGGATCGTCCCGCCCGACACTTCCTCGACGCGATCGACGAACTCCTTGCCGATGGTGCCGAGGATGACGAGGTTGCCAGGGAACGTGCTGGGCATCTTCCAGCGCACCGTGGCGCCGCTGCCCGCCCCCGGTTCGGCGGCGTCGCCGGCGTCGGTCGCCGCCGTGGTGGTGGCGTCGCCCGCCTGTTGCGGAGCGTCCGGTGACATGACGCCGGCGCCCAAGTATCCGACCACCAAGCCGACTACGAGTACGACCACGAGCAGAATCTTATTCATGGCGTGAGCTTCCCTGGTCCCGGGCCTGCCGTGGACATTCCCCGGCTTTCCGCCCCCCGGGATACTGCCGCATGGGGGAGGGGGGCGCAAACGGCGCGGCGGCCGTCAGGGGGTGGTGTCGGGGGCCGTTGGCCGCTAAATCCAGTACCGGCGGCAGCCGTCGATCGGCCCGGCCGGCGCCGCACGCCATGGCAGGAGAAATCTGATGTCGCGGTCGTTCGATGTACTGGTAATCGGTGCCGGCATCGCCGGCGCGTCGGTTGCGGCGCGCCTCGCTCCCCACGGTCGGGTGGCCGTGCTGGAACGCGAGCCGATGCCCGGCTATCACACGACCAGCCGGTCCGCGGCGTTCTTTACCGAGAGCTACGGGAACCCCACCATCCGGGCCCTCACCCGCGCCAGCCGGGCGTTCTTCGAACAGCCCGAGGCGCACTTCGAGGGGCCGCTGCTGGGCGGGTGCGGGGGGGCGCTGTTCATCGCCAGGGCCGACCAGGCGGAGGCGTTCGACCGCGAATTCGGCGCCGCCCGCGCGCTCGATCCGGCGATCATCGAGTTGACCCCGGACGAGGCGGCGGCGCGGGTCCCGGTGCTCCGGCCGGGGTACGTGGCGCGCGCCTACTTCGAGGCCGCGGGACGCGAGATGGACGTGGACCGCATCCACCAGGGCTGGCTGCGGACCCTGCGCGCGCACGGCGGCGAAACCGTGTGCAACGCCGAGGTGCGCGCCATCGAGCGGCACGGCGGCGGGTGGCAGGCCGACACACCGCAGGGAGCGTTCCGGGCTCCCGTGCTGGTCAACGCCGCCGGCGCCTGGTGCGACGTGATCGGCCGTCTGGCCGGGTGCCGGCCGATCGGTCTCATGCCCAAGCGGCGCACCGCCATCGTGTTCGCGGCCCCGCCGGACGTCGACATCGGCGCCTGGCCAGTCACGCTGGACGTGGAGGAGGCGTTCTACTTCCGGCCCGACGCCGGCCGGATCCTCGCCAGCCCGGCGGACGAAACCGATTCGCCGCCCTGCGACGCCCAGCCGGAGGAGCTGGACATCGCCATCGTGGCGGAGCGCATCCAGCTGGCAACCACCCTGAAGGTCGGGCGCATCCAGAACCGGTGGGCGGGACTGCGGAGCTTCGTCGCCGACCGGACCCTGGTCATCGGGGAAGACCCCGGGCAGCCGGGCTTCTTCTGGCTGGCCGGCCAGGGCGGCTACGGAATCATGACGTCGCCCGCCGCCGCCGACGCCTGCACGGCCCTCGTCACCGGGTCAGCCTGGCCAGCCGCGCTGGCCGCCGAGGGGCTCGCCCCGGAGACGTTTGCCGCCGCCCGTCCGGGTCTCGGCCCGGAGCGCGATTCGCCCGGCGCAGACTGACGCGGGCCCGGCCAGGCCACCGTGCCGGCGGGCGTCCGCACTGCGGCCGGCGACGCCGGACATCGGGCGGGCCCGGCGGGGCGCCGCACGCCGCACGCCACGCATTGCGCCGTGTTCAACCACGGCTAGACTTCCCGCTTCAATCCATGCAGGGACAGGCCGGCAGGCCGAAGGGGATTGCGAATGCACATTGGCAAACTAGCAGGAGCCGTGCTCGCCTTCGCGCTCGTCGCGACCGGTGCCATGGCGGCCGAAGTCGTGGGCCAGCCGGTTGACTGGGGGCTCAACTTCCAGGCGGCCGGTTCGGAAATCATGAGCGAGCTCAGGGTCTTCCACGACTGGCTGCTCTGGCTGATCTTCGCGATCTCCCTGTTCGTGCTGGGACTCCTCGTCTGGGTGATGTACCGCTACAACGCGTCGGCGAATCCGACGCCCGGGACGCGCACCCACAACACGGTGCTCGAAGTCCTGTGGACCGCGATCCCGGTGGTCATCCTGGTCATCATCGCCGTCCCGTCGTTCCGGATCCTGTACGCGGCCGACACGATTCCGCCGGCCGACATGACGATCAAGGCGACCGGCTACCAGTGGTACTGGGGGTACGAGTACCCGGACCACGGCGACTTCTACTTCGACGCGTTCGTGGTCGACAGCGCCGACGAGTTCGAGGAGCCCAGGCCCTTCGCCCGGCTGCTCTCCACCGACCTACCGATCGTCGTGCCCGTCGACACGACCGTGCGGGTGCTGGTCACCGCCGCCGACGTGCTGCACGCCTGGACGGTACCGGCGCTCGGGGTGAAGGTGGACGGGGTGCCCGGCCGTCTCAACGAGACGTGGTTCCGCGCCGAGCGGGAAGGCATCTACTACGGCCAGTGCTCGGAGCTGTGCGGAGACTTCCACGGCCGGATGCCGATCGAGCTCCACGTGGTCTCGCAAGAGGCCTTCGACGCCTGGATTGCCGAGGCGCAAACCAAGTTCGCACGGGATGCGGTACCGTCCGGGCCCGTGCAGCTGACCCAGAATGCCAACTAGACGCGCAGACCTGCTCGGGGGGAAATCCGCATGACGATGGCTGCAGAGGCACACGCCCACAGCGACCCGACCGGCTGGCGCCGGTGGCTCTACTCCACCAACCACAAGGACATCGGGACCATGTACCTGGTGTTCGCGATCATCGCCGGCGTGATCGGCGGCGTGATGTCGATCCTGATGCGGAGCGAGCTGGCCGCGCCCGGCGACGGGATCCTCGGCGGGGACTACAAGCTCTACAACGTCCTGACGACCGCCCACGGGCTGATCATGATCTTCTTCATGATCATGCCGGCCATGATCGGCGGCTTCGGGAACTGGTTCGTGCCGATCATGATCGGGGCGCCCGACATGGCGTTCCCGCGCATGAACAACATCAGCTTCTGGCTGCTGGTGCCGTCCTTCATCCTCCTGATGGCCAGCCCGTTCGTGGGCGGCGGGGCCGGCACCGGATGGACCATCTATCCGCCCCTGTCGGGCAATCCCGCCCATTCCGGCCCGGCGGTCGACATGGCGATCCTGTCGCTGCACCTCGCCGGCGCGTCATCGATCCTGGGCGCCATCAACTTCATCACGACGATCTTCAACATGCGCGCGCCCGGCATGACGATGCACCGCATGCCGCTGTTCGTGTGGTCGATCCTGGTGACGACGTTCCTGCTCGTGCTGGCCCTGCCGGTGCTGGCCGGCGCCATCACGATGCTGCTGACCGACCGCAACTTCGGCACCGCGTTCTTCACGCCCGACACCGGCGGCGACCCGATCCTGTTCCAGCACCTGTTCTGGTTCTTCGGGCACCCGGAGGTCTACATCCTCATCCTGCCCGGCTTCGGCATCGTGAGCCAGGTGGTGGCCACCTTCTCGCGGAAGCCGGTCTTCGGCTACCTCGGCATGGCCTACGCCATGGTCGCGATCGGCTTCATCGGGTTTCTGGTGTGGGCGCACCACATGTACACGGTCGGGCTCGACGTCAACACCAAGGCGTACTTCACGGCCGCCACGATGGTGATCGCGGTGCCCACGGGGATCAAGATCTTCAGCTGGATCGCGACGATGTGGGGCGGCTCGATCGAGTTCCGCACCCCCATGCTGTTCGCGGTCGGCTTCATCTTCCTGTTCACGGTGGGCGGAGTCACCGGGGTGGTGCTGGCCAACGCCGGCATCGACACGGTGCTGCACGACACCTACTACGTGGTCGGGCACTTCCACTACGTGCTGTCGCTGGGTGCCGTCTTCGCGCTGTTCGCCGGGTTCTACTACTGGATCGGCAAGATGTCGGGCCGGCAGTACCCCGAGTGGATGGGCAAGGTGCACTTCTGGCTCCTGTTCATCGGCGTCAACCTGACGTTCTTCCCGATGCACTTCCTCGGCCTGCAGGGCATGCCGCGGCGGATCGCGGACTATCCGGACGCGTTCGCCGGCTGGAACATGGTCGCGTCGCTCGGCGCCTGGATCTCGGCGGTGTCGATCGTCTGGTTCATCGCCACCATCGCCAGGACCTTCCAGGCCGGGCAGGAGTGTCCCGAGAACCCGTGGGGTGAGGGCGCGGACACGCTGGAGTGGAAGACGGCGTCGCCGCCGCCGTTCCACACCTACGAAACCCTGCCGACCGTTCGCTAGGACGCCGCCCGTTGCCCGACCTGTCCCGGGATATGGCCCGCCCGGCCGAGTACCGGGCGGGCGGCGACCTCGGCGACTTCTTCGCGCTCGCCAAGCCGCGCGTGATGGCGCTGGTGGTGTTCACCGGCATCGTCGGCATGGCCCTGGCCCCGACGGGGCTGCACCCGGTCCTGGCGTTGGCGGCCCTGCTGGCCCTGGCCCTCGGCGCGGGCGGGGCCGGCGCCATCAACATGTGGTTCGACCGCGACATCGACGCGGTCATGGAGCGCACGAAGACCCGCCCGGTGCCCTCGGGCCGGGTACCGGCGGCCGAGGCGCTGGCCTTCGGGATCACGCTGTCGCTCTTCGGCGTGCTCCTCATGGGCCTCGCCGCCAACTGGGCCGCGGCGGCGCTGCTCCTGGCCAGCAGTCTCTTCTATGTCTTCGTCTACACCTGCTGGCTCAAGCGCTCGACGGCCCAGAACATCGTGATCGGGGGCGCGGCGGGGGCGCTGCCGCCGGTGATCGGCTGGGTCGCGGCCACCGGCGGACTGGCGCCGTTGCCCGTGATCCTGTTCGGCATCATCTTCCTCTGGACGCCGGCGCATTTCTGGGCCCTGGCGCTCGTGCGCGCCGACGACTACGCGCGCGCCGGCGTCCCCATGCTGCCGGTGACCCGGGGCGATCCGGCGACCCGGCTGGGCATCCTGGTCTACAGCGCGGCCACGGCGGCGGCCACGCTGCTGCCGTATCTCATGGGCGGGCTCGGCGCGGTCTACGGGACCGGGGCGGGCCTGCTGGGCGCGGGCCTCCTGTGGCACGCCCTCATGGTCTACCGGCGCCGCGCCGGCAGCGAGATGCGGATGTTCTGGTACTCGATCGCCTACCTGTTCCTGCTGTTCCTGCTGATGCCGCTCGACGGCCTGCTGGCAGGGGCGTGACGTGTCCCGGCCGGACCCCAAGACGCGCCGGAAGAACCTGGCGCTGGCCGGGCTCATCGTGGTCCTGATCGGAGTGTTCTACGCCGTCTCGCTGATCCGCATGGGCGCCGGGACGTGAACCGCAACCACGCGGTCGGCGGCCTGGTGGTCGCGGCGGTCGCCCTGATGGCCGGACTGAGCTTCGCCGCCGTCCCGCTGTACGACCTCTTTTGCCGGGTCACGGGATTCGCCGGCACCCCGGGGATTGCCGCGAGCGCGCCGGGCGGCGCCGGCTACGCGATGACGGTCCGGTTCAACGCCGACGTGGCCCCCGGCCTGCCGTGGCGCTTCGAACCGGTCGAGCGGCAGCTGGCCGTCGAGGCGGGCACCTCCGTCCTGGCGTTCTACCGGGCCACCAACCACGGGACCGGGCCCGTGACCGGCACGGCCACGTTCAACGTCACGCCCCTGAAGGCCGGTCCGTACGTGCAGAAGATCGACTGCTTCTGCTTCGAGGAGCAGCGCCTCGAACCCGGCCAGACCATCGACATGCCGCTCACCTTCTACGTCGACCCGGAGATCGCAACCGACCCCTCGACGCGGGAGGTGACGACCGTCACCCTCTCCTATACGTTTTTCGGCGCAGGCGAGGCGAACCCAGACGCATCTGTCGCATTCGCAGCCCCGGTGCCGGCGGCTGCCGCCAGCAGCCCTGAGGAATCTCTTCGCGGGAGCCATCCATGAGCCAGCACGCCCATCCCTATCACCTCGTCTCCCCGAGCCCGTGGCCGGTGATCGGCGCCTTCGGCGCCCTCATGCTGGCGGTCGGCGGCATCATGTACATGCACGAGCTGGCGTACGGGAGCGCCGTGCTGGCGATCGGTTCCCTGCTGGTGGCGTTCACCATGTTCGTCTGGTGGCGCGACGTGGTGCGCGAAGCGGAGCACGAGGGCCACCACACGCCCACGGTCCAGCTCGGACTGCGCTACGGGATGGTCCTGTTCATCGCCTCCGAGGTGATGTTCTTCGTGGCCTGGTTCTGGGCGTTCTTCGATGCCAGCCTGTACGCCGACGAAGCCCGGCAGGTGGCCCGGGTCACGTTTACCGGCGGGGCATGGCCGCCCACCGGGGTCGAGGTGTTCGACCCCTTCCACCTGCCGCTCCTGAACACGATCATCCTGCTCACGTCGGGCGCCACCGTGACGTGGGCGCACCACGCACTGCGCGAGGGCAAGCGTTCCGGCCTGATCCAGGGGCTGTGCGTCACCGTCGCGCTCGGCCTCGCCTTCACCGCCGTGCAGGCCTACGAGTACGCGCACGCGCCGTTCGCGTTCACGGACGGCATCTACAGCTCGACGTTCTTCATGGCCACCGGCTTCCACGGGGCCCACGTCCTGATCGGATCGATCTTCCTGATCGTCTGCCTGGCCCGCTCGATCGCCGGACACTTCAAGCCCGAGCATCACTTCGGCTTCGAGGCGGCGGCCTGGTACTGGCACTTCGTCGACGTGGTCTGGCTGTTCCTCTTCTTCGCCGTCTACTGGTGGGGAGGATCCGGGGGAGTCATCCACTAACGTCCGGAAGTTCCCACCACGGTCCCGGGACGGCGGCCGGCCGGGCGCTCCGGGGGCGGTGCCCTGCCTGCGGGCAGGGCCGCTGCTTTCGGGGGCTGGCCGAGTTCGTGGACGCCTGCCCGGCCTGCGGGGCCCGGCTCGGCAGCGCCGATGTCGGCGACGGGGCCTCCTGGTTCATCACGCTGATCGTCGGCGCCCTGGCGACCGGAGGCGCCTTCTTCCTGGACGCCTGGCTGCGCCCGCCCATCTGGGTCCACGCGCTGGTCTGGACGCCCGTGATCGTGGGGGCGACCGTGGGCCTGCTGCGCCCGGTGCGTGGCTTGCTGCTGGCCAGCCACATCCGGCACAATCTCCTGGACGACGATCGGATCCCCGGTGGCGGTTGAGCCGGTCCGGCTGCGCGAGAGCCGGATCCTGCAGGGCACCGCCGCGGCATCGGCCTTCCTGGTCCTGCTCGGCCTCGGCACGTGGCAGATGGAGCGCCTCCGCTGGAAGGAGGACCTCCTGGCCGACATCACCCGGCACGCGGGAGCGACCCCGGTGACGGCTCCCGAATCGGCTTCCAACCTGCCCGAGTACACGCCCGTCCATGCGGAAGGCATCTTCCGGCACGACCGGGAGCTCCTGCTGATCCCCCGGACCCGGGCGGGCGTGGCGGGCGCGCACGTCCTCACGCCACTCGTGCGCCCGGACGGCCGGGCCATCCTGGTCAACCGTGGCTTCGTGCCCGTGGAATTCCAGCCGGCCGCGACCCGGCGCGCAGGCAATCCGTCCGGCCCGGTCCGGGTGGAAGGCCTCCTCCGGCGCCAACATCCGCCGGGCCCGTTCGTGCCGGCCAACGATCCCGCCGGCGGCGCCTGGTATTCGATCGACCTCGCGGCCATGGCCAGCGCTACCGGCCTCGAACTCGCCGACTACGTGGTGGACGCCGGCGCCGCGCGTAATCCCGGCGGTTGGCCCGAGGGCGGACAGACCAACATGGCGATCCGCAACACGCACCTTGAGTACGCGCTGACCTGGTACGGCCTGGCGGCCGTACTCGCCGTCTGCGTATCGGTGCTTGGTCGGCGCGCAGGCAACCGGCGCGGTGCCCGCGCCGGCGACGCCCCGTGACGCAGCCTGCCCTCGCGTGCGCCGGCGGCGCGGGCCACCCCACCCCGGCTCGCGGACCGGGGGGACGCCGGAGGCTGCACGCATGAGACTGGCCAGCTACCTGGCCATCGCCGCGGTGCTGCTCCAGGTCGCGCTGGGCGGCGCCGTCCGGCTGACCGGGTCCGGCCTCAGTTGCCCGGACTGGCCGCTGTGCCACGGTCTCTGGCTGCCGACCGCGGCGGCGCTGGAGACCATCCCGAACCTGGCCTACGAGCACTGGCAGGTCTGGCTGGAATGGATCCATCGCGTCAATGCAGCCGTCTTCGTGGCGCCCCTCGTGCTCCTGGTCCTGCTGACCGCACAGACCCCGAAGCACCGGCTCCTCGGCGCGGCGGCGGTGATCCTGGTGGTCGTGCAGGCACTCCTGGGCGCCTTCACCGTCATCGACCGGAACAGCCCGTGGTCCGTCACCGTCCACCTCGTGATCGCGCTGGTCCTGCTGGTGGCGCTGGTCGGCTCCTCGACCGGGCCCCGCCGGGCCCGGATGCACGCGCGGGTCCTCCCGCCGGACTGCAAGCAGCTTGCCTGGCTGGGAACGGCCCTGGCGGTCGCCACGGCGGGAGCCGGCGCGTTCCTCGCCAAGTCGGGCGCCGCCCATGCCTGCCCCGACTGGCTGCTCTGCGGCAGCCCGTGGAACAGGGCGCACTACGCGGATCCGGACGTCCTGCTCCACATCGTCCATCGGCTGCTCGCGCTTTCCACGGCGCTCCCGGCGCTGGTGCTGCTCGGCCGGCTGCCTCGCCGGGACGCCCCCGTGGCCTTCAGGTGGGCGGCGGCGACGCTGGCGGTCTTCGTGGTCCAGGCGCTGCTCGGACTGACGGCCGCGATGGCGGAGCCGGCGCTGTGGATCGCGCTGGCCCACCAGTTTGTCGGTGCGCTGCTGGTCGTCGCGTACGCCGCCGTCGGCTGGTACGTGTTCCGCGAACGATGACGGCCGATTTTCCGCCCCCCCGATACGTCGGTACCCGCGGGGCCCATCCGGTGGACTTCCGGACCGCGACCCTGTCCGGGCTCGCACCGGACGGCGGCCTGTTCATGCCCGACCGCTGGCCGGATGCGGCTGGGCGGATCCGGCGGCTGGCCGGCGCCCCGTATGCCGAAACCGCGGCGCACCTCCTCACGGAGCTGGGCGGCGACTCGCTCCCGCCCGCCGCGGCCGCCGAGCTCGCTGCCGACGCGTACCGCGCGTTCACGCACCCCGACGTGGCGCCCGTCCGCGAGCTCCGTGACGGCCTCCATCTCCTCGAGCTCTTCCATGGCCCTACCCTCGCCTTCAAGGATTTCGCGCTCCAGGTGCTGGCCCGCCTGTTCGACCGCTTCCTGGAACTGGACGGCCGGCGGGCGCTCGTCCTGTGCGCGACGTCCGGCGACACCGGCGCCGCCGCTATCGAGGCCTGCCGGGGTCGGCGCGCCATGGCGATCGTCGTCCTGCATCCCGAGGGCAGGATCGCTCCCCTGCAGCGCCGGCTCATGACCACCGTCGACGATCCGGCGGTCTTCAACGTCGCAATCGAAGGCACGTTTGATTCCTGCCAGTCGCTGGTGAAGCAGGCGTTCTCCGACCGTGCCCTGCGCCGCGCGTGCGGCCTCCTCGCGGTGAACTCGATCAACTGGAGCCGGATTGCCGCGCAGGCCGCCTACTACATCCATGCGGCCCACCAGGTCGGCGGGCCGCCGCCGGTGTTCGCGGTGCCGTCCGGCAATTTCGGCGACTGCTACGCAGGGCATGCCGCCGCCTGCATGGGGCTGCCCGTGGCCGGTCTGGTGGTCGGCACGAACCGCAACGACATCCTGGCCCGGTTCTTCGCAACCGGACGCTACCATCCCGGCACGGTCCATCGCACGCTCTCGCCGGCGATGGACATCCAGGTCGCCTCCAATTTCGAACGGCTGCTGTACGAAATCCGCGACCGGGACGGCGGGGCGGTGCAGCGTGACATGGCCGGGCTTGCCCGCGGCGAAGCGATCGCGGTGGACGAGCGGCACCGGGCAACGATCGGGGAACGATTCACGGGGAGCAGAGTGACGGAAGACCAGACCATCGACACGATGCGCGACCTGCGGGACGCGTGCGGGATCCAGATCGATCCGCACACCGCCGTCGGCGTCGCGGCCGCCCGGCAGGCCGGCGCGCTCGACTCGCAGTACCGCGCGACCTCGGCACCCGTGGTCGCGCTGGCAACCGCTCACCCGGCCAAGTTCCCCGACGCGGTCCGCCAGGCCCTGGGCGAGGAACCGGAAGTACCCGACCCGCTGGCGCGGTGCATGGACGCGCCGGAACGCCTGACCACCCTCCCGGCCGACTACGCCCGGCTCGCCGATCATCTGCGTCGGGCCGCCGCCACGGCGGCGGAACACGCCCGATGAGCGGCGCCATGGCCCTCCCGAAACCGGTCGTCACGACGCTGCCGTCCGGTCTGCGGGTCGCGAGCCAGGCGGTCCCCGGAACCCGCACCGCAGCGATCGGCGTCTGGGTGCACACCGGCGCCAGGAACGAGCCGGAGGAGCGCAACGGCATCTCGCATCTGCTGGAGCACATGGCCTTCAAGGGCACCACCCGCCGCACGGCCCGCCAGCTCGCCGAGGAGGTGGAATCGGCCGGCGCCTACATGAATGCCTACACCGGACGCGAGGAAACCGCCTATCACCTCCGCATCCTGCCGGGGGCGTTCCCGCTCGCCGTCGACGTCCTGTCGGACATCCTGCTGAACCCGACCTTCGCCGACGAGGAGCTGGCGCGCGAGCGGTCGGTGATCATCCAGGAGATCGGTGAAGCGCGGGACAACCCCGCGGACATCGTCTTCGACCGTTTCCAGACCTGCGCCTTTCCCGACCAGCCGCTCGGCCGGCCAATACTCGGGACCCCCGAGATCGTCTCGGGCATCGAACGGGACACGCTCCTCGCCTACATGCACCAGCACTACCGGGGCGAGGCCATGGTCCTGGCGGCCGCCGGCGACGTCGACCACGAAGCACTCGTCGACCTGGCCGCCGCGGCCTTCGCAAACATCGGCAGCGACCGGTCAGAGGCGCCGGCACCGGCGCACTACCACGGTGGAGTCGGCGGCGTGCCGCGCGACCTGGAGCAGACCCACCTGGTGCTCGGCTTCGAGGGCGCCGCGTACGCCGACCCCGACTTCTACGCCATGACCATGTTCTCCGCCATCCTCGGCGGCGGCCTGTCGTCCCGGCTGTTCCAGGAAGTCCGCGAGAAACGGGGGCTTGCCTACGACATCCACAGCTTCAGCAGCTCCTTTCACGACAGCGGCATCTTCGGCGTCTACGCCGGCACGGCCGAGCAGGACGCGGGGGAGGTGATCCGTCACACGGCCGAGCAGATCCACGGCGTCGCCGGCCGGGTCCGGCCGGAAGAACTCGACCGGGCGATGGCCCAGGCCCGGAGCGGCCTGCTCATGGGGCTGGAAAGCTGCGCCGGGCAGGCCGAGGCGCTGGCCCACCAGCTTCGCATCCACGGCCGGCCCATTTCGGTCGACGAGCACCTGCAGCGACTCGCTGCCGTCGACCGGCCGGCGGTCAGCCGGGCTGCCCGGCGCGTGCTCGCGAGTCCGCCGACGCTGTCCGCGGTCGGTCCCCTCGATGGACTGCCCTCCGAAGGTTCGCTCCGTTCCCTGTTCGGGACCCCGACGGCAGGAGCGGCGTGAACCGGCTGTCCCAGGCCGTCCGGGGACTCTTCGAGGCCCGCACCGTCGAGGGGCCGCGCGTGTACCTGCGACCCCCCAGACGCTCCGACGCAAGCGCCTGGGTGTCCCTGCGGAAGGAAAGCTACGCCTTCCTCAAGTCGTGGGAGCCGTCGTGGCTGCCCGAGAACTGCACCCGGTCCTACTTTCTCCGTCAGTACCGCAGCCAGGTGTTCGCGGCCCGCGAGGACCGCGGCTACGCGTTCCACATCTTCCGCAACACCGATCGCGTGCTGCTGGGCGCCGTCACCGTGGCGAACGTGCAGCGCGGGGTCGCCCACTCCGCGTCGCTCGGATACTGGATCGGAGCGCCCCACGCCCGCCGGGGCTACATGCGCGAGGCGATCGCTGCCCTGGTTCCGATGCTGTTCGGGACGCTGAAGCTCCACCGGCTGGAAGCCGCAGCGGTCACCTGCAACTGGCCCAGCCGCCTCCTGCTCGAGAGCCTGGGGTTCCGTTGCGAAGGCCTGGCCCGCGACTACCTGAAGATCGACGGCCGCTGGCAGGATCACGCGCTGTACGCGATGCTTGCCACGGACCCCCTGCCCAGCCCCGCGGCGGCGACCGGCGTGAAGGCGCGGGCGGGCGCCGGCACGCACTCCCATTCCCTGTCCGGAGCCACATCATGAACCTGTCCCGCCTCCTGGAAGCCCGCGCCGAAGCCGGAAATCCTGTCCGCGTCGGCATGATCGGTGCCGGCAAGTTTGGCACCATGTTCCTGGCGCAGGCCCGCCGTACACGCGGACTGCATGTCATCGGCGTCGCGGACCTCGACGTCGCGAAGGCGCGGGCAAACTGCCAGCGGACCGGCTGGAGCGCCGAACAGGTCGGGGCGAGGGATCTGGACCACGCGGTGCAGACGGGGACCACGCGAATCGATGACGACGCGCCGGGCCTGATCGCCCATCCGGCCGTGGATGTCCTGATCGAGGCCACCGGCGACCCGAAGGCAGGGATTCGCCACTGCCTCGCCGCCATCGAAAACGGCAAGCACGTGGTCATGGTCAACGTCGAGGCCGACGTCCTGGCAGGACCCCTGCTCGCGCGGCGGGCCGAAGAGGCCGGCGTCGTGTACAGCCTGGCCTGGGGCGACCAGCCGGCCCTCATCGCCGAACACGTCGACTGGGCGCGGGCCTGCGGGTTCCGTGTCGTCTGCGCCGGGAAGGGAACACGCTACCACCCGGACTTCCATCGCTCGACGCCCGATACCGTGTGGGACATCTTCCACGTGGGCCGCGAGAAGGCTGAACGCGGCGGCATGAATCCCAAGATGTTCAATTCCTTCATCGACGGGACCAAGTCCGGGATCGAGATGACCGCCGTGTGCAACGCCACCGGTCTCACGCCGCAGACCGGTGGGCTCACCTTCCCGCCCTGCTCCCGCTACGACCTTGCCGAGGTGCTGAAGCCCGCGAGCGCGGGCGGCAGCACGGAGCACGTCGGAACCACCGAAGTCGTGTCCTCGCTGCACCGGGACATGTCGCCGGTCAGCGACGACCTGATGTTGGGCACCTACGTGGTCATCGAAGGGGAGAGCGACTACGTGCGGAACTGCTTCGAGGAGTACCTGATGCTCCCCGACAGCACGTTCCGCTACGCCGCCCTGTACCGTCCGACCCACATGATCGGCCTTGAGCTGGGAATCTCGGTCGCCTCCGCCGCCCTGCGCGGAGAGCCGACCGGATCGCCGACCGGGTTCCGCTCCGACGTCATCGCATGCGCGAAGCGCCCGCTCCAGAAAGGCGAGGTGCTCGACGGCGAGGGCGGCTACATGGTCTGGGGCAGGCAGGCGCCCGCAACCGACTCACTGGAGCTTGGTGGACTGCCGATCGGCCTGGCGAGCGGCGTCCCGCTGACCCGGGACATTGCCGAAGGCGAACTCCTGCGCTGGTCCGACGCCACCCTCCAGGACACGGACGACGCGGTCCGCATCCGCCAGGAAATGGAAGCCGCGTTCGGGCGACCCAACGAGCCGGCCTGACCCGGGTGAAGGTGCCGCCCGGTCGTTCCGGGCCGGTCACGGCCACCTTCGACACGTCTGATCAGAGCCCGGTCGGCATCCGGCCACCGTCGCATCTTGCGGAAGACCAGGCGCCCGGACCACGTGCCGCTGCCTCGCGGAGCAGGCCGACGCTAACCTTCTTGACCGATTGACAGCCTGCAACGTTCGTTCGGGGACCTTCCCGCCGTCGCAGGCGATTGCCGGGAAAGGCCACTGCCCCATGTCCGACCGCGCGATCCGCCACAGGGAACGAACTTACCCGCCGCCCTATCCCGACGGCTGGTACCGGTTGGCTGCGTCCAAGGACATCAGGCCCGGCGAGGTGCGTCACGTCCAGTGCGTGGGCGAGCAGATCGCCCTGTTTCGCAGCACGACGGACGGCACGGTTGCGGCGGTCGACGCGTTCTGCCCCCATCAGGGGGCCAACCTGGCCGATGGCGTGGTCAAGGGGGACCGGTTGCAGTGCCCCTTCCACGGCTGGCAACTGGACGGACACGGCCGGATTCTCTCCCACCCCCGCGCTGCCGCCCAACCGCCCGCCCACCGGCATTGGGAAGCGATCGACTACTACGGGATGATCATGATGTACCGCTCGGCGCGCCCTGGCGCGCGGGCACCCTACCGGCTTCCGCCGCTGGCGACGATCGACAGCCGACAGCTTGTCCTGCGCGGCCAGTACGACGCGGGCGAGGTGGACATGCACATCATTGAATTTGCCGAGAACAGCGTGGACTTCCAGCATTTTCCGGAGCTTCACGGCGTGATGCGCATTCCCTGGACCAGCATCAGGCTGCCCTGGATCAGGATTCGCCACGAGCCATCGTGGTCCCTCGACGACACGCAGGAGCACGTCTCCTATTTCGGGGACGAGGCGACGCTGGAGATCGGAGGGCGGGTCTACGAAAGGACGAGATCCCGGGCGCTGATCACCTTTCTGGGCCCCGGCAGCATCGTGAAATTCGACTTCTCCGTCCCCCGGGTCGGGAACGTCATCATGTTCCAGACCCACACGCCCGTGGCAGCGCTCAAGCAACGCGTGACCTTTCGCTGGTTTGCCGCCCGGCGCGTACCGCGAATACTGGTCTCCTATGTGGTCGGCAACTGGATTTCGCAGTGGCGGCAGGACGTGGCGATCTGGAAACGAAAAATCTACCGGCCGCTTCGCTCACGGCCCGCAGATGCCGGACCCAGGGGCATGATGCACAGGTGGTACCGGCGGTTTTACCCCGACGGCCCGGTTGCGAACTTGTCCGAAGGCTCTGAACATGGCAGCTGACTTCCACAATCCCATTTCCCGGGCGATCCGGCCCGAGGACACGGCCGACACGCTGTCCAGGTACCGCCGCAGCCAGGAGCGGGGCAGGGAAGATTACGCCCGGATGGTGGAGGGCTTCTACGACCTGATTACGGACTTCTACGAGTACGGATGGGGTCAGTCATTCCACTTCGCGCCGGGGAAGGGCGGTGCGTCGTTTGAGGAATCCCTCGCCGCCCACCAGCATTTTCTGGGCGAGGCCCTTGGCTTGCGGCCGGGCATGACGGTGCTGGATATCGGCTGCGGTGTCGGCGGGCCCCAACGCGCCATCGCGAGCAGGTTCGGCGCCTCGATCACAGGCCTCAACATCAGCGAATATCAGGTCGGAAAATGCTCCGAGTACAACCGGAAGGCCGGCATGGACCACCTCTGCAGCGTCCTGCATGGCGATTTCATGGCCATCCCGGCGGAGGCCCAGACCTTCGACGCGGCCTACCATATCGAGGCCTTTCCACATGCACCGAACAAGGTGGCGGCCTACGCCGAGGTGTTTCGGGTCCTGCGGCCGGGCGCGGTCTTTGCCGGCTTCGAGTGGTGCATGACCCCTTTGTACGACGGCGACAACCCGGAACACCGGGAGCTCAAGCAGCGGATCGAACACGGCAACGCGTTGCCCGAAATCGCTTCCTTCACGGACGTCACTGACGGTCTGCAGGCGGCCGGTTTCGAGGTGATCGAGGTGCGTGACCACGCCTTGGGCGACGACGTGGATCGGCCGTGGTATCGACCGCTGGAAGGCGGTGCCCTGAAGCTCAGGAGCTTGCCGAGGACAGCTCTGGGTCGGAAAATCACCACGGCGGCGCTGCGCGTCCTGGAGGGTGCGCGCGCCGTACCCGAGGGATCGCTCAAGGTACAGGAACTTCTCAACGTGGCGGCGGACAACCTGGTGGCCGCAGGGCGGCTGGGAATATTTACGCCGATGTACTTCCACAAGGCCCGCAAGCCGGGCTAGTACGTGCTCCGCGGCGGCGGCCGTCAGTCTGACGACGTGTCGGGACCCTGGATCCGGTAGGTTCTGGCTGCGGTGTCATGGAACAGCGCCCGCTTCTCGTCCTCGGAGTAGTGAGCCACCAGCCGCTTGAAGGAGTTCCACAACACCGTGTAACCGCAACTGACCTTGTCGACCGGAAAGTTCGATTCGAACATGCAGCGTTCCACGCCGAAGAACTCGATCGTCGTTTCGTAGTAGCGACGCGTCGCCTCCATCAGCTCCCGACTGTCGGGCGGGCGGCGTCGAACGTGCCACCCGAAGCCGTTCACCTCCATGTTGATCCCGCCAAGCTTGGCCACGACGTTCGGACACTGCGCGAGTTCCGCGATTCGCCCGCGCCAGGCATCGAAGACCTCGTCCGCCCGGTCCGCGTACGGCCCCACGCCGAGCGGCCCGCCAAAGTGATCGAGGATCACCGTCTGGTCCGGAAAGGCCCGCGCCAAGGCCACGGCCTCGGACAGCTGCGGGTGATAACACCACAGATCGAACGTGAGGCCCCGTGGCGCCAGGTGGCGGAAGCCGGCACGAAAGCTGTCGCTCGTCATCAGGCCGGGGGGCGGTGCTGCCCGCGCGACCGGGAGTTCCGGACTCCCGTCCCATGCGACCACGTGGCGGATACCCCGGAAGCGGGCCGGGCTGGCTTCGAGCTGGGCGTCCAGCGTGGCCGCGACCTTGTCGCCTTCGTCGAGGGCGGCGGTCCCCACGATGGCGGCAGCGACCCGGGTCTCGCCGTAGAGCCCCGAGTCCGCCATGGCCGCCAGGCCGTTCACGAATTCCGTCTCCCCCACGACCCGCGTCCGTGGCTCCCCGCCGCGCCGATACATGGCGCCGCACTCGACGTAGACAGTGCTGACCACCCTGTGGCCGCCGCTCAGGTCCGCCAGGAGCTCGTCCAGCAGATAGCGGGGCTGCACCATCGCATCGCGGCGGTCCCAGAAGTGATGATGGGGATCGCAGATCGGGAGCTCGGGCTCCAGTGCCTGCTCCTGGATCAGGCCGAGCCAATCGTCGTTCTTCGCCTGCATGAGCTTGATTTCCTGACGGGTGTCGCTGAGACGGCAAGGTCGGCAAGTCTACAGGCGGCAAGCGGAGAATCGGGGAAAGGCGAGCGGAATGGCGAGGAATCCTGATGGTCCGTCCGTTCTCCGGCTCGAAAGCGGTTTTGGCTGGCTGGCGCCGATCACGACGCTGTTCGGCGTGGCGTCAGGAGCATCGGCCCGTATTCGCAGACGTAGCCGAGGAAGGCGGCGATCCATGCCGCACCCGCCAGCAATGACAGCTCCGGGCCCCAGGCGGGAACCAGGGAAGCGCCGATCCGCGCCGTGGCCGCCAGCAAGACCGAAAGGTAGATGATCACCGTAAAGCGCGACGCGCGGAGCGGTCGTCCGGTGTGACCGAGACTCGCCCGCGTCATGACCGCCAGGGTCATGGTGCCGAAGGCGCCAACCGTCCAGGCATGAACCGCGGCACGATGTGCGTTTTCTAAACCCGTGAGCTCTGCCCAGCCTGCCAACGCGAAGCCGACGGACACGAACAGGTACGCTCCGTGAAGGACCGCCACCAGCGGCTCGGCCATCGTCCGATGCGGTCGCCACCGCAGCTGCCGGCCCAGATGCAGGGCGGCCGCCACCAGCAGGACCGCTCCGGCAACGCCGGCGGGGACCATCCGGCCGTCGCCGAGCCACAGCACGAGCCCCAGCAAGCCGATCCCGATTGCGATGGAATCGTAGGATGAGAACGGTGCCGGCAAGACCGCCTCGCCCTTCGCCTTCAGCCAGTTCGCCGTGAAGCTCGGGACGATCCGTCCCGCGACGAGGGTCAGCAGCAGGAGGACCGATGCGATGGCCATCCGGCCGCCGATTGCTGGATCGCCGCCGCGCCAGACTTCCCAGGCATAGATCGCTTCCGATACGGCGAACAGGGCGAGCAGGCCCACGACCTTGAGGTTTCGCCAGTTCCGCCCGGCGATGATCTCCCGCCCCACGACAGCCACCACGGCCACGGGGAACGCGATGGAGAGCCCCATTGCGGGCGGGTAGCCGGGGATGAATGAAAAATTGACGGCGAGGCGTCCCGCCACCCACAACCCGAAAAGAGCGAAGAGGAGCCATCCCGCCACGGGCGGGCGACGCGTCCAGCCGGAGACGGCCGTGAGCAGAAACCCGGTGACGGGCGCCGCGACGTAGCCGAACAGGAGTTCGTGGGCGTGCCAGGCGACCGGGGGAAAGGCTATCGGGACGCTCAGCAAACCCCGGTGCATGAAGAGCCACAGGCCCATCATGAGCGCCGCATACAGCGAACCGAACAGGAAGAACGGGCGGAATCCGGCACTGAACAGGGCGGGCCCGGGCCACGTAAGGCGTGGCCGGCGCACGGCAGCGGGCGCCTTCACCGGCGGGGCCGGGGACCGCCTGCGCGGCCGGTTCGGTCAGGAGTTCGGCGTATCAAGGGACCCTGCTTCAGACCGTCACGGCCTACTGGTCTCGAACCACGGCAGGCGCACGGTCTACGGCATCTCCTGATCGAAGTAGTCTTCGTCAATCCGCTTGACCTCGCAACGTGGAAGGCGCGTTCGCACGCCGATTCCGTGCAGGACCATGAGCCGTGCCAGTTCTTCGCCATCGATCCGGACGATCCGCTTGGGACTCCGCTCCACGTAGTCTTTTGCAGCGCGCGTAAAGCCGGAGGTGGTGACGAACACGCCCTTGGTCGTGCCCGCAGCGTCGATCGCGCCTGCGAAGTTGCGCAGGTCGCCTTCGCCCCCGGCATTGCCTGCCGCATACTTCTTCGCCTGCACGTACACCTCGTCCAAGCCGAGCGCATCCTCCCGGATCGTGCCGTCGATTCCGCCATCGCCGGAACGTCCCTTCACACGGCCCATCGCAGCATCGCCACCGCCGTAGCCCATCGCGATCAACAAATCGACGACCACCCGTTCGAGAAACGCCGGTGCCGCATCGCGGACCCGGTGCAGCACATCGGCCTCCAGGGCACTGCTCAACTGTTGCGCAGCGCGGTCCAGTGCCTCCTCCGGCGTGTCGGAGATTTCCTCGTTCGGTTTGGGTGTCGCAGCCCTGCCAGGGAGCGATGCGTTCGCCTGCTGCTTCCATTCGGCGAAATCGGGGTACTCGCCAAGCAGGTTCATGTCGATGTGCGGGGGCGCGCGGGACAACAGGCGTTCGCCCTCTTCCATGAGCCGATAGACACCGCGCCGGACCCGTTCCAGCAACCCGGCACGCTCCATGTAGATCACGGCCCAGCTCACACGGTTCACAAAGACTGACGGACGGACGGACGGGAGCCTTTCCCGGACATCTTCCGCCGAGAGTCCTGCGGCGGCGGCGATCCGTTCGCGGACTTCGGAAAGCGGCGGCTCCCCGTCACCGGCAAACGCCTTGAGGGCAGGGAGCATCAGCGACTGGAAATCAGGGACGGGCATCGGTCGCCGCGCCTGTTGCCGTCGACTGTCGGGGCGTCACGCGCTTTGCGATCTCGCGGCCCGCCGCGATCTCCGCCCGACGAAGCTCCCAGGTCTTTTGCAGGTTCAACCAGAGTTGCGGCGTCGTCCCGAAATACCGTGCGAGCCGCAGCGCGGTGTCCGCGCTCACCCCACGCTGGCCGTTCAGAATCATCGTCACCCGGTTCACCGGTACGCCCAGCGCCTTCGACAGCGCATTGGCCGACAGCCCGATCTCGTCGAGTTCGCCGCGCAGGATTTCGCCGGGATGCACCGGCTTCATGCCGTTTCTTGCATTCATGTCAGACTCCCTCAGTGATAATCCACGATCTCCACGTCGCATGGCCCGTCGTCCGTCCACCGGAAACAGACGCGCCATTGCACGTTGATCCGGATGCTGTGCTGCCCGGCGCGGTCACCCCGCAACGCTTCCAACCGGTTGCTCGGCAATGCGGCAAGGTCTCCGAGCGTCTCCGCGTTGTCCAGCAGGAGCAATCGGCGCACCGCCTGATCGGTGAAGCCTTGAAACGCCGCGACGCGTCGCCCCTCGAAGAAGCGGCGCGTCTCCCGATCCTTGAAGCTCCGTATCATGCGCGCCGACCGTAACTTATCTTACGTTTTCCGTAAAGGATGCTGGCGGACAAACTCATGCTCGCGCAACTGCAGGTGTGGCGTCCATACCCTCCGACGGCGCAGGCCGAGCGAATGACGCCACTGATGAAGCAAGCTTCGCGCGTTGAATTGTTACCGTGCGCTTCCTGTGCTCCCGCCCGAAAGCCGCGCGGAAATTCGGGAGCCGTTTCCGGAGGTGCGTGGCGGACGCTGTCGCTCAAGCGCCGCTCGGGCTAACTGCCGGTTGCAAATCGGATTGCTTCGCCTGACCGTCTGAGTGGCCAGGAAGCGGGATGGAAACGCCCAGCGGTGGTTCGGAGTCACACCTGCCGCAGCAGGCGGAGCGCTCAGGCGTTCCCGGCCGTAGGCGAAATCCGGTACGGATCGACCGGCTGGCCCGACGCCGTGTCGCCGATCCCGCCGATCGCCCGCTGCCACTTCGCCGAGTGGTCCGGCGAGAACACCAGTTCCTCGTCCGCCGCCACGTTGAGCCAGGAGTTCTGCAGGATCTCCTGATCCAACTGGCCGGGGCCCCAGCCGGCATAGCCGAACAGGACCAGCGCCCGCCGCGGCCCCTGGCCGTTGGCAATCTCCCGGAGCACGTCGACGCTCGACGTCAGCAGAATCGATTCCCCGACCCGCTGCGAATTCTCGTATTCCAGATCGTCGGTATGCAGCACGTAGCCGCGGTTCAACTCGACCGGGCCGCCCATGTGGATCTGCACCTGCTCGGCGGCTTCCGTGCCCTCGATGTTCAGATCGTCCAGGACCTTGTCGAACCGCGGCGAATCCGCCGGACGGTTGACGACGAGCCCGACCGCGCCTTCGGCCGCATGTGAACAGAGGTAGACGACCGCACGCTCGAAGAACAGGTCCGTCAGCGACGGCATGGCCACCAACAGCTGGCCGGCAAGGTGAGACTGGTCCGATGGCTCTGGCGGTGTCGGCGGCATGGGTCAACGCTATTCTTTGTCAGCCCGCTCTGCAACGCATCTGCAGGCGGCGGCCCCCATCCGGCCGGACCCGGAGCGGCCGCCATCCCGTGCTGGAGGTTCACCCATGCCCCGAACTGTGATTACCGGCGCCAGTCGCGGCATCGGGCGCGCGCTCGCCATCGAACTCGCCGGGCGCGGGCACGACGTACTCGCCCTCTGCCGCAAACCGGTCGCGGTCACCGGGCTGGCCGCAGTCGATCGTGTCACCGTCCGGGGGCTCGATGTCGCCAGTCCCGTCGCCCTTCACTCGTTCGCGACGAGCTTCGACGGCACCATCGACGTCCTCGTCAACAACGCCGGCATCGCCGGCGGCAAGCTTCGGGAGAACCTGTCGGAGGCGGATTTCCGGATGGCCGACGAGGTGTTCCGCGTGAACGCGGTCGCGCCCCTGCTGCTGACCCGCCTGCTTGCCGGCCGGCTGGCGCCCGGGGCCCTGGTGGTCAACGTGTCCTCCATCATGGGATCGAACGCGGAGAACACCTCGGGCGGCATGGCGATCTATCGGGCGAGCAAGGCGGCCCTCAACAGCATCACCCGCACGCTGGCGGCGGAACTCGGCCCGAACGGCGTCACGGTGCTGGCGGTTCACCCGGGCTGGGTGCGCACCGACATGGGCGGTCCGTCCGCAACCATCGACACCGGAACGTCGGCCCGCGGAATCGCGCAGGTCATCGCCGATGCCGATCCCTCGCGGAACGGCGTCTATCTCGACTGGCAGGGCAAAACGCTGCCCTGGTAACGCTGCCTACCGGCCCGGCGCCAGCCCCCCTGCGTCCACGATGAAGTCCGCCACCGCCCGCACGCCGTCACCGTGCTTGACCTGCGCGAACAGGAAGGGCCGTGATCCGCGCATCCGTTTGGCGTCCCGGCCCATCACGTCGAGGTCCGCACCGACCAGCGGCGCGAGGTCCGTCTTGTTGATGATCAGCAGGTCGGAACGGGTGATGCCGGGCCCGCCCTTCCGCGGGATCTTGTCGCCCGCCGAGACATCGATCACGTAGAGCGTGAGATCGGCGAGTTCGGGCGAGAAGGTCGCGGCCAGGTTGTCGCCACCAGATTCCACGAACACCACGTCAAGATCCGGGAATACGGCTTCCATCTCCGCGATCGCGGCCAGGTTCATCGATGCGTCCTCGCGAATCGCGGTGTGGGGGCAGCCCCCTGTCTCGACGCCCTGGATCCGCTCCGGGCTGAGCGCACCGGAGCGGGTCAGGAACTCTGCATCCTCCCGGGTGTAGATGTCGTTGGTGATGGCCGCGACGTCGTAGGTGTCGCGCATCGCCTTGCACAGGCCATCCAACAGGGCCGTCTTGCCGGAGCCGACGGGCCCGCCGATACCGACGCGGAACGGTGTGGTCATGATCGGAACAACCTCGTGTACTGGGTTTCGTGCTGCATGGATGTCCAGTCGACGACGAGCGCCGCCGAACCGATGTCGTCGAGCGACCGGGCGAGAGCGGTGCCGGTGGCCGCGAGCACATCGTCTTCGAGGCCGGCCAGCACGCGCTGGCCGGCGACCTGGCCGAGCGGCACCAGCCGGATCCCGGCCGACACCAGGTTCGCGGCCAGCGCGTGCAGGTAGGCGGCCAGCCCGGCCCGCAGCGGGATTCCCTCGCGCGCGACGGCGGCGGCGACGCTGACCGGATACACCGGCGCCGGTCGCCCGTCCGCCCGGCTCACCCCGTCCCATGCCGCCACGACTGTGTCCCGGAAAGCCGCGCCCTGCGCGGTGCTCTCGGCAGCGAGTTCGCAGGTGCCGCGAAGGGCGCGGCCCAGGTCGGCGATCGCCGCCAGACGGTCGGCATCGCCGGCGTGCGCGGCCTGCCAGGCCTCGCGGTACAGGTCCGCATCGATCCGGGCGGAGCCGAAGCCGAGGATCCCGCGCACCCAAGTGGCCAGCGTAAACCGGTCGCCGACCAGGCCGGCCTCGACGGCGTACTCGATGCCGTGCGAGTACGCATAGGCACCGACCGGGAAAGACGGACCGAGCCAGGTCATCAGGCGGACGATGCGGCGGTCGGCTTCCACGGCGGCGGCCTAGTCGTGGCCTGCTTGCGCCGGCGGAGCGGTGTGCGCGTACGCGCCCGGCTCCGGCGAGAACGGAGCTCGCCGCCGCTCGGTGGTCGCGCCCAGCCCTTCCGCCATGGCCGCCAGCACGTGGTCCTCCTGGATCCGGAGGCCGCCGTCGGCGAGGACCTGCAGCGGCGCATGACGGTTGCCGATGTGCCAGGCGATCCGCGCCGCGTGGGCGGGCGACGAGCAGCGGATATCGACCACCGGTTCAGCGGCGGCCCGGACCCGCACGGTCCCGCCGTCCGCCAGTGCCAGTCCGTCCCCGTCCTCCAGACGGGACGGCGCTTCCAGGTCGAGGAGCAACGGCTCGCCGTCATCGCCGCGCAACCGCGCCCGGCGACGCTGCCGGTCGTCGTGCCCGAGGGTCACCGTCGGCCCGGCCGCCGGCGGCGTCCATGCGCCGCGGCGCAACACCGAGATCGCGTGCCGCATCGCCACCAACCGGCTCAGAAGAGGAAGTAGCGCTGGGCCATCGGCAGCCGGGTCGCCGGGTCGCAGGTCAGCAGCGCTCCGTCGGCGCGGACCTCGTACGTTTCCGGGTCGACTTCGATCCGCGGACAGAGGTCGTTCAGCACCATGTCCTGCTTCGTCAGCGCGCGGGTTCCGGACACGGCCACCAGCCGCTTGGCGAGCGCGAGCTCACCCAGTCCGCCCTCCAGCCCCGCCTGCGAAACGAAGGTCACGGACGTCGCGGCCCGGGCCCGCTCCAGCGCGGCGAACATGGGCCGGTAATGCACCGGCTGCGGCGTGGGGATCGACGCGTTCGGATCGCCCATCGCCGCCGCGGCGATCGCACCGCCCTTGAGCACGAGATCGGGCTTGACGCCGAAGAACATCGGCTGCCACAGCACGAGGTCGGCCAGCTTGCCCACCTCGACGGAGCCGACCTCGCCGTCGATGCCGTGCGTCCGGGCCGGGTTGATCGTGTACTTCGCGATGTATCGCCGGACCCGGAAGTTGTCGTTGTCGCCGCGCTCCTCCGGGAGCCGGCCGCGCTGCCGCTTCATTTTGTCGGCGGTCTGCCAGGTCCGGACGATGACCTCCCCGACGCGCCCCATGGCCTGGCTGTCGGACGCGATCATCGAGAACGCCCCGAGATCGTGCAGGATGTCCTCGGCGGCGATGGTCTCGCGCCGGATGCGGCTCTCGGCGAACGCCACGTCCTCCGGGATGTTCGGGTCCAGGTGATGGCACACCATCAGCATGTCGAGGTGCTCGTCGACCGTGTTCACGGTAAACGGACGGGTGGGATTGGTGCTCGAGGGCAGCACGTTCCGCTCGCCGCAGAGCCTGATGATGTCCGGCGCATGGCCGCCGCCCGCCCCTTCCGTGTGGAACGCATGGATCGTGCGATCGCGGAACGCGGCCGTCGTGGTCTCGAGGTAGCCCGACTCGTTCAGGGTGTCGGTGTGGATCGCCACCCCGACATCCCACTCGTCGGCCACGGACAGGCACGTGTCGATGGCCGCAGGCGTGGTGCCCCAGTCCTCGTGCAGCTTGAGGCCGCAGGCCCCGGCGTGCACCTGTTCGACCAGTGCGGCCGGTTCGGAGGCGTTGCCCTTCCCGTAGAAGCCGAGATTGACGGGCAGCGCCTCCGCGGCCTCCAGCATGCGCGCGAGATGCCACGGCCCCGGCGTGCACGTCGTCGCATTGGTCCCTTCGGCGGGGCCGGTGCCGCCGCCCAGCATCGTGGTGATGCCCGAGTAGAGCGCATCGTCCACCTGCTGCGGACAGATCCAGTGAATGTGGGCGTCAATCCCGCCGGCGGTCAGGATGCGGCCCTCGCCGGCGATCGCCTCGGTGCCCGGGCCGATGACGATGTCCACGCCCGGCTGCGTGTCCGGATTGCCGGCCTTGCCGATCGCCGCGATCCGTCCGTCGCGGAGACCCACGTCCGCCTTGACGACACCCCAGTGATCGACGATGAGGGCATTCGTGATCACGGTGTCCACCGCGCCGTCCGCGCGGGCAGCCGATCCCTGGCCCATGCCGTCGCGGATGACCTTGCCGCCGCCGAACTTGACCTCCTCCCCGTACACGGTCCGGTCGGCCTCGACCTCGATAAACAGTTCGGTGTCCGCCAGGCGCACCTGGTCGCCGACGGTCGGTCCGTACATGGCGGCGTACGCCGCCCGCTCGATGGAAAATGGCAAGGCTCAGTCCTCCAGCGGGCCCTGGACCCGGGCATTGAACCCCCGGACCACCCGGGCACCGGCGTAGGGAATCAGTCTGGCCTCGCGCTGCTGGCCCGGCTCGAAGCGCATCGCGGTCCCGGCGGGAATGTCGAGGCGACGGCCCCGGGCGGCCGCGCGGTCGAATTCGAGGGCGGTGTTGACCTCGTAGAAGTGGTAGTGCGAGCCGACCTGGATGGGCCGGTCGCCGGTGTTGGCCACCGTGATCGTGATGGCCTCGGCCTCCGCGTTAAGGAGCAGCGTTCCGGCCGCCGCAATGATCTCGCCGGGAATCATCGGCAATCTCCCTGGTTCAGCGGATGGGCTGGTGCACCGTGACCAACTTCGTGCCGTCGGGGAACGTGGCCTCGACCTGGATCTCGGGGATCATGTCGGCCACCCCCTCCATGACCTGATCGCGGCGCAGGACGCTCGTGCCGTCGCGCATCAGATCGGCGACCGACGCCCCGTCCCGCGCCCCCTCGACGATGTAGTCGGTGATCAGGGCGACCGCCTCGGGATAGTTCAGCCGGACGCCGCGCTCGAACCGGCGGCGCGCCACAAGGGCCGCCATCGCGACGAGCAGCTTGTCCTTCTCCCGCGGTGAAAGGTTCATGCAGGTTCTCCTGGATCAGACGTGCCAGAGCCGGGGCAGGGTCGCGGCGAGGCCCGCAACCTCGGCGCGGAACCCGGCCCAGAAGGCCGCGAATGCGGTACGGACGGCGTCGCCGCGGTCCGCGAGCCAGCGTACGACCAGCACGCCGTTCACGACCGTGGCCCCGGCCCGCACGCCCGCCGGCAGGTCGGCCAGCAACTGCCGGGCCAGCGGCTGCCGGGCGCCGGCGTCGTCGGCAGCGTAGACGGCGCAGGCGACGGCCCGGGCCCCGCCGAAGCCGGCCGGGTGGTCGAGGACGGCCGGCAGATCGTCCTCGACATGGAGCGCGTCCGCCCAGGCGAGGTCGCCGTTCCGGCGAACCTCCCAGGCCTCCCGGACCAGGCCCCGTGTCATCCGCTCGCCCGACGCGATCCGTCCCAGCACCAGGAACTCACCGGCCAGGACGCGGGCCCCGGTTGCCAGGCCGATGCAAACCCGCCGTCGCAGCCGCGCCCGGTCGAACAGGATGGTCTCCTGGGGCAGCCATTCGAGCCACGTCCCCGCGGCGGCCTGCAGGCGGATGTCGATCCGGCAGTCCGCGCCGCGCGAGCGGTACACCTTCTCCGCCGCCTGCGCGGCCACGACCGCCGCCGCCCCGTCGTCGACGGACACCGCGACGTCGATCCGGTCGCCGCCGACGAGGCCGCCCGACGTGGTCACGAGCGCCGCCAGCGGCGGTTCGGCGGCGGGCTGGGCCGGGAACAGGACGCGCATCGGGTCCCGCTGGTACAGGTGGCGCAGGGGCGCCGGGCCGGCACCGGCGAAGCCGACCTCGGCCACGCCGTGGACACCCCGGCCGGGCCGCGGCGTGTCAGACGGTGAGGCGACGGCGGACATCGTCCTCCACCATGTCTTCGGACGTGCCCGACAGCACCACTTCCCCGCGCTCCATCACGATGAAGTCGTCGGCCAGGTCGCGCGCAAACTCGAAGTACTGCTCGACCAAGAGGATGGCCATGTCGCCGCGCGCCGCCAGCGTCCGGATCACCCGCTCGATGTCCTTGATGATCGATGGCTGGATGCCTTCCGTCGGCTCGTCGAGCACGAGCAGCCGGGGCCGCATCACCAGCGCGCGGGCAATCGCCAGCTGCTGCTGCTGGCCGCCGGACAGGTCGCCGCCGCGGCGGCCGAGCATGTCCCGCAGGACGGGAAAGAGATGGAAGATCTCGTCCGGGAGCGTGCGGGTCGGCCGGGGCAGCGAGGCGTAACCGGTGTAGAGGTTCTCGCGGACGCTCAGCAGCGGGAAGATCTCCCGCCCCTGGGGCACGTAGGCGATCCCGCGCGCCGCGCGCTGATGCGCGGCCAGCGACGTGATGTCGGCGTCCTCCCACACGATGCGTCCGGCGCTCACCATCTGCTGGCCGACGATGGCCCGGAGCAGCGTGGTCTTGCCCACGCCGTTCCGCCCCATCACGCAGGTGACCCGGCCCGGCGCCGCACTCAGGCTGACCCGGCGCAGCGCCTGGCTCGCCCCGTAGTGGAGATCGATGGATTCGACCTGCAGCATGGCTAGCGCCCCAGGTAGACCTCGACCACCCGCGCATCGTTCTGCACGGCATCGAGGGCCCCCTCGGCCAGGACCGCGCCCTCGTGCAGCACGGTGACCCGACAGTCCAGTCCCCGCACGAACGCCATGTCGTGCTCCACCACGACCACCGAACGCGTGCCCGCGATGCGGGTCAGCAGCGCCGCCGTCTGCTCGGTCTCCTCGTCGGTCATGCCGGCCGCCGGCTCGTCGACGAGCAGCAGCTCAGGGTCCTGCATGAGCAGCATGCCGATCTCGAGCCATTGCTTCTGGCCGTGGGACAGGTCGCCCGCGCGGCGTTTCTGGTGGGGCACCAGGGCAGTGGTCTCGAGCACCTGCTCGATCCGCTCGCGTGAGCCGGCCCGGAGGCGGGCGAAGAGGCTGCCGAACACGCCGCGGTTGCCCGCGAGGGCGAGCTCGAGGTTGTCGAAGACGGTGTGTTCCTCGAACACGGTGGGCTTCTGGAATTTCCGGCCGATTCCGAGGTTGGCGATCGCCGCCTCGTCCAGCTGCGTGAGGTCGGTGCCGCCGTTGAACTCCACGCGGCCGCGGTCCGGACGGGTCTTGCCCGTGACCACGTCCATCATGGTCGTCTTGCCCGCTCCGTTCGGGCCGATGACGGCCCGGAGCTCGCCCACCTCCACGTAGAAGCTGAGATCGTTCAGCGCCTTGAAACCGTCAAAGGACACCGACACCCCGTCCAGGTACAGGATGGTGTCGTGCAGCTCCGGCCGGGCCTGGACGGGTACCGCGCTCACGGGGCCGGCTCGGGAGGCCGCCGCCGGCGCGGCCAGCGCCGCGCCCCCGCCCGGCCGAAGACCGGCACCGTCCCGACGATTCCCTTCGGCAGGAACAGGGTCACGGCGATGAACAGCGCCCCCAGGACGAACAGCCACATGTCGGGCAGGACGCCGGTGAAGACCGTCTTCGCGTAGTTGACGAGGATCGCGCCGAGCACGGCGCCGTACAGGGAGCCCCGGCCGCCGACCGCGACCCAGACCACGATCTCGATCGACGCCGCCGGGGCGAACTCGGACGGGTTGATGATGCCGACCTGCGGAACGTAGAGCGCCCCTGCCAGCCCGGCCAGCATGGCCGAGAGCACGAAGACGAAGAGCTTGTAGTGCTCGACCCGGTAGCCGAGGAACCGGACGCGGGCTTCGGCGTCGCGCACGGCGACCAGCACCCTGCCGGCCCGGCTGCGGACCACGAAGCGGCACAGCAGGTACGCGGCCGCGACCGCCACGGCGCTGGCGCAGAAGAGCGCGACGCGCGTGCCGTCGGCCTGCAGGCTGAAGCCCAGCAGGTCCTTGAAGTCGGTGAGCCCGTTGTTGCCGCCGAAACCCATGTCGTTGCGGAAGAACGCGAGCATCAGCGCGAACGTCATGGCCTGGGTGATGATCGAGAGGTAGACGCCGGTCACCCGCGAGCGGAACGCGAACCAGCCGAAGACCAGCGCCAGCGCCCCCGGTACCAGCAGGGCCATCACCATCGCGAACGGGAACCAGTCGAAGCCGTGCCAGTACCACGGCAGTTCCTTCCAGTCGAGGAACACCATGAAATCCGGCAAGACCGGGTGTCCGTAGACCCCCCGCTCCCCGATCTGGCGCATCATGTACATGCCCATGGCGTACCCGCCGAGCGCGAAGAACGCGCCGTGGCCGAGACTGAGCACGCCGGCGTAGCCCCAGATCAGGTCGACGCTCAGGGCCAGCAGCGCGAACGTCAGGTACTTGCCCATCAGGCTGACGACATACGTCGGCACGTGCAGGGCGGAATCCGCAGGCAGCAGCAGGTTGGAGACCGGCACCACCACGGCAGCCCCGAGCAGCACGGCCAGCAGGATCTGGCCGCCCCGGTTGCCGGCGAAAAGGTCCACGAGCACCGACCTGACCGGCATGGCTCAGCTCTCCACGGCCCGGCCCTTGAGGGCGAACAGGCCGCGCGGTCGCTTCTGGATGAACAGGATGATGGCCACCAACACCAGGATCTTGGCGAGCACCGCACCGGCAAACGGCTCCAGGAACTTGTTGATGACCCCGAGGCTCATGGCGCCGACCAGAGTCCCCCAGAGGTTGCCGACCCCGCCGAAGACCACCACCATGAAACTGTCCACGATGTAGGCCTGTCCGAGATTGGGGCTCACGTTGTCGATCTGGCTGAGCGCGACGCCGGCCACCCCGGCGATGCCCGCGCCCAGCCCGAAGGTGGCCGCATCCACCCAGCCGGTCCGGATGCCCATGGACGACGCCATCGACCGGTTCTGGGTCACCGCCCGCATGTACAGCCCCAGTGCGGTCCGGCGCAGGACCAGCGCGATGGCCCCGACCACCAGCAGGCTGAAGACGATGATGGCGACCCGGTTGTAGGGCAGCACCAGGCCCGTCGCGGTCTCGAATGCCCCGCTCAGCCACGAGGGGCTCGAGACCTCGCGGTTGGTGGGGCCGAATACCGTCCGGACCAGCTGCTGCAGGATCAGGCTCAAACCCCAAGTGGCGAGCAGGGTCTCGAACGGCCGTCCGTAGAGCCAGCGGATGACGCCGCGCTCGATCGCGACGCCGGCGGCGCCCGCGACCAGAAAGGCAGCCGGCACGGCCACCGCCAGGGAATAGTCGAGACTGCCCGGGGCGAGGTCGCGGAAGATGTCCTGGACCACGAAGGTCGTATAGGCGCCAAGCATCACCAGCTCGCCATGGGCCATGTTGATCACGCCCATCACCCCGAAGGTGATGGCGAGCCCCACCGCGGCCAGCAGCAGGACCGAACCCAGGCTGAGCCCCTGGAAGATGGCACCCAGCAGGTTCCAGAAGGCGAGGTCGCGCTCGACGGCCTCCAGCGCCGCCGCCGCCGCCGCCCGCACCTCGGCGTCCGCTTCGTCTTCGTGGCTGAGGCTCGCCAGCAGCGACCGGACTTCCGGGAGCGCCGAATCGGAGAGGCGTGCCACGGCCGCCAGCCGGATGTCCCGCTGGAATTCCGGATTGCTCTCGATGGCCGCCTTGGCGAGCGTCAGCTGATCGAGCAGGCCCGCGTCCTCTTCCCGGGCGATCGCCTGCTCCACCGTCTCGAGCGCGCCCGCGTCCCGAGCCGCAAACACCGCCGCCGCCGCCTGCTCCCGCTGGCGCGGATCGCTGGAGAGCAGAGTCAGGCCTCCGAGCGCGGTCCTGATCACGCCTCGCAGGCGATTGTTGACCTTGACCTTCTTGAGTTCTTTCTTCTTTGCATCGCCGACCGCCGTGCCGTCCACGGCGTCGGTCAGCGCGTACACCTTGCCGGTCTTGTCGCCGATGACGATGGAGCCGTCGGCCTTGCGGACAAACAGCTGGCCCTTCGCCATGGCCTCGAGGATCGGGATGGCCCTCGGGTGCCCGGTCGCCGCGAGCACCTCGACGCCGACCGCACGCTCCTTGTAGCTCTTGGCCGCCAATCCCTGGAGCGCTTCTTCCAGGGTCGCCGCCTGGCTCGCCGGCGCACCGCCGGCGACGGCGGCGAGAAACGCCATGCACGACAGCAGGGCAGCCAGGGACGGCAGGGCGAAACCGCGTGTCGGCATGGCGGCGGGTGTCCGGGCGTTGGACGCCGGCCAGCGGCCGGCAGAGAGAGCGGAACAATAGCGCCCGTCCCGGTCAGGGCGGCAGGGGGTCCCCGCCGCCCCGGACCGGGTGCGCTGCCTACATGTCGACGATAGCTTCGAACTTCGGAGCCTCGCAGTTGCCGCAGACCCACGGGAAGGTCCAGTCGGCGGTCAGCTTCGCGCTCTCGGGAATGAAGTCCGACCAGGCGTCACCCTTGACCACGCCCTCGGTTTCCCAGACCGTCTCGAACTGGCCGTCGGACTGGATCTCGCCGATGAGCACCGGCTTCGACAGGTGGTGGTTGGTGTTCATCACGGCGATGCCGCCGGTCAGGTTCTTGAAGGTCTGGCCATACATGGCCTGCCGAACGGCATCGACCTCGACCGTGCCGGCCTGCTGCACCGCCTGCACCCACATGTTGAAGCCGATGTAGTGCGCTTCCATGGGGTCGTTCGTCACGCGGTCCTCGTCACCGATGAACCCGTGCCACTTTTCGATGAAGGCCTCGTTCTCGTCGGTCTCGACGCTCATGAAGTAGTTCCACGCCGCGAGGTGGCCAACGAGCGGCTCGGTGTCGAGACCGGCCAGCTCCTCCTCGCCGACCGAGAAGGCGACGACCGGGATGTCCTCGGCCATGATTCCCTGGTTGGCCAGCTCCTTGTAGAAGGGAACGTTGGCGTCGCCGTTGATGGTCGAGACCACTGCCGTCTGCTTGCCCTCGGAGGCGAACTTCTTGACGTCCGCCACGATCGTCTGCCAGTCGGCGTGCCCGAACGGGGTGTAATTCTCGAGGATGTCCTCGTCCGCAATCCCCTTGCCGTTCAGGTAGGCGCGGAGGATCTTGTTGGTCGTGCGCGGGTACACGTAGTCGGTGCCCAGCAGCACGATCCGCTCGGCGCCGCCACCGTCCTCGCTGAGGAGGTAGTCGACCGCGGGAATGGCCTGCTGGTTCGGGGCGGCACCAGTGTAGAACACGTTCCGCGAACTCTCTTCCCCTTCGTACTGGACGGGGTAGAACAGTAGCCCGTTGAGTTCCTCGATCACGGGCAGCACGGACTTGCGCGAGACCGACGTCCAGTTGCCGAAGATGACGGCCACCTCATGCTGCTCGATCAGCTCGCGGGCCTTCTCGGCGAACAGGGGCCAGTTCGACGCGGGGTCGACCACGACCGGCTCCAGCATCTTGCCGAGCAGACCGCCCTTGCTGTTCTGCTCCTCGATGAGCATCAGCATCGTGTCCTTCAGCGTGGTCTCGCTAATGGCCATCGTGCCCGAGAGCGAATGCAGGACGCCGACCTTGATCGTGTCGGCCTGCGCCGCGCCGCTCAGTGCGGTCGACGCGGCCAACAAGCCTGCGAAGACCACGTAACGCTGGTTTCGAACCATGGGAATTCTCCGTCAAGTCTGGTGCGCACCCACCCGTGTCCGGGGCCGCTTCGCGGACTGCACCACGCCCTGCAGAAAGCAAGTTTCATGCCAACCCGGCGACGGAGGGTGCACCGGTTGCCTGAAAACAGCGCGCACAGATGCTTACTATTCGCATGAATATTGATCACTAACTCTTGTCATCTGCCTATTGCTTGAACAGTGCCTGTCATTTGTGCAGGCAGATGGCCTGGGCGGCGCTCCGTGCGATGCCTGCGGCCCAACACACTGCGTCCGGGCGGAGTCCTATGCGGACGCGCTCCTCTGGAAACCCGGCCCCGGCCGGGCTACAAAGCGCGCTGCCCGCTCCGGCGGGACCGCCGCCAGCCCCTGGCCCAAATCGGATGTGACCTCCATGGGATCCATGATCGCGGTTCGCGCCGCCGATGACACCAGCCTTCCCGTCTACCTCGCCGAGCCGGCCGGGATCCGCCGGGGCTCGCTGGTGGTCATCCAGGAAATCTTCGGCGTCAACCCGTACGTCCGCAGCGTCGCCGACCAGTTCGCCGAGGCCGGCTACGTGTGCTACGCCCCGGATCTCTTCCACCGGATCGAGCCGGGCATCGAGCTCGGCTACGAGGCGTCGGACGTCGAGCGCGGACGGGAACTCAAGACCCAGGCGGGCTGGGACCTCCCGGTCATGGACATTCAGACCTGCGTGGCCACCCTGCTGATCGACTACAGGGTCGGCGTGATCGGCTTCTGCTACGGGGGCTCGCTGTCGTGGCTCAGTGCCTGCCGGGGCTACGGCATGGAGGCGGCCGTCTGCTATTACGGCGGACAGATCGCGGCCCTGCTCGACCAACCGGCGAAGGTCCCCGTGCAGATGCATTTCGGAGACAGCGACGCGTCCATCCCACCGGGGGACGTCGAGAAAATCCGCGCCTTCGCCACCGATGCCGACATTCACGTGTATGACGGCGATCATGGTTTCGCGTGTACCGCGCGCGGCAGCTACCATCCCGCCTCGGCCGAAGCCGCCAATGCACGCACCCTCGCGTTCCTTGCCCGGCACGTAGCCCGGGAAGAAGTGCAATGACGCGGGCCGCCGTTGTCGCCGCCGCGATCTTGGCGCCCTGGTTCGCCCATGCCATCGAACCGCCCGCGGAACTCGTCGTCGTCGATCTGCAGGCCGGCGACGGCCGCGTCGCCGAGGCAGGCCGGGGGGTGAGCGTGCACTACACGGGATGGCTGTTCGACCCCGCGGCGGCGACCGGCGACCCCTGCCTGGCGCGGGGGCTGCAGTTCGACAGTTCCCGGAACCGTCAGCGGCCCTTCAACTTCCCGCTCGGCGAAGGTTTCGTCATTCCGGGCTGGGATGCCGGCGTCGTCGGCATGCGCGTCGGCGGACAACGATGCCTCGTGATCCCGCCCGACATGGCCTACGGGGAACACGGCGCGGCGCGCGGGGTGATCCCTCCGAACGCGACGCTGGTCTTCGAGATCGAGGTGCTCTCCGTGGCCGATTTCTAGTCATGGCGCAACCTGTTTTCGGGGTCCTTGGCGGGAGCGGCATCTACGAGCTCGATTCGCTGGAGTCGCCAAGCTGGAAGTCCGTCAGCACGCCCTTCGGGGCACCGTCCGACGCGATCCTGCACGGTCAGCTGCACGGACTGGAGTTCCGATTCCTGCCGCGGCACGGCCGCGGCCACCGCATCCCGCCCAGCAGCCTCAATTTCCGGGCGAACATCGATGCGCTGAAGCGGACCGGCGTCACCGACATCATCGCCCTCTCGGCGGCCGGCAGCCTCCGGGAAAACCTGCCGCCGGGCACGTTCGTGCTGGTCGACCAGTTCATCGATCGCACCTTCGCGCGCGTGAAGAGTTTCTTCGGTCCGGGTCTCGTGGCCCACGTCTCCATGGCGCACCCCACATCGGACCGCCTCCGCCGCCTGCTCGCCGACGCGTCCGGTGCAGCCGGCATCCCTGCGGTCGACGGCGGTACCTACCTGGCAATGGAAGGTCCGCAGTTCTCGACCCGCGCGGAATCGGACCTCTACCGGTCCTGGGGCTGCGACGTGATCGGGATGACCAACATGCCCGAGGCGAAGCTGGCGCGCGAGGCCGAGATCGCCTACGCCAGCGTCGCGATGATGACCGACTACGACTGCTGGCATCCGGACCACGAGGCCGTCACGGTCGAACAGGTCGTCGGCGTGCTGCTGGATAACGCTGCCCGCGCCCGGACGCTCGTCGAAGCGTTCGCGAAGACAGCTGCAGGCACCGACTGGGACGGTTCCGATCCCGCCTACCGCGCCCTCGATGCGGCCATCATCACACCGCCGGAGGCGCGCGACCCGGATCTCGCTGCGAAACTCGATGCGGTGGCCGGGCGCGTCCTCAGGGGCTGACCGTCTCGATCAGAGGTCGTCGTCGCCGCGCTTTACCGGTTTCCAGGTGCGCCTGTAGGTAGCGTAGAACACGCCGGTCATCACCAGCAGGAAGACCAGCACCCGGAGACCCATGCGTTTCCGCTCGTCGGCGCTCGGGTCGGCCGCCCAGGCCAGGAAGGTCGCCACATCGTGCGCCTCCTGCTCAATGGTGGCCGCCGTGCCGTCCGCGTACGTGACGTCCTCGCCCCAGAGCGGCTGCGGCATGGCGATCACCGAGCCCGGAAAATACGCGTTGTAGTAGGAGGCCCCCGTGTCCACGCCTTCGGGCGGATCCTCGTAGCCGATGAGGATGCCGTAGACGTACGGAGCCCCGCGTTCCAGGACCTTGAGCGAGAGGTCGGGCGGCGCCACGCCGTTGTTGGCCGCAGCAGCGGCCTTCGCATTCGGAAAGGGTTCGGGGATCAGGGGATCGGATGGACGGCCCGCGCGTTCGAACATCTCGCCCGTGTCGTCCGGCCCGTCCAGGACCAGCGTGTCCGCGGCCAGCCGGCGGATATCGTCCTCGGCGAAACCCAGTTCCGCCAGGTTGCGCCACGCCATGTAACGAAGCCCGTGGCAGACGGCGCAGACGTTCCGGTACACCTCGAACCCGCGAATGGCGGCGGCGCGGTCGAGCCGGCCGAACGGACCGTCGAACGAAAACTCGATCGACGGCGGCGCAGGTCCGTCGGTGGCTGCGCGGGCAGACGGCGCGACCGACAGAGCTGCGAACAGGCCAACGGTGGCCAGCACCTGCCATCGCGTCATGGATCCCGGCTCCCGTGCTGGTGGCCGTAGATACTCTCGGGCAGCTGTCGCGAGCGCTCGATCCGGCCGACCACCGGGATCAGCACGAGGAAATGCGCGAAGTAGTAGAACGTCGCGATTCTGCCGATCGTGATGTAGATGCCTTCCGGCGGCTTCGCCCCGATCCAGCCGAGCAGCAGCGTGTCCGCGGCAAACAGCCAGAATAACCAGCGGTACACCGGCCGGAACGCGGCGCTCCGGACCTTCGAGCTGTCCAGCCAGGGGAGCGCGAACAGGATCAGGATCGCGCCGAACATCGCGATCACGCCGCCCAGCTTGTGCGGGATGGCCCGCAGAATGGCGTAGAACGGCAGGAAGTACCACTCGGGCACGATGTGCGGCGGCGTCAGGAGCGGGTCGGCCGGAATGTAGTTGTCCGGATGACCCAGGCTGTCGGGGGCGTAGAACACCACGCCGGCGAAGAAGACGAGGGCCATGCCCAGCCCGACGAGGTCCTTCACGGTGTAGTACGGGTGGAAGGGAATGGTGTCCTTGGGCGCCCCGGGGTTGACGCCCAGCGGGTTGTTCGAGCCGTGCCGGTGCAGCGCGACGATGTGGAGGAAGACCAGCGCGACGATGACGAACGGCATCAGGTAGTGCAGCGCGAAGAACCGGTTGAGGGTCGGGTTGTCGACCGAGAAGCCGCCCCACAGCCATTCGACAATTGCCGGCCCGATGCCGGGAATCGCTGAGAACAGGTTGGTGATGACCGTGGCGCCCCAGAAGCTCATCTGGCCCCAGGGCAGCACGTATCCCATGAACGCACTCATCATCATCACGATCAGGATGATGATGCCCAGCCACCACAGCAGTTCCCTGGGTTCCTTGTAGGAGCCGTAGTACAGGCCCCGGAAGATGTGGATGTACACGCAGATGAAGAAAAACGAGGCGCCGTTGGCGTGCACGGACCGAATCAGCCAGCCGTAGTTCACGTCCCGCATGATGTGCTGCACGCTGTCGAAGGCATGGTCGACGTGCGGCGTGTAGTGCATGGCCAGCACCACACCGGTCACGATCTGCACCACAAGGAAGAACCCGGCGAGGGAGCCGAAGTTCCAGAACGCGTTCAGGTTGCGGGGGGTGCGGTACTCGATCAGCGAATGCCGCGCCGCCGAGAACAGCGGCAGGCGGTAGTCGATCCAGCGCACCACCCGCGTCACGAGACCGGTACTCCACATGGCGCCTAGCCGACCCGGATCGTGGTGTCGTCAACGAAGCGGTACGGCGGCACCGCCAGGTTCTTCGGTGCCGGTCCCTTGCGGATCCGGCCCGACGTGTCGTAGTGCGAACCGTGGCAGGGGCAGAACCAGCCCTGATACTCGCCTTGTCCCCCGCCGATCGGGATGCATCCGAGATGGGTGCACACCCCGACCAGCACCAGAAAGCGAGGGTCCTCCACCCGGCTGGCGTCGGTCGCCGGATCAGGGAGGTCGGCGGCGTCGTCCGCCGCGGCCTGCTCGATCTCCTCGGGCGTTCGATGGCGCACGAACACGGGAGCCCCGCGCCACAGCACGGTGCGGCTGTGGCCCGGCTCGAGGCCAGCAAGGTCGATGTCAACCGTGGCCAGCGCCTGCACGTCGGCAGACGGATTCATCTGGTCGATGAGCGGCCAGGTGGCGCACCCGGCGGCAACGGTGCCGAACGCACCGGAGGCAATATTCAGGAAATCACGGCGGCTCGAAGCCGCCGCTGGAGCAGCTGGATTCGACATACGACTGGGAAGGGTCCTAGGCCAACGCCGGTTCGTGCGGGCCGGGCTCGTTTGTAGCCGAGACCCGCCAATTTGCAAGGGGGTGGCATGCCAGCACGGCCATGATCCCAATCTTCCGGCGGCGCATGGCCGCTGGATGCAACATAGGGCCGGGGCCTCCGGCAGGCCATCCGCCCTGCCGCCGGCAAGGAACCGGCCTCCCGGGCGGCGCCGTGTGCGCCCCGCCCGGCGGGCCGTCCGGCCGCGGTCCGGGCCCGGGACCGCCCGCGCGCCGGTGGCCGGACACGGTGTCGAATGGCCCCGGGCGACGGCCGGAGCCGGAACGCGTCAAGCGGTGTGCAGGTACGGATCGGGTTTCCTGGCACGCCAGGCATCCACGGTGGCAGCGCCAACCTCCGGAGCCGGTCCGGACACCCGGCCTCGCGGCAAACTGCTTCCAAACAGAGCCTTATATCCAGCTTCGCGCAGGCGCCGATTTGATGTTTTCAGGGCTGCCAAACTGTGGTACGGTACCGTGATCATTTGTTCGGATGCACGGGTGCCGCTCGTCCGGGTTGAACGTCGAGAATGTCCTTTCCGGGAGAGTCACGAGCACCGCATGTTCCACTCATGTAGGATCCGGGTTCAACATCTTGATTCTCGTCCGTCGGGTGAGGTTCGTTCCTTCCAGTCGCAATTATTGGGGTAAAGCAGCAACATGGATGGGATGATCGAAGAGCGTGTGCCTCCTGCAGCGGTGCTGCCCGACAAGCTTTTCGGTCGAGACCAGGATGCGATTCAGGTCCCTGGCGGAAGGCGGGTCTCTCCGCGCGACGACCGCGACACGCACCTCACGGAATTCGGCAAATCGGTCCTCCGGGATCGTTACACGCTGCCGAACGAAACGATCCAGACCATGTTTGCCCGTGTCGCGAGCACGTTCGCCGATGACGACGGACATGCCCAGCGCCTGTACGACTACATTTCCAATCTCTGGTTCATGCCGTCGACTCCGGTGCTCTCCAACGGCGGCACGTCACGCGGCCTCCCGATCTCCTGCTTCCTGAACGAGGCGAGCGACAGCCTTGAGGGAATCGTCGATCTTTGGAACGAGAATGTCTGGCTCGCCGCGCGCGGCGGCGGGATCGGCAGCTACTGGGGCAACCTGCGTTCCATCGGCGAGCAGGTCGGCCAGAACGGCCAGACCTCCGGCATCATCCCCTTCATCCGGGTCATGGATTCCCTGACCCTGGCGATCAGCCAGGGAAGCCTGCGCCGGGGCAGCGCCGCCGTCTACCTGCCGGTCAGCCATCCGGAGATCGAGGAATTCGTCGAGATCCGGCGCCCCACCGGCGGCGACCCGCACCGCAAGGCGCCGAACCTGCACCACGGGGTCGTGCTTCCCGACGCCTTTATGCGCGCCGTCGAGGCGGACGGCGAATGGGAGCTCGTCAGCCCGCGTGACCAGCAGGCCCGCCGGAACGTGTCGGCCCGGGCGCTCTGGGTCCGCATCCTGACCGCGCGCGTGGAAACCGGCGAGCCTTACCTGCTGTTCATCGACCACGTGAACCGGGCTGTCCCGGAGCATCACCGCTTCCTGGGCCTCAACGTCCGCACCTCGAACCTCTGTTCGGAAATCACGCTGCCGACCGGCCCGGATCACTTCGATCGCGAGCGCACTGCGACCTGCTGCCTGTCATCGGTCAACCTCGAGCGCTACGACGAGTGGAAGGACGACCCGCTCTTCATCGAGGATGTCATGCGGTTCCTGGACAACGTGCTCGAAGGCTTTATCCAGAACGCGCCCGAATCCATGGCCAACGCCCGGTACGCGTCGGAGCGGGAACGCAGCGTGGGGCTCGGGGTGATGGGATTCCATTCGTTCCTGCAGGCCCACGGACTGCCGTTCGAGTCCGCCGCGGCCAAGGCCTGGAACCGGAAGATCTTCAGGGATCTTCGGGCCCGCGCCGACGCGGCATCGCGCATCCTCGCCCAGGAAAAGGGTCCCTGCCCCGACGCCCGGGATGCCGGCGCCATGGAGCGGTTCTCGAACAAGCTCGCGATCGCGCCGACCGCTTCGATCTCCATCATCTGCGGCGGCACGTCGCCCGGCATCGAGCCCTTCGCGGCGAACGCCTTCCTTCACAAGACTCTCTCGGGCGCGTTTCCGGTGCGAAACGTCTACCTCCAGAAGCTGCTCGAGAGGAAGGGGCGCGACACCGACGACGTGTGGTCGTCGATCACGACCCGTCAGGGCTCCGTCCAGCATCTGGACTTCCTCGACGATGACGAAAAGGCGGTGTTCCGCACCGCTTTCGAGATCGACCAGCGGTGGGTGGTGGAACTGGCGGCCGACCGGGCGCCCTACATCTGCCAGTCGCAGTCGCTGAACCTGTTTCTGCCCGCCAACGTCCACAAGCGGGACCTCCACCACCTGCATTTCCAGGCGTGGAAGCGCGGCGTGAAGAGCCTCTACTACCTGCGCTCCATGTCGCTGCAGCGCTCCGACCAGGAAGCCATACCCGAGGTTGCCGCGGCTTCCGAGGAACCGGTCGACTACGAGGAATGCCTGGCCTGCCAGTAGCGCCTGTGCCGCCAGGGCAACGGGACCGAGGGCCGGGGCACGGACCGAGACGGCCGTTCCCGTCCTAGTTCGCCTGCTCCCCCACCGCCCCGCAGCCGCCGGACGGCGAACCGCATCATGGGCGAGCGCTTCGAGAACATGCTGGCGGGCGGCCACCCGAACTCACTCGGGCGGACCCTGGAAGTCGTGGCGTCCGTCCTGGCCCGCCCGGCACGATTTGCCGAACTCTTCGCGTGCTACGCCGCCGCCGACCCCGTGGTCCGGCTGCGCACCTCGAATGCGCTCAAGCGCGTGGAGGCAGAACGCCACGACCTCCTGGTTCCCTACATCGACCGGCTGATCAACGAGGTCGGCGAACTCGACCAGGCTTCCGCGCAGTGGACCCTCGCCCAGTTCTTCGACCGGTTGGCCCCCGACATGGATTCCGCCCAGCGAGCGGGCGCCCTCGCGATCATGCAGCGCAACCTGTCTGCGCATGACGACTGGATCGTGCTCAATGCAACCGTGGAGACCCTGTCCCGCTGGGCGTCGGAAGACCCGAGCCTGCGGCAGTGGCTGCGGCCGCACCTCGAACGCCTGTCAGCCGACCGGCGGAAATCGGTGGCGGCGCGGGCACGCAAGCACCTGCGCCGTCTCCATCCGTGAACTCGCGGTGCGCCGGTCGACGGCAGGCGGCCGGGGCCCGGGAAGGGAGCACAAGGATGCAGCAGAACCGCTTCGGGGCGTTGAAGCGTTTCGCCGACCGGCAGGCGGACGCCGCCTCCCCTGCCCTGCAGAGGAACACCGTCCGGACCCTGGAGAACTTCGGCCGCGTCCGGCTGTCCAAGCACTTCTTCATGCGTGACTTCCTGTACTCGGAGGTCTCCGCGGTCCACGGCATACCCAACATTCCGAACACGCCCGAACTGGCGATCGAAGCAGGCAGGGGGCTCTGCGAGCATCTTCTGGAGCCGCTTCGCGAGATCTTCGGGCACGTCACGGTTCGCTCCGCCTTCCGGAGCGCAGCGGTCAACCGGTACGGCAACCGGCACGGGCTGAGCTGCGCCCGCAATGCCAGGACCCACGCGAAGCACATCTGGGATCACCGCGGTGCGGACGGCTGCATCGGTGCCACGGCCTGTGTCGTGATCCCGTGGTTCATCGACTCGGCGGCATACCGGGCCACCGGCGACTGGCGGCCGCTGGCATGGTTCATCCACGACCGGCTGCCGTACTCGGAAATGTGCTTCTTTCCTAACAACGCTGCGTTCAACCTGACGTGGCGGAACCGGCGACCGCGCCGCGAGATCCGGAGCTACGTGCCTCCCCGGGGCATCCTCACGCGTCCGGGCTTCGCCAACCACGCCGGCGACCACAGCGCCTGCTATCCGGGCTTCCCCACCGCCTGAAGCAAAGCGCGGACGGGCTGGCAGTCGGTGCGCCGGCGGGACGCCTGGCCCCGGCGCGGCACGTTGGCAGGCGGCGTGCCAAAATCTACTAGACTGCCTCCAAGCAGGCTCGTTGCCGTGACGGCCGCCGGCCATGCGGCCCCCTGCGGCCAAGCGGAAGGTGCTCGTGCCGACCATCACCGAAGCCGACGTGCGCTCCGCCCTGACCGGCGTCAAGGACCCCGCCCGCAATCAGGACGTCATCAGTCTCGGAATGGTGCAGGAGATCGCCATCCGGGACGGCAACGTCGCCTTTGCCCTGGAGGCCGAGCCGGCACGGGCCAAGGCGCTGGAGGTCGTGCGCCGCGCCTGCGAGCAGGCGGTCCTGTCGCTCCCCGGGGTGGCGTCGGTAAGCGCGGTGCTGACCGCCGAACGGAGGCCGCAGGCGCCGGCGGGGCCGGGCGCCAGCGCACACGCCATCTCCCTGCCGGGCGTCCGCTCGATCATTGCCGTCGCCAGCGGCAAGGGCGGCGTCGGCAAATCGACCGTCACCGCCAACCTGGCCCTGGCCATGCGCCGCCAGGGGCTGGAGGTCGGCATCCTGGATGCCGATATCTACGGTCCCTCCCAGCCGCGCCTCATGGGGATTTCCGGCCGGCCGCATGCGATCGACGACCGCCGCATCCGGCCGATGGCCGGGTACGGGATCAAGGTCATGTCGATCGGATTCATGGTGGACGAGGAACGGCCCATGATCTGGCGGGGTCCCATGGTGCAGGGAGCGCTGGAACAGCTGCTCCGGGACGTGGAGTGGGGCGAGCTCGACGTCCTGCTGGTCGACATGCCGCCCGGCACGGGGGACGTGCAGCTCACGATGTCGCAACGCGTGCCCCTCCGTGGCGCCGTGATCGTGTCGACGCCGCAGGACATCGCACTCATCGACGCCCGCAAGGGACTGAACATGTTTCGCCGGGTCGACGTGCCGGTCCTGGGTTTCATCGAGAACATGAGCTGGTTCGCCTGCCCGAAATGCGGCGCGCGCACCGAGATCTTCGCTCACGGCGGCGCCGAACAGGCGGCAGCCGCCATGCAGGTCCCGTTCCTGGGCGGCATCCCGCTCCACCTCAGGATCCGGGAAACGTCCGATCAGGGCCAGCCGATCGTGGCCACCGCGCCCGAGAGCGCCGAGGCCCGGGCCTTCGTCGAGGTGGCCGATCGGATCGCCGCGGTCCTGCAGGAGGCCGACACCGCTTCGATGCCGGAGATCAGCTTCGACTGAAGGCCGCCGCTAGGCGGGCGGCAGCTCGCGCCCCAGGAGCGCGTGCAGTTCGCGCCATTCGCGCAGGCCGAGCCCGCTCGCCTCCCGGTCCACCGGTTCGCCCGCCAGCCAGGCCCTGACCACCTTCAGCATGGGGCCCGACAGCTCGGCGGCCCCCAGCCGGTAGTCCTCGAACGCCTCCGCGACCTGCGGCACCCAGCGCTGCACGATGCCGAGCATCGCCTCCGCATAGACCCGAATCTCGGTCTGCGCGTGGGGGTCCGCCCGCAGCTGCAGGAAGTGCAGCAGGTTGTGCAGGTTAACCTTCCAGTACCACTGCGTGTACGTGGACAGCGGCAGATTGATTCGGGCGATCTCGCGGGCCAGGCCGGGCCGGGCCGGGTCGACGGGCGTCCCGTCGGGTTTCTCGTTGAGGAGCCATTCGTAGCGGTCGTAGGCGTGGCGTGCGTCCTCCTCCAGCAGCCGTCTGACCTCCCCGGCAACGCCCGCCGGCACGTGTTCATCGCGCCCCTGCGCATTGGATCTGGACTGCTCGGCCAGGTCCTCCGGCGCCGGCACGTAGAACTCGCGATCAAGGACCGAATAGCGGGCCGAGTACTCGTTGACCGATGCCGTGCGATGGCGGATCCATTGCCGGGCCACGAAGATCGGCAGCTTCACGTGGAACTTGATGGAACACATCTCGAACGGGGTCGTGTGCCGATGGCGCATCAGGTAGCGGATCAGGCCGCGGTCCTCGCGGACCCGGCGCGTGCGCGCTCCGTAGGAAACGCGCGCCGCCTGCACGACCGCCGCGTCATCCCCCATGTAGTCGACCACGCGGATGAACCCGTGATCCAGCACGGGATATTCGCGCCCGAGGATGGCTTCGATGGCCGGGACGACCGGCCGGCCCGTGGTCGCATCGTCCGCAGGGGTCGAAGCCGTCACGGGCCGGAGCTCACTGCCCCAGCTGGAAGACGTGCCGGCGCAGGAAGTAGCGGATCGCGGCCGGCTTGGGGGGCAGGACGGCCGGATAGTAGGCCGGGTGGGCATGAAACGAGAAGGCGCCGGTCGACCGCGCGGTGTAGTGCAGGTGCCAGCGGTTGCCGTCCACGACGGCCGTGCGCCACGCCGCCAGCGTCGTGTTGCCAAGCATGGATTCGAATTGCTCGTGGACGTAGATCTGCTGCTTTTCAACGAACGCCTTGAGGCGGGCCGGCTGCTCGAGCGGATAGCAACGGGCGGGCAGGCCGAGGATCAGCAGCACATGGTCCAGGCTGACGGCGCGGATCAGGCCGCCGCCGTCGTACCCGTTGTCGTCCGTTTCCACGTCGATGGCCTGGTACCCGATGGCGGAAACGACGGCGGCTTCGAAGTCGGCGGCCGTCGGGGCAAGCGCGTCGCCGGCGAAGGATTCAGGGAGAATGGCGTGGAGAAGGGGGTCGCCGGAAGATGACAAGGGAGGTACTCCGTTAGAGCCATGGCGACGAGGCCGAGCCCGGATTTCCTGCAGGACGCACCGCCCGGACCGGCTTGCCGCCTCAAGGTAACCAACTGGGGCGGTGCGCGCACCCCGGGCAGGAGGGCCGATGGCGCGGGCGCGCAGCCGCCTGTACCCGGTCGTACCGGCCGGCTTCCGCCGGCCCGGACGCCCCTCGTCCAGGCGCGCGGCAGGGGCGGCGAGGAACCGGGCGGACCCGCAGCCGGCAGCGGCGACAGGGGCGTCGGTTCTGCGCAACCTGCCCCGCCTCTGGTATCTTGCCGCCCGTCCCCTTCCGGCATCGCCCCGGATCCCCCACGGAGTCCCGCATGCCGGACCCCACGCGACGCCCCCTGTCACCCCACCTGTCGGTCTACCGGCCTGAGATCACGTCGGTTCTGTCGATCCTGCACCGTCTCTCCGGGCTGTTCCTGGCCCTCGGGATGGTGGCGCTCGCGGCGTTCCTCGGGGCGGCCGCGGCCGGGCAGGCGGCGTTCGCGGTCGCCACCTCGGCCCTCGGCAGCCTCATCGGATGCGCGTTCCTGGTCGCCGTGTCGGTCGCGTTCTTCTACCACCTGGCCAACGGGGTGCGGCACCTTTGCTGGGACGCCGGATTCGGATTCGAGATGGCGAACGTCCGGAGGTCCGGCTGGTTCGTGGTCGGCCTCACGGCGGTCCTGACGGTGCTGTTCTGGCTCGGAGTGTCGGCATCGTGAGTCTTCGCCCCCCCCTGGCGCGGGTGCGAGGGCACGGATCCGCGCACGAAGGGGCGCATCACTGGTGGATGCAGCGCGTGACCGCGGTGGCGCTGGCGCTTCTGGGCGCCTGGTTCGCATGGTCGGTGCCCTGCCTCGTCGGTGCCGGCCACGGCGAGTTCGTCGCCTGGATGGCCCGACCCGTCAATTCGGTGCTGCTCGTGCTGCTGGTGGGCTTCGGCTTCTACCACGGCTGGCTCGGCATCAGGGTCGTCGTCGAGGACTACGTGCCGGCGCCCGGGTCACGCACGGTGGTCCTCGCCGTCTGCGCGGGGATTGCGTGGCTGGCGGCGGCCGGGGCCGGGCTGGCGGTCCTGCGGGCCGGCTACGGGGGAGTGTGATGGCGCGTGGCTACGACATCGTCGACCACGCCTACGACGTCGTGGTGGTCGGCGCCGGCGGCGCGGGACTCCGCGCCACGCTCGGACTGGCCGAGCGCGGCTTCCGTACGGCCTGCCTGACCAAGGTGTTCCCGACGCGCAGCCACACGGTGGCCGCGCAAGGCGGGATCAGTGCAGCGCTCGGCAACATGGGTGCGGATGACTGGCGCTGGCACATGTACGACACCGTCAAGGGGTCGGACTGGCTCGGCGATCAGGATGCGATCGCGTACATGTGCCGCGAGGCCACGGACGCCGTCATCGAACTCGAACACTACGGCGTGCCCTTCTCCCGGATTCCCGACGGACGGATCTACCAGCGCGCTTTCGGCGGCATGACGACCGAATTCGGCGAAGGTCCGGCGGCGCAGCGCACGTGTGCGGCAGCCGACCGGACCGGCCATGCGATCCTGCACACCCTGTACCAGCAGTCGCTCCGCAACGCCGCCGAGTTCTTCATCGAATTCTTCGTGCTGGACCTCCTGATGGATGCCGACGGCGTCTGCCACGGGGTACTGGCCTGGAAGCTGGACGATGGCACGCTGCACCGTTTCCGGGCGCACACCGTGATCCTGGCCACCGGCGGCTACGGGCGCGTCTACTTCTCCTGCACGTCCGCGCACATCTGCACCGGTGACGGCAACGCGATGGTCCTGCGCGCCGGGCTGCCGCTCCAGGACATGGAATTCGTGCAGTTCCACCCGACCGGGATCTACGGCGCCGGCTGCCTCATCAGCGAAGGCGTGCGCGGCGAAGGCGGCTACCTCACGAACTCGGAGGGAGAGCGCTTCATGGAGCGCTACGCGCCCAGCACCAGGGACCTCGCGTCGCGCGACGTGGTGAGCCGGTCGATCACTCTCGAACTCCGTGCGGGCCGCGGCGTCGGGGAGCACCAGGATCACGTACATCTGCACCTGGAACACCTCGACGCTGACGTCATCGCGGAACGGCTGCCGGGAATCGCGGATTTGGCCCGCATTTTCGGCGGCGTCGACGTCACCCGTGAACCGATTCCCGTGCTCCCGACCTGCCATTACAACATGGGCGGGATCCCCGTACTCCATACCGGAGAGACCGTGACGGGGAGCGCAGACGACCCGGACGCCGCCGTCCCGGGATTGATGAGCGCCGGCGAAGCGGCGTGCGTCTCGGTCCACGGCGCCAACCGGCTCGGATCGAACTCGCTGCTCGACCTGGTGATTTTCGGCCGGGCCTGCGCGAACCGGATCGCCGCCACGCAGCAGCCCCACGCTCCTGGCCGGGCGCCCCTGCAGGAGGCCGAGGATGCCATCCTCGCCCGCTTTGACGGCTTTCGCCACGCGGAGGGAGGGACGCCGACGGCCGAACTGCGCCTGCAGATGCAGCGCGCCATGCAGGACCATTGCGCCGTGTTCCGGACCGGCGACAGCCTCACGGAGGGAGTCGACAAGATCGCCGAGGCATGGCGACAGCTGGGGGACGTCCGGGTCACCGACCGCTCGCTGATCTGGAACACCGATCTCGTGGAAACCCTCGAACTGGAAAACCTGCTGCAACAGGCGGCCGTGACCATCGGTTCGGCCCTGCACCGGACCGAGAGCCGGGGGGCGCACGCCCGCGAGGACTACCCCGACCGCGACGACGAAAGCTGGCTGACCCACACGCTGGCATGGTTCCGTGACGGCCGCGCCGAATGTGCCGCGCGCCCGGTGCATCTCGACACGGATTCACCGGACATCGACACCATTCCCCCCAAGCCGCGCGTCTACTAGCGAGGAAAACGCAACGATGGTGGCGTTCAGACTTCCCAGAGGTTCCCAGGTACGGCCCGGACGGCGGATTCCGGCGCCGGACGGCGCCCGCAATGTGCGTGAATTCCGGGTGTACCGCTATTCCCCCGACAGCGGCGAACCGCCCCAGCTCGATTCCTTTGAGGTCGATCTGGACCGGAGCGGGCCGATGGTGCTGGACGCCCTGATCGAGATCAAGAATTCCCTCGACTCCACCCTCGCCTTCCGCCGGTCCTGCCGCGAGGGGGTGTGCGGTTCGTGCGCCATGAACATCGACGGAACCAACACGCTGGCCTGCACGAAGGCGATCGACGACGTCCGGGGCCCGGTCAAGGTCTACCCGCTGCCGCACATGCCGGTGATCAGGGACCTGGTTCCCGATCTGACCGACGCCTACGCGCAGTACGCGCTCGTCGAGCCATGGATGAAGACCGAATCGCCGCCGCCGGCCAGGGAACGCCTGCAGTCCGAGGAGGACCGTCGCAAGCTCGACGGGCTGTACGAGTGCATCCTGTGCTTCTGCTGCAGCACCAGTTGCCCGAGCTACTGGTGGAACGGGGACCGCTACCTCGGTCCGGCCACGCTCCTGCAGGCGGCGCGCTGGCTGCAGGACAGTCGCGACGAGGCGGAGGGCGAGCGGCTCGACGCGCTGGAAGACCCGTTCCGGCTGTACCGCTGCCACACGATCATGAACTGCACCAAGACCTGTCCGAAGGGTCTCAACCCGGCCCGCGCCATCAGCGACATCAAACGCCGCATCCAGCAACGGCGCTGACGCGCCGGTGCTGTTCCTGCATCTGGGGGCCGTGGTCGTCGGGATCGGCCTGCTGGTCGGCGGCGGCGAACTGCTGGTGCGCGCCTCCGTCGCCACCGCCACGCGTCTGCGGGTCGCCCCTTTCGTGATCGGCGCGAGCGTCGTCGCGTTCGGCACCTCGTTCCCCGAGCTGGTCGTGGCGGTACGGGCGTCGATCGGCAACCACGCGGGCATCATCCTGGGGAACGTCGCCGGCTCGAACATCGCCAATGTCCTGCTGGCCGTGGGAGTCGCCGCGGCGTGCCGGCCGCTTGCCGGCACCCGCGACCTGCGGCCCGATGCGCTGGTCATGCTGGTCGCCACGGTGGGCTTCGCGGGACTGGCCCTCTGGGCTGACGTGCTGGGCCGGCTCGGAGGGCTCGCACTGGTCGCGGCGCTGGCGGCCACGACGATGCACTCCATCCGACGCGCCGGCGCCGACATGGCGCGGGCGGCGGGCGAGCCGGCGACGCAGTCGCTCGCCTGGAGCGCGGTCGTGATCGTGGCGAGCCTCGCCATGGTGGCGGGAGGCGCGGAGGCGCTGGTGGCCGGAGCGAGCGGCCTCGCGCGCGCGTTCGGCGTGGCCGAGGCGGTGATCGGGCTCTCCATCGTCGCGATTGGCACGTCGCTGCCCGAGGTCACGGTGACCGCCCTCGCCGCCCTCCGCCGGCAGGGCGGACTCGCGCTGGGCGGCATTCTCGGCAGCAACATGTTCAACCTGCTGGGCGTCACGGGCGCCGCCGCCCTCGCACACCCGCTCGCCATGCAGGGCGTTCTCACGCCGCTGGATCTGGCCGTCCTGCTGGGCACAACCCTGTTCCTCGCGGGGTTTCTCACCCTCGGACGCTCCTTGCACCGCGGTGTCGGCGCGGGCCTGGTGCTCCTGCAGGTCCTGTACCTCGGCGCGTTATACGCCGGCAGCTACTGATACAATTAAAGGCCTTGCTGCGTTATCGACGTGCCGAACTGGGAGTACGTGATGGATCGAGGAAAGCTGGCCGTACTGGTCGTTTTGGTGGTCGGGATCGTCATCGGACTCGCGGTGCGCCCTGCCTTGTTCGGCGAGTCGGAAATGACCGCGGGCACGTCCGCAACCACGTCCGAAACCGCGGAAGCCCCGGCGGCGGTCCGGTGGAAGATGGCGAGTGCGTATGCCGGCACCACGCCGATCATCGGCCCTTCGATGAAGGAGATGCTGGAGCGCATCCGCACTGCGTCAAACGGAAGCCTCGACATCCGGTTCTTCGAGCCGGGTGCGCTCGTGCCGCCCCTCGAGATCTTTGACGCCGTCGCCTCGGGCGGCGTGGATGCCGGCTGGGCGACGCCCGGCTTCTGGGCCGGGAAGGTGCCCGCGCTGCAGCTCTTCGCGTCGATCCCCTTCGGCCCAGCGGCACCCGAGTACATGGCGTGGATGTACTTCGGCGGCGGCCAGGAGCTGCTCGACGAGCTGTATCTCAAGCACAACATCAAGAGCACGCTCTGCATGATCCTGCCGCCCGAGGCGTCCGGCTGGTTCCGGCAGGAAATCCGCACGCTCGATGACCTCCGGGGCCTGAAAATGCGGTTCTTCGCGCTGGGCGCCAAGGTCATGGAGAAGGTCGGGGTATCCACCCAGCTGCTCGCGGGCGGCGACATCTACCCGGCACTGGAGCTGGGGACGATCGACGCCACCGAGTTCTCCAGCCCCGCCATCGACCGCAATTTCGGCTTCGAGCAGATCGCGAAGTTCTACTACTTCCCGGGCTGGCACCAGCAGTCGACCTGGGCGGACGTGATGTACAACCTGGACGGCTGGAACGAACTGTCGCTCAGCCAGCAGAGCCTGCTGACGATGGCATGCGGCGACCTGGTGCAGCGCGGCCTCGCCCAGGGCGAGGCGCTGCAGGTGCCCGCGCTCGAGTACTTCGAGGAACAGGGCGTCCAGCTGAAGCGCTGGAATGAAGACTTCCTGGACGCCTACAAGACGGCGTGGGAGCAGGTCGCCATCGAGGAGGCGGAGAAGGACGCCGACTTCGCCAAGGCGCTGGCTTCGTTGAACGAGTTCCGGGAACGTTTCTCGGTCTGGCGCGACCTCGGCTACCTCGACTGATGACGGAGACGCTCGAACACCACATCGGCGGCCGCCGCGTTCCGGGTGAAACCGGGCGCGTCGGCCAGGTCTTCAACCCTTCGACCGGCGAAGTCGCGCGCCTCGTCCGCCTAGGCGGTGCCGGCGAAGTCGACGCCGCCGTGCAGGCTGCGCAGGCGGCGCTTCCCGCCTGGCAGGCCACGCCGCCCGCGGCGCGTGCGCGCATCATGTTCCGGTACCGCGCGCTGCTGGAAACGCACGCCGACGAGATCGCCGACCTGATCTCGCGCGAGCACGGCAAGACCCTGGAAGATGCCCGCGGGTCCCTGATCCGCGGCTGGGAGGTCGTGGAATTCGCGTGCGGCATTCCCCACCTCCTGAAGGGCGAACACAGCCGCGACGTGGGCGCCGGCATCGATACCTGGTCCCTGATGCAACCGCTCGGGGTGTGCGCCGGCATCACGCCGTTCAACTTCCCCGCGATGATCCCGCTCTGGATGTTCCCGCTGGCGGTCGCCTGCGGCAACACGTTCATCCTGAAGCCCTCCGAACGGGACCCGTCCTGCCCCCTGCGGCTGGTGGAGCTGTTCGAGGAGGCCGGCGGGCCGCCGGGCGTCGTCAACGTCGTCAACGGGGACAAGGAGTCCGTGCAGGCGATTCTCGCGCACCCCGACATCGCGGCCGTGAGCTTTGTCGGCTCGACCCCGGTGGCCCGGGCCGTGTACTCGGGTGCCGCAGAGCACGGGAAGCGCGTCCAGGCCCTGGGCGGAGCGAAGAATCACCTGGTCGTCATGCCGGATGCGGATCTCGACAAGGCCGCCGATGCGCTCCTGGGCGCGGCGTACGGATCCGCCGGCGAGCGCTGCATGGCGGTGTCCGTGGCCGTGCCGGTGGGCGACGTGGCGGAACCGCTCGTGTCGCGCCTGGCCGAACGGGTGCAGACCCTGAAGGTCGGACCCTACAACGACCCGGGCGCGCAGATGGGCCCGATCGTCACGCGCGCGGCGCTGGATCGCATCGAGGGCCTGGTGGCGAAGGGGATCGAGGAGGGAGCCGAGCTCGTCGTCGACGGACGCGGTCTCAAGCTCCAGGGTTACGAGAACGGGTTCTACATGGGAGGCTGCCTGTTCGACCGGGTGACCCCCGAGATGTCCATCTACCAGGAAGAGATCTTCGGGCCCGTCCTGTCCACCGTTCGGGCAGAGACGTATGCGGACGCGCTGCAGCTGGTGTGCGACAACCCCTATGGCAACGGTGTGTCGGTCTTCACGCGGGACGGGGCGGCCGCGCGGGACTTCGCCGAGCGGAGCAACATCGGCATGGTCGGCATCAATATCCCGATCCCGGTACCGGTCGCCTACCACACCTTCGGGGGCTGGAAGAACTCGTTCTTCGGTGCCTCCAACACGCACGGGATGGAAGGCATCAGGTTCTACACGCGCATCAAGACCGTGACGGCGCGCTGGCCCACCGGCGGCGAGAGTCGCCCCGAATTCGTGATCCCCACACACCGCTGACCGGGCGGCCCGGCCCGTCTGCGGACGCGGCCGCTCCATCGCCGGGAGGCGCGCTCCCACGCACCGGACGCGCGCACTGTCTCCGGCGAGATTGACGCCCCGGGAGCAGGCCATACAACATGGGCGCGGCGGCATCCAACCGGGGACATGAGACCATGATCAGGCAACTTCATCACAACGCCTACCGCTGTCGTGATTCGGAGGAGACCCGGGTCTTCTACGAGGAATTCCTGGGCCTTCCGTTGGCCGAGGCCCTGGCCATCGGAACCACCAAGACGGGCCGGCGGGCGCAGGTGCTGCACACCTTCTACCGGCTCGACGACGGCTCCTTCCTCGCGTTCTTCGAAGCACCGGAAGAGCCGTTCGAGTTCAAGGCTCAGCGCGACTTCGACCTTCACATCGCGCTCGAAGTCTCGCCCGAAGACCTGCAGGCGATGCTCGCCAAGGGCAGGAAGGCAGGGATCGAGACCCGGGGACCGTCCGACCACGGCATCGTGGAGTCGATCTACTTCCGCGACCCGAACGGTTACGTCATCGAACTCTGCGCGAAACGCGCCGGCCACGACGACATGCTGGACCCGGACCGGAATGGGGCTCGGGACAAACTCGACGCCTGGCAGCGGGCCAAGGACTCGCCGTCAACCCCGGTCGAGGCGTAAGGATCGGCAGACCGTTCCCGGGCAGGCGCAGGCGGCGCTGATCGCACCAAGCTCGCGGCGTCCCGAAACCACTGCTTCCTCCGGTGAGCCGTGCGGCCCGGTGGGGCGTCCCGTCAGAAGGTTCCGCCGCGGGCCGCGCGGCCGCCGTCGACGGTGACGATGATCCCGCTCAGGTAGCTCGCGCGTTCGGATGCGAGGAAGACCACCACGTTCGCGACCTCCTCGACGGAAGCAGCCCGCCCGAGCGGCGCCTTCGAGAGAAATTCCCGCCACCGCTCGCGGTCGCCGAGCTCGGTCTCGGCCTTGCTGGCGAACAGGGAGCGGATGCGGTCGGTCTCGACGGCGCCCGGGTTGACGCCGAGGACGCGCACGCCCTGATCGATGCTGGTGCTGCCGACCCCACGCGTGAACGCCATCAGGGACGCGTTGCCCGCGGTCCCGGCAATGTAGTTTGCGTCATAGCTTTCGCCGGCGAGGCCGATCACGTTCACGATCGTGCCGCCGCCGCGCGCCCGCATGCGCGCGAAGTACTGACGGGTGACGTTGATGTAGCCGAACACCTTCAGGTCCCATGCCTCGCGCCACCTCGAATCGTCGACCTGGTCGACCGAACCGCCGGGAATCGCGCCGGCATTGTTCACCAGGATGTCGACATCACCGCAGCGCTCGGCCAGCTCCTCGGCCGATCCGCGGGCGGCGAGGTCGATGGAATGCACCTGCACGTCCACCTGATGGGAGGCGCGGATCGCCTGGCGGCGCGTCTCCAGCAAATCCGCGCTGCGGGCGGCCAGGTGCAGGCTGGCGCCCTCGGCGGCAAACAGCTCGGCGCAGCCGAGCCCGATTCCCTTTGACGATCCGGTGACCAGCACCGTCTTGCCACGCAGTCCCAAATCCATGGAGCGTCTCCCCGGCGCGCGAAGCCCTTAGCTATAGGGGACATGCCCGCTCGGCGGTAGACCCGCCGGCGCCCGCGCCCGGACAGGCCTCCTATCCGTGTCGCTGATCAGCCGCGGCGGGGGAAGCCTGTCAACCCCGCCGGCACCGTGCACGGCGCAGCGTCGTGGACGGTGCTTCCGCGAAGCGGCGTGCGTATTCCTTGCTGAAGCGTCCAAGGTGTTCGAAGCCGCATTCGAGGGCGATGTCGGTCACCGAATCGCCCGGCGCGGCCGCCAGCAGCCGCGCCCGCGCATCGTCGAGCCGCACCGCTCGCAGGAACGCCATCGGTGAGGTGCGGCGGCAGCTGCGGAAGGCGCGGAACAGCGAACGGCCGCTGATGCCCGAGTAGCGAACCAGGTCGTCGATCGACAGCGGCTCTGCGGCATGGGCGCGGATGTAGTCTTCGACCTCCCGCAGCTGTCGAGGGGCGACATCCGGCGGCCTGGCTTCGAATTGCCGCGAGTAGTTGTGCGGCTGCCCGACGAGCAGGGCCGTCATCAGCGTGTCTTCCACGTTGGTGACCAGTATCGGATGGTCGCCCAGCGAGCTGCCCGCCTCGAGATCGTCCAGCAGGAACCGCAGCACCCGCCGGTAGCGACCCCCGAACTGCGGGCCGAACCGGGGGTCGAACGTCAGCGGCGCCGTGAGCGGCGCGCCGGTCAGGACCTGCAGGTGCCGTTCCAGGGCGCGGCGGCGGATCTTCACGATCAGTCCGCAGGAGCTGGGCCCGTAGTGGATCGACAGCGGCCGCGTGGGCGATGTGACCATGCCCTGGCGGGGGGTCACGACACAGAGTTCATTGCCGTTGACATACCGGATCGTGCCCGAAGCGGCGAGCTGGACGAGGTAGAAGATCTCGGTTTCGCCCAGGTCGTACCCGATCTCGGCGTCGAAGGAGAGGGCGCCGACGGACATCCGCGCCAGGGGAGCTTCGCAGAGACGGAAGCGGAGGCTGGCCGTCCGATCCGGAAACCGGATCTCGTGGCCGCAGTAGGTGCTGGAGATGAATGAAGCCGCCTCATCGGCGCGGCGAGTCGCGGCGATCTGGTAGCGCGAAAGCGGTCGAACCGGGCGAGCTGTCGTCGTCGGACCCATGGCGGTTTCCCGGTTCAGCATATGAAGCGTGATGCTGACCGACAAGCAGCCGCCCGGAATCGACGATCGTCGCGCCTTCTGGCGGAATCCGGATACCGCTGGCGCGATCCGGATTGCGCGCAGTTTCGGCCTTGGATTGGGTTGGATCGGGCATGTCGCGCGTACTGCTGCGCCACGCGCAGGCGGGCGCGCCGAATGAACCTTGAGGAGGAGATTTGCCGATGGTTGCCTTGACCATCAACGGATACAGCTACCTCGTGGACGCCCCTCCGGATACGCCGCTCCTGTGGATTATTCGGGAGGAACTGCGTCTCGCTGGAACGAAATACGGATGCGGAATTGGCCTGTGCGGCTCCTGCACTGTCCACGTCAATGGCGAGGCGGTGCGATCGTGCATGGTCCAGGCTGGCGATGTCGAAGGGACCTCGATCACCACCATCGAAGGCCTGCATTACGCCGACAGCCACCCGGTCCAGCAAGCATGGGTCGAAATGCAGGTACCGCAGTGCGGCTACTGCCAGTCCGGGCAGATCATGCAGGCGGCAGCGCTGATCGCTGCCAATCCCGCGCCCAGCCGTGACGAGATCGTCGAGGCCATGGACGGGAACCTGTGCCGCTGCGCAACCTATTCGAGCATCGTCGGCGCCGTCGAACGCGCCGCCGAGATTGCCGGAAGCGAGGCCTGACATGAGTACCACAGACACGCAACTGTCACGACGGGACTTCATCGTCCGGTCGATGGCAACCGGATCGGGGCTTGCGCTCGGCATCGGCTTCACGACCGGCACGATCCCGGGGGCCCGGGCCGCCACGGAAGCGGCGGAGGCCTTCACGCCCTCCATCTGGTTCACGATGATGCCGAACGGCCATACCACCGTCCATATCGTGAAGTCCGAGATGGGCCAGCACATCGGCACCGCGCTCGCCCAGATCGTGGCGGACGAGCTGGAGGTGGACTGGCAGCACGTGACGCTCGACTACCCGGAGGGAAGTGCCGAGAACTTCGCCGTGTACGGCCTCGCCTACACCGTGAACAGCGGCAGCGTCACCACCGAGTTTGACCGCCTGTCGCGCTCCGGTGCCGCGGGCCGCATCGCGCTCGTCGAGGCGGGCGCCGCGCTCCTCGGGACCGACGTCGAGGACGCGGTCGCGGCTAACAGCCGGGTCACCGACAGCGTGTCCGGGCGGTCGATCGCGTACAGCGAAATCCTCTCGCAGACGACCATCGAGCGACGGTTCGCGTACCCCGACGACTTCCGCGACATCCCGCGCAAGGACCCGGCGGACTACAAGATCATCGGGCAGTCGATGCCCGCGCACGACATTCCCTCGAAGACCAACGGCAGCGCGCGTTACGGGATCGACGTGTTCATCCCGAACATGGCCTACGGCGCCCTGGTGCTGCCGCGGGCACGGTACGGAGCGAAGGCGCTGTCGGTCGACGACACCAAGGCGCAGTCCATTCCCGGCTACATCCAGGCCGTCACCGTGGACGACAGCTTCGGCAAGTGCACCGGCTGGGTCGTCGCGATCGCGGAGACGTTCCCGGCCGCGATGAACGCGGCCAAGGCGCTGGAAGTCGAATGGGACGCCGGTCCCCACGGCGACGTGTCGCTGGAGGGGTTGCTCACGGAGTACCGGGCCCTCCAGGCGGATCCCGAAATGGGGGCCCCGTGGGTGGACCAGGGTGACGTCGACGGCAGCCTGGCCAACGCCGACGAGGTGCTGGAGGCCGAGTACACCACCGACATGGTGGTGCACGCGACCATGGAGCCGCTCAACGCCACCGTGCACCAGGTCGGGGACACCTGGCACGTGCATACCGGCACGCAGAGCACGTCATTCGCCCGGATGACCCTTACCGCCTACCTCGCGCACTTCCTCGGCAAGCCCGCGGAGGAGATCAAGGTGGTGGTGCACCAGCGCGTGCTGGGCGGCGGCTTCGGCGGGAAACAGGACTACGACGAGATTCTCGCCGCAGCCTACTGCTCTCACCAGGTCGCCCGGCCGGTCAAGCTGATCCAGACCCGCGAGACCACCTTCGCCACCAGCTTCCCGCGGACGCCGACGCTCCACAAGCTGCGCGGCTCCATCCAGGGCGGCGCCTTCACCGCCATGCAGCACGACATCGTGTGCGGCTACATGGGTCCGCGGTTCTCCGTGGGCAAGGCATACGGGAGCGACTGGCTCCAGCTGGATGCGGACGACGGCTCGGGCCGCGACATCGACCAATGGTCGATCGGCGGCAGCGACCACTGGTACACGCTGGCCAACCACCGGGTGCGCGCCATCAATCACGACCAGACCACCTGGGCCGTGCAGGCGTCGGCTCTCCGGACCGTCTCCAACTCGTACAACTACTTCGTGGTGGAATCGTTCCTCGACGAGGTGGCCCACCGCCTGGGCAAGGACCCGCTGGACCTCCGTCTCTCGATGCTGACGGGCGAAGGCGGCAGCCGCGGCATTCCCAACGCCGGCTACGAACCCGGCACCGGCTCCGACTACTACATGGACCGGCTGTGGATTTCGCTGCCCTGGCCCGCCGAGAACAGCTGGATCCCCTACGAGTCAGCGACGGTAGGCGGCGCCAAGCGACTGGCCAACGTCCTTCGGGTCGCCGCCGGCAAGGCGGGATACGGCAAGCGCATGCCGAAGAACCACGGCATGGGCCTCGCCGTCTCGGCCGCCGAGGAACGGCAGAGCCCGACCTGGGTGGCCGGGGTCGCCGAGGTCTCGGTTGATCCGGAAAGTGGCGAGATCGACTTGCAGAAGCTCACGATTGCCATGGACATGGGGATCGCGATCAACCCCGTCAACGCCGTTGCCCAGATCAAGGGCGCGGCGCTCTGGGGGGCAAGTCAGGTGCTGAGCGAGCGCCTTACCGTCAGGGACGGCGCCTTCGAACAGCACAACTTCGACACCTACCTGCCGATCCGGTTGAGCCAGGTGCCCGAGATCGACGTCGAGATCGTCGAGTCGGGGAACCACCCGAGCGGCGTCGGCGAGCCCTCGTCGACCGTGGTCGCACCGGCCGTGGCCAACGCGGTGTTCAACGCCGTGGGGGTGCGCATGCGGCACATGCCCATCACGGCGGACGCGGTGAAGGCTGCCATCCAGGCGACCTGATCCCATCGCTGCAGCCGGAGCCGCGCGGCCCTGGCCGCGCGGCTCCGGTACTGCATGATCGCAGCGAACGTCCTCCCTGGTGCAGCACGCGATGTCGAATGCCCTCCACATGATGTCCGCCCGGGAACTCACCCGCGGATTTCGTACGGGCCGCTTCTCTCCGGTCGAAGCGACGCAGGCGGTTCTCGACCGGATCCAGTCCCTCGACGAGACCTACAACGCCTTCTGCGTGGTCGATGCCGACAGCGCGCTGGCAGCCGCCCGCGAGTCCGAGCGCCGATGGCGCGAAGACCGGCCGCTCGGTCCGGTCGACGGCGTGCCCACCACCGTCAAGGACCTGATCCTCGTCAAGGGATGGCCGACCCGGCGCGGGTCACGGACCATCGAGGCCGACCAGCCCTGGGACGTCGACGCTCCGCCCGTCGCCCGCCTGCGCGAAGCCGGAGCCGTGTTCATCGGGAAGACCACGACCCCCGAGTTCGGCTGGAAGGGCGTGACCGACAGCCCCCTCACCGGCACCACCGCCAACCCCTGGGACCCCGCCCGGACCCCGGGCGGCTCCAGCGGCGGGGCGGCGGCGGCGGCGGCCCTGGGCATGGGCACGCTGCATCTCGCCACCGACGGCGGCGGATCGATCCGCATGCCGGCGGGATTCTGCGGACTGTTCGGTCACAAGCCCACATTTGGCGCCGTACCAGTCCACCCGCATTCACCGGCGGGCACGCTGTGGCACCAGGGTCCGATCACGCGAACGGTAAGCGATGCCTGCCTGATGCTGGAGATCATTTCCCAGCCGGACACCCGCGACTGGCAGGCGGTCCCGCTCGCGCACCCGGTCGCACCCGGGACCTCGGACGATGCCGATGTAGCCGGGCTCCGGATCGCCTACAGCCGGTCCCTGGGCTACGCCAAGGTCGATCCGCAGGTCACCGCGCAGGTCGATGCAGCGGTCCAGTGGTTCGCCGAACGAGGCGCCATAGTCGTGGAGAAGGATCCGGGATTCGACGATCCCATCGGCGTGATGGTGACCCTGTGGACGGTCGCGCTCGCGCTGGCCACGGACGGGCTCTCACCGGCCCAGCGGGACCTTGTCGATCCCCCGATCCTCGAGCTTGCGGAACAGGGCAGGTCCGTGTCGGCGCTTGCCTATCGTCGGGCGGAACAGCAGCGCGATGCGCTCGGTCGCCATATGCGCGCATTCCATGAGCACCATGACCTCCTGATGACGCCGCAGTTGCCGCTGACGGCGTTCGAAGTGGGCCACGAGGTCCCCAGCGACAGCGGCATGACCCGCTGGTGGGAGTGGTCGCCTTTCACCTATCCGTTCAATCTCACCCAACAGCCGGCTGCTGCGCTTCCCTGCGGGTTCGCGACCAACGGCATGCCGGCCGCCGTGCAGGTCGTGGCGCGAAAGTTCGACGATGAACGGATCCTGCGCGCCTGCCGGGCCTACGAGCGGGCCAATCCGTTCACCATGCCCACCCATGTCAGCGCGCATCCGCGAGACGTGGGGGCGGACGTCGCCGCGGTCCGCGCGTAACCGTCAGTCGTGTCAGGGCCGGCTGGCGCTTCGACCAGGGACGTCCCCGATCCGACGAATTGCCCGCGGCGCCCCACGAACGCGCCGCCGGTGCCTACGACCGGCTCGTCGCCAGGACGGCGATAGCGATGATGCCGAGCACGACCGCGACCGGGTAGAAGACGCTGCTGGCCAGGATCGGCAGCACCTGGTCAAACCAGATCGTTGGATTCCCCGGGTCGGGGTCGAGCGTCCGGTCCACGAATCCCTGCAGGCCGACCAGGCTGTTGGCGTGCAGTTGTGACCAAATCCGGGCGATCGAGGGTCCGACGCCAAACAGTGCCAGGCCCAAGGCCACCGCTCCCAGGACCAGCGCGGCCCGACCGATCGTGCGCGTCATGAGCACGGCCCCCCGTCGACACGGATTCGCCCGTTCGACTGCCTGGCCCGCCAATCTACCGGAGTCGACCGAGCCGCGCGACGCCGACCGGCGCCCGGGTGGCCGGATGGTGCCGCGATCCCACTATGATCACCTGCCAAGCGCACCTGCCCAATCGTCGTCCCCACCCGTCTGTTGCCGTGCGAGCGAACACCACCATTTCCCCCACCCTGGCCCTCGACGAGATCCAGATCCGCCTCCAGCGCGCGCTGCCCGCACGCGTCATTCCGGCGGTCATCGGTGACGCGGAGCTGCCCGACAGCCTGCTGGAAAACCTGATCCCCGCGGCTGTCCTGGTGGGCCTGGTGGACCGACCGGACGGTCCGACCATCCTGCTGACAAGGCGAGCCGACGACCTTCCGAGACACCCCTCGCAGGTGAGTTTCTCGGGCGGCGTGGTCGAACCCCAGGACGCTGACGCGGTCGCCTGCGCGCTCCGCGAAACGGAGGAAGAGATCGGGCTCGCCCGCCACCACGTGAAAGTGATCGGCCGCCTCGACACGTGCATCACCGGCACCGGCTACTCGGTCATGCCGGTGGTCGGCCGCATCACCCCCGGCTTCACCCTGAGCCTCGCGAAGCGGGAGGTGGCGGATGCATTCGAAGTGCCGCTCGCCTACCTGCTCGACCCGGACAACCACACCGAAGGGACGCGCGCAACCACCTACGGGACGTTCCGGTTCTACGACATCCGCTGGCAGGAACACCGCATCTGGGGCGCGACGGCGAGGATGCTGGTGAACCTGTTCGAAAGGATCCGACTGCCGTGATCCGCACTCTCCTGGTCCGCATCCTTCCGTTTCTGGTTCCCGTCATCCTGTTCGCAGTCTGGTACTACCTTGCCCGTCGACGGGCCGGGAAGGCGGGGAAGGCAGCGCCGAGCTGGCGCGAGGCGCCGTGGGGCTGGATCGCATTTTCCGGCCTGCTGGTCCTGGGCCTCGGCCTCGCCTTCTTCCGGTTGTCCACCGGTGCGTCGCCCGAGGGGACGTACGTGCCGCCGAAATACGAGGACGGACGCATCATCCCCGGCCACGTCGAACCGTGACGGCCCGTACCCTCGAGGCGATTGGCCGGATCCCGAACGCGCCCGCCTGGCTGGACCGCCCGCTCGTCACGCAGGTGATGGCTGCCCTCGACATGCGCGCCGCCCGACCGGGTGCGCTGTTCGTGGGCGGATGCGTCCGCGATGCCCTGCTGACGCGACCTCGCGACACACTCGATATCGACGTGGCCACGGTGCACCCGCCGCCGGAGGTGCAGAAACGCCTTCGCCGGGCGGGAGTGCGAACGGCTGCGACGGGCATTGCGCACGGCACGATCACGGCGCTGCCCCCCCGCGGAGAGCCCGGCGCAGTGGAGGTCACGACCCTGCGCCGCGACGTCCGGACATTCGGAAGGAGCGCTGAGGTCGCCTTCTCGGAGGATTGGATCGCCGATGCCGAGCGCCGCGACTTCACGATCAACGCGCTCTACGCCGGCCCCGACCTCCGGGTGTTCGGGGCGGGCGACCTCGGACTCCGGGATCTGGCGCGCGGGCACGTGCGCTTCATCGGCATGGCCGCCCACCGCATCCACGAGGACTACCTCCGAATCCTCCGGTATTTCCGCATGTTCGCGTGGTTCGGAGGGCCCACGCACGATCGCGTGAACCTGAACGCGATCGCCAAGGCGCTCCCGGGCCTGCGGCACGTATCCGGCGAGCGCCTGCGGGCGGAACTGCTGCGGCTGCTGGCGGCCGAGCAGCCGGTGCCGGCGGTGGAGGCGATGGCCGCGACCGGCACGCTCCAGCGGGTGGTGGGCGACTGGAGCAATCCGGCATCCCCGACGGCAAGGCGACGGCTCCGGACGCTACGCCGGCTGGTGAGTCTCGAACGCCTGCTCGGTCTCGAGGATTCCGGACGGCGGCTCTGCGCCGTGGTCGATACCGTTTCCGCCGCCGCGGACGCCAGTGCCCGCCTGCGGCTGACGAGGGCCGAGTCCCGCCGCCTCCGCAAGGCCGCGGCGGGCGGCGCGCCTGCGAACACCTGTCCCCAGGCCCGGCGACTGGTCTGGGAAGCCGGCGGGCGCAGCCGGGCCCTTGACGGCCTGCTCCTGGGCGCGGCGCGAACCGGCGCCCCCACCCCGGACACCGTCCTCCGGCTCGCCCGGCACATGCAGACATGGGATCCGCCGGCCTTCCCGCTCGGCGGCGACGACGTGGTCGGGCTCGGGGTGCCGCCGGGCCCGAGACGCCGGGCCCTTCTCCGCGCGGTGGAGGCATGGTGGGCGGACGGCGACTTCGCGTCCGGACGGGACCGCTGCCTCGAGGAGCTCCGGCGCCGGGTTCTCTGACCGGTGCCCGGCGGTAGGACGCGGACGCCGTCAGGCTGCGCCGCGAACCCCTGTCTCGCCGGCGGCTAGGCGGTGTTCTTCCATCCCTCCATGGCGGCCTCGTCCGGTTCGCCGGGCAGGGCCACGGGGGAATTCGGGGCCGGAGACAGCAGGCCCGCCTTGCGGAGATCGCGAAGCCCTGGCAAGTCGTTCCGGGATTCGAGGCCGAAGTGGTCCAGGAACGCCGCGGTCGTCTGCCATGTCGTCGGACGGCCGGGTACCTGCTTCCGGCCCCGCGGCTCGATCCAACCTTCCTCGAACAGAATGTCCAAGGTACCGGGGCTGACGGTCACGCCGCGGATTTCTTCGATCTCGGCCCGCGTGACGGGAGCGTGATAGGCGACAATCGCGAGCGTTTCCAAGCCGGCTCGGGACAGCTTCCGCCGCCGGACCTTTTCCACGGTCAGCCGGTCGGCGACGTCGCTTGCAGTCCGGAATGCCCAGGCGTTCCCGACCTTGGCAAGCTCCACGCCACGGCCCTTGTAGTGCTCACGCAGGACCGTCAGCACCTCCGACACGGCGGTGTCTGCCGGCAGCACGCGGGCGATCTCGTTCGTTCGGACCGGGGACGCGCTGGCGAAGAGCAGCGCCTCCGTGACGCGACACGCGTCGAACATCGCGGGATCGGTCCCCCGCGCATCCATCGCCTCGGCGCCCACAGCGGGACCGGCCATGGACGGCACGACCGACCCGGACACCTCGGCAACGGTGTTCGGCTCGCTCGTCCCCCCTCGGGCCAGAATATCCACGGATTCATGCGGCATGGGTTGAATCTCCGTTGGAGCTCGCGCGCGAACGCACCAGGACCGGGCCAAACGGCCGCGACTGCCGCATGTCCAGCTCGCCCCCCCGAACCAGCTCGAGGCTTGCCACAAAGACGGATGCATAGGCCGACCGACGGAACGCCGACGGGTCGTCTCGGGGCAGGAAGCCGGCAAGCGTTGCCCATTCCTGCAGGCCGGAGAGCCGGTTTCGGATCCAGCCGGTCGCGGTCTTGACCGAATAGAGGCGCTTCGGCCGAACCGCGAGCGCCGGCGGCTGACGGCGGCGGCAAATGCCGGCATAGGCCAGGATCAGGTCGTGGAAGGTCGCGTCGACCGTGGTCGACACCTTCTCGGCGGGGGGCTGCGCCTCGCCGCGGGCGTGGCGGTCGCGCCCGAGCAGCGGCCGTCGAAACAGCAGCTCGCCGTGGCGGCGCATCGCATCCAGGCGAACCATGCGAAACCGCAGCGCCTCAGCCAGCTCCTCGCCGGTCAACTGCTCTTCATCGGATTCCGGGAGCAGCAGGCGCGACTTCATGTAGGCGAGCCACGCTGCTGTCACCAGGTGCGCGGCGGCGACCTCGAGATTGAGGCGGCGCGCGCCCTCGACGAACGCGAGGTACTGCTCCGCCAGCTCCAGCATCGAGATTTCGGCCAGATCCACCTTCTGGCGGCGCGCGAGCGTGAGCAGCAGGTCGATCGGCCCCTCGTACGCGCCCAACGACAGGAAGAATGCGTCCGGAGCCGGCCGCCGCTGCGGCTGATCTTCTTCGAACTCGGGAACGGGAGCGATCACGAAAGCCCCACCATGCGAACGATGATGGATACCACATATTGGGCCGGTTCGCCAAGAATCCACCGAAATATGGGGAGTTCTGCCCCCAATGCCGACGCTGCCAGCGGCACGGCCACAAGGCCCCCCAGCAGCACCGGAAACCCGTAGCGCTCCGTCCCGGCCCAGCGACGCGCCCACCCGGGCGGCAACGCGGCGTAGAGCACGCGCCCGCCGTCCAGCGGCAACAGCGGGAGCAGGTTGAGAAGGGCGAGCAGCACGTTGATCCACAGCGCATTCACCAGATTGTCGGCGACCCACCGGCCACCGACGGGCACGCTCGGGACCAGGTGCAGGAGGAGCGCCGCCAGTAGTGCCAGTGCGAGATTCATGGCAGGCCCCGCCAGCGCCACCACCGCGATCCCCAGCCGCCTCGGGTTCAGGCGGAAAAACCGCACGGGCACGGGTTTCGCGTAGCCGAACACCAGCGGTGAAACCAGCAGGAGCACGAGCGGCAGCAGGACCGTCCCGACCGGATCGACGTGGCGCAGGGGGTTGAGACTGACGCGCCCCGCCCGACGCGCCGTGTCGTCGCCGAACTGCTCCGCGACGTAGCCGTGCGCCGCCTCGTGCAGCGTAATCGCCGTCAGGGCCGGCAGCGCCCACACCGAAACCGTGTAGGCAATGGTGCCGGCCTGATCAAGCATGCGGCAGCAGCTCGCGCAGGGTCTCGAAGTCGAGGCCGCGCATCCGCTCCGGCGCCCGGCGCGCCGCAAGCCATGCCAGGGCCGTGCGCCAGCGGGCAGAGGCCTCATCGCTCATGGGGGGCAGTGACCGGGCTACGGCCGCCATTTCGTCAAGCCGGCCATTGCAGTGGAGCACGACGTCGCACCCGGCAGCGAGTGCCGCGCAGGCCCGCTGCTCCACGGGACCGGTCAGCGCACCCATGCAAAGGTCGTCGGAGATCAGCATGCCTTCGAACCCGATGCGCCGGCGCACGATCTCCTGGATCCCGGTGCGCGACACCGTCACGGGGAGGTCGGCATCAAAGGCCGAGTACACCACGTGGGCCGTCATTGCGACCGGCGCGTCCCGAAGTGCCCGGAACGGCACGAAGTCGGTGGTGTCGAGAACCGCTGCCGGCGCGTCGACGACCGCCAGCCGATCATGACTGTCGGCGGCGGCGCGGCCGTGCCCGGGGATGTGCTTGATCACCGGGAGGACTCCAGCTCGGCCGAGCCCGTCGATGGCCGCCCGACCCAGCGTCGCCACGACGTCGGGGTCGGCGGCGAACGCCCGGTCGCCGATGACTGCATGACCCCCCTCGACCAGCAGGTCGAGGACCGGCGCGCAGTTCACGTCGATGTCCACGCGTGCGAGGTCGCGGCCCAGCAGGGCGTGCCCGGTCCGGGTCGCCTGGACCGACCTCGCGAGGTCACGCGTCGCCAGCTCCCCGTACGCTCCGGCCGGGGGATAGGCTGGCACATGCGGTGAGCCCAGCCGCTGCACGCGGCCGCCTTCCTGGTCAATCAGGACCGGCGCGTCCGACCCGACCGCTTCCCGGAGCGCGCCGACGAGCCCCGTCGTCTGCGCCGGCGTGTCGAGGTTCCGGGCGAACAGGATGAAACCGAAGGGACGGGCTTCCGCGATGAAAGCCTGCTCTTCGGGACGCAGCTCCGTTCCGGCGATGCCGAAAATGACCGGGAGCGTCACTGCCCCTTGGCGACGAAACAGGGCACGCCCCGCTTCTCCAGCACATTGCAGACCTCGCCCGCGGCCTTCCGGGTCTCGAAGGGACCGGCCTGCAGGCGCTGCACCCGCTCCTGCTCCGACACCTTGAACTCCCTGACCCGAAAATCGAGGATGCCGAACACGTCGGGATGGGCGGCCAGCAGGCGCTGGGCCTCGACCACGGCGCGGTCGCGCGACCGGATCGCCAGGAGCTGAATGGACGCCTTCCAGGCGCTGTGCGGATGGCGCGGTTCGGGGAGTTCCAGCGGTTCCTCGACGGGCGCCGCGCTGCCTGCCGTTTCGTCCGGCTCCGGGACTGCATCCGGCGCCGGTTCGGTTTCGGGAACAGGCGGCTCGGCGCGCGGCCGGGCCATTGGTTCCTCGAAGCTCGGCAGCAGTCGCTCCGGGCCGGTTTCGGGTTCCGTGGCGACGCCCTCAAGCAGCGCGCTACCACGGGTGTCGGCCTGGTACCCACCCGGGTCCTCCGGGCGCTGGCGGATCGGCTCCGGCAACGGCTCCACCACCGGAACCGCGTCGACGGCCTGGTCGGGCGTCCCGAGGTAGCCCTCGAAATACATCCAGGCCCCGATGCCGAATCCGCCGACGACCACGGCGGCAGCCACAAGTCCGGTGACCCGGCTCATCGCATCTCCTCCGCCGGTGTCACCCCCAGGATGGACAGGCCGGCACGCAGCACGGCCCGGACCGCGTCGGCCAGCAGCAGACGCGCGGCCGTGCGCGGCCGGTCCTCCGGCAGCAGTGTTCGCAACGACGGCTCGCCACGGGCGCCGGCGGTCCAGAGCGCGTGGTAGCGGGCCGCGAGCTCGGAAAGCTGGAAGGCGATGCGGTGCGGCTCGCGCGCGCGCGCTGCCGCCTCCACCTGTTCGGGCCAGAGCGCGACTTCGCGCATCAGCGCCACTTCCCGCGGATCCGTGAGGATCGTCGGTTCAGCCTCGGCATGGACCTCAAGACCCTGCAGCTCTCCGTGTTCCGCGACCCGTCGGAAGACCGAGCAGATCCGGGCGTGCGCATACTGGACGTAGTAGACCGGATTGTCCTTCGACTGGCGCACGGCCTCCGACAGGTCGAAATCCAGCGGCGCGTCGGGCCGCCGCATTAGCATAAGGAATCGAAACACGTCGGGGCCGACCTCGCGCAGGACGGATTCGAGGGTGACGATGTTGCCGTCGCGTTTCGACATCCGCACCGGCTGGCCGGCCCGCGTCACCCGGACGAGCTGGCAGAACTTGACGTCAAGGTCCGCGGCGTCCCCGCTGAGCGCGGAAAGCCCCGCCCGCACGCGTTTCGCGTAGCCGCCGTGATCGGCGCCCCACACGTTGATCTGCCCGCGGAAGCCGCGCCGGTACTTGTCGAAGTGGTAAGCGAGGTCTCCCGCAAAATACGTCCATTCACCGTTGGCCCGGCGCAGCGGCCGGTCGGCGTCGTCACCGAAACGGCTGGCGCGAAAGAGGAGCTGCGGGCGGGGTTCCCAGGCCTCTCCTGCCGCGCCCTTCGGCCGTGGGGGTACGCCGGTGTAGACGAGGTCCCGCTGTTCCAGCACGGCGACGGCCTCGTCGACGCGACCCGCGTCCCGAAGCTCACGTTCCGACACGAAGACGTCGAAGCGAATCCCGAGCCGTTCCAGATCCCGGTCAATCAGCTTCATCATCTCGCGAATTCCGGCCTTCCGGAATCTCTCCAGCCACGCGTCCTCCGCAGCGGCGACTGCTTCGCCGCCGTCCGCCGCAAGCTCCCTTTCCGCTACCGGCGCAAGGTACTCGCCGGGATACAGCCCCTCCCCCGGCAATGACTCCTCGACGCCGGCCGCCATGCGGTACCGGTGGTGGATGGAGCGGGCCAGCTGGTCGATCTGGCCGCCGGCATCATTGACGTAGTACTCGCGAGTCACATCGAAGCCAGCGAATGCCAGGAGCGCAGCCATGGCGTCGCCCAGCACGGCCCCGCGCCCGTGGCCGACGTGCAGCGGACCGGTGGGGTTGGCTGAGACGAACTCGACATTGACCGGCTTGGCCCGGCCCATCGCGGAGCGCCCGTAGTCGGCGCCGGCAGCCACCGCCGCCCGCAGGGCCGGAATCCAGGCCGAAGGCGCGATCCGGAGATTGACGAAACCGGGACCTGCGGGCTCTGCGGACACGATGCCGGCCGCCCCCGGCAGCGCATCGGCCAGACGCCCGGCGAACGCGCGCGGATCCATCCCGACCCGCTTCGCCAAGACCAGGCTGGCATTGGTCGCGAGGTCCCCGTGCGCAGGGTCGCGCGGCGGACTCAGTGTCACGGCGCGCTGCAGCAGCTGCTCCCAGTCCCCGTCCGGGGCCGCCGATGTGCTGACGATCCGGCGCACGGCCTCCGCGACGTGGCGGCGAAGGGCCGGAAGCGGCGCCTCCCCGGTTGCCGGGGCCGTCACGTCCCGCTCACGATCGTTTCGGGACAACGCCCGAATCTCGTCTCCCGGCGATGCAGCGCGTTCAGTCGGCGAGGCCCTGCCGGATGGTGGCGATCTGGTCCTGCGCGGCAGCGGTCAGGATGCGTGTGTCATTCGCGATCGAGACGAACTGGAACCCTTCCCGGATCTTCTGCAGCGCGTACTCCGGGCCCAGGCAGTGCAGCCCGGTCGGCACGCCGGCGCGCTGGGCCGCCGCCAGGATGGTCGCCATGGCCTCGGTGACGACTGGATTGTCGGTATCCATCTGGGGTCTTTCGCCGAGCGACAGCGCGAGGTCCGACGGGCCCACGTAGATCCCGTCGAGGCCCGGCGTCGCAACGATCGCATCCACGTTGGCGACCGCCTCCGCGGTTTCCACCATCGCAATCGCCAGGATGGTCTCGTTCGCCTTGTCCAGATAGTCGGGCCCCCCGTAGATCGCCGCCCGGATCGGGCCGAAGCTTCGGACTCCCTCGGGGGCGTACTTGCAGTAGGAAACCAGCTGCGCGCACTGCTCGGGCGTATTGACCATCGGGCAGATGATCCCGTAGCTGCCGGCGTCCAGGAGCCTGCCGATGATGCCGGGTTCCAGAGTCGGAACGCGGGTGAGCGGCGTCACCGGGGTGGTCGACAGGGCCTGCAGCATCTGGACGGTGTCGGAGAAGTCACTCAGCCCGTGCTGGAGGTCGACGGTCACGGAATCCCATCCGCACCCCCCCATGACCTCGGCTGCGAAACTGTTCGGAATGGACAGCCAGCCGTTCACGACTGCGCCCCCCTCCTGCCAGATCTTCTGAACGGCGTTCTCGCGCATGGTTCCTACTCCAGAACTTCGGGATTGACGATATGCGCAGGCTTGATCCGGCCATCGAACGCATCCAGCACGTTCTGGCAGGTGACCTCGGCCATGGCTCGCATGGATTCGCTCGTGATGCCGGCCACGTGCGGCGAGAACAGCACGTTCTCTAGATCGAGCAGAGGATGATCATCCGGCGGCGGCTCCGAATCGAAGACATCGAGCCCGGCGGCCCGGATGCCGCCGGCGCGAAGCGCGTCGACCAGCGCCGCCTCCTCGATGATGCCGCCCCGGGCGGTGTTGACGAGAATCGCGGACGATTTCATCCGGGCAAGCGCCGACGCGTCGATCAGGCCTTCGGTCTCGGCATTGCGCGGACAGTGGACGGTGACGAAATCCGCCAGCGGCAGGGCCTCCTCGAGGTGCGCGACGCGGCGGGCGCCTGCCTGCTCCACGGCGGCACTCTCGATGTAGGGGTCAAAGACATCGACCGCCATTCCCAGTCCCTTGCAGATCGCCGTCGTGCGCGTCCCGATTCGGCCGAACCCGATGACGAGCAGCCGCTTGCCGAATAGCTCGACGTTTTCCAGGTCGGTCCCGAAGCGCTCCTGGAACCGACGGCCTTGGACCGTGCCATGGAAATAAAGAGAGCGCTTGGCAAGCGCCATCATCAGGAAGACAGCGTGCTCGGCGACCGACCGCGAATTGGATTCCCCCGCGATCAGCAGCGGGATACCCCGCTCGGTCAGGGCCTCGACGTCCACCGAATCGAACCCGACCCCGAAGCGCGACACCACCTCGAGGTTCGGTGCCGCCGCGATGAATTCCCGATCGCAGACCGTCGTGCGCAAAGTCACTGCCGCCACGTCGCCCAGTCGCTCGAGTAGCGTATCGACCTCGTCGTTGGAGCAATCCTCGACCAGTACATCGTCACGAGCCTCGAGAAGGGCGCGTCCCTCGTCGGGCATGCCCTGCACCAACATTACCTTGCGCTGATTCGCCATGTTCGCGTCCCCTAGAGCTCTTCGACGCCGCGCTCGAGGTAGCGGGCGCGGTCCCACAGAGTGGTGAGTTCCCCACGTGCAATCTTCCCCTCAAGCACGTCTTCCTTTGCCTGCACTTCTGCCAGCGCAGCAATTACCCGCTCGGCATGAACGTGGGGGACCACCACGACGCCGTCTTCGTCAGCCACCACGATGTCCCCTGGATGAACCGCCACCTCTCCCACGCTGACGGTTCCGTTCAACTCTCCAGGGCCGTTTCGGTAGCCGCTGTTTGGCCTGAGGCCGCACGAAAACACGGGCGGACCCTTGGCGCGGATACCCGCCGCGTCCCGTACCATTCCATCGGTAACAATTCCGACAACGCCCTTCTGTTTGGCGACCGCAGCATAGTGGTCGCCGATGACAGCACCGCTCCGGTCGCACCCGGTGGCCAGCACCAGCACGTCGCCGGGCGCCACAAGGTCAAGGGCCGCTATCGCCGCAAGATTGTCGCGCGGCCCGCCGGCGGCGGTCACGGCGACACCAACGAAGCGCATGTCCGGATCCAGCGGCCGGATCGCTGCATCCATGCAGTTCCAGCCCTGCTGGGCGTCGGCCAGGAAACTGGTCGGCGCGTCGGCCACTGCCGCCACTTGCTCCGGCGTTGCACGGCCGACCGGCGTGTGGATCCGAAGGGCGAGCGGGTCGCCGATCATGACAACATACTGGGGAACACGGTCACGGCCCTCTTGTGACCGCGACACCATAGCGCATCAGACGCCGGCAATCCGCGCACCAGCTGTGTCAGAACGTGTAGCGCATCTCCAGGCTCACTCCCGCGAACGAGAGGGCATCGGCGGTCCGGATGCGGAACGTGACCGGCTCGCTCCCGTCGAGCCGCAACTGCGACTGGTGGCTGCGGAGCCGCTCCCACGCGATTCCCTCCGCCACGAACTGGCCGAGCCGGACCCAGCGAACCTTCAGGCCGATCGACATCGAATCCGACATTGCATAGTCGACCCCGCCCACGATCTGATACCCGGTCAACCGGTCGTCGAGTTTGCCCTGCTTGCTGGTGGTCGTCGCGGCCAGGTTGCGCCGGACCTCTTGCTCATTCGGCAGACCGGCCGCGGTGCCGATGGCGGCGGGATCCGGATTGCGCGCCCAGAGATCGCCATAGTCCAGCTTCGAACGACCTACGCCGACACCGAAGCCGACGTACGGCGTCAGGCGGCCCTGGCGGGGGAAGTCGACGTACACGTTGCCGAAAATAGCTTGGGACGAGACGGTACCGATACGGTTGTCGGCCCGCTGGATCTCGCCGTCGAGCTTGCCGAGCGTGTCACCGGTCGCGCTCGAGACCGGCGAGGTCTGATCGTATGCAGACCTGCGGTAGAACCACTCCACTTCGGCACGCAGCCGCCAAGTGAACCGGTAGCCGATCGCGGTCCCCGCTAGCAGCCCGGTGGCGTCGTCGAAGGAGGAGCTCCAGCCGGCTCCCGATCCCCGGTTGGGATCGGTGCAGCCCGGGACCTCGGCGTACCGGGGGTTGATGAACTCGTCGCACCGGCTGGCCCGATCGTTGCTGTTGCCCCGAAGTTCGACCTCGGGAGCAAGATTGAGTCCGAGCGACTGGCTCAGATAGAAGCCCCGCGCGGACTCTGCCGCCGCCGTGCCGGCCAACCCCATTGCGAGGGCGACTGCCACGGCGACCGTAACCGCTCCCGATTTCCGCGTGCAGAATCTTCGCATGTGCACCCTCGGAAAACCTGAATGTAACAAATCACGACGGCTGGCCGGGGGCAACCGGTCGCTGCGACCGCAGTACGTTGGTGCGTGCGCTCCGGCTGCTGGCGCTCACCGGGTGCCTTCGGGGCGAAGTGCTCAATCTGCCCTGGCACCACACTGGCGAAGACGTCACCGGTGCGCCGGACACCTAGACCAGCCCGCGTATACGAGCGTTCCCGCCCCGCGCAGGGATGATCTGCAACTCGCGGACCGCATCGACCGGCCACAGGAATCACACACTTGACGCGGGATGTGCCGCGACCGGATGCCACCCCGCGAGCGGTTCTCGTTTGTCGACATTCCGGAAATGTCTGAAGAGGTGGCTTGGTGCCCCCTACGGGACTCGAACCCGTGTTTCCGCCGTGAAAGGGCGGCGTCCTAGACCACTAGACGAAGGGGACCCAAAGCCAGAGTACACGGATGACGGCGGGGGCCGGAACCATTCCCGCGCGCCGTCGACAGTGGCACATGTACCATCGGATAAAATCCTATTCCGGTTCGCGCCGCAAGTCGTTGCCTCCATGACCGCTCGTGGCATCGCAAGCAGGCGTGTCCCACAGGCCCGTGCCGAAGGCCTTCCCCGGGCCTTGACGGGCCTGATGTGCGGCATCTGCGCCTGGCTTCCCCGGCCCCCGGTCCCGTCTGGCCCCGAGCCTCTCGCTCCCCCATAGTGCGGGTCCGTGACGCCCGCCCGTGCCTCAACCGCGAGGACCTGCCGCATGCCTGACGCCCCGGAGCGCTTTCGCGGCTGCCGCTTCGGCATCACGCTTGGGGATCCCGGCGGGGTCGGACCGGAAATCGTGGTCAAGGCCCTGGAGGCCTTGCCGGAAGCCAAACGGCGCCAAATCGCCGTCATCGGCGCCATCGACGCCCTCCGACGGGCGCAGAACACGTTCGGACGGGAACCGGATTCGCTCCGGGGGTGCCTACTCGAGGATACGGGCGCCCCGGCCCGTTCCGGCCCGGCCGGCGTCGCGTCGGCCGCCGGCGGGGCCGCGAGCCACGCGGCGGTGGTGCGGGCTGTCGAACTCGCCCGCGCCGGCGCCATCGACGTCATCGTGACCGCCCCGATTTCCAAGGAAGCGCTGCACCTCGCCGGTCATCCCTATGACGGGCACACCGGATTGCTGGCGCACCTGTGCGGCATCGACAATCCCTTCATGCTGCTCGCCGCCCCGGATTTCGCGGTCATTCACGTCTCGGCGCACGTCCCGCTTCGGGAGGCGATCGAGCGTGTGCGCACGGAGCGGGTCCTGGACGCCATCCACACCGGTGTCCGGCACCTGCTGCGTCTGGGGCTTCGGCAGCCGCGGGTCCGGGTTGCCGGGCTCAACCCCCATGCTGGCGAGGGTGGCATTCTCGGATCAGAGGACGCCACGGAAATCGCACCCGCCGTGGAGTCGGCCCGTGCAGCGGGCCTCGACGTCACCGGCCCGCATCCGCCGGACACGGTCTTCAGGCTGGGAGCCGCGGGCGAAGCCGACCTGATCGTCGCCCAGTACCACGACCAGGGGCACATCCCGGTCAAGTTGAACGCGTTCGATCAGGCGGTGAACGTCACCCTGGGATTGCCGGTCCTCCGCGTCTCGGTCGATCACGGAACCGCCTTCGACATTGCCTGGCAGGGGGTGGCGAGGCCCGACAACCTGCACGCCACGCTGCGCTACGCCGAACGACTGGCGGAGAAGCCTGCTCCGGCCTGAGACCACCGGGGCACCATCAGTGCGCAGTCCAGCCGCCGTCGACTCTGAGGCTGGTGCCGGTCACGATGCCCGATGCCGGCGAGGCCAGGTAGAGGACGGCGGCCGCCACGTCATCCACGCTCCCGAACCGATCCATCTTGATCATGCTGCGGACGAATTCGGCGAAGGCAGGATCCTCGAGATAGGGGCGCGTCATCGGCGTCTCGATGAACGTCGGCGCCACCGCGTTGACGCGAATTCCCTGCGGTCCGAGTTCCACGGCCATCGCCTTGCTCAGACCCTCGATCGCGTGCTTGGTCATGCAGTACACGGTTCGCTCGACGGCGCCGACGTGCCCCATCTGGGAACTCATGTGGATGATCGACCCGGACTTTCGGCGGAGCATCACGCGCGCAGCACTCCGGGCAACCCGGAAGGCGGACCGCACGTTGAGGTCCAGCAGCTGGTCAAGTGCTGCGTCGGTGACCTCCGGGAACGGCTGCGGCCGGTTCGTGCCGGCGTTGTTGACCAGCACGTCGAGGCGGTCCAGTCGCTCGATGCGGCGCAGCAGCGCCTCCCCCGTCACATCCTCGACCCAGGTCTCCACCGGCCGACGGGCCTCGGCGGCCAGGCTGTGCAGGTCGGCTTCCGTCCGGGCCACCGCCACGACGGCGGCGCCCGCCTCCGCCAGGGCCAGGGCGCACGCCCGGCCCAGGCCCCGGCCGGCCCCCGTGACCAGGGCAACCTGACCTTCGACGCCCCGGGCCCAGACCGGCAGTTCCTGTTGTGTTCCGTCCATCTCGCTCATCCTGACCCCCGATTCCGGTGCGCAGCAGCGTGCTACGATCGCCGGCCAATTCAACCCCGGACATGCACCATGGCCCGCCATCTCAAGACCGGGATCAGCGATGACGCCAAGGCCGACGCCGACGCCAAGGTACGTCGGACCGTCGAGGACATTCTGGCCCAGATCGAAACGCGCGGGGACGCCGCGGTCCGCGAGTACTCCGAACGTTTCGACCGCTGGTCGCCGCCTACGTTCCGTCTCGATCGGGCGGCAATCGACGCCTGCTATGCCCGCGTCAGTTCGCGCGAACGCGCCGATATCGAGTTCGCACAGGCGCAGATCCGCAACTTCGCCTCGATCCAGCGGGCCGCGCTCCAGGACGTGGAGCATGAGACGATGCCGGGCGTCGTCCTTGGGCACAAGAACATCCCGATCAACAGCGTCGGATCCTACGTACCCGGCGGCAAGTATCCGATGGTCGCCTCGGCGCACATGAGCGTGGTGACGGCCAAGGTCGCCGGCGTGCAGCGGATCATCACGTGCGCGCCACCCTACGAGGGCGAGCCGAATCCCGCCATCGTCGTGGCCCAGGATCTCGGCGGCGCCGACGAGATCTACTGTCTCGGTGGCGTGCAGGCGGTCGGCGCGATGGCGCTCGGCACCGAAACGATCGCGCCGGTCGACATGCTGGTCGGGCCGGGAAACATGTTCGTGGCCGAAGCCAAGCGGCAACTTTTCGGCCGGGTCGGCATCGACCTCTTTGCCGGGCCCACCGAGACGCTGGTCATCGCCGACGATTCCGTCGACGGGGAATTGTGCGCGGCCGACCTGCTCGGGCAGGCGGAACACGGCCCCACTTCGCCGGCCATCCTGCTGACCGATTCGGAAGCCCTCGCACGCGACACGCTGGCCGAAATCGAGCGGCAGCTCGGGACCCTGGCCACGGCCGAGACGGCCGGGCAGGCGTGGCGCGACTACGGTCAGGTGATCGTGTGCGACGGATTGGACGAAATGGTCGCGGTCGCGGACGACCTCGCCGCCGAACACGTCCAGGTGATGACTCGGGACCCCCAGTACTTCCTCGATCGCCTGACGAACTACGGCGCGCTCTTCCTCGGCCCGGAGACCAACGTGTCGTACGGGGACAAGGTGATCGGCACCAACCACACGCTGCCGACCCGCCGGGCGGCCCGCTACACCGGCGGCTTGTGGGTCGGGAAGTTCATCAAGACCTGCACCTACCAACGGATCACCGAGGAAGCGTCGGTCACGGTCGGGGAATACTGCTCCCGCCTCTGCGCCCTCGAGCATTTCGCCGGTCACAAGGAACAGGCGGATATCCGCCTGCGTCGGTACGGCGGGATGAACGTCCGGGGACTGGAGGCGCTTCCCGGCGCCGACTAGCGCCGGCAGATCTTGCCCGGCCGGGGCGGAGCACCGCGTCCAACAGCAGCCCTGTGTTGACGCGGATCCGACGCCCCGGCCTGAACGCGGCAGGGTCTGGATGCGCCAACGGTCCGGGCGTGCGAAACTCCCGGCGCGCCGTCGGGACCGGGCATTGTGCAGCGGAATCCGGCGAGGCCCGCGCCCGTTCGCGAACGCGACGAAGCTGCCGCTTCCGGCCCTGACGCCGACAGCTGCCCGCGGGTACCCGGATCAAGACAAGGAGTTGTCCATGAACCAGATCGATCTCCAGGGCCGCGTCGCCGTCGTGACGGGGGCCGCCAGCGGTATCGGCCGCGCGACGGCAACACGTCTCGGCGCGGACGGAGCGGCCCTCGAACTTTGGGACGCGGCGGCCGAAGGCCTCGCGGAAACCGCCAGCGCCACCGGCGGGCGTGCGACCACCCTCAGCGTCGCCGATGACGAGGCAGTCGCGGCGGCAGCCGCGGCGGCGGCGGAACGGCACGGGCGCATCGACATCCTGGTGAACTGCGCCGGAATCGCCGGGGACATCGCGCCGGTCGTAGAAGCGGATCCGGCCGAATGGCGGCGCGTGATCGAGGTCAATCTCACGGGCACGTTCCTCTGCTGCCGGGCTGTCCTGCCGCACATGCAGGGCTCGGGCTATGGCCGGATCGTCAACATCGCCTCCGTAGCGGGCAAGGAAGGCAATCCGAACGCCGCCCACTACAGTGCGTCGAAGGCGGGCGTGATCACCTTCACGCGGGCGCTGGGCAAGGAAGTGGCCGGCAGCGGCGTGCTCGTGAACTGCATCACCCCGGCGGTGATCGAGACCCCCATCCTGGGTCAGGTCACGGACGCGCAGGTCAAGTATATGGTCGAACGCATTCCGCTCGGTCGCATGGGGCGCCCGGAAGAGGCCGCCGCCCTGATCGCGTGGCTCTCGTCGGAAGAGTGCTCCTTCTCGACGGCCGCGGCCTTCGATCTTTCGGGCGGGCGCACCACGTACTGACCCGGCACCCCGGTCTCGCCGCACATCGCATCGACCCAGGAGTCAGCATGCACCCGCTCACCATCCGTTCCGTCGCGACGCGCGCCGTCCAAGTGCCCTTGCGCCGCCCCCTTGCCACCAAGATCGGCACGTTCACCACGACACCGTTCCTGTTGATCGACCTGCACACCGAAGAGGGGGTTACGGGGCGGAGCTACCTGTTCGGCTACCGGCCCAACGGAGCACGCCTGCTGGCGACCGTGCTGGAAGAGGTCGAAGCCATGGTCAAGGGGCGGCCGTGCACCCCGGCGACCCTCTACGACGACCTCGTGCGCGAACTCAACCTGTACGGACCGCAGGGCATCGCGTTCCAGGCGATCTCGGGCTTCGACATGGCCGCCTGGGACGCCTGCGCGCGCGCCGCGGGCCTGCCGCTGGCCGCGTTTCTCGGCGGAACGCCGGGGCCGGTGCGCGCCTACAACTCGAACGGGCTCGGACTGATGGCGCCTGACGCGGTCGCCGCCCAGGCGGTGGAATTGCTCGACGGCGGCTTCCGGGCGATGAAGATACGCTTCGGCCGGGACCACGTGAACGGAGACGTGGCCGCCTTTGAAGCCGTGCGCGATGCCATCCCCGACGACTGCCTGCTGATGTCGGACTTCAACCAGGGCCTCTCGCGGCGCGAGGCGCTTCGGCGCCTGCCCGTGCTCGACGACCTGGGCCTGGTCTGGTTCGAGGAGCCAATCCCCTACGCGGACCTCGACGGTTGTCGCGAACTCCGTGAAACCGTCGCGACCCCGATCCAGATCGGTGAGAACTTCTACGGCCCCACGGACCTCCAGGCCGCGGCGGACGCCGACGCAGCAGATTTCGTGATGCCGGACGCGCAACGCATCGGCGGCGTGACTGGCTGGATGCGCGCGGCGGCCATCGCCCATGAGGCTGACCTCCCCGTCTCAACGCATCTGTTTCCGGAAGTGTCGTCTCACCTCATGCGGGTCACGCCGGGCGCCCACTGGCTCGAGTACGTTGAATGGGCGTCGCCCTTCCTGGCGGAGCCGCTGGTGGTGCGGGACGGCCAAGTGCAGGTGACGACCGCGCCCGGGACCGGGATCGAGTGGGACGAGGCCGCCGTCCGCAGCCTCGCCGCTTGACCCTACCCCCGGACGCTGCGGAGCCGCCGGAGCCCGGCCGTTCGCCGGGCGGCCGGAGCACGCGGAGACGTCGCGGAGGCTGACACCATGGAACCCGACCGGGTCGTCTTGGGAATCGAGAGCAGCTGCGACGAGACCGCCGCGGCCGTCGTCGATTCCCGGCGCCGGATCCGTGCGAACGTCATCTTGTCGCAGCACGCCCAGCACTCCCCATTCCGGGGGGTGGTGCCCGAACTCGCTGCCCGGAGCCACGCCGAACGACTGGATCTGACGGTACAGGAGGCCCTCCGCCAGGCGGAGTGCCCGTGGGAAGCCCTTGACGCGGTCGCTGCCACGGCCGGCCCCGGCCTGCTCGGCGGCGTCCTCGTGGGTACCGTGACCGCGAAGTGCATCGCGCTCGTGCACGACCTGCCATACGTCGCCGTGAACCACCTCGAGGCGCACGCGCTTACGCCGCGACTCACCGATCGTCTGGAATTTCCCTATCTGGCCCTGCTCGTGTCGGGCGGGCACAGCCAGTTCGTGGCGGTGGCCGGCGTGGGCCAGCACGCGCTGCTCGGCACCACCCGAGACGATGCCGCCGGAGAGGCCTTCGACAAGGCCGCCCGGCTGCTGGGTCTGGGATTCCCCGGGGGGCCGGCCATTGAGCGGGCGGCGCGCAACGGCGATCCTGACCGCTTTCCGCTCCCCCGTCCCCTGGCTGGCAAGGCGAGCGCCGACATGTCCTTCAGCGGCCTCAAGACTGCACTGGTCCATGCGGTGGCACGAGAGGGAGCCCGCCCGCTCGATGACGACACCCGTGCAGATCTCGCGGCCTCCTTCCAGAAGGCCATCGTCGAAACCCTGGCCGATCGCCTGGAACAGGCGGTACGCGCCTTCCGGAGGTTGCATGCGTCAGGGACCGTCGTGGTCTTGGCCGGGGGCGTCGCGGCAAATCAGGCATTGCGGGCGCGGTTGTCCGGGGCCGCGGCCAGCCAGGGCATGCGTCTGATTGCGCCGCCGATCCATTTGTGCACGGACAACGCGGCGATGGTGGCGTGGGCCGGGCTCGAGCGCCTGGCGGACGGCGCGGTGTCCGCGCTCGAAGAGCCGTCCCGGGCGCGCTGGCCACTCGACGGAGGCTCCGCTTGACGCGCGTTGCGGTCATTGGCGCCGGGGCGTGGGGCACTGCCCTGGGAGCCGTGCTGGCCCGTACCACCGCCGGCGAGGTCACGCTGTGGGCACGGCGCCAGGAAGTGGCGGACTCCATCAACCAGGCCCACCGCAATCCGGAGCTGCTGCCGGGCATCGAATTGCCGCCCGAGCTCCGCGCCACCTCGGTCCTGCACGATGCGGCGGCCGATGTCATGGTCATCGCCGTCCCTGCCCAGCACGTCCGCACCGTCATGTCGCTCCTCAGCGGATCGGTCCCCGCTGATGCCGGCCTGGTGCTCTGCGCCAAGGGAATCGAATGCACCAGCGGCTACCTGATGAGTGAGGTCGTGGCCGACGTCCTGCCGGCGGCCCGGGTGGCCGTTCTCTCGGGACCGTCGTTCGCGGGCGAGGTGGCTCGCGGATTGCCGACCGCGCTGGCTCTCGCCACCGCCGACACCGGTCTCGCGAAACGGGTTCCGGATCTGTTGGCCGGATCAGCGCTGCGGATCTACGTGAACGACGACCTGATAGGGACGCAGATCGGGGGGGCTGCCAAGAACGTGCTGGCCATCGCCTGCGGCATCGCCATGGGTGCCGGCTACGGCGAAAACGCCCGCGCCACGCTGATCGCGCGCGGCATGGCGGAAATCCGGCGGCTCGGGGTGGCGTGCGGGGGACGACCCGAAACCCTTGCCGGCCTGGCGGGAGTCGGCGACATCGTGCTGACGTGCACCAGTCCCGCGTCCCGGAACTATGCATTCGGCCATCGTCTCGGGGTCGACCGGAGGACGGCGGACCTGCCGGGCCGGGGGCGGGCGGTCGTGGAGGGCGTCGCCAGCGCCGGCGCCATCCGGCAGCTCGCCCGGCGCCTCGACGTCGACATGCCGATCGCGGAAGCCGTCGAGCAGGTTCTCGAGGCTGGTGCAGACCTCCGGGCGGTGGCGGCGGCGCTGCTCGCGCGGCCGCATCGCCATGACGGCGAGGCCGCCTGAATGATCCGCGCCGGGCCGACGGCGGGACCCCGGGCGCGCGCCGCACCGCTGAGGCGCCCCGGGCGCCCGGTCCGGACCTTGCCGACCCGCGAGCGCTCCCCGTCGTCCGGCACGCGCGCGGACCACCGACCGGGCTTCGGCGGGCCGCCCGGTGCAGAAGGCGCGCCGTGACCACGCTCGAACTGCTGATCTACGGGTTCGTGCAGGGCGCCACGGAGTTTCTTCCCGTGAGTTCCTCGGCGCATCTCTACGCGCTGGAAGAGATCTTTGCATGGCCTGAGGCCGGGCGGGTCCTGGTGGTCGCCAGCCACACGGGGACCCTGGTCGCCGTCATCGTGGCCTGTCGCAGCCAGGTCGCCAGACTGGCAAGCGGGCTCGCGATGCTCGGACTCGGCCGCAGCGACCGGGCGCACGCCCGGGAGGCGCTCCGAATTCTCGCGGCGACCGTTCCCCTGTTCGTGGCCGGTGCGGTAGTTGCTCTCCAGATCCCCTCGGCCACGCTTGCCCAGCTTCCCGTGATGGCGGCCGCCACCGCGGGCGGGGGCCTGCTCCTGCTGGCGGCGGACCGCGGCTGGTTGCGCGTGCCGGCCGGGCCGGCGAACGGGTTTGTTGCCTACTGGTTTATCGGCGTCATGCAGGTCCTCGCCCTGATCCCCGGGGCGAGCCGGGCCGGGTGCGTGATGACTGCAGCGAGGATGGCCGGCTGGGACCGGACGGCCTCGGCCAACGTGGCATTCGTACTGGGCCTGCCGGCGATCGCCGGCGCCACCGCCGTGGAGGCGTGGGACCTCGCCCGGCACGGCGATGCCGGGTTGATCACGGCGGCAGCCACGGTGCTGGTGGTGGCGTTCGTCGCCGCGCTCGCCGCGATCTGGCTGCTGATGCGTTGGCTGCGGCAGCGGAGCTTCCTCCCGTTCGTGGTCTACCGGTTCGTGCTGGCCGGTCTCCTGGCATGGCTGGCGCTCGGCGCCCCGTAGGGGAGCCCGCCCGCAGGCCGCCTCGGCCCAGCCGCGCAATTGACTCCGCGCAGGCGCTCGCATAAACAGGCTGGCACGAACGCCTACAGCCACCCGCGCACCCTGCCAGGCGGCAACGAGATGCCCTTGCGCACCCCCGGGCGTTCGCTCCTGTTCCTTCTGAGTGCACGGCATGTCGCTGAAGATTCGTTTGAGCCGTGGCGGGGCCAAGAAGAACCCCCACTACCGGATTGTCGTGGCGGACTCCCGGAGCCCGCGCGACGGCCGGTTCATCGAGCGCGTGGGTGCGTACCACCCGTTGCGGCCCAAGGATGACAAGGACCGCGTCAGCCTCGATCTCGAGCGGATCCAGCACTGGATGGAACGTGGCGCCAATCCCACCGACCGGATCAAGCGGTTTCTCGTCGACGCCGGGGCGCTGCCGCGTCCAGCCAAGTTCGGCCCGGCTCCCGCCTCGGCAGACGACTCCGAAGATCCGCCGGCTGAACCCGCCGCCTGACCCATGTCCGCGCTCGCGGCCGGTGTCGCGCTCTTCATAGCCCTGCACCTCCTGCCCATGGCGCGCGGCTCGGCCCGCGCCTCCCTCACCCGCATCCTGGGCGAGATACCCTACCGGGTGGTTTTCGCCCTGGTCGCACTGGTCGCCGTGGGCCTCATGGTCTGGGGCTGGCGAAGTGCCCCCGTCATGCCGGTCTACGCGGTCCCGCCATCGATCGCCTGGCTCGGCACCGCGCTCGCCTTCGCTTCCGTCGTCCTGTTCCTGTCGAGCGTCTACCCGTCGCGGCTCCGGCGATGGGTCCGGCACCCGCAGCTGGCCGCCGTGGTCCTGTGGAGCTGCGGCCACTTGCTGCATGGCGCGGCCCTCCACAGCCTCGTGCTGTTTGGCGGCCTGGGGGCCTGGGCGCTGACATGGGTCCTGGTGGAGGGCTGGGGTCCGCCGAAGTCGAGTCGCGTGGCGCCGCTCCACCTTGACCTGCTGGGGCTTTCGGTCTCCCTCCTGGCGGCCGTCATCATCGGGTGGCTTCACGGGCTGGCGCGCGGCAATCTCCTGTAGGCCCGCTTGAAGGCGCCGCAGCGTGAGCCGCACGATGCGCAGCGACGTCCCGGCGGAGGATTCGTCTGCGGCCGGCCGAATCGCGCTCGCATGCGTGGTCCGTGCGCATGGCGTGCGGGGCGCCGTACGCTGCCGGCTGTACGGTGAATCGGCCGACAGCCTGACCACAGCCGGCCCGGTGTTCCTGCCGGACGGCCGTGCCACCCGGGTGCGGATCCTGGCTACCGTCGGCCGCCATGCGCTCTGCCAACTCGACGGCATCAATGACAGAGCTGCGGCCACCGACCTCGTCGGGAGCGAACTTGCAGTGTCCCGCGACCGGCTTCGTGCGCCCGATGCCAGCAGCTACTTCCATGCCGATCTGATCGGCCTCAGCGTCCGCGACACCGACGACCGGGCGCAGGGCACCGTGGTCGCCGTGCACAATTTCGGCGCCGGCGACCTTCTGGAAGTCCAGCCGCTTGCGGGGGCGTCCGTCTTCGTGCCGTTCACCGCCGACGCGGTGCCCGGGGTCGACATCGACGGCGGTGTCCTGCGCGCGGACGCCGTCTGGTTCTCTTCCGGAACGCCGCCGCCGCCGTCCCGACCCCCGACCCCCGGCTCGCACCATGACGACACGTGATGCACCCTGGCAGGCCACCGTCTTCACGATCTTTCCCGAGATGTTTCCGGGGCCGCTCGGGCATTCGCTGGCGGGTCGCGCCAAGGAAGCCGGCATCTGGTCCCTCGAGACGGTGGACATTCGGCGCTACGCAAGCGATAAACACGCTTCCGTGGACGGGCCGGCCTTCGGGGACGGCGGGGGCATGGTGATGCGCCCCGATGTCCTTGCCGCCGCGCTTGACGCGCATGTCGCGGCACCAGGGCCGGCGCTGGCGCTGTCCGCTCGTGGGCAGCCGCTGACGCAGGCGCGAATCCGGGCCCTCGCGGCCGAACCGGGAGTGCGCCTCGTGTGCGGTCGCTACGAGGGAATCGACGAGCGCTTCCTCGAGGCGCGGGACGTGGAGGAGATCTCAGTCGGCGACTACGTGCTGTCCGGCGGGGAGCCGGGAGCGCTGGTGGTCATCGACGCGGCCGTGCGCTTGCTGCCCGGGGTGACCGGGACGGTCGAACGCCTGGCGGACGAATCGTTCGAGGACGGGTTGCTCGAGCACCCCCAGTACACGCGGCCCCGCGTCTTCGAGGGTCGCACGCCCCCGGCGGTGCTGGTATCGGGCGACCACGCCGAGATCGCGCGCTGGCGGCGCGCCGCGGCGGAAGAGAGTACCCGGGCCCGACGCCCGGACCTTTGGCGGGAGCACCTGCGGACCCGCCGCCCAACCGGCCCCGGAGGCGGCCAGGAGAACGAGCGATGAACGTCATCGACGCGATCGAGCGCGAGCAGATTGCCGAGGCCAAGGCGCGGCAATCGGCACCTGAATTCAGGCCGGGTGACACCGTACGGGTCAGCGTCCGCGTGACGGAGGGTTCGCGCCAGCGGGTGCAGGCATTTGAAGGCGTCTGCATCAGCCGCACCAGCCGTGGCATGGGTTCCACGTTCACCGTGCGGAAGGTGAGCTACGGCGAAGGCGTGGAACGCGTCTTTCCGCTGTACGCGCCGATCATCGAGAGCATCGAGGTCGTGCGCCAGGGACGCGTGCGGCGTGCGAAGCTCTACTACCTGCGCGAGCGCTCCGGGAAGTCGGCGCGCATCCGCGAACGCCGTCGGACCGCGGTGGGCCGCGCGGCCAAGCCGGCGCCGGCCGGCGAGGACTGACGTTCGCCGTGCCCGCCGACGGCCCGCAAACCCTCTTTGCGAAGATCTGGGACCGCCACGTCGTCGAAACCCGCGACGATGGCGTCACCCTCCTCTATATCGACCGTCATCTGGTCCACGAGGTCACCAGCCCGCAGGCTTTCGAAGGGTTGCGGGTAGCTGGACGGCCGGTCCGGCGCCCGGAACTGGCGTTGGCGGTCGCCGACCACAATGTGCCCACCGAGGGCCGCGTGCGCGGAATCGCGGACGAGACCGCGCGCCTGCAGGTCGAGACGCTTGAGGACAACGTCCGCGAGTTCGGGATCCCGTACCTGCCGCTGCTCGATTCCCGGCAGGGAATCGTGCACGTCATCGGCCCCGAACAGGGCTTCACGCTTCCCGGCACGACGGTCGTCTGCGGCGACAGCCACACGGCGACCCACGGTGCGTTCGGCGCACTCGCCTTCGGGATCGGCACCAGTGAGGTCGAGCATGTGCTGGCCACGCAGACGCTGCTCCAGCGCCGGCCGAAAACCATGCGGATCACCATCACCGGTCAGCCACCGGTCAGCGTCGACGCCAAGGACCTGATCCTCAGCGTGATCGGCCGCATCGGCGCGGCCGGAGGGACCGGCCACGTGATCGAGTACGCCGGCGCGGCAATCCGCGCGCTGTCGATGGAAGGGCGCATGACGGTCTGCAACATGTCGATCGAGGCCGGGGCGCGGGCGGGGTTGATCGCCCCCGACGCGACGACGTTCGCCTACCTCGACGGGCGGCCGATGGCACCCGCCGGTGACGCTTGGGAGGCTGCCTGCGCGGATTGGCGTACGCTGCCGACCGACCCGGGTGCCACCTTCGACCGCGACGTGGAGATCGACGTTGCCGAGCTGAAGCCGCACGTGACCTGGGGAACGAGTCCCCAGGACGCGGTGGCGATTGACGCGGTGGTGCCGGACCCGGCGGTCGTCTCGGACCCGGACCGCCGCGAGATCATGGAGCGTGGGCTCGCCTACATGAATCTCGAGCCCGGCACGCCGCTCGCCGAGGTGCCCATCGATCGCGTCTTCATCGGCTCGTGCACCAACGCCCGAATTGAGGACATCCGGGCGGCCGCCGCGATAGCCCACGGCCGGAGCGTGGCCGACAGCGTGCACGCCATGATCGTGCCGGGATCGGGGCTCGTGAAGGAGCAGGCCGAAGCCGAGGGCCTCGACCGAATCCTGATCGACGCCGGCTTCGACTGGCGCGAGCCCGGCTGCTCGATGTGTCTTGGCATGAACCCCGATCAGCTCTCGCCCGGCGAACGCTGCGTCTCGACTTCCAACCGCAACTTCGAGGGCCGCCAGGGGCGCGGCGGGCGCACCCACCTCGCCAGCCCCGCGACTGCCGCGGCCAGCGCCATCCTTGGGACGATTGCGGATCACCGGGCACTGGCCGGGGGGACCGCCTGATGGAAGCGTTCGTACGACTGGAGGGGGTCGCTGCCGCCCTCCCCATGGCCAATGTCGACACCGACATGATCATCCCGAAGCAGTTCCTGAAAACGATCCGGCGCACCGGCCTGGGCCAGTACCTCTTCCACGAGCGCCGGTGCACGGAGAATGGAGCGGAAATCGACTCGTTCGTGCTCAACCGCCCCCCTTGGCGGGATGCCGAGATCCTGATCGCGGGCACCAATTTCGGCTGCGGTTCGTCGCGCGAGCACGCTCCCTGGGCGCTTGCCGACTTCGGAATCCGGTGTGTGGTGGCGCCTTCGTTCGCCGACATTTTCTTCAACAACAGCGCGAAGAACGGAATTCTTCTGATCGCCTTGCCCGAGGCGGATGTCGAGACCCTGATGCAGGATGCCGGCGCACCGGAGAGCGCGCGCATGACGGTCGATCTCCAAGACCGCACCATTACGCGGGCGAACGGCGCGGTCGTGTCCTTCACGATCGATGATCACCGGCGGCACTGCCTGCTGAACGGGCTCGACGATATCGGTCTCACGCTCGAACGCACCGCGGCCATCGAGGCGTACGAGGCGCGGGCGGCCGATTCCCGGGCCTGGCTGGCTCCCGGAGCGCGGGCATGACCAGCAATCGACGCGTCGTCCTCCTTGCCGGGGACGGGATTGGACCGGAAGTGGCGGGCGAGGCCCTGCGCGTGGTGGACTGGCTCGACCGGCGCCGGTCGGTCGGTTTCGACCTTTCGGAGGCACAGGTCGGCGGAGCCGCCTATGACGCCACCGGCCATCCCCTGCCGGACTCGACGCTCGAGGCCGCCCGGGCGGCAGACGCCGTGCTGCTCGGGGCCGTCGGCGGCCCGCGGTGGGACTCGCTGGATTTCTCCCTCCGGCCGGAACGGGCCATCCTGGGTCTTCGAAAGAGCCTCGACCTATTTGCCAACCTGCGACCGGCCAAGGTGTTCGACGCGCTGAGCGATGCCTCCAGCCTGAAGGCCGACGTCCTGCGCGGCCTCGACCTGATGATCATCCGCGAGCTCACCGGCGGCATCTACTTCGGTGAGCCGCGCGGCGTCGAAACGCTCCCGGACGGAACCCGGCGCGGGGTCAACACCGAGGTCTACACCACACCGGAAATCCGGCGGGTGGGCGCGGTTGCCTTCGAGCTCGCAAGGGGGCGTCAAGGCAAGGTCCATTCGGTCGAAAAAGCCAACGTGATGGAATCGGGCGGCCTCTGGCGCGAAGAGATCCAGACGCTCCGGGACGCGGACTACGCCGACGTCGACCTCCACCACATGTACGCCGACAACTGCGCCATGCAGCTGGTTCGTGATCCACACCAGTTCGATGTCGTCGTCACCAGCAACCTGTTCGGTGACCTGCTCTCGGACATCTCGGCCCAGCTCACGGGCTCGCTCGGCATGCTTCCGTCCGCCTCGCTCGGCGCACCGGGACCCGGCGGCAGCCGGGCGGCCCTGTACGAGCCGGTCCACGGTAGCGCGCCGGACATCGCCGGCGAGGGCAAGGCCAATCCCATTGCCATGGTCCTCTCGCTCGCCATGTTGCTCCGGCATTCGCTGGACCAGGACGAGGACGCCGATTTGATCGAGCAGGCCGTCGGCAACGTGCTCGACCGCGGGCTGCGGACGGCGGACATACTCCAGCCGGGCCTCACCGCCGTGTCCACCGAGTACATGGGCCGCGCCATCTGCGCTGAACTCGACCGGCTGGCCGCGTGAACCCGCACCGGACGCGGACCGTGTGGCCATGAGCGTCCGGGTTGCCGTGGTGGGGGCGACCGGCGCGGTCGGTCGGCGGATGCTGCACACACTGGACGCACGGAGCTTCCCGGCTTCGTCGGTCGTCGCGCTGGCGTCGTCACGCTCGCACGGCCGCGAAGTGTCGTACGGCGAGGGGCCTGCGCTGAAGGTTCAGACGCTCGCGGACTTCGACTTCGCCGAAACCGATCTCGCCCTGTTTTCAGCGGGCGGAAGCATCTCCGCCGAACACGCACCGCGGGCCGCGGCAGCCGGCGCCGTCGTGGTGGACAACTCCTCCTGTTTCCGCATGGACGAGGACGTCCCACTCGTGGTTCCGGAAGTCAACGCCGATGCGTTGCGGCAGGTGGGGAACCGGAACATTGTCGCCAACCCCAATTGCTCGACGATACAGCTGGTGGTGGCACTCAAGCCCCTGCACGACATCGTCCCCATCCGACGCGTGGTGGTCTCGACGTACCAGTCGGTCTCGGGGGCCGGCCTCGGGGCAATGGAAGAGCTCGAAGCCCAGGTCCGAGGGGAACTGTTCAACGAACAGGCAGCGATCGAGCGGCTGCCCCGACGCATTGCCTTCAACGTGGTCCCGCACATCGACGTGTTCGAGGATGACGGGTCGACGCGCGAGGAATGGAAAATGGTGCATGAGACGCGGAAGATCCTCGACCCGGACATCGCACTCGCCGCGACCTGCGTACGGGTGCCGGTGTTCATCGGCCACGCGGAGGCGGTGAACGTCGAGTTCGCAGGGCCAGTGTCACCTGCCGATGCGACGGAGGCGCTCATGTCTGCCCCGGGGGTTGAAGTCGTCGATGCGGACGACATGCAGATGTACGCGACCCCAATCGACTGCGTTCACGAAGATCCCGTGTTCGTGTCGCGGATCCGCACCGATCCGACGGTGGATCACGGCCTGCAGTTCTGGACCGTCGCGGACAATGTCGGCAAGGGCGCGGCCCTCAATGCGGTGCAGATTGCCGAACACCTGTTGCAGAACCGCTTGCTCCACTGACCAGCCCGCCCACCGTCCGCACGCGGCAAACGATCGAAGGCCGACCGCTGACGAAGCCCGTGACGCGAGCCGACGGTTCAGCGCTTCGGGCCGGCGGCCGACGATCGTGTCCCCGCACGTGGTGTAACAAGCGTCTGGGTGTGCTCGTGTTCTCCGGTGGGCCGAGGTGACGTTCAGGCCGCCGGTGTGGGCGGTCCGCCGTCGGGAGGTTGGCAGGTTTTGGTGGTGGCGGCCAGTGGCAG
>JAJDYI010000010.1 GCA_022825235.1 Alphaproteobacteria bacterium | reverse complement strand
CAATGCTGACTTATGTTTCACGTGAAACATTGGGGCGGGCGCCCCCCGCACCCCCGCCCACACCCCGGGGGGGGGGTGGGGCGCGCGTTGCGACATCTCGGTAACATACCCCCACCCCCGAGCGGGGGGGGGCGGGGGGGGGGCCCGCGCCCGCCCCAATGTTTCACGTGAAACATAAGTCAGCATTGTTGACCTTTGTTTCACGTGAAACATTGGCGTGAAACGGCATATTCGGCGTCCCCCGGGGACAGGGCGGTCCTTCGCGGGAGCGTTCCGCAACGCCCCGGAGCGGGGCCGGGGCAGCCGATTTCCCCGCCATGCGAACGCCTTGCCGGCCGATGCTCGCGCGAAAACTGCGCCCCGCTCCGGGGCATCTCGACATCAACCGGTGCGTGCAGCATTATGCCGGGATGCGTACCACCCTGACCCTCGACCCGGACGTCGAACGGCTCCTCAGGCGTGAGATGGCGCGCGCCGGCCGGAGCATGAAGGCCGTCGTGAACGACGCGCTGCGGACCGGTCTCGGGGCGGCGGGCAAGCCCCCGATCGCGCCGCCCTACGCGGTGGAGCCGCACGATTTCGGCTTCCGGCCGGGCGTCGACACCGACCGGCTCAACCGGCTCGCCGGCGAGCCGGGCGTCCGCCGGCGCGTGCGAAAGCTCGGCGAGTGATCGTCCCCGACGTCAACCTGCTGGTGCACGCCCACGATGCGGGCTCCCGCCGGCACGCCGCCGCGCGGCGCTGGTGGGAGGGGCTGATGAACGGGACCGTCACGGTCGGCCTGCCGTGGGCGGCGATCCTCGGTTTCGTCGGCGTCGCGACCGACCGGACGATCCTCGACCGTCCGCTCGATGCGCACGGCGCCTTCGCCCGCGTCCGCTCGTGGCTCGACCGCCCGCAGACCGCGATCGTCCACCCCGGCGAGCGCCACGCCGAAATCCTGTTCGACCTCCTCGACGAAGCCGGCACCGCCGCCGACCTCACCGCCCCCGCCCACCTCGCCGCGCTGGCGATCGAGCACCAGGCGGAGCTGCACTCGACGGACGCCGATATGGCGCGGTTTCCGGGGCTCAGGTGGCGGAATCCGTTGGGGGGACGCGTCAACGACCGCGCAAGAGTGTCGAAGCACGCACTCCCATGAGGATCGTCGGTTCGGGCAGTATCCTGAAAACTCGAGTACTTGTCAGAACGAAACATGAACCATACAATATGTGCTGTCCGTGTCGGGAACAGCGTCGCCGTTCGTTCGATTCCTGCAATGCGGAAGCGGCGCGAATGGCTTGGAGAGCGGAGTGGACACGAGTGAGCTAAGGAAGGCGCGAGGGGCATTCTTCACGCCCCCCGAGATTGCGCACTACCTTGTTCGCTGGGCCGTGCGGTCGCCGCGCGACAGGGTGCTCGAGCCCTCGTGCGGCGAGGCAAGCTTTCTTCTCGCGGCCGCGGACCGGCTACGGGCGATCGGGGCGCACCCACCCCGTTGGCGCGAGCGGCTCCATGGCGTAGAAATTCATCCGGCATCGGCTAGGAACGCCGTAACCCTGCTCCGGGACGCCGGGTTCGACGCACGCGTCGCCGTCGCCGATTTCTTCGATCACGAACCGCCGGCCTCGTACGACGCGGTGGTCGGAAATCCGCCCTTTGTGCGTTACCAGAGCTTCTCCCGCGAGGCGCGCGCCCGTGGCCTGGAGGCGGCCCTCGCGCAAGGCGTCCGTTTGTCCGGCCTCGCCAACGCCTGGGCGGCATTCGTCGTCAAGGCGGCACTCCATGTCGCGCCGGAAGGGCGGCTCGCGCTGGTTCTTCCGGCGGAACTCTTGAGCGTGAAATACGCCCGGGAAGTACGGCGTTTCCTGCTTCGCCGATTTGGGCGAATCCGTCTCGTCATGTTTGAGGAACGGATTTTCCCCGGCGTTCTGGAGGAAGTCGTGCTGTTGCTCGCCGAAGGCAGCGGAGGCGCCGATTGTCTGGAGATATGCCAGACACGCGACCTGAAATCGTTGAAGTCCGTTGAGGCGGAAAAGTGGACGGAGCACACCCCCGGAGAAAACGAGAAATGGACGCCGGCGCTGATGGCTCAAGATGCTTTCGCGACCTACCGGACGGCGATTGGCGCGGGGTTCGAACGACTCGGCGCGTGGGGCGGCGCGTATCTCGGCGCGGTCACCGGCAACAACAGGTTTTTTGCACTCACCGTCGAGGAGGCAAATAAATTCGGCTTGCGCAAGAGCGACACAATCCGCATTTCCCCGCCGGGCACGCGTCATCTTCGGGGCCTTGCTTTCACCGACGCGGCGTGGAAGCAACTGGCTGACGACGGCGCGCGATGCCTTCTTCTGTATCCCGGGGACGAGCCGTCGGACGCGGCGAAGCGATATATTGCCGGAGGGGAGCGGGCAGGAGTCGCCAAAGCCTACAAATGCCGCGCGAGGAAGCCTTGGTGGCGTGTCCCGCTGGTGGAGACGCCCGATCTTTTTCTCACCTATATGAACCATGATCGTCCGCGCCTCGTAAGCAATTCGGCAAGGGTACAAATCCTCAACTCCGTCTACGGCGTCCGGCTCGCCGCAGGACGGAAACGACTCGGTCGGGACGTGTTGCCGGTTGCCTGTCTCAACAGCATCACACTGCTCGGAGCCGAAATTGTTGGAAGGGCCTATGGCGGAGGGCTGCTCAAGATGGAACCCAGAGAGGCCGACGATCTTCCCGTGCCTTCTCTCGAACGCATAAGGGCGGTGGAAAGGGAACTCCAGTGCATCAAGCCGCAACTAGCCCCATCCCTTCGCAGCGTAAATTTGAACGAAGCCGTAACGGCGGTCGACAAAATTGTCCTAGTCGGCGTTCCGGATCGTGAACTGAAGATCTTGAACCTGGCGCGCGAAATGCTGTTCCAACGCCGCAAAACGAGAGGAAAAAGTGGCGCGGATTGACGACCTGTTGGAGGCTGCTTTGAGATCCGTAGGCGACAAGCCTTCCGATTCGGCGTCCGCGCCCGTGAAGAAGTCCTACAGCGAGAGAGTATCGGCCGCCGTTGCGGGCGTGGCAGCACAGGAACTGCGCGAGCGGGGGTTGAAGGGGGCACGACCCGCTCCGCCCGGAGAACTCGACACATCTGGCGCCGAGCGTCGAATGGCGGGCGGCATAGGTGCGAAAAAGGTCGATGTGACATGGGCGACGGAGGAAGCGGGTCTTCTTCTCGGCATCTCCATCAAGACCATCAACTTTCGCGACAAGAGGACCGGTAACTTTCAAAAGAACCTGACGAACCGGCGCGGCGACATGCTTTTCGAAGCGGTCACGTTGCATCGCCGATTTCCATATGCCGTGCTTGGTGGGCTGTTTTTCCTCGATAAAGGCGCCGCACACGACGAGACAAAGCGTCGCCGTTCCACGTTTCTGAATGCGCATGCCCGTTTCCACCTGTTTTCCGGAAGGGAAGACCCGGGAGGTCGGGACGAGCAATACGAACGACTCTACCTGGTGCTTCTCGACGCGTCGTCGTCCCACGCGCAACTGGACGCGTATGCAGTGGGAGATGCCAAATCGCCGATCCCATTGGCGTCGGTTATCGACGAACTCTTGTCCGTTACAGCTCTCCGCAATCCGGATTTCTATGAGTACAGGGAAGGAAACCTGGTTTCGGTAGGCGGTTGAACCGACAAGAGAGTTCCGCCGAGCAGCGATAACGCGTTGCATGCGACCGATCGATCAGCGTCATCCTTCTACCGCATTTTCCGACCTGACCGGGTTGTCGCCCTCCCCCGGCCTTTCCCGCAAGCGGGAGGGGAGAAGATGCCCCTTCTTTCCCACCGGGAGAGAGGGTCGGGTTGAGGTGGAGACATCCTGGGCGGTAGACGGTCCCAATTGTGCCCGATCGAAAAAATGCGATAGCGGTTCGGCGGTTTACGCAATGTGCACTTGGATTGGACCTTTGCCGGCCACTTGGCGCAATTCGACGGGTGAACCCGCTTCGTCGCTTCAACCTCGCGATCCCGCCCCAATCGCCATCTCGTACATATTCCACCCCGTCTTGACCGCCACCCGGTCGTAGAGCGTGCGCGCCCGGTAGTTGTCGTCGGCGGTGATCCAGCGGATGCAGCGCCAGTTGCGTTCGGTGGCGATTTCGCCGAGCCGGACGAGCAGGGCCTCGCCAACCTTCGCGCCGCGCGCGGCCGGGTCGACGTAGATGTCGTCGAGGAAGCCGAGCGTCGCACCGCGCAGCGGGCTCGGCATGGCGCGGTAATGGGCGAGGCCGGCCGGCGCGCCGCCGCGCTCCGCCACCAGCGCCTCGACGACGTGCGCCGGATCGTGGATCCAGCCCCACACGGTTTCCAGCGTCTCCGCGGTCACGGCCACCCGGTAGAAGTCGCCGTAGGCCAGGAACAGCTTCGCCCAGCCGGCCCGATCGCCCGGCGCCGCCGGGCGGATGACGAGGTCTGTCATGGGCTTCCCACGCGCGCTCAGGCTTCTGCGACGGAGTAGGTGAGCATAATGCCGGCTCGTCTAACCGGTCGCGGCGGGCGTGGCAACATCTGTCGCCAGAGGGGTAGCGCCGTCGGCCGCTGCCGTCGCCCGAGAGGCCCCGCACCCCGGCCCTCTCCCCAGCGGGGAGAGGGGACCCGCCTTCCCGTTCTTGCTTGCCTTCCCCCCTCCCGCTTGCGGGAGGGGTCGGGGGAGGGCGATTGCTCCGGCCCCGCCCGCCCGTGTTCCCTGCCGTCACTTCGGCTCAAGGCCGCGGTGACAGGCTTGGGGGCCGCCCCGGCACGAGCGCGTCCGTCAGCGCCGGTCCCGTTCCTCCCGCAGGATTTCGGCGGGCGGGGGGTCCAGCACCCTCTCCGGCTGCGACGCGATGGCCTCGAGCAGCTCCCGCCGTGTCGGGCGTTCCAGCGACCGTTCGATTTCCCGCAGGACATAGCGGGACATCGACACGCCCTCCATGGCGGCGCGCGCCTTGAGCCGGCGGTGCAGCGGCTCCGGCACGTTGCGGATCCGGATCGTCGCGATCATGTTCGAATCCGGAACTCATCGGTAATTCATGTCGATGCCGCCCCGCTCCTCCCACGTCGTCATGCCCGGACTTGTTCCGGGTATCCACGTCTTGCGGAGCCCCGGCCGGGCGTGGATGCCCGGAACAAAGCTGGGGTGAAGTCTCTGTCGATCCCATAGTGCATTGAAATACCGAAAGAAATAGCGGAAACCTGAAGACGGAGATCCAGAATGTACAGTTTCAGTCATCAAACCGAATGCAAGATTTTTCAATACTGGGACGGCAAGCGACAGTGTGTGGCAGCAGATTACCATTTTCGAGCATTGAGCGCTAATCGCAAGGCTGTTGGCCGGCGACCCAATGGATGCAAACTCAGGCGACAGCCGATTGCGGCGGAGAATGGCTTGGGCCTTCACGATGGGTGATCGCCATTGCAGGGCAATGTGCAAACGCGCTGGAGACGATTTGCGAGGTCTGGTCTCTAGCTTCTAGTCCGCAAGGCAATTACCCTCCGCGCCGCAGCCGATATTGCGGGTTTGGCACCGCGACCTCATTCCTGAATCAAGGTATCCGTCAACTCTCCGTGCCGCATCGCCACTTTGCCTTGCAACTCGGAACGTGCCGTCGGGCCGGGTGGGAAGCGATCGATGACCGTCAAGTTCATCCATACGTCGGACTGGCAGATCGGGAAGGTCTTCCGCTTTGTCGACAATGCGACGATGGGGCTTCTCCAGGAAGCTCGTCTGCGGTCCATATCGCGGCTGGGTGAACTCGCCGGGGAGCACGGTGCCGCCCACATACTGGTCGCGGGCGACGTCTACGACATGGAGGCGCTGTCACCGCGTTCGCTCAACCAACCCTTGGAACGGATGCGCGGATTCTCAAGCGTCCGCTGGCATCTGTTCCCGGGCAACCATGATCCGCACCGCCCCGACGGGCTCTGGGATCAGCTCCTCTGCAACGATTTGTCCGCGAATGTAAGCGCACATGTCGTGCCCGAGCCGGCGGTGGTTAAGAAGAATAACATTGTCCTCTTGCCGGCAGCGCTGTTTCACCGCCGGACGCTCGACGGTCTCACGTCCTACATGGACGACATGGACTTGCCCAAAGGTCTCATTCGGATCGGCCTAACCTGTTTTCGGGCGCGAATACTCGCCTCAGCGGGGCTTACTCTGCCCGCTTCGCTCCGAACGCTCCGATAAGGTCTCCATGCTCAAAGACGCCTACGACCTCCTCGTTTGTCGGGCCCATAAATTCGCCATTTACATAACTTCCGTCTGAATGCGCGGCCCAAATACCCTTTCCTTCGCTAATTGAAGCATCGGCATATGATATATCGGAGTATGAATCCCCGGTCCTCACGTCCATAATATTGGTGAAATAAATATCAATAGTGGGGGCCTCTCCGAATTTCGCAATCATCGATGACTGTCCTGTATAGCGGTCAGCCGTCATGATGTTAGTTCCTACCATCGCGCCTTCATATGAAGCGCTACCTACTACAGGCAAAGCAGCACCGTCATTCCGATAAATGCGGCCTAACGATTGAGGATAAACCAAGAACGTATTGCTGTCGACCAGTGAAATTAATTTATGGACAAAGAATGCGGAATGATCCATCCATCCACCGAGCAACCTCCAGTCATCATTTCTGTCCGTTCTGACAATATCAACTCCGCCTATTTCCGCTTCCGTCACAAAATCGTGTTCTGCAAGAGTAACCCCGGGCGCCGTCAGAGTTGCGAGGAAGCCGCCCCGGGCAATACACTGGTACCTGTCGCAGGTCTCCAGCGGAATCTGATGTCCGTTAATGTAAAAGTTTGTTGCTTTTACCGAATTGGTCAGAGTCGTGACTTTATATAAACTGGACAATGGATCAGTTACCGACTCCTGTGACGTAGAGCAGCCCGAAAGAACAATGGACAGGGCAATAGCCGACACTATACATGCAATTCGCATAGGTGCCTCCTGCGTTATTGTATCCCCGGTAGGCGGTTGCCGTTATCGTTCAAGAGCCTCATCCACAACCGTTTCAAGCTTTCTCAAGGGCCGGCAGGGCGTCGGTCGCGCACCCGTGGCACCTGGATCTTCCGAGGCTGATGCAACCGGCGTGCGATGCAAACCGCAAGCATGCCACCATCCATTGTATCTTGAACAAAAGATGGATAAAGGGAATAATTATGTAGTATTGCAATTTAGATATGTAGTAATATTAAGAAAAAAATGTAGTATTTGGAATTAAATTAGTTTCGGCTGTTTGCAATAGTCGACTAACCCGACTTATTCGTGCGCCGAGCAAAGGTGCCGTCACCTTGCGGGTGCGAACCACGCCCGGCAACTATCGCTCCAGCCGGTATCAATCCGAACGGTTGAAGGAGGTAACGATTTCGACCGAAGCACTCCGGTGCGACGGATCGCCTTGGACGGCTTAGCAACCATGAGGACCGCAACGTGAGTGGAGGTCTAGCAGGCCTCGAAACGGGCGACGCTGCCACAGGCCGGGAAGCGAGCGACGCGCGCATGCCCGGTGCTTCCGGGCGGAGATCGTGAATTATGCCGACGACCCTTGCGAGCTCTGGAAGGCCCCGGTAACGGAAAGGCTGCCGGCGGTCGAGTGGCTCGTGACGGGTCTGTAGCTGGCGGTAAACGAACGGAATACCCGGTGTCTGTGGTATCCGGAGGAAGCGTTCCAGTTTGACGGCTACCGCATCGGACGCAACTTTCGCCCGCATGGGAAGGGGACCCATATCGGCGCCCGCGGGCACCGGACGAGAGCTCCCAATCGAGCTGGCCCGTTTCGATCCAGAAGTGGATGGTACGGCGGTTCACCCCGAACCGCCGCGACAGCTCCGCTTTCGAAACGCCCTGGTCGAGATAGATGGCTCAACAACACCCGGGTCTTCCATCCGTACATCCGAGCACCGCTTCCCGCTCCGTTGACCTCGCTAACGCAACGGCCCGGCGCGCCTCCAGCGGCAAGACCAAAGTGAGGAACTTTGGCTCGGCACGAATGGGAGATTTACGCTCGGCACCAACATCGGGACGTGAAACCGGGCCGAGGCGGTGCCCCTGGAACGGGAGTTGGACCTGGTCTCCGGTGACTACAGAGCGGCTTCGGCTCACAGAGACTGCCGGGACGGCGACGCCGACACCCCGTGGGCGCACTGTGCCAAGCAATGGGTCGCGGTCGCGCACGCCTTGGATTCGACAGCGTTCCGCGCGCATTTATGCAGGGATTATGGCATATCTTTATAGTTTCTTAGATCACTACTGCAGCTCAATGGAGGCTATAGTAGAGTTCTGTAACCGACAAATAATACTACATAATTTTCCTTCCAACTCCTCTTGCCACGGGTTCCCGGGTCGTGCATGGATCGCCCGAAAAGGGGCGGTTCGAAGCCGCCTTCCTCAGCGCTGACATCCCGGCGCGATCGCTATTTGGTGAGCGAATTCAACCTCGACGTTCGAGACAGCTTCATCACCACGGCGGGAGACGCCGCCAAAGGCGCCTTCCGCACACATGTGGGCACGGGCGACTTCAGCCTCGGCATTCAAGACCTCGCCATCGACACGGCGGGAGAACGCTCCCACGGCATCTGCGGCGCATATTGGGGGACATAAACGATGTCGATGCCGGGCATGCCATGACAACGTCGGCTCGACCCCTGCAATTCCTTCGCCGCGCGGCGGTAACGCTAGCCTGCCTCGCGCTCATCCCGTCGGCGTCCGGCGCGGGCTCGTCGCGGTCCGCGCCGCCCACCGGACCGGGCGGCGGATTCGTCGATGTTACCCAAGCGGTCGGTCTGTCCTATGCGGTGCGCCCGGTCGAACCGGACGACGACGGGGACACCGCCGCCCGCCTGGAAGACGGCGGCCTGGCTCTTGTCGATATCGACAGCGACGGAAAGCCCGAGCTCTATGTTGCGCACGGCGGAGGCGAACCCGGCCGGCTGTTCTCCTGGGACGGGCGGCGGTTCGCGGCGCGCTTGGACAATGGCGGTATCGAAGCGACGGCGCCGGACCGGTCCGGGTACTTCATCGACCTCGACGGCGACGGCGCGATGGATTTCCTGTCCATCCACCGAGACGGCGCGCAGGCGTTCCGCAATGACGGCGGCGGGCGCTTCGCGGAAATGTCCGACCCGTTCCCCACAGGCTCGGCCAAGACCCATCTTTATTCGATGGCCGCGGGAGACTACGACCGCGACGGCGATCTCGACCTGTTTTTCGCCCAATGGGGCAAGCTCTCGGACGGGCTCAACGCGCCCTTCCACTATCTCTGGCGCAACGACGGCAAGGGTCGGTTCGAGGACATCACCGATATCGTGCCGATCCGCACCCTCAGGCAGCCGGGCCTGACGACGCCTCTCGAAGTGTCCTTTACGCCGACATTCAGCGACATCGACGGCGACGGCTACCCGGACGTCCTGCTGGCGGGCGATTTCGGTACCGGCCAGGTCCTGCGCAACGAAGACGGCAGGCGCTTCGTCGACATCCGCGATGCCGTCATCACCGACGAGAACGGCATGGGCGCGGCGGTCGGGGACTACGACCGCGACGGAGGCATGGATTGGTTCGTGACCAGCATTCACGATCCGGAGGGCCGGTCCGGTGAAGGCCCTACGGGCAACCGGCTCTACCGAAATCTCGGCGACGGCCGGTTCGAGGATGCAACGGACACGGCCGGCGTCCGGGAGGGCGGCTGGGGCTGGGGAGCCTGTTTCGCCGATTTCGACAATGACGGCCATGTCGACATCTTCCATACCAACGGCTACGGCGTGAGCGAGGCCGGCCAATACGGCCTGGAGGAAGAATATGTCCGGAAATACGCCGGATTCCTGGACGATCCCTCCCGGCTGTTCATGGCGAACGGCGACGGGACCTTCACCGAACGCTCGTCCGAGCTGGGCATCCGCCACACGGGCCAGGGCCGGGGCGCGGTCTGCGCCGACTATGACGACGAGCAGTAGCTGCTCGCAAGGGCATCGTTCCAGTCGTCAACGGCGCACTCGCTGCCTGTGGCACTGGCAAGTCTCGCGCCGGCCAGCAGCATCGAGGCAAGCGCCATACCTGCAAGAAAGGGTTTCGCCGGGACCTTCATGATCGTCTCCTCAGGCTCTTCGCAAGTGACTCCGACGGAAATCCTTTCGTCGGAAAGTAGAAACAACCTGAAGCAAAACTCCGCAAGCCGGTAAACACTCTTTTTAATCTCTCGATGCATAAGAAAGATTAACTCTGTTCGATACAAACTGTGTCGTTGTTCTTCATCACGATACTTGCACAACTGCTAGTTGCTCCTTGGTGCCAATTCGTCGTATCGATTAACGAAAAGAGAGTAGGTTTTGCCGACATTTCAAACCACAAACGTGTAGGAAATCCATATAAAACATTAGAGTAATTTTTTGTTTGTAGTTATTATGCTTCTAATTGTGTAGTTTTGTGTTTACGGTCGCGCTACAATTATTTTGTGAAAATGCTGGTTGCACTTAAGTCTCAAAACCTGCTCAATTCAGGCTCCGCAACTGCCCCGCATCAGTTTCAGTTTCGTCGCCTTGCGGAGGCGAACGTGGTGGAAAGGCTTGGGGGTCGGCTAGTTGAAGACCTGCTACGGCTGCAGTCGCAGCGTTCTCGGACGCGATAGCCCACGCGAGCGGAAGGTTCAGCCCGGGAAGTTCGGCCACCTCGACAGAATCCGCAGTCGACGCCGGGGGAGCCGATGACGGGTGGACGCCCCGACGAGACGGCCGAGCAGCCTCTGTCCTCCATTTACCGCGCCGTCTGCGAAAGCATGACCAGCGGCGTCATGCTCATCGATGACGAGGGACGGATCGAAACCTTCAATCCCGCCGCCTCGAAACTTCTCGGGCTCGACCGCGAGGCCGTGCTGCATCGGAACTTCACCGAGGTCTTCGTCGTCGACAAAGCATTTGAAGACCTGAGCGAAGCCGTACTGGCGGCGATCTACGAGGGCGCCGTCGGCCATCAGCGGGTGGCGACCGTCTTTGTGGAAGGGCGGACGGTGCCTCTGGCCGTCGATACGGCCTATCTGCGCGAGCTGTCCGGCGACGGGGATGTCCACAAGGGCATCATCGCCGTGTTCAGCGATATCTCCGAACTCGAAGGCCTGCGGGCGAAAGAAATTGCGCTTGCTCAGGATGTCGCGGCCAAGCACCGGGAATTGCAGGACGCCTATCGCAGCCTGGAAGAGCGCAATGACAGACTCGGCGGGCTGCTACGGAAAGTTCGCGCGGTCAGGCTCGCCGCTTTCCTGTGCGGGGGCGTGCTTGCCACCGGCTTCGGAGTCTGGCTGTGGGACGAATCTCCTTTCACCCTGTTCAGCGCAGCGTCGACACGGGCCGCGGGGGCTCCCGGCGGCACACGCCTCTTCACCGTGAAGCCGAGGCGCATCGCGTCGACGATCACGGTGGCGAGCGCGATCGAACCGCTTCGCGAGGTCGCGGTGACCAGCCCGGTCGAGGGCAAGGTCGAGACGGTCCACGTCAAGCTCGGGGAGCGCGTTTCCGCCGGACAGATGCTGCTGGCGCTCAATGTCAGCGAGGTCCGGACCCGGCATCGGAAGGCGCAGGCGGAGTGGCTCAAGGCGGAAGCGCAGATGCGCAAGCTGGCCGACTGGCCGAACGGTTCGGAGGCGTCGAGGTCGAAGCGGGCTGTGACCAAGGCCCGGATCGCGCTCGAAGCGTCGAACACCAAGCTTGCGGAAGCAGCGTTCCTGGTAAAGGAGGGGCTGGCGCCTACGGCAAGGAAGGCATCTGCGGAACGCGAGCATCGCACCCGCCTTCTCGACCTGGAATCGGCGGAGCAAAACCTGAACGCCGTGCTCGCCAAGGGGCAGGAAAATCGCGAGATCGCCCGTCTCGAACTCGAAAACGCCAGGGGCGATCTCGAACGGATTGAAGATATCCTGCGCAACGCAACGGTAGTGGCGCCGGTTGCCGGGGTCGTGCTGCAGCTTGGCAAGGCGGTAGGGCAGCGCCGCGACGCGCTGTCGGCGGGAACCGAGGTCGAAGCCGGAGAGCCTCTCGTCACGATCGGCGACATGGGGGGCATCACGGCATCGGGACAGGTGGACGAGGTGGAGGTCCGGCGCATCCGCCCGGGTCATGCGGTGCGGATTTTGGGTCCCGCCTTTCCAGGTATCGTGCTCGAAGGGCGGGTGGCGCATGTTTCGTCGCAGGCGTTCCGGCCGCCGGGCCCGCGGAGGTTGCCGGTCTTCGGGATCACGGCGACGGTCGAGAGGCTGGACGAGGCGCAGCGCAAGTCGGTGCGCCTCGGCATGTCCGCCGACATGAAAATCGTGGTTTACGAAAGCGACCGGGCCCTCGTTGTGCCGGTGGGAGCGGTGGACCTCTCCCGAGGCAGCCCGCGCGTCCGCGTGCGGGATGGCGAAACGGGGGAGGAGCGCGTCGTCGAGGTCGTGACCGGGATCACCACGATCGATTCGGTCGAGATTGTGAGAGGTCTTGCGCCCGGAGACCGGGTGGTCGCGCCGTGAGCCGGACGGGCGGCGATCGCCACCGCGCCCCGGCCCGCGCGTCGGAGCGGAGCTAGAAGCATGGGACCGTTTAGCCGGACCAATCTGGCGGAGGCATGTTCGAGCCTCATGACGGCGAAACACCGCGCCGTCCTGGCGCTCATCGGGATCGCGATCGGTGTCGCCTCGGTGAGCAGCATGATCTCGGTCGGCACGATCGCGCGTACCGAGGCCGCCCGCCAATTCCAGGAACTCGGCACCGACATCGTGAACGTGCGGCTGCGCCCGCAGAACCGGGACGCCGGGCGCGTATCGGTCCCGCTTGCTGACGCCCAAGGCATCGTGACGCTGCCCTCCATCGGCCGCGCCGCTCCCTACACCATCGCTTCATCGCATGTCGTGCTCGGCGGAACGGAGGCGGTGCCCGCGCGCGTCAGCGGGGCCACGATGGCGTTTGCCGGCCTCGCGCGGCTGGATCTCGCGGAAGGGCGCTTCGTCTCGAGGCTCGATCGCGGCCGGTATTTTTGTACTCTTGGCGCGGGCCTTGCGAATGCGCTTGCGCAGGCGAGGGGAGGTCGAGCCGTCGGCGAGACCGTGCGCATCGGGGAGACCGTCTTTACCGTGGTAGGGACATTGCGCCGGACCGCCATGGGACAGCGGCCCTTCGATGTCAACGAAACCGTATTCATCCCCATAGAGACCGCCGCCCGCGTAACCCCGCGGGAGACCCTGCGCGACATTCTGGCGCGCATGAGCCCCGGGACCCACTACCGCGCGGCCACGGCGGAGCTCCGCGCCTGGTTCGAACAACGCCTGTCCGGGGTCAAGCTGCGGGTGCGCAGCGCGGAGGAGCTGATCGAACAGATGCACCGGCAGAAGCGTCTCTACACATTGCTGCTCGGGGCGCTGGGGGGCATTTCGCTGCTCGTCGGCGGCGTCGGGGTGATGAACGTCATGCTCGTCGCCGTGATGGAGCGCAGGAAGGAGATCGGCATCCGCCGCGCCCTGGGCGCGACGCGCTGGGACATTCAGGGGCAGTTTCTGGCCGAGTCGCTGATCCTGTGTCTGGCGGGAGGCATTGTCGGCGTCCTGCTTGGGCTCGGCGCGACCTACGGCATCTGCCGGTTCACCGGTTGGGAATTCGCGCTTTCCTGGGGCGGCACGGCACTCGGCGCCATCGTCTCGGGCGGGGCTGGCATCTTCTTCGGCCTCTACCCGGCTTACCAGGCGGCAAGGCTCGACCCGGTGACGGCGCTCCAGGGCACATAGGCCGACAGCGTTGCCGTAGCACGGCTATCCGACCTCATCGATCGCCGGCAGGCGCGAGGCCGTGCAACGCGGCAGTGCCGGCGAGGCCGAAGATGTAGTCGACGCCGTTCGCCTCGCACCATGCCATGGCCTCGGTCCGTCCGTAGTGGCTGTCCCCCGGGAAGGTCAGCCGGGCGCGCGGCCAGTGCCGGCGGATGCGCCGCGTCAGGTGCTTGATCGCCGCAGAAGATGTAGAGCGGCAGGTAGCAGTAGCAGTCGTAGTAGCCGTGGAAGAAGCGCCCTTCCTGGCGGCCGTGCAGCGGGTCGTCGGTGGCGTCCAGATCGAGGATCAGCCGCTCAGGGGCTTGTCCGTGGGCGTCGAGGAAGAGATCGACGAAGAGCCTCTCGATCGCCTCAGGCTCATGACCGATGCGGCGGTAGCGATGAGCGCCCATGTTCCGGGCGCTCATCAAGCACTTCGTGCTGCTGCTCGACTTCAGCCGCCCCCAGGACTGGCAGCCCGGCACACAGCCGATCGTCTGGCTGTCGGTCAAGGAGACCGCCTGGAGGCTCGGCGTCTCGACCTCGCAGGTCCGCCGCAACGAGAAGACGCTGCACGGGCTGGGCGCGCTCGCATGGAAGGACTCCCCCAACCACCGGCGCTTCGGATCGCGCGCCGCGACCGGGCAGATCGTCGAGGCCTACGGCGTCAACCTGGCGCCCGCCGTCGCGCTGTTGCCCGAGCTGCGGCGCCTCGCACGCGACGAGCACGACGACCGCACGCACTGGAAGTTCTTGCGCAACCGGATAACCGATCCCGGTTCCGCATCACTGCCTCCGAAAAGAAACCATCTCTCGAGCAGGGACACAGGAAACCGGGAATCGGGCCAAAGCGCGTTTCGCCTGCCGCTAATCGTGAAACTGGCCTGTGGTCGTCTGTGTAGAGGTGTATTCGTTAGCCCGGCAGGCGGTTCTCAGTGCCGCTGAATACGATACTGTGCCGCTGGCGTCGGTCGTCTCTTTGACGCAGATGTCCAGCTCATCGACATCGTCCATAACAAAGACGGCAAGGCTCACCGAAGGTTTAAGCGTAGTGCTGCTCGCCCCATTCGTACCATGGGTGAAGGTGATGCTGCAGGTCGCGCTGATATCGCAATCCGCGTCTGCGGGATTCGTCACGACCGAGCCGACCTGGAGCAACAAGCTGGTGGTGCAGTATTCCGATGCGGGACTATCGTCCCACTGCGATTGGCAGGTGGTGGTGGTCGCGTTCTGGGCGGCGGCGCCGCTAGCACCGGCAAGCAACATTCCCGCCACCAAGGCGGTTGCGATGAAGCCGCCGGACAGTTTCACCTTCGTGTTGGCCACTATGGCGCCAAAACGTTTTGCGTATATTTGCATGAGGACTTCTCCTTGGTGTTTCAAAATGGGCGCAGGACAAGGCTATACGGGTACAAGTGGCGGCGTAAGTCAACTGTAATGTCCAGAATCCAGCGTGAGAAAAACTAGGGGTTAAGTCTTTGTTTTATCAATAAATTTAGATACTACACGTTATCGTAAATCAAACTACACATTCAGGCCGACAGTCCTACAAGAACGGTATAAAATACACAGTCGGAAGCCATTGGGTTTCCTGACGCGCTGCTTCGGTAGGGCTTGTATCGATGACTTGCCGAGCCCAAGGCGATGTCGTTCCGCGAATCGCCAGGGCGTATCCCGCCGGGCCGGGACCGTGCCTTTCCCGCGATGGTCGAAAAAGAGGTAAATACCGGCGGTTCAAATGGCGATTTATAGTAGAACATAGTGTCAATTGTTGCAGTTTTGCTTTGTAGGTATTTGTGTTTGAAATCACTACAAACTATTGCGCGAATACTTCCTCTGTAATGGGTGGAGACTCAGGTTCATTCCTGCCTTAATGGCGGATGTCTATTGCAAAGAACGGCGCGAAATTGCCGATAGCCTGGGTGGACGATCTGCGTAAGTACCGCGACAGCGGGGGACGGGCGCCGAGGGGCGGCTGTCCGTCGCCCTGAACGGCGGCCGGAACCGGTCGATCTGATGTCAAGGCGGCCGACACTGTTCCCGGCGCTAAGCCTTGCGCTGCTCTTGCTGACGACGACGGCCGCGGCGCAGACGGGCGCGCCTGTGCGTCTGGACCTGTCGCTGGAGGAGGCGGTGCGGCTGGCCCTCACCGGGAGCCGCGCGGCGATCCGGGCCAGGCTCGGGCGGGAGGAGCAGCGGCTCACGCTGGAAGGCGCGGAGGAACGCTACGATCCGATGGCGAACCTGAACCTGGGGTGGACCGCCGAAAAGCAGACCGAGGAGACGGCGGACCTCACCATCGGTCCGAGCCTTCGGGTGCCGACCGGCGGCACCTTCCAGCTCTCCTTCAGCAAGCCGCTGGCGGGCGAGGGCGACCGGAAGGCGACCACGACGCTCACATTCTCGCAGCCGCTGCTCAAGGGCTTCGGGCCGGAGCTCGACACCCAGCCGGTCCGCGAGGCGCGGCTGAAGGAGAGGATCAACCTGCGCGCCTTCCGGGACAGCGCGGCCGGCATCGTGGACGCGGCGGTGTCCGCCTATCGCGGCGTGCTGCGGGAGCGGCAGCGGACGGTCATTGCGCGCGAGGCGCTGGAGCGGGCGCGGCGGCAGCTCGGGATCAACCGCGCGCTGGTCGAGGCGGGCCGCATGGCGTCGCAGGACCTGGTGCAGACGGAAGCCGACGTCGCCGGCAAGGAATATGCGCTGATCGACGCCCGGAACGCGCTGGACTCGGCCAATTCCAACCTCGTCAACACGCTCGACCTCGAAGAGGGGGCGCGGGTCGAGCCGCGGCCGGAGCCACCGGTCGAGCCTGAGCGGCCGGACCTCGAGGAGAGCCTGGAAACGGCCTTCGCCCGGCGCACGGACTGGCTCACGGCGGAGATCGGCATGGAGCTGGCGCGCATGCGTCTGCACAGCGCGGAGAACGCGCTCCTGCCGGATCTCAACCTGAACGCGCAGGCCGATCATCGCAGCGGGCCCGACCCGACGCACTGGTCGGTCGGGCTGAACCTGACGGTTCAACTCCAGGACGACGAGCCCCGGCGGGCGCTGACGCGCGCGCGCAACGGGATGCGCCGGGCGCGGATGGAGATCGCCGAGCGGCGCCAGTCGATCCGCATCGAGGTGCGTCGGGCGGTGTACGATGTGGCGGTGGCGCTGCGTCAGATCGACCTCGCGCGCCAGGCGCGGGAACTCGCGGAGCGGAAGCTCGACGTGGAACGCCGCAAGCTGCAGCAAGGCCTGTCGTCCGCCTTCCAGCTCGGCCGCTTCGAGGACGACCTCGTGACGGCTCAGCGGCGCGAACTGGACGCGGTGGCGCGCTACCGGGATTCGCTCGCCCGGCTCGACCGCGCGCTCGGCACGACGCTCGACCGGTGGGGCATAAGCGTGAAGCAGGTGGGGAAGTGACCGGGCCCGACAACCGGCGCGAACCGCTCGAAATCCGCGCCGGTCTCGATGCGGGCGGGACATTGCCGGTTCCGGGAGGTTGAACCCAAGCGATGCTGGAACTTGCCGACATCCGCAAGACGTTCCGCCTCGGGCCGGTGGAAGTCGAGGTGCTGAAGGGGATCGACCTCCGGGTGGAGGCGGGCGACCTCATGTCGATCATGGGGCCGTCGGGCAGCGGCAAGTCGACGCTGATGAACATACTGGGGCTGCTGGGCCGCCCGACCTCGGGTTCCTACCGGCTCAACGGGCGCGATGTCGCGACCATGAACGACCGGGAGCTCTCGGCATTTCGCAACGAGAATATCGGCTTCATCTTCCAGTCCTTCAACCTGCTGGGGCATCTGACGGCGCTGGAGAACGTCGCCCTGCCGCTGGTCTATCGGGGCTCGGGCCGGCGCGCCGCGCGCCGCCGGGCCGTGGACATACTGGAGAAGGTCGCCATGGCCGACCGGCTGGACCACCGGCCGGACCAGCTCTCCGGCGGGCAGAAGCAGCGCGTGGCGATCGCGCGGGCGCTGGTGGGGACGCCGTCGGCCGTGCTGGCGGACGAGCCCACCGGCGCGCTCGACTCCGACACGGCCGAGGAAGTGATGCAGCTCCTGATCCGCCTCAACCGCGAGGAGCGGGTGGCGGTGGTCATCATCACCCACGACCCGACGGTCTCCCTGCAATGCCGGCGCCGGGCACTGATCCGCGACGGCTCGCTGCTCGAAGAGGCCGCCGAAGCCCGGGAAGCCGGCGCGGCATGACGCATGCGGGTCCGGTGTTTCCTTGGCGGTCGGCGTGTTCTTCGGCCTGCAGCCCGCATTTCCCGCCACCGCCACGGTCGGGGATGAGGGGGCAGCGGCGATGATATTCGAAACGCGCAAGGCGGGTTCGGCCGTTATCGTCGCTCCCTCCGGACGGCTGGACGCGACCGGCGCGCGGGAGTTGGAAGCCGAACTCTGCTCCGCTGCAAGGCGGGGCCGGGGTCGCGCGGTGCTCGACTGCGGCGACATCGCCTATATCAGCTGCGCGGGGCTCCGCGCGCTGCTCCTCGGCGCGAAGGCATGCGTGCGGGAAGGCGGCGAACTCGCCGTTGCCGCGCTCCGGCCCGAATGCCGGGCGCTTCTGGAGGCGAGCGGGTTGTTGTCCGTGCTGCAATACCACGAGACCGCGGAGGCCGCGCTCAACGGAACCGGCCGCCCCCGCCGAAAGACAATGCGAGACGGAATGGAAATCGCGGAACGGCGCGAGGCGCAGGCGGTCGTCCTCTCGCTCGTCGGCCAGCTGAACGGCGACGGTGCATCCCTGCTGCTGGCGAGGATCGCCAACGCCATCGAGCACGGAACGGTTCGCGTGGCACTGGATTGCGCGGGAATGAGCTATGTGAACAGCGCCGGCCTGCGCGCCCTGCTGATCGGCGCCAAGGAATGCCGTCAGGCAGGCGGGGACCTCGCCATCGCCGCGCTCGCGCCGCAATGCCGCTCGGTGATGGAGATGAGCGGCTTTCTCACGGTCATCGACTACCGGGAGACCCTCGAAGCCGCGCTCGCCGCGCTTGCCCGCGAATGAAGCCGCTGTGCAGAGATCGCGGCCCGGCCCTCTGAGCGCTTCACGCCGCGACATCCCCGAGTGGGCCCGCTCAATAATCGTCCGAAACCAGCCCCATCTCCCTGGCCCGGCGTACCGCCTCGGCCCGCTTGCGCACCCCCAACTTGGCGAACAGCTTGCGGAGGTGATGACGCACGCCATAGGTGCTCAGACCGAGCTCCGCGGCGATCTGCTTGTCGCGCTGTGCCCCGAGCCGTTGCAGCACCTCTCTCTCGCGCGCGCTCAGCACCAGTTGCCGCGAAGTGTCTTCCTGTTCCATCGCCGCCAGAAGCGAGCGCGCAGTCTCCTCGTCCGCCCAATGTGGGGCCGAATCAAGCAATTCCGTCAGCACCGGCGCGCAGTCCGCGCGCTCGCGCACCAGCGGCCCTGCGTAGGGCGCATCGCCGTAGGCACGCAGATACGCTTCCAGGTGTCCGGCCGCGGCTTTCGCCTCCCCGGCGCGCCGTTCCAGCACCACCGACAAAGCGAGCGCGCGCATCAGCGTCCGCTTCAGCCCCCGGACCTCCGCTATCGCGCGCAGATCGGCGGCCAGGGCGCGACCGGCATCGAACCGCTCGCACCCGATCTCCAGGCGCAGCCGCGCGCACGAGATGGCCTCCATTTCCCGCCAGGTCTGGCCGGCCAGGTCCAGGCAGTCCGCCGACGCCTCAGGCAGATTGTCCGCCGCCCAGGCACGTTCGCCATCGCCGATCCGCCCCGCAAGCGCCAGCAGGGAAACCCTGAGCGCCGACACATACCTCACCAATGCGGTCAAACCGGCTTTGCGGACATATGTCAGCATTTCGTCGGCCACCGCCAACGCGCCCTCGACACCCTCGTCCCGCAGACTCAGATCGATGACCGCGCCGCCGGCCGCGGCATAGGCCTGAAGGGGAGTGGCACCGGTCACCAAGGCTCCGGGAACGCGGGTCATCTCCGCGTCCGGCGCAACGCGACTGCATTCGAGAGCAAGCTCTTGCAGGTGGACCCTGCATAACACCGTTGCAATGGGATCCAGCACGAAGTTCTTTTTCGCGACTCGCAAGCCCGTCCGGTAATGCGCCGCCGCATCCGTCGCCCGGCCCTGCGCCATGGCGATCTGCCCGAGTTGAATGTCGAGATACATCGTCATGTAGCGGTTCCGGTCGAAGTATCGACGAGCCCGCGCGGCATGATCGAGTGCAACCTCGAATGCAGCCGTCATGTTGTTCGACACGCACAGGCCGTACTCCATCATGCCCCGGACCGCTACATCGACTCGTGGAGACAAGGCCAGGCGCGCAATTTCGGCCAGGTGGGTCTGGAACAAAGCCGATCCGAAACGTTCCCCGCCAAACAGCAGCATCGTGCCGCGAACCATGCAATGGTCGACCGCCAGCTCGAACTCGACATCTCCCGCTTCGTCTTCAACGTTGCCTGCAGGCGCGGCGATGGACCGGTATCTCTTCCTGGCTTCTTCCATCCGTCCCAAATGGATCAGCGCCAAGCAGCGCGCCAGCGCGAGCCGCGGCCGCTCCGCGATAACCGCCTCGCTCAGCCAGCGGTCGGCGGCTAGGAACTGGGCCGTCCCGTCCCGGAGGATCAGGCGCCCGCCGCCCGCACGCTCCAGGATGTCGCCCGCGAGCGCCGGTTCCCCCGCTTCGACGGCATGGCGCATCGCGGACACCGTCTGGTCCCGCCGCATGAGCGCCTCCGCAATCCGCCGGTGAATGCGCCGAAATCGCTCGGGCGTCTCGCGGAGGCGCCGTCTCGCGCAGTGCTCCCGGATCAGGGGGTGCAGCCGCCACATGTCCGTCACACCGTCATGCACCGGCTCGAGCAGCCCCACCAGGACCGGTATCGTCTCGATCCGACGCACCGAATCGTGGCGGTCCAGCACCTCGTCGAGGAGCGCAGCGTCCATCCAGTCGAACAGGCCGATATCGAAGAGAAATTCCCGGTCTTCCCTCCCAAGCCCGGCGAACAGTCGCGACTCCACCCAGTTCTCCACAAACTCCTGCGAGGCCAGCGCGTCCAGCCTCCTGCCGCGCCCCATCTCGTTTCGGGCAACCCTGAGCGCGAACGGCCAACCCGCCGAATCGGTCATCAGCCCCGCCAGTTGCGGGGACGACAATTTGCCGTCGAAGAACTCCGCCACCTCGGAGCTCGAAAACCGCAATTCCTCCGCCGACACGATCAGGGCTCGGCCTTCCAGGACGGCACCGGCGATGTTCAGGCCGGATGGAAGCTCTCGGCACGCAAAGGCCAGATGCAAGTTGGGCGGGCCGCTCCGCAGCAGGAACTCCAGCAGTTCCCCCGCTCCCGGGTCCCGGAGACGTTCCAGTTCGTCCAGCACCAGGACGAACGGCCCGTCGAATTCAGCAATCTCGTGCATGACAGGCCCGACACGGCTCCCGCTCCCGCCGCCCAACCGGTCCAAACCCGATACAGCGACCTCCTCCGATCTCGGCGAATCGCCCGCCGCCGCGTTCCGGCAGGCATAGCCGATATAGGCATCGAGCACGGCGGGCTCGTCCTGCTCGTCGACGGATACCCAGGCGGTCGGAATCCCATCCTCTCGCAACCGGCGGCAGCATTCGGCCAGCAGCGTCGTCTTGCCGAATCCGCCGGGTGCGTGGAGCACCGTCAGTCGACGGTGGGTGGGCATCGTCCGTGTCGCCAGCTCGGCTCGGTCGAGATAATCCGCCGCCCGCTCGGGAACGGACACCTTCTGGCGCAGCAGCCAGGGGAGCGGCCGCGCGTCGTGCGATTGAGCGTCAGCCTGCGCCGACGATCGCCCGCCGCACCCGATGTCCGCGCTCGGCCCGGTTTCGCTCATCGCCGGGGTCCGGCGGGATGGCGCGCCGGCACGTCGCACCGATACCGCTGCGCTTCCCACAAGATTGTCGCTGCCCGCGCAATGCGTGGCCGGGCCCCACGAGTTTTCGGCTTGCTGCTCATAGATTCACAGCAAACGTATCTTCCGAACAACGACCATGCACCCAAATAAACTTGTAGTACAGGCGCGCTATTACAAGACCACACATATCATCGTCATTAACCGCAAATTACGGCACCGCAGACGCGATAACGTCGCTCTCGCGCGCCCTTTTCCCGGACATTCGTCCAATTCTCTTGACCGCCCTAACACCTTTGCTCATACCGTCGCGCCGGCGACATCGTGGCCGTGAACGACTCCTCGGAACAATCGCTCCGGACGAGGAGTATCCGTTCCCAGGGACTCGCATATTCGAGCGTTACGCAGATGTACGACTTTCGAACGCACCGGCATTCGCCGTTGGGCCGTCCCGGAGGACGCCCCTCCGGAAATCCCGCCCGCCCCCTTCCGCGCGCAGCTGCCCTTGCGACCACCCTATGCCTCGTCCTCGCGGCTCTCGCCTTCCCTGCCTTCGCGGCGGAGCCCAGGTCGGGTGGCACCCTGGTCGTCGCGGGTGGCGCCGGCCTGCGCCATCTCAACCCCGCCGTCCAGTCGGGCGCCCACGCCGGCCTCGGCGTCCAGCTGTTCGCCGGGCTGGTGCGGGTCGACGACGGGTTCCGGCCCCGGCCCTATCTCGCCGAGCGCTGGGAAATATCGGGGGACGGGCTGAGCTACGCCTTCCACCTCGTACCCAACGCCCGCTTCCACGACGGCACGCCGATCACCTCGGAAGACGTCGCCTTCTCGCTCGCCGTCGTGAAGCGGAACCACCCATTCGGAATGGCCATGTTCGATGCCGTCGATCGGGTGGACACGCCGGACCCGCTTACCGCCGTGATCCGGCTCGCCAGGCCCCACCCGGCGCTCATGCAGTCGCTGGTCCCTCTCCTGATGCCGGTCATCCCCAGGCACGTCTTCGGCGACGGCCGCGATCCCAAGACTCACCCGATGAACGCTGCCCCGGTCGGCTCCGGCCCCTTCAGGTTCAAGGAGTGGGTGAGGGGCCAGCACGTGATCCTGGAGCGCAACGACGACTTCTTCATCGAAGGACGGCCCCTTCTCGACCGGATCGTCGTCAAGTTCTTCAATCTGCCCTCGGTGCGCATGCTCGCGCTGGAAAAGGGCGAGGTCGACTATTACCCGTTCGCGGGCGTGCGTTTCCGCGACGTCCCGAGAATCGCCGACAACCCCGATCTTCGCGTGAGCACCAGAGGCTACGAGGCGCTCGGCCCGCTCAACTACGTGGAGTTCAATCTGCGGGAGCCTCCCTTTGACGACCTGCGGGTTCGCCGGGCGGTCGCTTACGCCATCGACCAGGACTTCCTGGTCAACACGCTGCACGGAGGCTTGCCGCGCCCGGGCTACGGACCCCTGCACCGCTCGAGCCCGTTCCACAGCGACGGGCTGAACAGATATCCGGTGGACCTGGATCGCGCGCGGAAGCTGCTCGACGATGCCGGCTACGCGCCGGATGCGGAGGGGCTGCGCCTGCGCGTCGTGCTCGACTATCCTCCGTTCCATGTCGACAGCCTGGCAACCGGCGCCAATTACATCAGGGCGCAGCTGAAGAAGGTGGGCATCGCCGTCGATCTGCGCCCGGCCGCCGACTTCCCGAGCTGGGCGCAGCGCATCGGCTCCTGGGACTACCAGTTCACCATGAACAGCCACTGGACCTATCCCGATCCGGTCATCGGCGTGCACCGCATCTATCTCTGCGGCAACATCAGGAAGACGGTCTGGTCGAACACGCAGGGATATTGCAACGAGCGGGTGGACGCGCTGCTCCGGGAGGCGGAATCGACCATCGACGTTCCGACGCGCAAGGCGCTCTACGCGGAGTTCCAGCGCATCGTCAACCGGGAGCTGCCTCTCTATTTCATAAACGAGGAGCCCTATGTCACGGTATCGCGCAGATATGTCATGGATCTGCCCGAGACGGTGTGGGGACCGATGCAGCCCATGGACCGCGTCTGGCTCGATCGCTGAGCCGACCTCGACCGCACCCCCTCGCCGCCGACCGCACCGCGTAATCGTTCCTGCGGCAGCCTCCCCCTGAACGGCCTCGGGATAAAGGAGACGTGCAGCTCGCCCCGATCCTCGGACGCCGCCTCCTCGGCGCTGCCGCGCTGATCCTGGCGGTTCTCGTCCTCAACTTCGTCCTCATCCGCCTCGCGCCCGGCGACCCGGCGCTGACCATCGCGGGCGGGATGGGCGGCATCACCGAGGAGATCCTTCGCGATATCCGCCAAGCCTACGGCCTGGACCGTCCCCTGCACCATCAATTCGCACTCTACCTGGAGCGGATGCTGTCGGGCGATCTCGGACACTCGCTGTTCTTCAACGCGCCGGTCATCGATCTCATCCTCGACCGCCTCGGGCCGACGGTGCTGCTGATCATGACCGCCATGGCGATCGCGCTCACCCTCGGCACCTATCTCGGCGTGCTCGCTTCCCGCAAACCCGGTGGCTTCGTCACGAATCTCGTCACCGTGCTCTCCCTCGTCGGCTATTCGGCGCCCGTGTTCTGGACCGGGATCGTGCTGCTGCTTCTCTTCTCCGCCACGATTCCCCTGTTCCCGTTGTCCGGCATGTACGACGTGCGCGCAGACAGCGCGGGCTTGCTCCTGGCGCTCGACATCGCCCATCACCTGGCGCTGCCCGCGATCACTCTCGCGATCGTTTTCCTCGCCCAGTACAGCCGGATCTCGCGCGCCAGCATGCTCGACGTGCTCGGCGCCGAATACATCCGGACCGCGCGGGCGAAGGGGCTGAGCGACCGCGCCGTGCTCTTTCGCCATGCGCTGCCCAATGCGATCCTCCCGGTCGTCACCGTCGCCGGCCTTCAGTTCGGCAACATGCTGTCCGGCGCGGTGCTGGTCGAGGTGGTGTTCAACTGGCCGGGTCTCGGCCAGCTCGCGTTCGAATCGATCCTGCGCCGGGACCATCCCACCGTCCTCGGCATCCTCTTTTTCGCAACCGTCATGGTGGTCGCCGCGGACCTGCTCACCGACATCGCCTATGGGATCGTCGACCCCCGCATCCGCGCCGGCACGTCCCCGCCATGACCGCACCCGGCAATACGCACGGCGCGGCACCGGCCCGAAGCCCCGCGCGCGAGAAGTGGGCCGCGTTCGTTCGCAACCGATCCGCCATCGCGGGCCTGGCGCTCATCGCCCTGGTGCTCGCGATGACGCTTATCGCGCCCAGCTTCTACGCCGTCGATCCCTTCGACATCGTCTGGCGGCCGCTGGCCCCGCCGGGCGAAGCGCCGGCGGTGCCGCTCGGCAGCGATTTCCTGGGGCGCGACGTGCTCGCCGGGATCATCCACGGCGGGCGCGCCAGCCTCGCGGTCGGTGCGAGCGCCGCCGCCATCTGCCTGATCTTCGGCATCGCGGTCGGCGCTGCGGCAGGGTTCTACGGGGGGCTCGTCGACGAGGGGCTGATGCGGATCGCCGAGTTTTTCCAGGTGCTGCCTGCCCTGATATTCGCTATGGCCCTGGTAAGCCTGTTCGGCGCGACCCTCGCCATAATCGCCTTCGCCATCGGCGTGGTGAGCTGGCCGCCCGTCGCACGCCTCACCCGGGCCGAATTCCTGCGCATCAAGGAGCTCGACTATGTCCGGGCCTCCCGTGCGATCGGCGCCTCCGACCGCCGTCTCATCTGGCGGATCATCCTGCCGGGCGCACTTCCGCCGCTGATCGTCGCGGCCACGCTCACCGTCGGCGGCGCCATCCTGTTCGAGGCGGGGCTCGCCTTCCTCGGCCTCGGAGATCCCAACGCCATGAGCTGGGGTCTCATGATCGGCGCCAACCGGGATTTTGTGCTGGAGGCATGGTGGACCGTCACCCTGCCGGGGATTGCAATATTCCTGACCGTGCTGGGCGTAAGTCTCATAGGCGATGGGCTCACCGACGCCCTCGACCCGAGGCGGTACGGCTCGCACCTTCGGCACCGCACAAGATGGCGGGGCCAAGGCCGTTGACAGTTCGAACGGTCTATCTGTTGGGGATTACAAAGAAAGGTTGACGCCAGGACGGGAATCCGCATGATGCCCGGATGCAACGGGGACTCATACTGCTTCGGTCCGCCAGCCTCGCGGTTCATGCCACCGGGGTCTTTGGCTTGGCAAGGATCAAATGGATCCAGGGTCAAGTGATGTATGGCGAGCAAGAAATAGACCCGTTCTTCATTGAAATGGGATGCGTCTTGCTTTTCACAATTGGGCTATTCGCCTCCATCGGTCTGTTTTGGAACTGGATTTCCGAATGGAGATGGGTAAAGGCTATTTTAACTTCGAAGGCTGCTGTTTTTCATAGCCTATACGATGAAATAGTGGAGACTAGAGACAACTTGGTAGCGGTCATTGATGGCGATATGGCGCCTCGATCTTCCCTACATTATGGCGCGAAGCTATGGGAGCTTTCGGTGTCGCTCAACCGCTTGAGAATAGACTGCCCTGATCGGCCACCCAGCTTCGAAAGATCAAGCGAGAGCGTTGAGCTTCTTGTTCTGTGGTACACTTTTTTAGTATCTCTCGCCGCTCAATCGCGCGTTTATGCTCTTCGGGATGCGCGGATGACGCTAAAAGTGGTGCTCCAACGTGCGAAGCAACCTGGAGGCGCAGATGGAAAACAAAGTAGAAACCCTCTTCCATAAAGAGCCGCCGCGTTGGGTGAAACGCAGGGCGGAATGCCGTGTGGATTTAAAGTTCGTGGCACTCCGGCAGATTGTTGGGCGCGATGTCGCCGACTTCAACGGGCTGGACGACGACCAGCGCGGCGGGCGAAGATTTAATCTCAATTCAAACGAAGAGGGCACGCACCCATTCTTCACCGTTGAAGAAGAGGGCGGCGATATGAGCGTCGAATTCCTATTGACGCCCCGCTCCATCAGGGTGAAGGGGGGTGAGGAAATTGTCTCCTTCTATCCGCGATGGAGCAACGCGGAACGGGCATGCAAGCTATTCGAAAGAGACAAGGACACGCCGCTCGAAGTTTGGGAGATCAGCCAAATGGCGCTCTCCCCCATTTTCTTCTCGGCGTAGTGCGGGATGGCCTACCGTCCCAAGCTCGATCCAAAGGTGGACCTCGCAGGCGCGACCCCTGAGACGTTGGCCAAGGCGCTATTCCGCCGGACGCAGCCCCTACGCCCCGGGACCCGACGGAAGCCCGTTGTCGGCGATCAGGTGACGGTAGGCGAGCCTCCGGCCGACGAGGCGGACGACGGTATGCCGCATCTGGACGAGGGTTCCTGACTCGCGATGATTGTGCTTCCCGGCAAATTCTGAGACATACCGTTGCAGATGCTTCGGGCTGATCTTGTGGAAAGTCCCGTCATGCGCCCGCTTCAACATGGACCAGAAGGACTCCATCCCGTTCGTGTGCGCCTGAACACGGACATACTCGGAGACCGTGTGATTGACGGCCACATGCCGGTAGTCCCGCGCCAGCCCCTTGTACGCCGCCGCCTCGTCGGAATAGACCGTCGCGCCTTCCTCGGTATGCTCGCGGACGAAGCCTTGCAGCGTCGCGCCGTCCACGTTCCGGACGACCTCGGCCCGGACCTCATTCGTCTCCCGATCCTTCACGCCGACCACCGCCGTCTTGTCGACCGGCCCGCGCGGCGATCCGGCTTCGCGGAACGCGCGGCGCTTGGCATTGCTCATGTTCTTGCGCTCGCCGCCCATGTAGGTCTCGTCCACCTCTACCGGGCCGTCGAAATCCTCGTCGTCGTCAACCGCCCATGCTTCGCGGATGCGCTGAAGCATGAACCACGCGGTAGGCTGCGAAACGCCGATGTCGCGTTGCAGCTTCATGGACGAAATCGACTTCAACGAGGTCAGGCACAGATAGATCGCGATTGCCCACTTCCGCAGCGGAACCTTCGACGCCTGCATGGCCGTTCCCGTCTTGACCGAGAAGTAGGACCGGCAATCCGTGCACCAGTAGGGCATCTTCGCATGGGAGGCTTCGCGGGTGCGGAGGCTTCCGCATTTCGGGCAATGCCGACCGTCCGGCCAAATCACCGACTCGAACCACTCGGTCGCGGCTTCCTCGGTCGGGAACATGTCCATGAGCTGAACCACCGTGAGCCCTTCGCGGTGCGCTTTGCCGGGTGCTTTCTTCGCCATTTCCGCTCTCCCTTCCTACCCTTGGAATATAGCGAGGCAGCGCGATAATGTCAACCTTTCTTTGTAATCCCCTATCTGTTGACGCTGGTGCGCCACGAGCGGCCGTGGTCGGGGCGCCGACCCGCCGGGGGCGGTTTATCGCTATGCGCCGAGCGGCGGCGGCGAGCATGGCGAGAACCTTCTGGTGGGATTTTCGGGGGGGAGACGCTGCAGGGCGACGATTGTTCCGGCCTTTTGTTGGGCGGCGAAATCCGACCTCCGTGAAGGCGCGATATCGATAGGTTAGCTCGCCCATCCGCGTCCAACGGATTCACCCACCGACATTACGGCGATCGACGGATCGCTGCCCTGCCGCGCGGGGCCGGCTGGCGGGTCTCGCCGACCGCCAGGCCGAATTCATCATCGACCTGCAGGACGTCGCGCCACGGATCGCCCGTGTGCCCCGTCAGACGGAGAGCCGCAGTCAAACCGTGGCGCGATGCGATGCCGCCGCCCGGGACATGAACCGACCCGCCCCGTGCGAACCGCGTGCCGTGGTACGGGCGTGTTCGCGAAGAGGCTGGGTTGGGCGCGGTCGTGCAATCCAGCCGAAAGATGGGGGGTGAGGGCTGCAAATTAGTGCAGTATCGATGTCGCTTAAATTGTAGTAATAGGTCAAAAAAGAGTACTCTTGTACAAGTATATATGCCACATAATATTACCTATCTTATACTCAATTCAGTGAATACATTCCGTTGCACTTGAGATTTACTTTTGCTAACCACTCTTTGCAGTCGTGTTCGGGATGGTTACCGGTATGTTCGGTCTGGATTGCGTTCGCCCGGCGTGCGCTGTTTCGATGGGCGGTGCGGTTGCAAATTTGCGTCGCCTGATCGCCAAGGACGCAGTCTCGGACCGTTTGCCGGAGCACCACATTCGAGGGGGGAACGGCGCCGCCGCGATTCTGCCATGGCCTGCGCCGGTCGCACGCGCCATGGCCGCGCCTGCTTCCGGATACCGCCGGCCGAAGCCTGCGGCCGACGAGTTCTCGGACGACGGAACGATGACGAGGCCGGCCTCAACAGCCGGTCGATATTCCCACCGGTGCGGGGCCGTGCGCACCGCGTTGCCGCCGCCGACGCTTTCGAAAGCGGCCGTATCCGCGCGGGAACCTAGCCCCGGGCGGAGGACGCCCCGCCTACAACTTTCATACCGACCACCCCGTATACCGGAACAACGGGACGGCGAGCGCCCGTTTCACCGGGATACAGACCGGAAGCTCGCGGATCACGGCGTCGACTGGCGGGAGGGTTCGAACATGGTGTCCTGCATTGCTCCGACCCGCGGCAGGCAAGGGCGAACGGCCGCTGCGCGGGAACCGCATTCCCCACACATCGAGTGACTTTGCGGTCCGAAACCGGAAGGAAGTACAGGTGAATTATTCGAGAAGGCAGTTTCTGGCGACCGTAACCGCTGCGACCTCGTTTCCGGTGGCCGGATGCGTAGGCGTGCAGGGTGGCCGTGCATCCTATACCGGCCAGATCCTGAAGCCGCAGAACGGGAGCGTGGTCTTCGATTGGGTGGATGCGGCGTTGCAGCAGGTGCGCGACCAGCGGCTCCCACCACCCAGGGCCGCCTATGTGTGCTCGCTGCCCATGGTGGCCGGCTTCCTGGCCGCGAACGGCATCGTCCAGGGCTATGACGAGCCCTTCGGGATCGGCGCGGGTCCCGGTGGAGCGGATCCCCAGGTCGCCTACGGTGTCGCATTCGCGATGGCGGCGGCGGAAGCGTTCCAGCAACCCTTTCTCTTCGAGCGGATCGCCTTTCTGGACCGGTTTCCCGGCAGCGAGGGAAAGACCCTCGGCGTGCAATGGGGCCGCCAGGTGGGACAGAAGGTGCTCGAGATGCGGACCGGGGACGGAGCCGAGCCCAGCAAGGTGAATTACTATCTCGGCCGCTATCGAAGGCGCACCGATTCTCTCCGCTGGCGTCCTACCGGCCCCTTTTACAGCGCGAGGCCCGGCCCGGCATTCCCGACCTTCGAGCGCTGCCTCTATCCCGGTCACGGCAAGATCACGCCCTGGACGATGAGCGACGGCGCACAGTTCCGCGCGCCCGACTTCCATGACCCGGCGAGCCCTGAATTCGCCGAGGAATTCGACACCATCCGCCATCTCGGCGGCGCCGACAGCAAGATCCGCACCGCCGATCAGTCGGAGATCGCCCTGTTCTGGGAGGACGGACCCTGGGGCATCACCCCGGCCGGTCACATGATCTATATCGGCGTTCAGCTGCTGCAGGATCGCGGCCTCGACTTCGTCGATCTCGCCCGCGCCTTCGCGCTGATCGGGATGACGCAGTGCGATGCGTCGATCTTCGCGTGGGACAGCAAGTGCCATCACGATATCGTCCGGCCCGAGAGCGCCATACGCGCGAGGGCACCGCAGTTCGGCAACCCCGATCCGCGGGTGGCCGCGCAGCCGGACTGGCGGAGCTACATCCCGACCCCGGAATTCCCCGCCTACCCGTCGGGCCATTCGACCTTCGCCGCGGCCGGCGCGGAGATGATTGCGCTGATCTACGGCCGCGACGACGTGACGTTCTCGGGCCGCTCGCCCGACCTGGTGCTGTGGCCGCAGCTAAGGGGCGTTACCCGGCGCTGGACCAGCCTGAAACAGGTGGCCGAGGAAAACGGCATGAGCCGGCTCTATGGCGGGGTGCACTGGGAGATCGACCACACCGAGGCGGTGAAGGCCGGTCGGGCCATCGCCCGGCAGGCGTTTCGCTCCACCCTCCCAAAGAAAGCGTAGGCGCATGCGGGCGTATGGACCGGGCCGCGGCCTTCGGGTCGCTGCCGCCGCCGCTGTTGCCGCGATGGCCGCGGCCCCGCTTGCGACAGCGCAGGATATTCCACTCAACTACGAGCGCCTGTCGTCGATGGAGGAGCCGCTCGCGACCGAAATCGGCGATCTCACGCTCACGCTGACCGGTCTGATCGATGCGCCGCTTGCTTTCGACGCGGAAAACGATGAGGCGGTCGAATCGGGGCTCGTCGGGAATTTCCAGCTCGGCGCTCTCGCCCAGCTGCGGAACCGCTGGCGGGTCGGCGTGGCCTATTTCGGTCAATACGCGACGGACAGGAGGTTCACTTCCGAGCCGCACCGGCAATACACCGACAACGCGGCGCTTTCCGTCGGCGGAGTATGGGGCACGGTGTCGGGCGGGAACGTCTCGGGCGCGGTTCGCGAGGGAACCCGCCGCAGGCGCGGCGCAGGCAACGCCGTCCTCGCGCTCGACGGTGCCCTCGGCGGGCTCGCCGATTTGGGCGGCAGCTACACCGGTCGCTTCGGACCCTGGGTGATCGGCGCGGCGGTGGACGAAGACGGCAATTTCGACATAGGCGCGACCTTTCGCCGTCCGATCCAACACATCGATCACCGGCTGAGCCTGAACGTCAGCAACGCCGTCTACGTACCCGTCGGCGGTCGGCGCAGCTTCGACAGCAGGGCAGTTGCCGGCGTGGGAGAGGTGATCCATGGCAGCACGGTCTTCGATCTGGGCCTGGGCCACGAGCGCCTGTCATCGCGCGGGAGGGATGTCCGGCGGCTGTACGTTTCGGCCGGAACCCGCGGAAAGGCCGGCGCGTTGGGCTGGACGCTCGAAGCGCATTGTGGCCGGATCGCGGGCGAGAGCGAGATTTCTCTCGCTCTCGGGGCGCAATACGATTTGGCCCGGGGCTTGTCGGCCAATCTCGGGCTCAATCATGGGCGGGCGAGCGCGGATGCCGGCGGCGAAGGTCTGCTGGACCTTCGGGACACGAGAACGATCCTGTCCGCGAGATATAGCTTCTAGCCGATCAAGGCGCGAGGGGACGGCACCTTTCCACGGCGCACCGAACGGGTCGGGTTAAGCTCGTGATCGAGAAGTTCCGACGCGAGCTCCACGGTTGGCGCTCGGAGCGCAAGTCGCGGAGCTGGAAGCGCAGCTCGACGAGATCGAGATGAGCGCGACGGAGGACGAACCGGCGGCCGAACGCGCCGTGGTTCGAAGGTCTCGATCGGTGCCGGGGGTGCCCCTCAGAGGAAAAAGCCCAGCACGACGGCGACCGCCAGCCCCGCTCCCGTCGCGATGGCGCCGTGCCGCCACAGTTCTCGCTCGGACAGGGCGATCCAGAGTCCCGCCAAGATCGCGAAGATCAGGCCGATGGCGGTGATGCGCTGCAGCCATTTGAATGCGAGCGGCCCGTGACCCTTGTGCAGCTCGATCAGCCGCTTCTGCAGATCCGGCACGGCCCGGGTCGCCTTAACGCTCCCGTCTGCGACGGTGAAGACGTAATAGGTGCGGGAGGTCGGTCGCGTGGTGAGTGTCGAGCCGCTCTTCTTGATGTATTCGAAACTGTGGTCGATCCCGGCCTTCCGGAGCAGCGCATCGACGTCAGCCTCCAGGTTTGCGGATTTGGGATCCAGCTTCGCGTCCGCGGGCAGGGAGACAGCGCTATCGACCGTCGTTCCCTTGATTCCGACCAGGTAAAGCCCCCCCGAGACCGCGACGATCAACAGGATCGGCGTGAAGAACGCGCCGACCCAGAGGTGCATGTTAATCCAGCGTTCGCGCATGGCATTTTCATCCTTCCCGTGTATCGATCGAGCGGGTGGGGAATGCGGGCAGGGGGCCCGCCGGCGCCGGCCCCGCTGCCGAAGAGCGGACGGACTGCCGGCGGCAATGCGTCATGTGGCCGGCGCCAGCTCTATCGTTCCGTCCTTCACGCGCACCGCGTAGCTGCGCAGGCGTCGGCGCTCCAGCGGCGGCCTGACGATAGAGCCGTCCGTCACGTCGTAGGTCCAGCCGTGCACCGGGCAGGTCAGCCGGCGGTCGTCCAGATGCCCCCGGACCAGCCGCGCGCCGGCATGTTCGCAGCGCCCGTCGACGGCATAGTAGCGCCCGTCCACGTTGGCGATCACATACTCCTTGCCGCCGTGGGACACGGACGCAAGACCGCCGAGCGGGGGCAGTTCGGAATCCGCGCCCACGGCGATGGCGGCCGGTTTGCCGGGCGGCGTCTTGCGGTCTTGGACCGCCCACGAGACGGCCCGAAGCATCAGGTCCAGCCGGCCCGCCAGCGCGATGCGACCGGCGGCGCGTTCGAGCTCCCGCTTCGACAGCAGTTGCTTGAAGATGCCGCAGGTGTCCGCGAGGCCGACCATGGTGCTGTCGCGGGGGTCGGGAATCTCATCGCTGAACAGCACCGACATGATCCTTAGCTTCACTTCCCGGTCGGCCTTGCCGTCGATCGTCGGGTAGCGACGCGACCGAAGCACCCACAGGAAGCGTTCGTCCCGTCGCTTGAGAATGCCCTGCTCGACAAGGCGTTCGAGCGCACGCACCCGAATCCGCTCCGCGCCTTCCGCCGTGGTCTGGACCCAATACCGAGCGTCGAACGTCTCCGACATTTCTGCGATCCGGGCGAGAACCGGATCGAGGAGGTCGTCTCCGACGGGAGCCGGATCGACCACGAAGAGCCGATTCGGGTCGGTGTCGATCCGGCCTTCCAGGGCGAGGTCCATCAGCACTCCGCCCGCCAGCGCGCAATACAGCGACCATCTGGGCACGCGGGCGAACTCCCCGCTGTCGTCCAGGATGAGTAATACGATCTCTTCGGCAAATCGCAGCATGATGTCGAACGCCTCGCCGACGAACGCGCGGTCAAGGATGCGGGGAAGACGGTCTAGCGAGTCCCTGGAGACGTGCCGGGAGGTGGATGTCGATCAGGATCGTACCGGTGACTTCCAAGTGTTCCTCTCCCACACAGCAGCCACATCCGGCCGACACGGAGATATTCGGCATCGAAGGACTCGATCCTTCGACCCCGCTCCGCCGGATCGTGCGACCCGCACGACACGCCGGATAGGAGCGCCCCTCTCCTCACCGGCGCCAGATGGCGCAATTTCTCTCTGAACCCCGGGTTGTCCGCGGCGTCCTCGCAGGCTTCGCTGGCGGCGAGGGGAAACAGAAGGCGACCGTGCCAATGCTCACATCCGCTCCCAAACAGCGGCACACACCGCCGACTTCCATCCAAGGATTTGGAACCCAAACGCTAGCCAAAACGCCACCCCTGTTTCACTGCAAACAATCCATCCTCTCCTCGGTTAAGCACTATCAGGGTGAGTCGTGTCAATGTAAATTGAAGAGTAAGTTATTTTATTTTTGTGGTGATTTAACTGCATATGCAACTACAACTAATTCCCACAAGAAAACGCCGGAAACTACAATTATTAACCGACATGTCTACATAGAATTACAGGCAGCGCAGCCAACAACCGTGTTTAGCGATTCGTCGACCGGCGACCAGAGACCCCCGATCCCGAGGAAAGGTCGATTACACAACGACGAAGGCAAATTAAGCCCCTGTCAGATATCCGCTCTCGTGTTTACAGCGGTCAAGACCGAGGAGGCTAAGTGGATCGTATCGGGAGCGGCTGTCGCACAGAGCCGATCGGGAGTTCGGCCATGGCGGCCTATGCGCCTCGAACCGCCTTACCCGCAAACCAAGCGGAGCCAAATGACTGGGGACGGTTAACGGTAGGCAGCCCCAGGTAACGGACAGGTTAAACGGAGAGAGAAGACGATCCGGCCCCACGCCTCCGGCGACCGATCTTCTCGGAAAGAGGTCGGCCCGCGGCCCCGGGAAGTGATCTGTCCCAGCGCCCGCGGGAACAGACGCGGCATAGGGAGTTGACGACTCTGCGGTCCACAAGAGGCACGCTTTTATTCCCCCGGACAGGCACCGCGTTCGCGCCCCCATCCGAGATCGAGACCCGGATTTTCGCTCGTTTGCCGGACGCCCTGCGTCGTAGGGGTCGACGTTCGAGCTGGGCCGATGCCTTGGTCCATGGCGGCACACACACCAGCGGTAGGAGTCGCATGGCTTAATCGGGCATGTGCGGGGGGCGGCGGGCAACAGCCGTCCCTACCGCGATCGGAACCCGGTTCGCAGCTGGCGGCGGGCGCGGCCTAGAATCGGGACGTCAGGCGAAGGGTGGCGACGTGCTCCGGCGGCGCGTTTCGCCGGGACGCGCTCTCAAACCGACGCGCTTCGAAGGCAAGCTCCAGCGCGGCGCCGTCAGGCGCTACGCCGCCGGGGGTCAACCGCCAACCGAGGCTGTAGTCGCGCCCGGTATCGGACAGGCCGACGGCGATCTCCGGCGTCGCGGTGAAGCGCTCGCCCAAGGCCGCAACGCCGTAGCCCAGCCGGACCTCGAACCGCTGCCGCCGCAGCCCATCCCTGTTGTCGTTTGCGGCCGGACCGGCCGGCGTCGTGCGTCCGGGCAGCGCGTCGGCGCCGCCTTGTGCCGCGACGCCCGCCGTCTGGGTCAAGCTCAACCGCGGCCCGCGATCGCCCGTCACCGGATTCCAGGCGACGGAGCCCGAAAGTCCGAGCTCCCGGAAACCCTTCGCCTCGTGGGCGAGCAGGCCGCGCCCGCGCAGCTCCGCGCCAAGGCCGCGCTCCAGGTCTTGCCACGCCAGTCTGGCGCCGATGTCCGCGCCGAAGCCGGTCTCCGCGTCGCCGTCGTCGCGGCGTAGCCCGATCTCGACGCTCGGCGTCAGCACCGAGCCGCCTGCGAGCGGGAACGGCCGCGAGCCCTCCAGCCCGAGTCTGAGACGCGTGACCTCGGCCTTGGCGGCCGCCAGGTTGCCGCCCGTCCCGGATGCCGGGTCCGACGCGGTGCGCACGGTCATGGCATCGGCCATCACCACCAGAGAGACACCGTCGTCGCCGCCGTCGAGCGCCACGCCGCGCACCCCGACAGCCGCCATCCAGAGATCGAGGTCGGTGCGGATCGCCCCGGCGCGGGTGCCGCCCTCCGCGCGCGGCTCCAGCGTCAGGCTGCCGTCGCCGTAGCCCGCCACACCCCACACCGAGAGCCGTTCGTCCAAGGCATAGCGCGTCCAGGGCCATACCCCGGTGAGCGACGCGCTTACCGTGCCGTCGCCCGCGCCACGGTAGCCGCCGCCGCTCCGGCTGTGCGAGATCATCAGCCCGGTCGTCCAGCGCCCACGGGTCCAGTCCGCCCCCAGCATGGCGCTCGCCACCTCGCCGTCGACCGCTACATCGCCGCCCGCCTCCGCGCCGGCAGCGCCCCGGCCGGCGAAGCGCGTCGCCGCACCCCGGCCCCAGATAGATATAAAGCCCTCGCCGTGGGTCTCCGCGGTCAGAAAGAACGACGTGCCGGGCAGCAGCTCGCGCCCGCTCATCGGCTGCCCGAGACCGGACGCATCGGCCTCGCCGGACGTCGGATCCCCTTGCAGGCCGGCTGCGAGCGCCGGGCCGGAGCCGATCCGCCGCCCGGCGACGTGCGCCTCGACGCCGGGCGCCGGCTTCGCCTGCATCCGGTCGTCCACCGCATCCAGCACCTGGTCCGCGACCGTGCGCCCGAAGCGCCCGATCCATGCTCTCGGCATGGGATCGGCGTTACCGATCGTCCCCGTCGCGGTCGCGTCATGCAGTCGCACCCGCCGCCACGGGTGCGGGTTGGACAGCGTGAGCGTCATACTCTCATAGCCCTCGTTGTGGCTGTCCTCGAGCACCGGTACGGAGATCGTCTTTGCCGTCTCTCCCGGCCTGAAGGTCAGCGTGCCCGAGGCCGCCCTGTAGTCCGCCCCCGCATGGGCCGTGCCGTCCGAGGTGGCGTAGTCGACTTGCACCGGGATCCGCAACCGCCGGCTCAGGAACACCCTGAAGTTCAGGGTGTTGCTGTTCATGAGGCGGTCCTCATAGGCAGTCGCGTCGAGCACCCTCACTCTGGTCGTATCGACTGGATCGTCGTCGCACGGCCCGCGCCGCAGCCGGCCTTCGCAATTGTGCACATCGCCCAGAGCGACGAACGGAACGGTAATCGTGGAAGACCAGGTCGCGAAAATGAGGGTGTTGGAATCTCTGTAGCACTCGGCTTCGATGGTGCAATTGTAGTTCTCGCCGGGACTGGTGGCATAAGCGGTTACGGACCTGCAGCTCAGCGGCGCCGTGCTCGCCTGCATGATCCGCGCCTGGCACCCCTCGTCGGTGACCGCGTCGGACCGGTTGCAGATGCCCATGTCGGAGCAACAGGAGATCGATCTGATCTGGCGCCACGCGTGGCCGCGTCCCCGTCTTCCGTGGTCGAGGCGCAGCGTCACGTCGCTCGCCGCCACGAGGTCGACCTTGGCGACCACCGTGCCGTAGGCCGCACATCTGTTCTGGACCCGGAACGTACTCTTCTTGAATATCCCCCGGTTCTTCCACGAGGCGTCCAGGCACTCGGCGTCCCGGTGGTCCACCCGTTCCGGGCGGCTGCATTGAGTGGCGGCTGCAATTGACGGGAGCGACAGGATGAGCGCCGCGGCAACGACCGCGATCGCCTTGTCCCTGGTGCGGCTCGCGTTTCCTCCGGCCATTGCGCGTCTCCTCTGCAATGCCAGGGGCGCTCCCCGAAAGGATGCGCTTGAGAATCACGTGGGGAGGTTCGCCGCCGCAACCAGACGGATTTTCCGATGGGGACGATAGGAAATCGTTATCCGATTCTCCGCCGATCGGATCGGTCCGGCTCCGGGTTCGGGTATCAGGAGGGGACGGACCGTCGCATCGGCGCGCTCGACCGCGCGCGAGGCTTGCCGGGAAGCGTCACGATCGAATGACGCGGCTCTCGGCCGCACCGGTGCAGCGCCTAAAATGCGAAAGCCGGGCCGCCGACAACGCCCGGGACTTACGCGTTTTGGCGTAAAGAGATGACCTGGAATTGAACCCGCTGCCGCCCTCACCTTGTGTCCCGGTCGCAAGGCCGGGGTGGTTGCCGTGTTCGGTCTCACGTTGGATCTCAATGGCCCGAAGGATGCTCCGATTTTCCGGGCGTCTGGATGGATCGCCGGTCGCTCCGGTTCCACGGGAGTCCGATTCAAGGATTGCTTCCTCGAACTTTCCCGCGCTCGGGTGCCCGACCCGGCCTCTCGGCCGGTCCGGTTCGAATATCAGCGCAGCGACCGGTCTGTCGTAGTGCCGCGAGCCCGGCGATCGGGCCCCTCACAACCACACCTCATCCAAGCCTAGACAACCCTGGTTGCCAGCCAGCGCAACCTTTGGTCAAGACTTCCCGGGGAAAGCGACCGATATTCCCGACGTTCTCGCCGTTCATCGCTTGCAGGCGATGACGATGCCGTCGCCTACGGGCAGGATCGACGCGTCGACCCGTTCGTCAGTGGAAATTCTTGTGAGAAGCGTGCGCATCGTGACGGTCCGCTCGGTCTCGTCCCGCGGGTCGTATGTGGCGCCCCTCAGGAACGCATTGTCCAGTACGACGAGTCCGCCGTTTCGGGTCAGCCGGAGACACTTTTCGTAATAGTCGTCGTACCCGCCCTTGTCGGCGTCGATGAACGCGAAATCGAAGGATCCGTTCCGTCCTTCGTCGATGAGCGCCGCCAGCGTGTCCGACGCCGGACCCAGCCTTAGCTCGATCCGGTCCGCGACCCCGGCTTCCTCCCAGAACGGTTTTCCCATCGCGGTGTATTCCTCGGATATGTCGCATGCCACGAGCTCGCCGTCGGGCGGCAGGCGTTCGGCGACGCAGAGCGCGCTGTAACCGGTGAATACGCCGACCTCAAGGCATCGCCTGGCGCCGATCATCGTTGCCAGCTGGGCCATCAGGCGCCCCTGTTCCATGCCGATCTGCATGTTTCGTTTGGGATGCTCCGCCGTCGCCTCGCGCAGCTTCGCCGCCACGGCGCTTTCGCGGGGCGACGAAAAGGCCCGCATGAACGCGACGGCCCCTTCGTCCACGATGTCGGTGACAAGCGCCATTGGCGAATTCCCGTTTATCGGACCCTCGACGCGGAACAGGGAAGCACCTTCCCCCGGCAGGTGCCGAACCCGATGGACGCATAGCCGTCGCGTTCGGCTTTAGCCCGGAAGGACACTTCATCGCCGTCCTCGAGCCAGGTTCTGGTCTCGCCGCCGATCGCGATCGTCCGGGCGCCTTTCTCGTTGATCTCCGCGAGGCAGGCACGCGACTCAGGTGTCGGGCCGGAGACCGTGCCGCTGCCGAACAGATCGCCGGACCGCAGCTCGCATCCGTTGCTCGCGTGGTGGCAGAGCATCTGCGCCGGCGTCCAGTACATGGTGCGGAAATTGGTCCGAACGACGGTTTCCGCCGGCGCATTTCTCTCGCGCATGGCCTCGGTTGACCAATCGGCGAACATGGCGAGGTCGAGACCGCCGCCAACTTGGTTCCTGGTGCTCGTCAGATGTTCGGGCGGCTCTTTTCCGGGTTCGCGCGGCCGCGCCGGGGCGGCGAAAGGGACGAGCGCTTCCGTCGTGACCACCCAGGGCGAAATCGAGGTCATCATGCTCTTCCCGAGAAACGGGCCGAGCGG
>JAJDYI010000065.1 GCA_022825235.1 Alphaproteobacteria bacterium | reverse complement strand
CGCCTCCTCGAACGCCGCCGCCGCGTGCGCCTCGTAGCCCGCCCGGTAGGGCCGGAGGCCTCGAAGCAGCTTCCACAGGCGCGTGACCTGCCACGCGGGCGTCTCGTCGTCTGTCATGGCCGGAACCCCGGCACCCCGGTGTTAGCGGGGAGACCCGCGCCGCGCGCCGCCTGTCTACCCGTCGCCGATCCGTGCCGGCCCGCCGCCCGCTGCCGGCGGGCCGGCGCCCGCGGCGGATCGGTATTCTCCGACAAGGGACCGGACCCTGCCTCGCGGGCGCGCCGCTACCAGCGGATCGCGCTGCGCAGCATCACCCCGTGCTCCACCGGCGTCGCGCCGTTGTCGTTGGCGGGCTCGCGCCGGGTCGCGTCGAGCGTGACCTCGAAGCCGGGATCGCCCCGCACCACCGAGGTGAAACGCCAGCCGATCCGGTAGTCCCGCGCGCCGGCACCCGAGAGCCCGAACCCAACATTCGGCGTGCCGGTGAAGCGGTCGCCGAGGAGCGCCATGCCGTAGCCGAGCTCGCCCTCGAGCCGGCTCTCCGGCTCGAAGTCACCGCCACCCGGGGCCAGGCCGCGCGCGTCGCGCGCCGACCACAGCCGGTCCACGCCGCTCCCCGGCGCCCCCCAGGTGGGCGCCAGGCTGAACGAGAGGCCCCGTCCGCGCTCGCCGGGGGCGAGGCGCACCGCGCCCGACGCGCCCCACTCGCGGTACTTCGAGTCCTCGTGCGCGACCAGCGCGCGGACGTTCAGGTCCATGCCGAGGCCCGTCTCCGGGTCCGCCCAGGACAGGCGGCCCCCGAGCTCGACGCCGGTACCGGTCTCGGCGTCGCCGCCGTCATGGCGCAGCCCGAGCTCCAGGCCCGGCGTGAACACGCCTCCGCCCACCTGGAACGCGCGGCTGCCTTCGAGCGCGAGCCGCACCCGGCTCGCATCGGCGCTGGTGTCGCCCTCGTTGGAGACCGCCTCCGAGGTCGTCTCGACGAAGAACCCGTCCGCCTTGAGCGCGAGGTCGATGCCGCCGTTCTCGTCCGCCGTCAGCAGAGCGCCCCGGCCGCCCAGCGCCGCCAGGCGCATCGAGAGGTCGGTCCGGGTGATGCGCTCCGACTGGCCGGTCGCCTCGTTCGCCTTCTGCACGATGGTCATGTCGCCGGTGCCGTAACCCGCCAGACCCCAGGCCGTGATGCGGTCGAAGAGCGCCACCCGCGCATAGGGGCTCACCGTCGTCATCGTGCTCTCGATCGAGCCCGAATCCACGCCCGGCTGGGCGAACGTGCCCTCGCCCTCGCTCACCGAAACGGCCACGCCGGCGAGCATGCGGCCCCACTCGGCGTCCGCGCCGAGGATGCCGGTGGTCACGTTGCCGTCGATGCGCACATTGCCCTCATCGGCCGGCGCCTCGCCGTCGAAGCCGCCCACCGTCACCCGGCCCCAGGCCGCAAGGCCCGGAGCACGGCCGTCGCCCTCGCGGGCGAGGTGGAACGCGCTGCCGAGCAGCAGTTCGCGGCCCGTGATGTCGCGCGTGGTCGTGCCGTCGAGCGCCGGGGATCCCCGGTCGCCCATGCCCGTGCCCGGCCAGGAGCCTGCCCCGGCCTGCCCCGGACCCGATCCGGGAGAGCCCGATCCCAGCGGACCCCATCCGTCGTCGTTCGCCGGCCCCGGCCCCGACGGGGCGCCCATGATCCGCGCAATCGCGGTCAGGGTCTCGCCCAGCCGCGCCTCGTCGCCGACATCCGCGAGGTCGACGGTCTGGCCGCCCACCGTCACCTGCGCGCCCGTGAGCGGTGCCGCGAGCCGGTCGGAGACCGCCCCCGTCACATGGTCCGCCACCGTGCGCCCGAAGCGCGACAGCCACATCTTCTGCAGCGGGTCCGAGTTCTCGATCGTCCCGATCGCCTCGCCGTCGCTGATCGCCGCGCCCCGCGCGCCCGTCAGCTTCAGCGTGAACGTCTCCCGGCCCTCGTCGAGCGCGTCGTCCAAGATCGGCACGCTCACGGTCTTCTCCGTCTCGCCCGCCGCGAAGGTAAGCGTGCCGCGTGTACGCTCGTAGTCCTCGCCCGCCTTCGCCGTGCCATTGCGCGTCGCGTACGCCACCGTCACTTCGCCCGGGGTGGCGCGGCTGAGCGTCACCGGGAACACGACCGCCTCGTCCACCCCTTCGCGGGCGCGCGCGTCCGCCACCGACAAATGCGCTGGCCCCTCTACGGTCGCCGTTACCGTGTTCGAGAGTCTGCGGCCCGCCTCGGTACACACCGCGCCGGGCGATGCGCAGTCGGTCGCCGCCGGCAGCGTCATCACCACATCCTCGTGCGAAGCCGGCCGCACCGAGATCGTCCAGCGCTGGTTCTGGCCCTTCGCCATGCGTTTTGCGATCTGCACCCGTCCGTTCTCCACCTGGAACGCCTCGTCCCGAAGCAGCTTGTAGCGAAGCCGCCCGGGGAAGTTCTCGCTGAAGCGGAGCTCGAACGTGAACAGCTCCTTGCCGTTATGCTCGGCCGGCATGCCGATGAACGCCGCCGTCAATGGCGCCTCTGCCGGCCCGGGGACCGTCACGGTCACCGTATTCGAGAGCATGCGCCCCGCCTCGGTGCACACCGCGCCGGGAGCCGCGCAGTCGGTCGCCGCCGGCAGCGTCACCACCACATCCTCGTGCGAAGCCGGCCGCACCGAGATCGTCCAGCGCTGGTTCTGGCCCTTCGCCATGCGTTTCGCCACCCGCACCCGTCCGTTCTCCACCTGGAACGCCTCGTCCCGAAGCAGCTTGTAGCGAAGCCGCCCGGGGAAGTTCTCGCTGAAGCGGAGCTCGAACGCGAACAGCTCCTTGCCGCTATGCTCGACCGGTATGCCGATGAACGCCGCCGTCAGCGGCGACTCCGACGGCGTGGTCACAGACACGGGTTCCGATTCCGCGTTGACCCTGCCGTCCCTGAGCGCGATGCGGAAGCTGTAGGCCGTCCCGGCGCTCAGTCCGGTAACTGTGTGCGCGGTCGCGTCGCTGGCAAGCTTCGCCACCGTGCTCCAGGTCCCATCCGCCTCCTGCTGTCGCACTTCGCTCCAGATCTTATCCGCCGCCAGCTGCGCTACCCAAGCGGGCTGTTCGGGCCACGTCCACGCCAAGTCGACCGTCGTCTGCGTCGCGTTCGACGCCGTCAAACCGGTGGCGGCTTGCTGATACTCCTGATCACTCGACCAGGTCACGACCTGGGAATCGGCGTCCCCGGCGTTGGTGACGAGCCGGACGCCGAAGGAAAAGGCAAAGTCCCCGTGGATGATCGGCCACGCTTGCGAGGTCGCGTCCGCACCCAGGTCTGTCCCTCCGTCTCGGGCAAAAACATCGGTGTCATGCTCACCGCCGGGCTCTGTCATTGTCGAGTGAACCTTCACGGCGGTCACGATCACGCCCTCCGGCTGGGCGGGAAGCGTCCAGGACAGGTCGACTGTCCTCCCGCTCACGAACGAAGCCGAGAGGCCCGTGGCGGGCTTCGGAGCCAAGATGGTCACCGGCACGGAGAACGCTTCCACCAGAGTGCCGTCAGTGTAGCGCAGGGGATTGTGCCTCCCCTCCGGGAACCCCGGACTGGGGTCGGTGTTGGGGACCATGTCCGGGTCGTAGCTCACCGTGACCGTCTGCCCCGGTTCCGCGCCCATGCCGAGTTCGAGTGTGACCGTCCGGTTGTCCATAGCCACCGCACTCGGGTGCATGCTGCCGCTGTCCAGCCCATCGACCGTGAACCCGTGCACCAGCGGCGGGGTGTCCACTATCACGATCCCGGCACCTCCCCTGTCGAATGTGAGCGTCAGCGCCGTCCCGAGGAACGTCGCCGACTCCGGCGCCGAGGGTCCCGCCGGGGGCGCCTCGTTGGCCACCGGCCGGTCCACAACGTCCCCGAGCTGGTTGCCATCGACGTCCCACAACCCCGGCTCTCCCGCGGGCCGCCGGTAGCTCACCGTCACGGCCTCATCCGGGGTGGTGTCCCGGCTCAGCGTCAGCTTCAGCTCACGCGGGTCGTCCGGGGAGAACGCGGCCTCCGTCACCGTCACCGGCCCGCCCGACGCCGCGCCCGTGAACCACTCCGCACGCGGCTCGGCATCCTGCGCGAACGGCCGCCGGGCCGTCAGGATGATGCTGCCCATCCTCGAGTCCTGCACCCAATTCGGATCGCAGTCGTCCGCCCGCGTGTTCGTCACCGCCTGTTCGGAGAACCCGTCCGCCTGCGTGCCCCAGACGTTGCGCAGCGTATTCGCGGCTGGCTTCTCGTAGCTCACGGCGAACGCGGCGGTGCAGGGAAACACGCTCTCTGTCAGACTCAGCACCACCTTCGAGCCGCGCACCGCGACGCCGGCGACCGACAACCATGGAGCCAAAACCGTGAACGCCTCCCTTTCCGGCACGTTGTCCGCATCGAACGGCTGGTCGTAGGTGAGCGTCAGCAGCCTCCCGGTCGCCACCGCCGGATCCGCGGTCGCCAACGCCGGCTTGCCCGGGTCAGCGCCCCCCCGGTTGGTCACCTGCCGGTTCGTGAGGTTCGCCGCGTTGTTGCCGGCCAGGCCCCGAATCGGGTTCGTACCGGCCGTGTAGGTCACCGCGACGTTCTGGTTCCCCGCGACCGCCGAAGCCAGGGTCAGCGTGACCGCGGTCTCGCTCATCGAGACGCTGCTCAACGTCTGCTCGTTGCTTGCCGCCGTTACCGTGAAATCGGCCGTCGCCGGCGTCGAGTCGAGATCCAGCGCCTTGTCGTAGTACAGAGTCACGCTCGTGCCAGCGACTGCGCCTTCGACCAGCGCCGGAGGGGTTCCGTCGGACCAAGCGAAGAACTCCGCGATGTCCTCCACCTCCGGCCCGGAGGAGGCGCCCCGTAGCGGGTTCGCGTCGCCGCCCTTTCCGTAGGACACCTTGTAGTAGGACTCGCCCTGCGGCACCGCGGAGGCCAACGTGACGCTGACCCTCTTCCCGCTGACGGTCGCCGTGCCCGTGCCTGGAATCCTCGTCCTCGAAATCGTGCTGACGCACGTCCCGCACCCTACGACGAACCGGCCTCCCCACGGTGCCGAGCCGGCGTCCAGATTCCGGTCGAAGATCAGGGTGAGCGCCGTCCCCGCCACCACAGCGTCCGTCAGCACCGGTGCAATCGCCCCCGAGGCCGTTGGCGTCACCGTCCGGGTGAAGCTCGCCACCCGGTTGCCCTGGGCATCCCGGAGACTTGCGCGACTGGACGTCCCGACATAGCTCACCGTGAGCTTCCGGCCGGGGTGAGCCGCCAGGCCGAAGGTGAGCGTCACCGTCCGGCCGCTGACCGCGACCCCGTTCGGGGACACGTTCGGGATGAGAATCCCCTCGTGATAGAAGCCCTGAACGGCGAATGCAAAAGCCAGATCGGACAGCGCATTCGCGCCCGGCGTCACCAAGTCCTCGTCGAAGGTCAGCGTCAGGATCTTCCCGTCCTGCGCGTCCACTGCCACCGTCTGAAGCGTGGGCGCCGTAGTATCCGCCGTCGCCGGCGCCGGAGCGAACAGCACGAACGCGAGTACGGCCGATAGCGCGAGGAGGGGCAACGTGCTGCCCGGGTTCATGGCATTCCCGTTCACACTTGCTTTCGTCCTCGCCGCGCCGAAGAGCGCAGGCAGTGCACGCACGAATGCAAGCGCATAGGCGCCTGCGTACGACGCCCAGGCGGGACCTCTTGGAAGGCCGGAACCGTAGTAAGGGCGGAACCGGCGGCATGCACCGTGCACACCGTCGGCATTGTCCGATTGCCACTCATTGGCAGGCAGGCCGCCACCCAGTTTGAACCGCCTTGGCGCAGAGCAAGCGCGTGCCAGTATTTCCAGCAGGCCCGGATACATTTGCCTCCCCCACCTTCCGCTATTACGCGCGATAACTGTCGCTATCGCGCGTAATCCGGGGCTCCTGTGTGCGGACGGTCCGGAGGCCCCTGAATGTTCCTTGAACCCCCGTTCAATGCTTCGGAGGAGCCGGCGGCGGACCGGGAACCCGCGCTAGCGGAGCAGCTCGGACCGTTCGTCCGGGCGGCCCGGGGCGCGTTCAGCGGCAGCACCGAGCGGGCGCTCAGGTCAGACCTCGCCATCTATGCGGAGTGGTGTGCGGAGCGCGGGGAAAGGGCGCTGCCGGCCAGGCCCGAGACGATCGCCGCTTTCGTCGACGCCAAGGCGGAGGTGCGCGCGCCTGCCACGGTGCGCCGCTACGTCACCAGCATCGGCATCGCCCATAGGGCGCTCGGGCTGGAGAAGACGGTGAAGAGCCCGCTCGTGCAGCTCGCGCTCCAGCGCATGCACCGGAAAAAGGGGCGACGACAGGACCAGGCGACGGGGCTTACATGGCCGCTCCGCCAGCGCCTGCTGGAGGCCGCGGGGGACAGATTGCTCGATGACCGCAACCGCGCGCTGCTCGCGGTCGCCTACGATGCGATGCTGCGCCGGGCGGAGCTGGTGTCCCTGCAAGTCACTGACCTGCTTGAGGAAGTACGGGGTGACGGCAGCCTGCTGGTACGCCGTTCCAAAACCGACTGCGAGGGCATGGGGGAGGTCGTTTGGGTCGCGCGGGACACCGTGCGGCTGGTCGGGACGTGGCTCGACCGGGCCGGGATATCCGATGGAATGCTGTTCCGCTCGGTCCGCAAGGGCGGGCGGGTCGGCGAGCGGCTGAATCCCTGCGAGGTGCCCCGCATCTTCAAGGCGATGGCGCGGGAGGCCGGCCTGACGGAAACGGTGGCGGCGGGCCTGTCAGGGCACAGTGCCCGGGTGGGCGCGGCCCAGGACATGGTGGCCGCCGGCATCGAGCTGCCGGCGATCCTCCATGCGGGCCGGTGGAAGTCCACGGCCATGGTGAACCGCTACGGCGAGCGCCTGCTGGCGCGCCGCAGCGGCGCTGCGCAGCTTGCCCGGATTCAGGGAAGGGGCTGAGCGGCCACAGGGTGTACGGAAGCGGTCGCCGGGCTATGATGACCCGGTGGCTGGAACGGGCAGTGACGGCGGATCGGCGGGCGAAATCGGGTCCGCGCGCCTCGGATGGGCGCAGATTCAGAAAATGCTATCGAGCGCAAAAATCGGCGGGTCCGGCGTGCTGCCGGCATGGCCCGGACAAGGCGGGCCGATCCCCGAAAACTACATGTAGATCAACGGGTTGATGTCTGCCGGAGGCAGCGTGTCGTGCCCTCTAGCGGGTCAACCGACCCGCCTGGTACGAAATGGGATTGACAATATTACGCTCGATAGCGACAGCTATCGCGCACAAAACGGCGCGGCGGAATCCGTCCTTGCGCCGTCTCCGTGGTGACGCAAGCGATTGTTGTTACACGTTTTTCTGGCTTCGGGCGCTCGCTCAAACGCCTGATCGGCGTCGTCCACGCCCGACAGACCGATATCAGGCCGGTAATGGAGGCGCCTGGGGCACTCCGGAAACGAGAACGCCGCGCACGGCGATCCTTGCGCGGCGCTGTGATCGAGGCCGAAGCCGTGTCCCGGAACCCGCTGTCGGGGTCCGGCGGCGACAAACCCCGGAACTTGGCCCGGCGCGGCCGGCCGGGGACGCGTGCGAGCTGGAAGGTTCCCTGGCCGGGGTTGCGTTCCGTTTTCCGGCTGCCTGGGTTTCGTGCCCACATCTCTCGGTGGTCCCGTGTCTCGGCAGGGGATGCCGTTCAGGAGTCAGGTGGGAACGCGGTCCCCTGCGTCCAGTTGCATTTATTAATGCCGTCCATTGGCAGTGCTTATCGGCAGGTGCAGCCACGAAGTGGGCTCGCACCCTGCGTTCTCCCATTTCCGCTCCTCCTTGTTAGCGAAACTGGACCCACATGGATAATGCCGACGGCCGGAACATTCATGCACTGGCGGCATGCTCCGAGGCCGGAGTGTATGGCGCCGCCACGGATCGCGCGTCCCCGATTTGGGGGAGAATCGGGAAGAATTCGTGCCGCGCTTCGGCGAATTGGGCGAAGACGGATGCCTTCGGCGCCGCCGTGCTGCGTCCCTTTCGACGATGTCCCGCCCGTTCGGTTCGTTGATCGCGCGCCGGGCGGCACGATAGGTTCTCGATCTCTCATTTCGGCCGGCCTGCATTGCACACCCGGCAACGGACAAGGGGCGCGAGGCAGGCATGCATCGAATGCGCGGCGCGCGATTTTGGACGGCGGTCCTGCTTCTCGTTGCGGTAGCGTGGCTCCTGGCGGTCCATGGGCGGACTGCCTCCGCTGCCGGAGAGACCCGGGGAACCGGGATCGTTCCCTATGCCAGTCTCGGCATGGCCCTGAACCGCTCGCGCGACACCCGGTTCGCCGATGGCGCGGACGCCGGCCATGCCGCGCTCTACGGAAGCCGGGACCGCTTCGACGCCGGAGACCTCGGCGACGGTCTGCAGTTTCATCTGGCGGCGGGCGTCCGCCTGCCATACCGGCTGCGCGCGCAACTGGAATTCGGCATGGCGCGCGGCCTCGACTGGCGGGGCAACACGAACTACCGGGCCTCGGGCGAGCGTCAGCCGTCGCAGGCAACCCTGGACAAAAGGCAGCTCCTCCTCGCCGCGTTCCACGATTTCCCGGGATGGGAGATCGCCCCGGGCCGCCGGGCGCATCCTTTTCTGGGCGCCGGACTCGGCATCACCGACTACCGCCTGAGCGGCTACGTCCAGCGCTTCCCCGAACCGGATGATCCGCAGGGCTCTCTGCGCCGGGGTCCGGGCGGCGAGTTCCCCTTCACCGCGCTGCCAGCGGGAAGCGGGCGGACCTTCACCTGGATGCTGACCGGCGGGATCGCGATACCGGTCGGTGGTCGTATCCACCTCGACCTGAGCTACCGTTATACCGATGCGGGAGAGATCCGGACCGACGCCGGCGACATCGCCATCGTGCGCTACCGCGAGGACGGCACCCGGAGGGAGATCCCGGTCCGGATCAACGAGACCGCCGCCGCCTACCGGACCCATTCATGGCTCGCTGCGCTCCGGTTCGAGTTCTAGCTCTCGGGGTTCCGAAACGGTGCTTCGGAGCCACGCGCCGCCCGTCGAGGTCCCGGTGTTGAAAATCTGCTCATTCGATTTGATGACCCGGCCCGCGTTTTTCGCCCGGTCGGCCGCGGACGGGAGCGATCCGCAATCCGCCGAGACGCCCGGTGGATCGGGAAGTCCATGCGGCCTTTACGGCCCGCGGTGAAACCGCGCACGCAAACCACCCCGGCTTTGCGGCCGGGACACAAGGTGAGGGCGGTTCGAACAACGCACCAGGCCGTTGCCGGGCACGGAAACGGCCAGGTGCGTCGGAACCGTTGACGGAGCCGGACGGCTACGCCATCGCGCGGTGAATCGCCGCCCCGCAACCTCGGAAAGTTGCGCATTTCAACGGTGGCGTTTCCTCGCAACCTCGAACCCGCTCTCGCATCGCGACAGGCCGGTCTGATGACACCTCGTGGGCTTGCCGGTTGCAGACCCAGGATTTGAACCGGTGACCTCCAGGGCCAGAGTTTGCGTCGCCCACCGCAGCCATGCCTGCTTTGCATACGCCGCCAATAGTTGGGGGGTGTGATCGCTCTCAGGCCCTCACGTTCGATTCCGGTGGAGCCAGGAGGACGCGAACCGATTTTGCCTTCAGATAAGGCCTGGCAGATAGAGCGCGACCGGGGGAAACAGGATGACAACGGCGATCCGGATCAAGTCCGCCCCGAAATACGGGACGATCCCGCGGTAGATCGCGCCCAGCGCGACGTCGGGCAGCATCGACTTGAGCACGAAGACGTTCAGGCCGATGGGCGGCGTGATCAGGCTGATTTCGACGGCGATCACGGTCACGATACCCCACCAGACGAGGTCGAAACCCAGCGCATCGACGATCGGCACGAATACGGGCACCGTCAGGAAGATCATCGCGAAACCGTCGATGAACATGCCGAGGACCACGAAGAAGCCCATGATGACCAGGATCACCTCGAGATTGCTGAGCTGCCACGCCTCGATCGCCGTTGCGACGGATCGGGGCAGTCCCGAGATATTGACGAACTGGTTCAGGATCAACGCGCCGAACGCGACGAAGAAGATCATCGCCGTGATGCGCGCGCTTTCGGACAGACAATCCATCAGCACCGAACCGGTCATGCGGCGGCGCAGCAGGGTGAACAGGAAGGCGCCCGCCGCGCCAAGCCCGCCGGCTTCGGTGGTGGTCACCAGGCCGAAATAGATGCCGCCGAGGACGAGCAGAAACAGTACGAACACGCCCCACACCCCGCCGAGCAGCCTCCACCGGACGCGCCATTCCGCTCGTTCGCCGCGGGGGGCTGCGGCCGGCGCCACCAGGGTCACCAGCTTGATCGCCAGCAGATAGAGACCGACGGTCAGCACGCCTGGCCCGATGCCGGCGATGAAGAGCTTCCCGATGTCCTGTTCGGTAAGCAGACCGTAGACGATCAACGCCCCGGACGGCGGGATCAGGATGCCCATCGTGCCGCCCGCCGCGACGGTGCCCGCGCTGAATCCCTTTTCGTAGCGAAACCGGTTCATCGACGGCACCGCGACGCGGGCCATGGTTGCCGCCGAGGCGGCGGACGACCCCGATATCGCGGCGAATCCGCCGCAGGCGGCGATCGTTGCCATGGCGAGGCCGCCCTTGAAATGGCCGATCCATGCGTTGGCGGTCTCGTAGAGATCCTCGGCCAGTCCCGCACGTGCAACGAACACCCCCATCAGCACGAACAACGGCACCACGCTGAACTGGAAGTCGAGCGCGAGGTTGAGAATTTGCTGGCCGGCGATGACGATCGCGGCGGTGAATCCACGCGGATGGAGCGCCGCGATGCCGAAGAAACCGACCGCGGCGAGAACGAGGCCGAGCGGGATCCGTGTACAGATGACGATCGTCAGCAGGGTGGCGCCCGCGACGAAGAGCACGAGCGTGGGATCGCTCATGTCGCCCTGCGGTCCGTCCGGTCGGCGTCCCGGTCCAGGGAACGCAGGTAGCCGATGATCGCGACGGCGATCAGCGCCGCCAGCGGATAGATGAACGGGTAGACCACGATATCGAGATTGACGAGGAAATCTCCACCGGCGCGCGCCCTCTCTGCCTGGTCGAAGACCAGCCAGCAGATGAGCCCGAGGCCGGCGGCCGTTCCCAGGTGCTCGACGAACCGGCTGATCCTTTGTCCGGTGGGGCCGAAGCGGGCGTGCAGCATGCCGACGGAAATATGGCCGCGGTCGCGGGTGGTGGCCGGCAGCGCCAGGAAGATGGTGAAGGCGAGCAGGAACCCGACGACCTCCGCCGCGCCGCTCAGCGCACCCCCGAAGAAGTAGCGGCCAAGCGCGTCGGCCAGTGTGGTCACCGCCATGACAAACAAGCAAACGGCCGCCGCCGCCATGCAGGATTTCTCAAGCACGGCGGCGGCGGCCGATCATCGAAACTCGCGTCGGGATCGCGCCCACGCGGCTGACCCCGATGCGCGGTATCCCCCTGCCGGTGCTATGCGTCAGGGCTTCTTCATCGGCTTCGCGGCGGCGTTCGCCGAAGCGATGCGGGTCATTTCCGAGACGTAGAAGTCATAGGCTTCCTGGGGATTCGCGAGCCCGCGCTTCTTGGCGGCCGCCAACCAGCGGCCTTTCATGAAAGCGAGCTTCTCGCCGATCCGGTCCAGCACCGCCCGATCCGGCTCGTAGATGGTCACGCCCATCTTCTTCGTGATCACCTTGGCGCCGATCCGCTCTCCCACGTCCATTGCCCGGCCGCAAACCGTCGACATGCCGGTAGCCGCCTTTTCGAACTGCTCCATTTCCGCCGCGGAAAGCGACTTGAACGTATTCGCGTTCATTACGACCGAGAAAATCGCCGTCCCGATACCGCCATCCGTCTTGGTCAGGAATTTCACGAACTTGCCGGTCCGTGTGGCGAGGATCGTGCTGGGCGAGCCGATCATCCCGTCGACGGTGCCCTTGGACACCACCTCGTAGACCTTTGGAAAGGGAACCGAGACGTCGACCGCACCGAGCGCTTCGATCTGGGTCTTCTGGGTCAGACCCGACCAGATTTTCAGGCCCTTGAGATCCGCAAGCTGCTTGATCGGCGCCTTCAGCGTGCCGAGTTCGCGCCCGGGAAGGACGCACAGCGCGATCAGCTTGACGCCCTTATATTCGTCCAGGGGCGCAAAGAACTTCTGCTGCGTGTTCCATAGCGCCTGCGACGAGGATTGGGCGCTCTTGGTCAGGAAAGCGAGATTGGCCACGTCGGGCAGCACCAGGGCCTGGCGGCGGGAATGGTTCGGCACGATAGCGATGTCGGCGACGCCGGAGGTGACGAGCTGCCACTGCTTCCATTGCGGACCGAGCGATGCCGCCGGAATATTGACGGTCAGATTACCCCCGGATTCCTTTGCAAGACGTTTGGAAAATCCGGCGATGGCGCCCTTGTACAGCGCATTTTGCGGGGGCAGATAGCTGTTGTAGATCAGCTCTTTCGCCTGGACCGACGGACTGGCGCAGAGACTCGCAATGGCGACCGTCGCACCAGCGGCAGTCGCAAAGACCGATGCCTTGCCTTTCATCGAATTCCTCCCGGCGGCGTTCATGCCGCTAAGGGGCCTTCTGGCCCTCGTTGTCCATACCGAGTCTGTTGTCTTCGGGAAGGTTACCCGCCGGTCCGCGCCTGGTCAACGAATACTTTATATAAGTAGTCTTATGATGTATTGCGTCGCACGGCTCGGAATCCGTCGCTCTGCGTCGCCTACCGGATGGACCGCTGAACCTGGACGAAGTCACTGCGGAACAGTCCTTCGGATTGGTAGGCGAGAGTGCCGTCTGCATCCTCCGCCCAGCGCAGCACCACGACGACCGGCGCGTTGAACGGGACCTCCAGCAAATAGGAGGTCTCCGCGTCGGCGGTGCCAAGGGTCAGGGATTGCCGCGCGCTGCAAATCTGGACGCCGGCCCGGTCCATCGCGCGGTAAACTGAAACCGTGCCGAGCGTATTCGCGCCGATCCGGTCGACGACGCGCCGGTCGAGATACGACGTGCCCACGAGATAGGGCACGTCGTTTCGCTTCAGCAGGCGGCGCATGGCGAAATAACCGGCGGCGAGCGCGACGTCTCCGGCATCGGGCAGTTGCGGCAGCCGCCGCGGCGCATCGAGTTCCAGCGCCGTCCCGACGATCCCGTCGGCGCGCGACACCAGCTCTTCCCAGCTCTCGGGCACGCGGTACCAAAGCTCGGCCTCGGGCTTGCGCAGCACCGTGGTACCCCTGCCCCGGCGGCTTGCGATCAGCCCTTCCTGCTCCAGGAAGCCGATCGCCTGCCGAATCGTTTCACGTGCGACCCCGTATTCCGCAGACAGAATTCCGAGCGCGGGGATGTTCCGGCCAACCGGCCAGACGCCATTCTCGATCTGCTGACGGAAATGGACGATCAACTGCGCGTAGATCGGCATTCCGCTGTCTTGTGCCAGGACGAACGCCGCTCTGCGCCCTTCCGGTCGTTCCGGGCTCACATCACTGGCCCGGCGCATCGCGGAGGGATTCGTCCATGCGGAAGCACTCGCCCCGCAGACGCAGCGCGGACTCCGCGCTGAGAACGCCTTTGCGGTCGGTTACGGTCATTCGCACGATCGCGATCGGCATGCCGACACGGCAATCGAGCCCGGCCGCCGTGTCGGCATCCGCGGAACCGAAGCTGACGGTCTGGCCGGCGGCTCCCACCGCGCCCTTTCCGGCGCGTTCGACGAAGGCGAGGACCGGCAACGATTCCCGATCCGTGCGCTCCGTCGCGGCCCAGACGTCGGCCGCAATGTAGGCGATCTCGACGCCCATAACCTTGCCCTCGCGCCGTAGCGTCCGGGCGATCTCCTGATAGGCGGGAGCGAATTTCGGACTGCCGTGGAAGGGCTCGGGCCGCCGCGCGGCCACCCTGGCTTCCTCCAGATCGAATCGCTGCGCATCATCCCGTGCACGATGGCCCGCGCGGGTTGTCGGCACCGTGTAGCTCGGTTGCCGCGAAGGCCTGGCGATGACGACGGTTCCGCGACGACGACCGGAAACGAGCAGACCTTCCTTTGCCAGAATGCCGATTGCCTTGCGCACCGTCGCCGGATTCACTCCGAACTGAACCGCCAGCTTTTCGTGCGTCGCGATCCGGGCGTCGACAGGCCACTCACCGGTCTCGATGAACCGTCGGAAGATCGTCGACAGCTGGACGTAGATCGGCGCCAGGTTGTGTCCGAAATCCAGCAGTTGATTTTCCGCGTTCTGCACCGCCCTGCCCGATTTGTAATCTGCCACATCTTCTGCGGCGGGGAAGGCTCGGGGAATACTATTCGATCTCCCAATATGCAAACCCGACGCCGGTGATGATGTGGTAAGCAGCGATGTAATCGACGATTGTGGCCTTTGTTTTTCCCATCGCGCCGCCGACGGCGAGCCAGCTGCGGATTTCGCCGGTGCCGCCGTGATAGGTGTCCGACGGGATCTTGTAGAGCGATTCCAGCCGGTACGGATCGCCTGAGGCGAATGCGTCGAGGACGGCGCGGTCCAGCGGCTCGTCGATCCAGCCCGCGCGCGGGCCACGCGGGTCGTGCGACAGCCCGCCAGTCCCGAGAATGGCGATGCGTTCCGGCCTGGCCATGCAGACATCGGCGACCGCCCGGCCGAGGTCGAGGCACCGCCTGGCCGTGGGCAGCGGCTCGAAATAGCAGTTGAGCCAGATCAGCACGACCGGGATATCCAGCTCCGGCATGATCCTGGGCGACGTGCGGGTGAAGCCGTGCCCCATGCCGCGGTCGACATTGCCGACCGAATGGGTTTCCTCCTGACGTGAGACCGCGATGTCGAAATCCCGTTGAACCAGCCCGTCGGCGATAAACTGCGAGAGTTCCTCGTGGCATTCGAGAACGATCGGCTCGGCGGTCGGATCGTCCAGCGTCTTTCGATCGGTCAGGTTCATCAGCCCGAGGCCGCGCTTGCCGAGAAAGATCGCGATCTGCGGGTTGATGAGATTGGAATCGAACATCTCGTCATGGTCGTCTGTGACCATCACGAGCGCGTCCGGACTGTAGGCGGTCAGCCTGTCACGCAGCACGTCGAAGGCGGAGTCGATGCGCCGGCCGATCGCCGCGCGAACCTCCGGCGTCTCGTCCTTGACCTGCGGCGGCGGAGGTATGTCGGCGATGGCCGCATGGTAGCGCTTCTCCCACCGGTCGGGCGGGATGAAGACGTTGGGGGCGTGCGAGGCGGCGAGTCCGAATCCGACCGGCATGGTCCTTCCTTGCCCGTCCCCTATTGGGCTTCAGGAGCGAGCGCGATCACGTCGAGCGCGTAATGCGCCTTGCCGCCCGGCGCGGCATTGGCGTCCGCCACCCCCACCGCGATTCTCGCCGGCGGGTTCTCGGGGAAGAATTCCATCCACGCCCGGTGAAAGGGCTGTCGCTTTTCCAGGTCGTGCAGATAGAGCGTCACCTTGACGACGTGCTCCAGCGTCGCCCCGGAGGCGGCGAGGATCTCCTCGAGATTGCGGAGGGCCTGACGCGCCTGTTCCAGCGGGTCCTCCGATATGCCGTCGGTCGCCGGGTCGCGGCCGCGGACCGCAGACAGGAACAGGAAGCCTCCGGCCCTTACGCCCGGAACCATGCCCGCCATCCGGCCCGGCGAGTTCTCCGACAACGGCATCGGCTCCTTGATCATTTCGCAGACTCCGGGTTCGCCTCACGAGGCCAGAAATTCGCGGATTATCCCGGCGGATGCGTCCGGCTTGTCGGTCTGGACCTGATGACCGGCGCCTTCCACCCAGTGGAACGCGACGTCGGGCAGCATCTCCGAGATTTTCCTGCCCGTGGCCGGCTCGGCGAAGGTATCCGAATCGCCCCAGATGAAGATGGTCGGAATACGCTTGGTGATTTCCGGCAACGTGTCGGCCATGTTGTTGCGTGCGGCATAGAAGCTGTCGCCACGCTGGGCACGGATCGATTCGCCGAGCCGCTGGAACGCCTCCCAGGCGCCGGGACGCGTCGCGGCCGCCTGACGTTCGTCGATCAACGCATCGGTGATCCGGTGCCGGTCGATAATCAGGGCCTGCAACAAACGCTTCATGCCGTCTCGGGTTCCGTCGTAACCCTCCAGCGCGCGCAAGGCATCGTTGGGCTCCTGACGGATCCTCATCGCCCCGGCTATGGTCAGCGAGGAGACCAGGATCATCTTCTCGATCCGGTGCGGGTTCTCGATCGCGTATTGCGCGGCGCACCATGCCCCCTGCGAATTGCCGAGAATCGTGAACCTGTCGAGGCAGAGCATGTCGCAGAAATCGGCGATGTGCTGAAGCCGGCTGTACAGCCCGTCGGGCGTCGGCGCCTCGGTATCGGTGAGACCGAACCCGCCGACGCTGTCCGGCGCAACGACGCGGTACCGGTCGGCCAGCCTTTCCATGACCGGCCCCATCCCGGAGACGCCCGAGGAACCGGCGCCGCCGCCGTGCAACGCCAGAAGGACGGGGCCATCGCCGCCCGATTCCGAATAATGCGTGCGCACGCCGTTGACCATGACGTAGCGCGAGAGGATGTTCGATTCAGCCATCTGACCGCTTCCCTTTCATCCCAGAAGGTCCTTCCGTCGGGTTTTCTATTTCAGGTGCTGGGCAAAGAACGCGAGTGTGCGGGCCCAGCTCACCTCGGACGCGTCCGCGTGATAGGCGGGATGGGTGTCGTCGTGATAGGCGTGATCCGCGCCGTCGTATTCGAAAAACTCGATCGTCTGGCCGGATGCCTTCAGCCCCTCCACCATCGCGTAGGCCCGATCCATCGGCACCACCTTGTCGGCGTTGCCCTGGTGGATCTGCATCGGGCATTGCAGCCTGCCCGCGGTCGCGATGCGGTCGATGGGATCGCCGTTGGGGCGCGCCTCGGCCCCGACCTCGAGGGAGCCGTAGAACACGACCGCACAGGCTAGCTCCGATGCGTTTCCGCAGGCCCAGCCGTAGAGCTGGCCCCCACCCGAGCAGTAGCCGATGGCGCCGATGCGCGAGCCGTCCACGTCGTCGCGGCCGCGCAGATAGCTCAGACCGGCCTCCAGATCGGGAACCACCTGTTCGTCCGGCATCGCCTTGAACGCCTTGACGCGGCGTTCCTGCGGCGATGAGAAGTCCCGCGGCGACTGCCCGCCGATACGGCTGTAAAGGTCGACCGTCAGGCAGGCGTAGCCCGCCTTCGCAAGCCGGCGCGTCACGTCCTGACGATGCTCGATTATGCCAAGATTCTCGTGCACCATCACTATTCCCGGCAGGTCGTTGCCGCCTTTCGGCTTCGCGAAGTACCCGCGGATCTCGTCGGCGCCGCTCTCGAACACCACCCAGCCGCAGTCCACATCTCTTTCCCATTTGGGCGGCAGGGGAAGGATGTGTTCGGGCATTCGCCGCTCCCTCTCAGAAACTGATCTCGCAATCGAAGAGCGATTCCTCGCCCTTCCGCTTGACTTCGACGCCGTGCAGCCGCCCGCAGCCGCCGCAGGCGTAGCGGATCGCCTCGAGTTCCTCGTGCAAGGTGATGCGGGGTCCGAGATCGGCGGCCTCGGCCGGGGCGCGCGGCAGGTAGCGCTTCCAGTTCTCGTCGGCGGGCGACAGCACATGGCCGCAACCGCAACGCAGCCAGACCCTGCCCTGGATCCGATGAAACGCCGCGCCGTCGCCCATCAGGGCAAGCTCCTCGCCCCTGGCGTCGTCGGGCGGCGCGCCGGCAAGCCGGTACTCCGGCTGCCAGGACAGCCGCTCGTCGCGGATCGCCTTACGCCGCGCCTCGGTTCGGCGCTCATCGAGCGTACCGTCCCGGTCGACAATCACGCCGTACAGGCGCTCTGCGGCGGCCCGCGAGACGAAGTTGCCGCGCACGTCCGCGGCAACTTCGGCCGGCGGCCGCTCGATGGGATCGCCCCAGCCGCCGCCGGCGCTGGGGGCGTTTTCGTGTACGTCGCGCGCGGTGAAGACCTCGGGTCGCCCGATCTTCGCCGGATAATGGGTGAGTTCGCCGGTGATTTCCTCCGGCGTTCGCGGCATGTGGCCCCGGTCGATCAGGTCGCGCACGTTCGAATCCTTGTGCAGCCGGCGCGTGTTGCAGGCGCCCGGGTAACCTCCGTGAAGCCCGAGCCCCGAAGGCGCCTCGTAGCAGTGACCTGCGAGGCGGAAATTCATTTGCTCGGTGTCGTGCAATATGTAGCCGTGCCCGACGCTCGCGCCGCCGCGGCGACGGCCCGGCCCGGCCGTATCCGGGATGAAGCGGCGATAGAGATACATCATGGGGCTGTTGTTCTCGGCGCGCTCGATGTTCTGAAGCCGGATCGCCGGAATGTGCCGGTGACCCTGCGGGCTGAGACCGTCTCGATGCACGTACGCGCCGCCGCCGACATGGGCCTGGTCCAACGTCTGGCCGCTGTTACGCTCGCCGTACTGGTTGCGGCCGATCAGCACGAACGTGTCCGGCCCGCCATTGGGCATGGCCTGCGCCTCACCGATGTACTTGCCGCTGGTCGACATCATCTTGGACAGCGCGTCGGTGACGACCGACTCCACCAGCCACATGGCGCCGATCGGTCCCTGTCCGACGGGCGCCGGATAGTCGGCGTTGACGATCGACCCTTGGCGGGCGACGACCTCGAAGGGGCGGAAAACACCTTCGTTCCATGGCAGGTCATAGGCGACAACCGGAAGCATTCCGGCTCTGATGCCCGCGTGGAGGCCCGACCGGGTGCAGTTCAGGAAGGTGGGCGCCTGGTCGGACGAGCCGGAGAAGTCGAGCACGACACGGTCATGCTGCTTGGACATTTCCAGGCCGATGACATAGAGCTTGTTTTCCAGCCCGTCGTGATCGAGATAGGTCTGCGAGCGGTAGACGCCGTCCGGCAGCTCGACCAGCCGAGCGCGCACCGCCGACTCCGAGAGCTCGATCGAGCCATCCATCACCGCCAGAACGGTATCGATCCCGTATTGATCGATGGTCGCTTCGAGCCGCTGCTGGGCGATTCGGTTGGATGCGAGGAAGCCGCGGAAGTCGAGCGCCATGTTCATGGGCGCCATCGAATTTTCGAGCACCATGTTCAAAATGTCGTGGCGGAAAGCGCCGTTCTCCACGACCTTCATAGGCGGGATCAGCAGGCCCTCCTCGCGTACGTCACGCGCTTGCGGGCCGAACTGGCCGCCAACGCTGATCTGATGCGCACACACCCCGATCCAGCAAATCCGTTTGCCAGCGTGGAATACGGGCGCCACGAGACCGATGTCGGGCGGGTGGAGCGCGCCCTTGTAGGGGTGGTTGACCATGAACATGTCGCCCGGGCTGAACCCGGGCTCTTGTTCGCAGTCGGCAATGATGTGCTTCACCATCTCGGCAACCGAAGCGGCGTGGTAAAGCACGTTCTTGCCCAGCGTCACGATCTCGCCATTGGCGCGATAGATGCCGGTATTGAAGTCGGTCGCATCGTTGACCAGCGGAGAGCCGGAAATCGCCGAGAGGGTCGCGGCCTGCTCCTCGCTGATGGAGACCAGACGGTGGCGTACCACCTCGAAGGTGACGGGATCCACCTCGGGGCGATCATAGGAGTAGGTTTCGGCGTCCGGCGTCCGAGCGTCGTCCATCGGTCCGCCCTCAGCCCTGAAGATGGATGATCATGTTGCCGTAGGCCTCGACCTCGAGCCTCTGGCCGATACCCACGACAACCGTGGTGTCAGGGTGCTCGACGATCGCGGGACCCGCGATCGCCGCGCCCGGCCAGAGACCTTCCGACCGGTAGATCGGCGTGTCGGTAAGGCCGGTTCCATAGAAATACACCGAACGGCGCGCCCCGGGTTCGGGCGCACCGCCGCGGAGGGCGCCAGGCGAAGCGCGCCGTCGCGCGACGGGGACCAACGCTTCAGTCCTGAGCGTCGTAAACTCGACGCCCGATCCCCGTAACGCCGATCCCTCGCCGTAGAGTCGTTCGTACCGTTCCTGGAACCGGTCGACGACATCGTCGACATCCCGTGCCGCAAGCGCTCCCCCCGGGACCGGCACCGCGATCTCGTGCACCTGCTGGCGGAAGCGCATGCCGAGGAGTCGTTCGATCCTGGTGTCCGCGCCGAGGGCATCCCGGCACTGCGCCTCCAGCTGTTCGAACCCGCGGTTGAGCTCCGAGAGATCGACGTGCTCCGAGGCACGCCGGAAGCGGGGTGGCGTATGGTGGCCATAGGCCAGCGAGAACGAGCGATGGCGGTCGGCGGTCACCGCACCGAAGGCGGAATGGCCGGCGGCTGTCGACGGGACGACCACCCTCCGGATGCCGGCGATGGCGCCGTATTGGTGGGCATGCGTCGCACCGGCGCCGCCATAGGCGAAGATGGTGAAGTCGCGCGGATCGTGGCCCGACCAGGTCGTCACCCGGCGCAGCAGATCGGCCATCTGGTTGTTGGCGACCTCGCGTATGCCGGCCGCCGCCTCCTGCACTTCCATGCCGAGCGGTTCCGCGATATGCCGGCGCACCGCCCGCTCCGCCTTGACGCGGTCGATCGACATCGTGCCGCCGAGGAAGTATTCCGCGTCGATGATGCCGAGAACCACATCGGCATCCGTGATCGTCGGGTCCTCCCCGCCGCGGCCGTAGCAGGCCGGTCCCGGCACGGAGCCGGCGCTCTCGGGGCCAACCGTCAGGCGCCCGGCGTGGATGCGCGCGATCGATCCTCCACCCGCGCCAATGGCCGTGACCTGGATCGATGGCAGCGCGACGTGGAACCGGCCCACCTCGCGGACGTTCTGCAACACCGGCTGGCCGTCGACGATGAGACCGACGTCGAAGCTGGTGCCGCCCATGTCGGTGGTGATGATGTTCCCGATTCCGAGGAGCTCGCCCAATTTCTGCGAGGCCAGAACGCCACCGGCCGGACCGGAGGTCAGCAGGTTGGCGGCCTGGAACGCCGCCTCCTCCGCAGGAAGCACGCCGCCTCCCGACTCCATGATGGAAATCGGTCCGTCATAGCCGGGCGCACGAACCGCCCGTTCCAACCCGCTCACATAGCGGTGGATAACGGGCCCCAGATACGAGTTGACGGCCGTGGTCGAGACGCGCTCGTACTCGCCGAGAATGGGCAGCAGGGTCGAAGAGAGGGTCACGAACATCTCCGGCGCCACCCCCCGGACGATCGCTTCCAGCCGGCGCTCGTGCTCCGGGTTGCGGAAGGACCACAGGAGCATGATGGCGATCGCCTCAACGCCCTGCTCCACGAGGCGGCGAACCGCTTCGCGCGCGCGGCTCTCGTCGAGCGGAACCACGACCCGCCCCTTGTAGTCGACGCGTTCGTCCACCTCCTCGATCAGGTCGCGCGGGACGATCGGGATCGGCGTGGTGCGGGCGGCGTAATGCGCGATCTCGTGATCCAGCATGCCTGCCCAGCTCGCCTGGCAGCGCTGGATCGCCAGCACGTCGGAAAAGCCGCGCGTGGTGATCAGCCCAGTCTTGGCACCCTTGCGCTCGATGAAGGCGTTGGTCGCCACGGTGGTGCCGTGCGCGAAATATTCGAGATCGCGAATAAACTCGTCCGACGGGATAGCGAGTTGTTCCGCCGCCACTTCGAACGCGTCGAGAACCCCTTGCGTGCGGTCTTCGGGCGTCGTGGGCGACTTGACGATCGTTACTTCACCGGCGTCGGACAACATGACGAGGTCCGTGAAAGTGCCGCCGATATCCGTGCCGACGAAATAGCTCATCGACCTTCCCTGTCGAGCCGAGGGCCTATCATGCCCCGTTAAACAACAAAAAACTAGTTATATAGGGTATTTGTACCGACAGTCTCCGAGTCGACACTACTGATGCACTGCCGTGAGAACAGCGGCGCGGGAAATTGCTCACCGATGGCGCATCGGATGCACGCCGTAGGAGGGAGTGCCTGGGAATCCGGAGAAGCACCCGCGTACGCAAGAGTTCCGCTCAGCTGCCTTTGAGCCCTATGATCGATACTTAAAACTATCGAACGGTCCGGCCCTGAACACAGAGGAAGGTCAAATGCAGGAGCCCATTATCAAGGTTCGGGACATCGCGTGGATACGCCTTCGATCCCCTGACCTCGAAGTCGCCGAAAAGTTCCTGACCGACTTCGGCTTGCAGAGGAGCGAGCGGACACACGAAACGCTCTACATGCGCGGGACGGACATCGATCGCCACATACACATCACCGAGCTCGGGTCGCCGAAAGTTCTCTCCATCGCGTTTCACGCGGACAGCGAGGCCGATCTCCGGCGTTTGGCGGAAAGGGCGTCGGGCGCTTCCGACCTGGAATCGCTGAACCAACCCGGCGGCGGCAAGCGTGTCCGGCTCAGGGAGCACAACGGCTTCGAGGTCGAGGTAGTGCACGGCGTGGCGGACGCTGCGCCATTGCCGGTCGAGCGCTTCCGATACAATACCGGCCCCAGCCGGGAACGCTTCGCGGACCTCGCACGCGTCTCGACGGCGCCGTCGCACGTCAAGCGGATCGCCCATGTCGTGATCAGTACGCCGGAGGTCAAACCGACCGTCGCGTGGATCCAGCGGCATCTCGGATTCGTGACCAGCGACGATGTACACGACGAGGACGACAAAAGCGAAATCCTGGCGAGCTTCAACCGCGCCGACCGCGGCGCGGACTTTGTCGACCATCACGTCATGATGGTCGGACGAAACGCGCGCACCGGCCTCAATCACGTGTCTTTCGAGGTCCAGGACATCGACGATCTCTGGTCCGGGCACGAATACCTGCTTCAGGCGGACTACAGGCATTGCTGGGGCATAGGACGCCACACGTTGGGAAGCCAGATCTTCGACTACTGGTTCGACCCCTGGGGCCGGATGCATGAGCATTGGACGGATTCGGACCTGCTCAACAACGAGCATTCATATTCGCTTGTGCCGCGAAGCCAGGGTCTCAGGTCTCAATGGGGTCCCCAGGCGCCGCAGGAATTTCGCGACGCGGCCAGCACATGGCTGTGAAAGCCGCCCTGGGCCCGCGCCGGCATCGTTCGGAACGCCCACGCGTTGCCGTCGCTCCGATCCGGGGGATCGAAGGTGCGGATTTGGCCCGGCCAGCAGCGGTCTGCTAGCATCGGGCCGGACCATTGCCTGGCGAAGGCCGGAGGCGCGGATCGCGATCCGCCGTCTCCGCATCCGACAGCCAGGCCGGCGTCGGGAGATGATCGTTGACGGCAGGCGAACGGCAACGCCGGTCGCCACGGTCATCGTAGAAACGGGAGACATTCATGCAAACACGGAATCTCTTGACCGCGGCGGTGGCGGCGCTGATCGCGGGAGCGTAGCCGAAGTGTTCCAGCATCTGGGCCTGGATCTGGGCGTGGCTCTCGTCCTTCGAGCCCACGAAGCCGTGCAGCACAACGAAGGCTGGCAGGGGTCCGCCGCCATGACCGTCGGGCACGTGAAGCACGGCCGACAGTTTCAGCCCGTCCGACTCGAAGATAAGCGTCTCCTGCATCGCGTGCTCTCCATCGACGTGTTTCGCAGCTTTGGCACTAACCTGCCGGAAAACCGCACCTCTTGTGCATTCTGCGCGTGGCCGCGGCGAGACATCCGGCCCGGACCTATAGCCCGATGTTGTATCCGAGAAGCTGCGGCAGCCAGAGCGCCGTCGTCGGGAACAGGATGATCAGCAGGATGCGGACGACATCGGCGTAGAAGAACGGCAGGATGCCGCGGAATATCGTCTTGAGGGGTATGTCTCGCGCGACGCCGAACAGGACGAAGACGTTCATGCCGATCGGCGGCGTGATCATCCCGACCTCGATCGCCATGACCAGCACCACCCCCCACCAGATCGGATTGTAGCCGAGCTCGGTCACCAGCGGCAGGACGAAGGGAAGGGTGATGACCATCGCGGCCACGGTGTCGAACACCGCGCCCAGGACCAGGTAGACCGCGAACAGGATCAGGATCACCACGAGCGGCGCGACTCCGGCGCCCGCGATCAGCCCGACCAGAGCGTCCGGCATGCGCGACAGGGTCACGAAGGCCGAGAAAATCGACGCGCCGCCGATGATCAGATAGATCATCGCCGTGTTGGTGGCGGTCTCCTTGAGAACCTGGAAGGTCGTTTCCCAGGTGAGCTTGCCCCGGATCACCGTGAACAGGAAGGCGAGCGCCGCGCCAAGCGCGGCCGCCTCGTTGACGGTGAACACCCCGCCGTAGATGCCGCCGACCACGGCGAGCATCAGGACCAGGACGCTCCAGCCCTGCACCACGACGCGCCACCTCTCGGCCCAGTCCAGACGCCTGCCGGCGGGTCCGGCCTCGGGGTTTGCGCGCACCAGGACCGCGACCGTGAAGAAGTGAAAGAGCACGGCGATCAGCGCGGGGATGAGCGCCGCCACGAACAGGGTGATGACGAACTGCTCGGTCAGGAAAGCGTAGATCACCATGATCACCGAGGGCGGGATCAGCATGCCGAGCGTGCCGCCAGCCGCGACCGACCCCGATGCGAGCGTCGGCGAATAGCCCCTGTCGATCATTTCGGGCAAGGCGACGCGCCCCATGGTCGCGGCCGTCGCCAGCGACGAGCCGCAGACCGCGCCGAAGCCCGCGCAGCCGCCGATGGTCGCCAGCGCCAGCCCACCCCGGCGATGGCCGACGAATGCATAGGCGAGCCGATAGATGTCGGCGGAAAGGCCGCTGACCCCGGCAAAGCTGCCCATCAGCAGAAACAGCGGGATGACGGCGAGCTCGGGATTGGTGAACACGGTGATGTATTCCGTGCCGATCAGCGAGAAGGCCGGCTTCCAGCCACCCAGCATGCCGAAGCCCACGACTCCGGCCGCCCCGATCGCCACCCCAATCGGAACGTGCAGCGCGATCAGCACGAACATGCCGATCATTCCGAGCGTGGCGATGGTGATCGGGTCCACTATGCCTGTCCGTCGCTGTCGGAGCTTCCCGCGCGGCTCTCAGATGCCTTCGTCCATGGGCCGCGCGTGACCTTGTCCGGCGTCGCCGTCCGGCGCGACCGCGTCCCGGACGGTCACGTAGAGCTGTACCGGGACCGACAGGATCACGCAGGCCGTCGCCACCCCCCACCACGGGGTCACGGACCAGCGCAGGATCCACGTGGTCTCGCCAGCCTCGTTCACCTCAAGCACGTAATTCACCAACTGCCAGGCCATCAACACCAGGAAGGTCGACAGCGCGAGATTGGCAAACCCGTTGAGCCAGGCGTTCGCCCGGCCGCCCAACGCGCCCCCGAGAAAGGTGATCGAGATGTGGTGGCGCTCGAACAGCGCCATTGGAAAGAACGATCCGACCACCACGGCGATAACCAGCTTGTAGAGATCGTGGACGCCCTCGATCGGGCTGTTGAACAGCCACCGCATCAGCACGTCGGGGATGGTCGCGAGCGTGAGGCCGACCAGGCAGGCAAGCCCGATCATGGCGATCCATCGCGTGACCTGCCGCAGCAACGCGTCGTACCGCGCCCAGGACTCCATGGCGGGCATCCGTTCGTCGTCCTACCCGAGGCGCCAGGCCCGGCGGCCGGACACGACCGCCGGGCCCGGGCGGATCACTTGGCCCGGAGCCTGGCGAGCTCTTCGTTCACGGCCGCGAACAGTTCCTTCCCCTTCGGATGGGTGGTGACCCATTTGTCCGTCACACCCTGCATCAGGGTATTCCAGCGCGCGACTTCCTTCTCACCCGGATTGACGATCGTGTGACCGGGCCGCGCCATGGTGGTCTTGAGCCGGGCGCCCTGGATCGCGAAATGGACGTCGCCGAACTTCCGCGTCAGCCCCGCGCCGCTGTGCTTGTCGATGAGCGCGCGCGCCTTGCCGGACAGCGACTCGTACTTCTTCCGGTTCATCAGCACCGTCAGCGGGACGGTCCCCAGCCGCTGCATGTAATGGTTCTTGGCGACCTCAATGATCTTGAACGCGTACATGACGTTCCACTCGGCACCGGTGCCGTTCAGGACACCCTTGGAGACGTTCTCCGCGATGGCCGGAACCGGCATGCCGACCGGCACCGCGCCGAGCGCCTTCATCGAGGCGCTCGCCACCGGCCCGCCGGCGCGGAGCTTCAGGCCCTTGATGTCGTCCATGGTCTTCACGGGCTTGACCGTGTGAATCGCGTAGGGATGGGTGGTGACCAGGAGCGGCACGTAATAGGTGTCGTAGCCCCGGAGGAGGCCGCGGTCGTAGAGCCGGCGGAAGACAATCGAGCTCTCCCTCACGTCCCGGAATACCCCCGGGAGCTCCATGACCTCGTTGTCCGGAAAGCGGCCGGGCGTATAGGCGGGCACGACCCAGGCGAGATCGGCGACGCCGTCGCCGACGGCCTTGGCCTGGGCCGCCGGTCCGCGAACCAGGGAGCTCCCCGGAAAGGCGTCGATCCGCACGACCCCCTTACCCTCGGCGTTGATCGCCTTCATCCAGGGAAGCAGCACGTCCGAATAGGTCGGGTCCTTGGGCGAGGCGAAGAAGGACAGTTTCAGCACCGCCTCGGCCCGGGCCGTCCCGGACAGTGCGGTGGCCGCTGCAAGGATCGCCAAGGCAAACGCGGCGGTCCGCTTAAGTTTCCTGAACATGTTCGTCTTTCTCCCTGTGTGAGATCGTTCGGTCGTTTGTCGGTGTACGGGCTCGGGATGCCGTAGTTTGGGGCTCAAAGAAGGTTCACCGCCCTGTCCACAGTGTTGCGGATGTGCCGGTCTATCAGTCGGGACGCGGACCCGGCATCCCGATCCAGCACCGCCTCCATGAGACCTCCGTGTTCCGCGCCCCGGCTCTTTCCGCCCTTGATCGGCGCCATCTTGGTCAGGAAACGGTAGCGGTCGAGCTGATCGAACATCATCGTCCTGAGACGCAACAGCCACGGCCCCTGGCACGCGGCGACCAGGGATTCGTGAAACTCGCGATGCCGCACCACCCAGTCGGAGTGGCGGGCGACGCGTTCTTCCCACGGCTGCTTTTCGATCGCGTTGAGCCGGTGATGCGCGGCGACAATCTGGGCTTCCCAGCCATCGTCGCCGCGGGCGATGGCGCTGGCGACGGCGCGCTGTTCCAGGTCGATATAGTGTTCGGCGATTTCCAGAATCTCCTCGCGCGAGACCGACGCCACCGCGAACCCCTTGTTGGTCTCCTGGGTCACGAACGCCTCGGAGACCAGTTGGGCAAGCGCCTCGCGCAAGGTCCCGAAGCTCGCGTCGTATCGCTTTGCGAGATCCGCGAATTTCAGCCGCTCCTGCGGCGAGAACTCGCCATCGACGATATCGGCCCGCAATTGCCCCACGAGATCGCGGCCCGGCGAAGGGCCAGACCCGGCTGGGGCCGCAGGGCCCGGGACTGCAACTGAAACAGCCAAGGGCCCTCCTATACCGTCGTCATCAGAACACCGCGCCGCCGCTACGGCGGACGCCCAATGGAATACCAGCATGGGCAAATATTTTCAATAATATTGTTATTTTCATTAATATCGAAATTTCCGAAAACTAGTACGAGGCGTGGTTCGGGACGGCAGGAAGCGGTACACGGTCTTGCGCCAGCTTCAGCTTTTTCCGACGACGGCGGAGCAGGATGCGGGACGACGCGACCTTGGCCGTACCCCGGGGAATGGACCGACTTCGAACCCGGTCGGTCGGCAGGCCCCTGCTGCCGCGACCCATATTCCGATCGAATGAGAAGTTCCCTCTTGTCACAGGAGCAAACGACATCAGAGGATGCATCCCGGGTCCTGACCGTCGAAATCGACGGCCCGCTGGCGACCCAGACCATGAACCGGCCGGAAAAACGCAACGCGACGTCAGACGAGCTGCTCGATGCGACCGACGGGTTTTTGTGGTGCCACCTGAAGGCGTGCACGCCGTGAAGGCGAATTGATGGATGCGACCACCGGGCTGAGGCTGAAGCCCCACCGCGTTTCCGTGCGCAAGGATGGCGCGACGCTATTTCTGACCTCGAAGCTGCCGCTCGATCCCGCCGTCGAGCGAACGGCCGACTGGGTGCACCGCTGGGCCGCCGAGGCACCGGACAGCGTCTTCCTGACCGCCCGCGAAGGGGATGGCCGGCGCGAGGTCGCCTATGGGGAGGCCCTCGCGCAGGTCCGCGCCATCGCCGCCTCGTTGATTGCCCGCGGCCTGGGACAGGAGACACCCATCGTCATCCTGTCGGGCAATTCGATCGATCACGCGCTGCTTTCCCTGGGCGCGCAATACGCGGGCGTTCCCACGGTTCCGCTGGCGGAGCAGTATTCGCTCATCCCAGAGGCGCATGGCCGGCTGGTCTACGTGCTCGACAAGGTCGTGCCCGCGCTTGCGTTCGCCGACGATGCGAACCGCTACGCGTCGGCGCTGGGGCTGCCGCAGCTGGAGAATGTCGAGATTGTCGCGTCCACCACCGATGGCGCTCCCGGGCCGGCGACCGCGTTCGGCGATCTTCTCGACGGGAACCCCGCCGTCGACGTCGACACCCGGCTTGCGACGGTCGGACCGGATACCGTCGCCAAGATCCTTTTTACCTCGGGCTCTTCGTCAGACCCGAAGGGGGTGCCGACCACCCAGAAGATGATGTGCACGAACCAGGCGCAGATGGCGTCGGTGCTGCCTTTCCTCAAGGATCGCCCGCCGCGCATCTGCGACTGGCTCCCCTGGAATCACGTCTTCGGAGGGTCGCACAATTTCAACATGATGCTGGCCCATGGCGGCACGCTCGCCATCGACAACGGCAAGCCGACCGAGGCGCTGTTCGCCGAAACCGTGCGCAATATCGTCGAGCGGCCCGGCACGCTGTCCTTCAACGTGCCGGCCGGATTTTCCATGCTGGTCCGGGAAATGGATGCCGACCCCGATCTGTGCGAGGCCTATTTCCGGGACCTCGACATGATCTTCTATGCAGGGGCCTCGTTGCCGCAGGAGATCTGGAGCAGTCTGGAAGCCATGGCGAAGGCGGTTCGGGGGCGCCTGCCGCTGATGATCTCGAGCTGGGGCATGACGGAAACGGCGCCGGCAACGCTGATGGTTCACGAGCCCATCGGACGCTCGGGCGTCGTCGGCGTGCCGCTGCCGGGTACGAAGATCAAGCTGATCCCGGATGAGGAGATGCGCTGCGACCTCCGCGTGAAGGGGCCGAACGTCATGGCCGGGTACTATCGTGATCCGGTCACGACCGCCGAAGCGTTCGACGAGGACGGGTTTCTCGTGACGGGGGATGCGGTTCGTTTCGTCGACGTCGAAGATCCCGACCGCGGCCTCCGGTTCGACGGGCGTTTGTCCGAGGATTTCAAGCTTTTGACAGGCACCTGGGTTCATGCCGGCAAGCTGCGCCTCGATACGCTCGAGGGTCTGCGCGGGCTAGCCTGATCTATTCATGGGAGGTCGATTAAATCGGTCAGTTTCGAGCGTGCAGGAGCGGACGTTCGGCGCCTTGACGGTGCCGGGATTTGGCGTTTTCGGACTCGGTGTTGGGGGTTGAACAGGCTCGGGTTGGCGGG
>JAJDYI010000057.1 GCA_022825235.1 Alphaproteobacteria bacterium | reverse complement strand
CTTGGTCTTGTTCTTCATGGGGCCGGTCTCCTGTTCCGGTTGCGACCTCAAGCGTCGCATGTGGCTCTGGCACCTCCGCTCACCGCAGGCGCTAACCCACGGTACGCCGGCAGGGGCCGGCCCTTCCATATTTTCTAACATGGTGTCCATTCGCCCGACCATGAACGCGTCCAGGCTCGCGTCCCCGCGCTCCAAGACCCTGAGTCGCAGAGCCGCCACCTGCGCGGCCATTTCCTCAAAAGAGAGGCTGCGGGCCAGGCTCAGCACCAGGGCCGTCGTGTCGTCCCGTGGCCGACCAGCCCCCGCCCATTCTCTCCAGGAGACCACGCGGAAGCGGCCCGGATCGGAACGCTGGAACAGGTCGGTGACATGATTTGGACCGCTCCAGGGACCATCGCCGTGGTAGAGGACCAGGTAGACGAACTCGGGGAGCGCATCCTCCGTCCCGGTGTCTACTTCGCCGACGATTCTCTCAAGCGCCAACGCCGTGTAGGTGGTCGTTCGCAGGGCCATGAGCCGCTCGGGCTTTCGCTGAAACTCGACCAGAAGCAGGACCCTCCCGCCATCGGCCGTGTCGGCGGACCAGATCATGTCGGGATGGCGCTGCTGCAGGGTCTTTCTGGCGACGAGCTCGGTCGGTTCTTCCCGCAGGGTCGAGAAGTCGATCTCGTCGGCCCATTCGGGCACAGTGGTCGCGGATCAGGATCTCGACCATGCGACGGTCGGCGAAGACCGACTTGAGGAAGGGATCGTGCACGGAGACTCCGTGATTCGAGGAGGCTCCAATCTGGCCGAAATCCGCGGGCGGCCGAATGGCTGGATGGGGCGCCAGGGTCTACCTAACGGCTCGTCGCCGACGATGGCAGTGAAGGGAACTCGGAAGCGTTTGGCTTCCGAGTGCTTCCGGGTTGCGCGCCGCGTGGAACCCGGGGGTGGCCGACTCCGTCGCCGAGACTCGGGAGAACCTCCAGGAAGCGATCGCGCTCTTCTTCGAGACGGCGTCCCCGGAGGAAACCGAGCGTCGCGCTGGAGCGATCCCTTGACCGGCGGAAAACCGGGCTGCTAGCATTCGGTTCGGGACGCACCTGCATGGCCCAGCCATCGCACTGCCCCCTTTCCGAGGCCCGCGCTACGGCGCGGGTCTTCGTGTATCTTCATCCCCCGGCCGGACCGAATGGGCGTAGTCCAGTGATTCCTGAGCTATGTTGGGGGCGGACCGGGGATGGCGGGCGGCTGAGGTGCCACTCGAGCGAGGGAAGCGAGAGGACTACGACCGCTGGCCGATGGTCGTGAGGCTGTCCGACCGCGTGGAGATCGAGCGGTTCGAGCGCGTCCACCCTTTCACCCACCCGGAAGCTCATCAGGTGGCGCTCAGCGGAATCGGCACCGCCGCGATTGCGAGGGTCACGCCGATCCGTGGCGAGCCGTTCATCGCGGTCTCGATGTACGCTCGGTGGGCGATGCCACAGAAGTCGGTGAAGACGAAGTGGCGCAATGGGATGCCGGACATGGCCGCGCATCGGATCATCTCCGACCTGTCCATGTTCATCGGTGACGAGGATCCGGCCACCCACCGCATTCTCGCGGCCGGTGATCTCAATATGTCCTACGGCACCGACCAGGTTCCACCACGATCTCTCCTGGCCCGTCAGAGGACCGTGTGGGACCGCATGGATGCCCTGGGATTGGAATTCCTGGGACCGCAGTACCCACCCGGTCGGAAGGCTGATCCGGTGCCGGGAGCTTCAGATACCCCGAATGTCGTCACCTATCATACAACAAAGCAGACTCCCGAAACGGCCTGTACCCAGCTTGACTACGCCTTTGCTTCCTGCGGCTTCCACAAGGCTATCAGCGTCAAGGCGTTGAACGGTGTTGACGAGTGGGGATCGAGCGACCATTGCAGGGTACTGATCGAGATATCCGAATGAGCATATCGGCGTCGGAAGTCGCCGGGCGCCTCGCTCGCCAACCGCAACTGGCACGAATCTGATTGCCGGCGTGTTCCTTGAGGGCGACGACGAGAAACTGTAGGCCGGTGGACCCGCCGGAATCGCTGGCGACGACGGCCAGCTGTTTCTGACGGAGAGGGAGGTAGGGGGTCCCAACAAGATTGTTGCCAACGATTCTGTTGGTGGCCATGACGGGTGTTTTCGCACGACTGGGGCCGCGGAAGGCCAGGTCGAACGCCGCTTGCCCCTCAGCCGAATCCACGCGATCCCGTCTACATGCTCGAAGTGGCTGGCGGCCGACACCAGATCGGCTCCGGTCTCCATGGCGTGGACAGCGATCCAGGGATCGTTGGTGGGGATGCGATGGCCCTTCGCGCGAAGCGACCTCCTCGGCGCCTCTCCAGGTCCCGATGAGGTCGTCCAGCGACGAGCCGACGGTATCCGGTCCCTGCCCGTCCTCCAGCCGCGCGCCGCGGCGCATCAACCTGACGGCGGCCCGGTTGAGCGAGGTTCCATCGCGGTTGGCGAGTCGCCGAATGGCTTGGGACAACTCGTCGCCGAATGTTCCGGCAGGCAGGACGCAAGCAGGTTCCGCGCCGGTTAGATTCGGACGCCAAGCGAGAACCTCGAACGGTAGCGGCACATGTACGGGAACCTGATTCAACTGAGCGGCGATTTCACCGAGAGAACCACTTGGCGGCGCGTCGGTCCCGTGTCGTCAGGACGGGCGGACAGCATCGACGAGAACCGCTTGCAGGACATCCTGTTCAGGCACGCGGAGACTCTGCCCCTCGACGAAATCGACTCCGCATACGAAACGCCGGTCCCGGTCTGCAGGGAGTTGGGCACGCGGGTGGGGTTCGTTGATGCGCTATACCTGACCCCGACCGGGAGGATCATTCTTGCCGAGTTCAAGCTTTGGAGGAATCCGAGTGCGCGCAGGGAGGTGATCGGCCAGATCCTCGACTACGCCCGCGTACTCGCGTCGTGGAGCTACGACGACCTGGAGAGAGAAGTCAGGAAACGGGTCAAGCGGTCGCCCTTCGACATCGTCTCCGAGGCGCACGGCGACGTGCAGGAGCACATCTTCATCGATGCCGTCGCCCGCCGACTGAAGCGAGGCGAGTTCCTGCTCCTGATAATCGGGGACGGAATCCGCGAAGGCGTCGAAGACATCGCGTCCTACGTGCAGAAGCACAGCGGCCTCCGCTTCCATCTCGCGCTCGTCGAGGCCGCCGTCTTTACTCGCGCAGACGGCGAAGACCTGATCATTCAGCCGCGGGTGCTGGCAAGGACCGAACTCCTGCCCCGGACGATCCTTGTCCGCAAGACGATTCTGGACGAAACCGACGACGATCCGATCCAGGAGCACGAGCCATCGCTGGCGGAGGACGCCGACGAGCCATCGCCGGTCGAGGACGCCAATGAGCGATTCTGGAGGGCAGTGCTGACAGACTTTGCCTTCGACGATCCTCGGTCGAAGGTGCCTCAACCCTCCAGGTACGCAACTGTCTGGGTCAAGGTCGAAGGATCAGGGTTCGGAGGCTGGGGCATCTCGTTCGGCGCCTTTCTCAACCGCAGCCAATCCAGTATCGGAACCTACCTGACGTGGCGGGCGGGCTTCCCCGAGGAGGAGAGAGTCTTTGAAGAGATCATGGACGCTCTTGGCGGTGATGAGGAACTAGCCGGCGCACTCGACGGCTGGATGCACTGGTCCAACCCCTCAGGACGACCGCGCTTGGGTTTCAGTCGCGGGGCGGAGTTCGTAGACGGGACGGCCATCCGCGACTTTGACCAAGCCGTCGAGTGGATGCGCGAACACTTCAATCGCCTGGTAACGGCGTTGCATCCAGAGTGTCGGCGCAGGCTGCGCGCCAAGGGTTGACGCGACTGCCATCGTTCCGTCGCGCAGGTCGGTCAGCCAAGACCGGCCGCGGAGGTGGGCGTGTGGTTCGGTACCGGTGAAGATTACGAGATCGAGTTGGTCGGCTGGACGGGCGAGACCATTCGGCGCATCCGCTGGGAGGGTCCGGATCTGAATGTGACGCCGGAGGACATCAGCCGATACCGTGACTCACTCGAGGACAGCTACCGCCGGGGCGGTGGTGCCGACTGGCGCGCGCGCTTCCAGAGGCGTTGGGAGTGGGAAAGCGAGATCGTGCCCGACGTGTTCCCCGCCTATCAGGGGCTCATTATGGGAGATGACGGCGTGCTCTGGGTCCACGACTACCTTCGGCCCGGGGAGCGAAGCGAGTGGTTCGCCTTCGACGCGGACGGAAACTGGACTCGCACACTCGTGCTGCCCTCCCGCACCGTCTTGCTGGACATCGGTCCTGACTGGGCGGTTGTACGAAACCTGGATGAGGTGGACGTCCAGCGGGTCGCGGTGCATGCGCTCGTGGAGAATCGGTAGCCGGAGGCGGTAGCGTTCGCATTGAAGCGCTCCACATCGTGCGTGCGCGCCGCGTGGAACCCGGGGGTGGCCGGAAGATGGCCTGATCGAATGCCTCTTGTCCAACGCGATCCCGGCCCCCTCCTGGTTGATCCGACAAGGATGAGATGCTAGCATTATGCTTGCACCACAACACGCTGAGGGACCTCACATGGGCAATTTGACCGTACGCAATCTGGACGACTCCGTCATCGACCAACTCAAGAGGCGGGCGAGGGCGAATCACCGCTCGCTGGAGGGCGAGGTGCGCTACGTGCTCACACGGGAGGTGTCCGGGTACCTTCGGACTGCGGAATTCCTGGCACGCGCCGACGCCCTGGCCGCGACCACGGCCGACAGGAAGCAGACGGACAGCGCCGTTCTTGTCCGGGAAGATCGCGACCGGTGAGGGTGACCGTTGACGCGAGCGTGGCCGTCAAGTGGCTTGTGGCGGAGGACTACCGCGAAGAGGCCCGGCTGGTTCTGGGGCCAAGAATCGAGCGGTATGCGCCCGACCTGCTGCCGGTGGAATGCGCCAGCGCGATCTGGAAGAAGGCCCGCCGCGGGGAAGTCGGCCATTCCGCCCCCTTCCTGGACGAGATCACCAAGCTTCGGGAAGTCGTCCGAATCCAGTCCAGCGAGGACCTCTTGCGGGACGCGGCCGAAACCGCGCTGCGGATCGGTCACCCGGTCTACGACAGCCTCTACATCGCCTGCGCGAAGCTCACGGGGTCGGTTCTGGTCACGGCGGATCGCAGGCTCGGCCAGATCGTATCGGACCGAGTTTCGGACATCCAGGCAATCACACTTCACGACGGGCCTGCGATGGCCAGGGTTGAGGCGGCCGGGATCAGGCTCGTCATCGACCGGGACACGGTCAGGGAGTTGAGTGAGGCTTGGATGCGCGTCGCCTCCGAGCTCGCGGAGACGTCACCGACCTACCTGAAGCTGGTGAAGGCCATCGAGGCACTGAGCGCCGACGAGCGGATGGACCTGCTGGTGCTCGGTTGGGTGGGGGATGGCCGACCACACACCAGGAGGAGGCTGTACGATCTCGCGATGCGTCATGTAAGCAATTCCAGGTATATCGCCGGACTGGGGATGCGCTGGCGCGACGGCCTGCGACGATGGTCCACATGGGATCGTACGGTTGTGCTCCGAGGATAGGCCGAACACCTCGCGATTTTGAGGACTACAGCGCCAGAGCTGTTCGGTCTACATGGAGTTCAAGGGGGTCGTGCCGGAGTTCGACAAGGGGCGAACGGTGTTTTCCGTTTCTGCCACCGAGGAGATTCGGCAGACACTGTTTTTCGAAATCGCCTGTTTCGACTGGCGGGGAGTCGGAGGCTTCAGTGCCCGCCTTCCGAGTGCTTCCGGGTCGCGTGCCACGTGGACCCCGGAGGTGGCCGGGAGATGGCCAGTGCGACGTGCCCGGGCAGTTGCTCTACACCGTCGGCCAGATCGGACGCCGCTCGTCCCTCAGCCGAATCCACGCGATCCCGTCCACATGCTCCGATCCGGCTGACCTGCTCGCGTCCGAGCATCAGCTGCGAATAGGCGTTCGAGTCGAGCAGTATCCTCATTCCCACGCGGCCTCGTCGATGGTCTCGAAATGCCGCATTGCCCGCTCCATCTCGTCTGCATCCGCGCGACTCCAGGTCCCGATGAGGTCGTCCAGCGACGAGCCGACGGTATCCGGTCCCTGTCCGTCCTGGTCGCCGCGAATCGAATGCCTGGGGAGAGTCGAGATGAGAAGGCGATTGAGTCTCATTCCGCCATGTATTCGCCCAGCCGACGACCCGATGTTTAACGGCGGCACCGGGCTCACAGCCTCGCAGGACGCCCTTCTGGCCGCCACGCGAACCCCGCGTCGCCGGAGTCCGGATTGGCTCGAAAGCACGACGAGACCTACAAACTCATCTTCTCCCAGCGAGCCGCGGTTGAGGAACTCATCCGCCACTTCGTGGGCGAGGGGCTGGCCGAAGAACTCGACTTCGACACGCTGGATCCCCTCCCAACCGATCGAATCAGCGGCGGCCTGGTCCAGCGCCAAACGGATTTGCTCTGCAAGGTGCGCTTTCGGGGCGGCTGGCTGTACCTGCTGATCCTCCTGGAGTTTCAATCGGAGAACGACCCCTTCATGGCGCTCCGCATCCTCACGTACACCTGCCTCACCTACGAGGAGCTGATCCGTCGGGGAGAGATCAAGCCGGGGAACAAGCTCCCGCCCCTGCTGCCGGTCACCGTCTACAACGGTCGGCCGCGCTGGCGCGCTGCCACGGACATCGCCGAGCTGATCGCCCCCGTGACGGCACCGCTGGCGCAGTATCTGCCGAGCTTCAGGTATCTCCTGCTGGACCTGCAGCGGATCGGCGAGCAGGATCCCCAGTCGCGGGATCTGGTGACTTCGCTGGGGATAGTGGAGCGGGACCCTACGCCGGAGAACCTGCAGCGGGTGATGCGGGGATTGACCCGTCGCTTTGGAGAGCCGGAGTTCACCGAGTTGCACCAGGCGCTTCGTTCGTGGGTAGCGGGGGCTGCGGAGGCGTGGCAGATTTCCGAAGCGGACCTGGCGCGAATGATGTCGTTCCCGGAGGACGAAGAGATGTATGAGAGAGCGAAGGAGTTGAGGGACCAGGTCCACCGTGACGGGGTCCGGCAGGGACTGGAGCAGGGCCGCAGGGAGCGGGCGCTTGTAGTGCGGCGTTTCGCGACCAGGAAATTCGGAGCGGAGACGGCTGAGCGGCTGACGCGGATCCTGGAAGACATGGCCGATGCAGATCGGATCGACGAGGTCGTCGATGCGATCATCGATTGTGACAGCGGAGCGGAGTTGTTTGCCCGCGTGCGTGCGTAGCCAGAAAGCTACCCGGGTTGTCCCCTTGGCGTGCTGCCCGCATTCGCTCCGCAGCCTCGATGAACCGGTTACGGATGTCGGCCGCGATCTCCCTGATCTCCCGCGGGGCACGAAACTGATTTCCAGCGTGTCCCTCGAGGGCGACGACGAGAGGCCGCAGGCCGGCGGATTTTTCGTTGTCGCTGGCGAAGACGGCCAGCAGATCCGGGGGTGAGACTCCTGCCCCGATCAGCGCGGACACAAGGCGGACCATCTCACTCACTGTCCCCTCGAGGTTCGGCGGGAAAGCAGCGTAGGCAGCCCGAAACTGTCGTATCGAGGCTCCATGCTCGGCTCGAACTGCCAGAGCCAGAGCTCTCGCGCCCGCGATGCGCCACTTGAGCCACGCGACCCAGGGTACACCAAGGAACTCTTCGATGTCGTTCGCCCAGGAGCGGGCGAGGTCTGCCAGTCTCCGGCAGCTATTGAGCGCTTCGTCGACTAGACCAGTCTCGGCTTGTGCCATGGACCTGTAGCTCAGGGCAACGGCCGCGTGCCGCCGGCGATCGACGGAGTCAGCGAACTCGAAGCGCTCGATGACAGCATCGTACCGGCGGATCTCCTCTTCGGAGTCACCCGGGCGCCGGTATGCCAGGCCCTTGCTCATCCGCGTTCCCGACGCCGCTGCCTCGGCAGACAGCGGACCGGACAGCTTCCGCGGATCACCAACCGGGTAACACGCCACCATGAACCGGATCAGGTTCTCGACGACGACCGCCTCGTCACGCTCTCGCCGCAGCTTGTAGTACATGCTGTACAATGGTTCCGCGACCGCATACAGCCGTTTTCGCCCGCGGCCCTGCCGGATGACCGCACCCCGTTCGACCAGTCGCCCGAGCATGGTCGATGCCACCCGGATGTCGACACGAGCCCGCGCCGCGACCTCGCTCGCTGACGAGGGCTGCCACAGGTCGGTCACGGCCAGGTACACGCGCCGCTCCGTCTTCGCCAGGGCTTCCAGATGGCTGCGAAAGTACTCCGTGTGCTCGTCGATGAGGGTGACCAGTTCGGACATCAACCGGCGGAGGGACCGATGCCGAGCGAACTCTGCCACGATTACCAGGAGGCGCGGATTCCCGCCGGTCAGAATCTGAAGCGGCCTGACTTCGAGCAGGGTCGCGGGCTTGCCGCTCACGATCTGCCAGAGGCGACTGGATTCCTCGGTGTCCAGAGGCTCCAGACCGACGATGCGGAACATCTCGAAGAGGGGTTCGCCCACGTCGTCCAACGCGCGGAAGCGGCTGGTGGCGGAGGCGAGCAGGATGATCTGCGGCTCCGTCTGCAACACTTCCCGGAGTTGCCAGCCGAATTCGTCATGGGCATCCCGGCAAAGCGATTGCAGGTTCTCGAGGATGACGACGAGCCGCTTGCCCAACCGATCCGCAGCGTCCAGGACGGCGGCACGAGCCTGCGCCTCCGCTATCTGCTCGCGCCAGCGCGGCGCCAGCGCGGCCCGGGTCTCCCGCAATTCCCGAGCCATTGCGGCGTCATGTTGGTCCACTTCGTTAGCCAGATGGAACATCGTCTCCAGCCAGAAGTCGGTGAGGGTGAAGATCTCCTGGCTCTCCTCCATGAACCGGACCGGAAGCAACGCGTCGGCAAACTCGCCGTGGCTGCGCAATTCCGCAGCAATCCGGGCGAGAAGCATGGTCTTGCCGCTGCCCCGGGGTCCGACCACGAGAATGTGCTGGCAGGAAGGTGCGGTGATGTTTGCGCGCAACTCCTCCTGCACCAAACCCAGTTCTTGGCTGCGAACCACGAACTGCTCCTTGATCTCCTGGTCCGACTGGAGGAGGCCAGGATTGAACTTGCGGATGACCCGCTCAGCGCTGTCGCTCATCGTCCTCGGCTCCCGCTCGTTGGGTCAGGGCACCGGAGTTCCAGCGGAGTGTGGTGATCGCGCGATCAAAGAAATCGTCAGGCTTACCCAGCGCCCGTTGGCTGGTCTGATGGCGCGCCTGGTGGTTTGGACTTCCAACCCAAGAGAATACACAACGAGACGGTTGTCAACGGATATGTTGTGTATTCGGAGAGGCGCTGCCGCGAGCGGTGTGCCTCACTCCTCGCGTCTGCTGAACTACAACCCGGCCGCTGGCCGCCTGACACCCTCTGGGACCTCGGCGAGAATAGAAGAGGATGTCACTAACGCAGGTTCTCCAGCGTTCCTACTCGCTCACGCCAAGGTGGTCGGCGTGCTTTGGAATCGGTGATCGGTTTCCAGTTCGACCACCGACGTCGGAATTAGTTCCGGTTATCTCCCGCGCGCCAGTTTTTGGAGGTGTCGTTCTTCGTCTGGGTCCACAGGGAGATCAAACAGCTTCAGCGTGGCGCGAATGATGTCCTGGGCTAGGAGTCTGCGCCGCAGAAAACCGCAGCGGCTATCTTTAGGGGAGTGGAAGGCATCGTGAAAGGTTTGCGGCCATTCGAGGGGGGTCAATGGGAACGACGTTCCGACCGTACCAGCCGGACCAGATGCAGCTGCTCCCG
>JAJDYI010000082.1 GCA_022825235.1 Alphaproteobacteria bacterium | reverse complement strand
CGGGAGCAGCTGCATCTGGTCCGGCTGGTACGGTCGGAACGTCGTTCCCATTGACCCCCCTCGAATGGCCGCAAACCTTTCACGATGCCTTCCACTCCCCTAAAGATAGCCGCTGCGGTTTTCTGCGGCGCAGACTCCTAGGTCGCGATGTCGCGACCAGCACCCAGGCGGGGTGCGCAGTCGCCAACAATCTCCATCCGGTCACCCTACGGTCGAAGGCAAGGCCGGTTCCGCCGCAGACGGGCTCGAAAGCACTTTGCGACGAAGAGCGGCACCCGCTCAGCGACGCCTGTTGAGTATCTCTGTCTGCTGGTCGCCAGGGCATTTCGCAACGGACGCCGCCGATTTGGCGTCCCCCTCTTGTAGAACAGCCGCGTTCGGCGCGAGTGCCGGACCGAGCGAGATCACCTGCACCACGGGGGTGCGCATATGACCGTGACCAAGTCCCATCCGAAGCCGGAATCCGACTTCACGAGGCGAGTCGCGATCTGGGTTATCGTCCTTCTGGCCGTGTACCTCGCGTATTCGGCAACGCATTTCTGGGGGAGGCCGGATGCGGTCTCGGACTTCTTCGAGATGGTGGCGAGACGTATACCCGGCATGGTTGTCCAGATTCTCCCGCCCGCGGTGTTCGCCGGAGCTCTGAACGGCTGCGGCATTCTCGGAGGGGGTTCTGCGGGTTTGCGGCGTCGCCACTGGATCCTCCTCGCGATGCTGGCGGTGGCGGCATACGCCCTGCCGTCGCTTGTGCTGCCCATGTTCCCGAGGTGGACTGGCGCCGACTGGCCGCTTCCCAGCGCGCTCGTCCATTCCGTGAGGTCCTCGCAAGCCGCTGCGGAGGCTGCGACAGGAAACGAGGCCGCGAGGTACTTGCGTAGAGCGGCCAACGATCTGGGGACGCTGCTCGTGCCGGTCGCGAACGCGGCGTTTGTCTTGTTGGCGGCCGTGCTGGGTGAATTGACCGGAGGATTGACCCGCAGGATGTCCACCTGGCCCCGCTACGTCACATGTTGGCTTTCGGGCGGACTGCTGTTCGCGGCTTTCTGGATTCCTGTGGCCATCGCCGATGAACTGGTTGGATATCAGGCGGCCTGGGGAGGGCTGCTGTTCGTGCTCCCTCTGTGTTTGCCGCTTGTTGCAGCAGGGATCCTGTACGCGTTCACCCGTCCCGATCGAGGGTCCGCACGGTGACTGCGGACGATGGCAGCGCCGGCTTCGACCGGGAGCGATTTCATGCGGGAGACCGCGCGCTGTTTCGCCATCTGGTCCGGGAGACGTCTCCGCGAATGCTCCGAGTGATCCGTGGCTACGCCCGTGATGACGACCACGCAGCCGATCTGTTGCAGGTCTGCTGGATTCGGGTCTACCGGAAGCGCGCGCGCTTCTCCGGTACTGGATCCTTTCTCGGGTGGGCGCTGACGGTGTGCAGGAATGTCTGCCGGACGGAGGCGCGCAAACGTCGCCCCGGACCCCACGTCCGCCTTTATGACCACGGCGAACTCCCTGACCGCACACCCGGTCCGGCCGAACAGTTGCAGCGCCAAGAGCGGGCGGCTGCCCTCTACGCGGCGCTGGGACGGCTCAGGGCGCGCGAACGGGACGCAATCCTGCTGCGCATCCTCGAAGGTCGGAGCACCGCCGAGGTGGCGCAGCTCCTGGCGGTGAAGGAGGTATCGGTTCGCTCGCTGATCCACAGGGGCCTGAAGAAGCTGCGCCAAATGGACTGGCTCGCCGAAGAGACTTGATTTTGTTAGCCAAGGAGAACCCCCATGATGAAGAAGATGCGAATTCTATCGGGTCGGCGCGGGGCCGAACGCGGGGACATGGACGCTCAGAAGATCGACCGTCTTGTCTCGGCTGTCCTGGAAGGCGATGCAACACCGACGGCAGAGGTGGCGGATGGGACCTCAGATGCGGAGGTGCGCGAGACGATGCACCTGATCGCCTCGATCCGGCGGGTCGGCGCGTCCGATGCGCCGCTCTCGGAGTCCAGCGTGAACGCGATCATGGGTGCCTTGGAGCGCGAGGCACGAGGCGCCCCCGGACAGGGTGCGTGGCGCGAGTGCCTGGGCATGCTTTCCGGCTTCGTTGCTTGCGCGCTGGCGCTCGGATCCGGCCTGCTCCTCATGGGCGGCACCGGCTACCTCGGACCTCCGGGTGCGGTCGCGACACCGATCCTGGCCGCCGCAGTCGCTTCTCTTGCGGCCTTGGCGAGTCTGCTCGTTCACAGACAATCGCGGTCAAGACAGCCGGTCCTCCCGCTGCTGGCGCTCGGGGTGCTCGGCGCAGGGTCATGCGCCCCCGAGCCTCCGGATACATCGACGGTTGAGGTTGACATCTCCCGTGCGGCGCTCACGATCTTCCAGGAGGGTGAGGAGTTGTGGGACGTGCGCGACATCATCGAGTCCGACGAGGCGATCTGGGTACTCACCTCAGCCGCACCCTATCTGCGGGCCTACGATCGCACCGGCCGCATGCTCGCCGACTTCGGCAAGTCGGGCGACGGGCCGGGGGAACTCCGCAACCCCTGGGTCCTTTCCGCTGCAACGTCCGGCGGCGAGGTGATCGCTTGGGATCTCGGCACGCGCAGGCGTTCCCAGTTCGATGTGGGAGGCAACTTCCTGACCTCAACGCCCACGACCATCACCCGGGGGTCCATCCGAGCCGATATCAGGAGCGTGACATTCGGAGATCCGTTCCGAGTGGCCGAAGACGACACCGGAATCTGGACGGCCAGCTATCCCGGCGGGATCGCCCGCGGCGACGACTTCTGGAGCGGCAGGATCGTGCGCCATGCGCACGGTGATGTCGAGCCAGCCGTGGCCGTGGACTTCGCCGTTGACCTTCGCGGAGCCGAAAGCCGCGTTCCCGCCATGGGTCTCGCCCCGGTGCCCCTGTGGGACGGGTGTGCCGATGGCGTCGTCGCCGTGCTCGATCCGGTCGACAGCAGTCTTCATCTCTACGGTCCCGGCGGCACGAAAGTCAGGCAGATTGCGCTGCCCTGGACCAGCCGGCCGCTATCGCATGAAGAGCGTTTGGGCTATGTCCGCGCGATGATGCGCAACGAAACGCGAGGAACGAACGTCAACGACGGCGAGATCGAACGCGCCGCCGAGGACGTGTTGGAGCAGGCGGGCGGCCACTTGCCGGAGGTGGCCCCGATCGGCATAGATCTTCGCTGCTCCCCTGAGCGGATCTGGATTCAGGAGTTCGACGGTTCGTCCCATCCTCTCGGATATGGCAGGACCTGGATGACGGTTGTCCTGAACGACACAGCCCCAAGGTTCCAGAGGATCGTTTTTCCCGATGGGTTCACACCCTATCGCTTGACGGACTCGGTGGCGATCGGATTGGTGAAGGACTCCTTGGAGCTACAGCGTGTTGCGATCGTGCGCCTCCCGGTGCCTATGCCCACTGTGGCAGGTCCTGAAGAGCGGTAGATCCACCCAAGCCGGACTGGCTGTGGCCCGGATGGCATCCACCAACTGGACGTTGCGGAGGAGAGCGAGCCCCGCTCGTGGACTCTGTCGGAGCGCGGGCGTCGGGGGGTTCTAGGGGGCACGCAGCCCCCTTGCCAGACCGAACGGTCAGAAACGCGGCCTCTGAGCTCTCTGCGGCACCGGGCGTGCGGATTCAGGCGCGACCAAAGCCTGCCGAGCCGCGAACTGGTCAAGCGGCCCTCCCCATGCGACCTTTCGTTCGCGCAGATCGTGCAGTCCATCGAATCGAGAGGAATCGAACGATGGCACGCACGAAACGAAGTCGGCGCTCCTACGGCGCCGGAGAATGGGGCCGGAACCGGGTCCGGGTCTTCCCCGACCCGAAGACCGGCCTTTACCAGCTGGAGTGGCGAGAGAACGGGCGAAGGCTCACCCGGTCGCTGAAGCACCGCGAATGGGCGAGGGCGAAGCGGCAGGCGGACGAGTTCGCCGCCGGGTTCGTCGGCCCGACCCTGAACGGCAAGGCGGAAGCCGTGTCCGAGCCGCTCGCGCTGGGCACGCTGTTTGACATTTACGGTGAGGAGGTGACGCCGACCAAGGCGGAGCGGGTCCAGCGTCGGGACAGGGTCGCGACGGAGATGTTCCTGGGCTTCCTGGGGCGGGACCGAAAGCCCGAGACGCTCTCGCGGCGTGACTGGGACCGCTTCATTCGGGAGCGTCGGGCGGGGCGCGTCGGACCGAGCGGCAAGCCGGTGGGCAACCGAACCGTCGAATGGGACCTGACGTTCCTGATGGCGGTGCTGAATTGGGC
>JAJDYI010000029.1 GCA_022825235.1 Alphaproteobacteria bacterium | reverse complement strand
GTCGTCATGCTGCTCGGGATCGGCAAGGTGCCGGGGCTGCTCGCGGTCGTGATCTACGCCATCCCGCCGGTGATCCGGCTCACCAATCTCGGCATCCGTCTGGTCGACCGCGAGGTGCTGGAAGCGTCCGATGCATTCGGCGCCAGCGGCTGGCAGCGGCTCGTCGGGGTGCAAATCCCGCTCGCGTTCCCGACCATCATGGCCGGGGTCAACCAAACGATCATGATGGCCCTGGCGATGGTCGTCATCGCATCGATGATCGGTGTCCAGGGCCTCGGCCAGCCGGTCCTTCGATCCATCACCAATCAGTACTTCACGCTGGGCCTGCTCAACGGGCTGGCCATCGTTGCGCTCGCAATCATCTTCGACCGGGTGTCCCAGGCTTACGGCAAGCGCCTTCAGCTGCAGTACAAGCAGGCGCACCATGGCTGAACCCATGATCCGGATCCAGGGCCTCTACAAGATCTTCGGGGCCGGTGGGGAAGCGGTCCTGCCGATGGTGCGCGACGGCATGGGGAAGCAGGAGTTGCTGGACACCCACGGCTGCGTGCTCGGGCTGCAGGACATCAACCTGTCGGTGCCGCCGCGCTGCATCCAGGTGGTCATGGGGTTGTCGGGATCGGGGAAGTCGACCCTGATCCGGCACCTCAACCGGCTGATCGCGCCGACCGCCGGCGAGGTCATCGTGGACGGCACCGACGTGGCCGGCATGGATGGCGCGGCGTTGCGGGAGTTTCGCCGGCACCGGGCATCAATGGTCTTTCAGCGCTTTGCGCTCATGCCGCACCGTAGCGTCCGTGACAACGTGGCCTACGGGCTCACGGTCCAGGGATTGCAGAGTACGGAGGTCGAGAAGCGGGCCTCCCGCTGGATCGAGCGGGTCGGTCTCCAGGACTTTGCCGACCGGTATCCCGGAGAACTGTCGGGTGGCATGCAGCAGCGCGTCGGTCTGGGGCGGGCCCTGGCAACCGATCCCGACATCCTGCTGATGGACGAGGCGTTCAGTGCGCTCGATCCGCTGATCCGCTACGACATGCAAAACATGCTGCTTGATCTTCAGACCGAACTGAAAAAGACCATCGTCTTCATTACCCATGATCTTGATGAGGCGCTGCGCATCGGCGACAACGTCGCCATCCTGCGGGACGGCAGCATGGTGCAACAGGGGAAGCCCCAGGACATCGTGCTGACTCCCGCCGACGACTACGTCGCGGATTTCGTCAAGGACGTCAACCGGGGGAAGTTGGTCCGGGTCGAGAGCATCATGAAGCCCGGAACCACCTGTGCCAGCGCCCCGGAAATCCCGCTCGGGACACGGCTTGAGCGAGCCGCGCTCGCCCTATCGGAGGCGGCCGCGGAGCTCGGCAAGGTCACGGATCGCGACGGCACGGCTCTCGGGATCGTGTCGCAGGTCGATCTGCTGGACGCAATGGTCAGGCGTCGGCGGCCTTCTTCGTAGCAATCCTGCGCCCGCGAGGTTGAAGGCGCTTGGCTCCGGACCCCGAGCAGTGTGGCGTCCCTCACTTTGGGGACGCAAGTCTGCGCCCATATGTTCACCACACCGACGCGGACAAACGCTTCACGTGCCGGCTCCGCCAACTGGAGGGCGACTGGAACACCCGCGCGTACATGAACGGCGGCAAGCCAGAAAGGTCTGCCCCAATGGCCAAAGACGCGTGGTGGATCGAGTTTCCGCAAACGGAGGTGCGAAACACTGGCGGCACTCCGCAAAGCGCTCGACGGTGCCTGCCCAGACTTCTCGCGGTCGTACGGTGACATGATCGAGGCCGGGTTCGAGTCCGGCTGCACCTCCTGATGTGGTTCGAAGAAACCTTGCTCAATGCCCCGTGATGGTCTGCCCCTTCGCCTAACCTCCGCGAGCAGGACACGATGAACCAGATGGAAATGCTGGTCGCAGGCATGAGGGGCAAGGGACTCAAGTACGAGGACCTGATCGCCAATGGCGGCTTGAAATCGGGTGCGCGTGAATATCGGCGTTAGTCGAGGATTGACCGCGTACCCCGCGCTGCTAGCGTCCGCTCACGGCCCCTCCCGCTTGCAGCGAGCACAACGAGCATGGCCGGGAGGGGTCGGTTTTCCTTCCTTGCTCCGCTCAGGCGTCTCACCTAAATTGGCGTGGTGCGGGCGGAAAAGCCGTGGTCGCTAATTCGCCCGTGCGCGAGGGAACGCCTCAGCTGGATGCGGGGCCATTCCCGTCAGCACGCCGCCTCGGGTGACACGGCTCCGGTCGCGTTGCCCGGGGGCGGTTTCCTGACGTGGGCGCGTGGATCGTGATTGATTGGCCAGCGTCTATTTTGGTGCCTTCGTCCTCTAGGCACGGTCCTGGACAGTGGAATTTTCGGCAATCATAGCGTATGGCTTTGCCGGGGAGCGAGCGTCAGGCGTGACCGGAGCGCCCGCCAACCGGGCGGTCGAACAGGCCAGCACTTCCGCAACCCAATTCGCCACACCCCCTGCAACGGCAAGGAGTTCGAGCCGTCGCGGCGATTGAGAGTGACGACCAGCCAACGATCCGTGAGCGCGTTCCGCATCGCCTTCCAGCCGGTACACGCAACAAAACTGCAAGCGCGAAGCAAACGCGCGGGGAGACTTCTCACACCTCGCGTACCGCCGTTTCCGGCCGCCCAACCTTTCTGCCCCGATCAGAACGAGCGGGTGTAGCCCACCTGGACGCCGAGCTCGCGCACGCGGAACCGGTGGTCGATGCGGGGCATCCCGAGCGCCGACCCGTCCCCTCCGGTGCGGAACTCCAGCTCGGCGGCCGAGTACCGGACTTCCAGCCCGATCCGGCTCGCCAGACTCCCCCATTCCACACCCACGCCGACGACCCACGGCCGCAACGTGTGGTCGGCCACGATCCGGGTGGATCGACCGCCGATGTCGGAACCGCGCCGCACGGTTGCCCGTTCCCAATGTGCGCCGGCAACGACGTAGACCGATCCGCCTTCGCCCAGCAGCCCGCCCGGCGCGTACCCGAACCGGGCGTTCATACCGGCGCCGCCTTCCTTGTTCACGCTCCATGGGCCGGGCCACACGTCCCGGTCCCCGACGCCGGTGCCCTCCCGCAGGTAGCCCGCCGGGCCGCCGCCCCCGTAGAACGCCGCCTCGAGCTCGCCCGAAACGTACAGGTGGCCGGCGACGAAAGTTCGGTAGCCCAGCGACGCCCGCACTATGCCAGCCCCGCGCCGCATCTCGTTTGTCGCGGTTTCGTAGCTCGCGGGCGGCACGTCGAGACCGATGCCCTTGGTGTAGTCGGCGCTTGCCCGCTGCCAACCGACCGCCACGCCGACGTACGGCCCCTCCTGCGCGTCCGCGTACTGGGTGGCCGTAACCAATAGAACGCAGGCCGCTATCAGCGTGCCCCGGTAACTTCGCATCGGACCCCCTCGACTAGGCCATCCCATTGCGACCCGGACGGGACGGCGTCATGCTGCCGTCGCAACTTCCGGAACGTACGCGATATACGCGGCTATGACCATTTCAAGAAATCCGCGGCACCCGACCGCCCGGCACAGCATCCGCTCCGGCCGCTCGGTCGCGATGATGAGGTGGGCCCGAGACGGATTTGTCGGGCAGCTCCGGCAGTTCAGGCACAGGAGACGCGAGTGCGACCGCCGTCGCGGCTCGTGTACAGGGTGACACACTGCTGACGTCCTGGATCGTGACAATGGCAGCAAGAGCCGGCAGCGTCCGGCTCGGCGACCTCCGCTCCCTTCGGCCATCCACCTTTCCGCGCCCCTGAAGCGAGAACGACGCGCGCATTTCCGGCACGTCGATCACGATGGTAGAAGTCCGGTCGCCGTAGATGCCCTTGCGAAATTCTTCGCGGTTTCGGTTGGGGTGACGAGGTGCCCGGCGGTGGCGGTCGGTGTGGTTACCTGCATGGCGGGCCTCCTGTGGCGCAAGGATCGGCCTAGGCGGGCTCGAACTTCTCGACGGCCGGGGCTGGTACACGCCGGAGGAGGCGGCGGCGCTGTTCGAGGCGCTCGACCGGCTGGACGCAAATGCACGGGCGGTCTACTTGGCGACAGGCCTCACGACCGACATGGCGTTTCCGGCGGCCTACGGGCTGCTGCTAGCGCTTCTGCTGTTCCGTCTCTTCAGCGCGCCGTTCTAGGCAATGGGCGCGTTGATGTTCGTATGAACCTGCTCGACAACGATGATGCCTCAAAAATGGCTACCAAGGACTGTCGGGTACTCTACCATTGACCGCCGTGCTCTGTTACACTTGTTTCCGTTAGTAACGTTATTGCACTTGATTGCGGGCCCATGGGCTGATATCCGGTACTGCGGAAATGACCGGCGGGGAGAACCCGGATGCCCGACACTGCCGAGGCGGTCGACTTGGCGCGCCGCCCCCCAACGCAGGACGAGGCTGCATGCGCGGCCGAAGCGGCAACGGCGCTGGCCCAGGCGCGGGCCGCTGAGGGCGTTCTCGCGATTCACCGCGAAGACGGCACGTCCGTACCGCTGGCGCCCGCCGTCGCCGATCTCGTCATCGACCTGCTGGACGGTGTTGCGGCCGGCAAGGCGGTGACGCTGGTTCCGGCCGGCGCCATGCTCACGACCGGGCAGGCCGCGAATATCCTGAACGTCTCGCGCCCGCATCTCGCAAAGCTGCTCAGGGACGGGGAAATCCCGTTCATTCCTGTCGGCTCGCACCGGCGCGTGATGCACGCTGACCTGATGGCCTACAAGGATCGGCGCGATGCCGCGCGCAATGCGGCGCTCGACGAACTTGCCCGCCTCGGGCAGGAGTTCGATGCGTCTTGACGCCCATCGCGGACTGTCTCGTCGTCGTCCTCGATGCGAATGTCCTGTTTCCGTTCCGAACGCGGGACATCCTGCTGCGCTTCCACCATGCCGGCCTGTTCCAGGTGCGCTGGACCCAACGGATTCTCGACGAATGGACGCGGAGTCTGCTCGCTCGGAAACCGCATCTGGAACCGAGCGTCCGTTCGCAGCGGCGCGCCATGGACGAGCATTTCGACGATGCGCTCGTTTCCGGTTACGAACCGTTTGTCGAAGCACTCGACCTTCCCGACGCCGACGACCGCCATGTCTTTGCAGCAGCGATCCGGTGCGGCGCGGGGTAAATCGTCACCGACAATCTGGTCGATTTTCCGGATGAGGTTCTTGCGCGGTTCGATATCGGGGCGATGACCGCCGATGCGTTTCTGTCACGGACTGTCGAACTCTACCCCTCCGAAGCATTTGCCGAGCTGCGAGCACTGCGGGCGCATTACCGCAATCCGCCGTTCACGCCCTCGGGATTCGTTCTCGATCTGACGGCGAAAGGGCTCCCGCGCCTCGCTGCGCTGGCCGAGCGGCATCGCGAGCTTATTTGATTTGTGGCATGGAATACTCAGCGTGCAGACGTTTTCGCCACGAAATTGGGTTTCAACGGAGCTATGTCGAGTGTAAGCGGGGTGAACGAGGCACCTTACCGCTCGGCGTCGGGATTTGAGACCCCGCTACGTGGGAGAGTTTCTCCATTGAGCGCACTGCGGAGTTTCTCGACCCAGTCGAGGTGATCGAAGGAGTGAAGGGCCAAAGAATTAACCCTTCTGTCGTCATTGCCCACATCAGCCGCCCGAACCTTTTGGCACGAAGGAACGAATCCACATTCTTCTTCATTCAAGGACCTCTCGCAGTTTTTGGAATCGTGGTGCCGTCCGGATTACCCGGAAAGCTGCGCTAGCCCGAGGGTTCTGCAGTAGCGTGCAGTTTCCGTTCGACTGCCACAGTTACCCGTTCGGCAGCCGGGCTCAGGGTCGCGTCGAGGAGATGTGGACGTACCGGTTGATCGTGGATGCGCCTCGGTGTCCAAGAAGGCGTCCTGCGACGTGCAAGCTCTCCCAGCTAATTATGCGTGAAAGGCGTGCGACCAGCGTATCTGCTGCGGACATAACCGCACCAGTTATCTTGAGCGCGGCGCGCCACAAGGCCTCGCCGCCAACATTGCGGCTGCCTGAAGTGTAATCATGTTCGGAGACATCGTCGATACCAAGTCAAAACCCGGGGCTGCTCGAATCTTGACCCCGTCTTCAGACACAGTGAGCGCGAACTCGCGTCCGAGCGACTTCTGGTCGTCGTGGGCGCGTTTGTGCCAAACGCTGAAATGTAGTAGGGACGCTTTCACGGCAATTGCATGATAATTGAAATGGCTGACGCGCCCGCGGCACCTTTTGGGCCACCCAGCCAGAAGCCCACGGCATCGCACCCAGCCACTTTGCCAAAATTGACATCCTTAAAGGCCATTTTCTCAATAGTTCCTAATCCTAACTCGCTAGCAAGCTTATGATCAGCTCGCAATTTTGTAAATACTTCTGCACTGGAAATGGTAATTCCAGATGCCATTGACACCTGATATAAGCTCTCTTCACTGTTGAGATTCCTCTCGCACTCAGTCATAAATCCATCTATTCTGGGCTTCAAATCATCATCAATTCCCGGCCTCTCTAGCAGATCTAAATATCTAAACGCACATTCCTTAAGTTCCGTTGTCAAGCCGAGAGCCTCGACAACCTTATGTAGATCAACATCGCGGTCTAAAGCAAATCTAATTCCGTCAGGAACATCTACGATTTCAAAAGCAGTGATCCTATAGTATCGTTTTATGCTTGCTACAACCTCTTCCAAGAGTAATTCCGGATCGGATCGTAGTATATCCGGTTTATTCTTGTAATCTCTGAGGCAATTAAGGACGAATTCGACGACCCGTGTATGCTCAGTTGCGAGATTGCTGTAGTCTATCCCAGAAGTCATTTATCAGCGCCCGTGTGACAAGAATTTGGTGCAATTGGAGTACGCTCGCTTGGATGACTCTATGCAAATGAAACCCCGTTTGTCCACAACGGAGTTGAGGCGCGCCGAAAGGTGTGTGAGAAATCCTGGCACCTGCCGGTCACGGGGCTCGGATCGCTCAGGCTGTAGAACAACTGTGCGCAGTCAACGTGCAGCATCATCGAAAGCGGGTATGGGCACCAACCGCGCCCCGCCTTCGGATAGAACAGCTCGATCCGTCGCTCCAGCCGCTCTCAGGGAACCAGCTTGTCCATCTTCTCAAGGAACAGCTCACGCTGCGTCCGGCGCTTCTTCAAGTCGTGCTCCACTTCCGCAAAGCTTGCCTGTGCCATGCCCCGATCATCCAGTTCACCACTGCTGCCACAAACGTAAGCCTCCGCCGCCGGCCGCCTCGCCCGTTTAGCGTGATGTGACAAGGCTGTGCGATCGGGAGTGGACACCTGCGAGGTGTTGTCCACCAAGGTTCAAGTGGACACGATCGCAGATGTCGGATTCGGATGAGCAGTTGGGGGTCGGGCCTGCGCGGCCGGTTTCCCGTCGTCGTCGTTGGAGCGAGGCCGAAAGGCTCCGGATCGTGGCGGAGAGCTACCAGCCGGGGTATCGGTCTCGGGGGTGGCGCGACGCAACGACGTGAACGCCAACCTGCTGTTCACTTGGGAACCTCGATTTACCTCGACAAGTCAATCGGTCTGTGATTCGATGCGTGGGCGTGCGTGCGTGAGGCAGCGATGGCGGTGCAACCGGGCTTGTTTGACGTTGAGGAGCGCCTGCGGCGTCTGAGCGACATCGGCGATGCGCTCGAGGCGTATGCGGCGGCGGTGGATTTCGAGTTGTTCCGGCCGGACCTGGAGGCGGCGCTGGCCTATTCGGACGGTGCCAGGGGCGGTCGTCTGCCGTATGACCCGGTGCTGATGTTCAAGATCCTGGTGATCCAGGCGCAGCATGGCCTGAGCGACGACCGGGCGGAGTTCCTGATCAACGACCGGCTGTCGTTCATGCGGTTTCTCGGGCTGGGTCTCGGTGACCGTGTGCCGGACGCGAAGACGATTTGGAAGTTCCGCGAGCGCCTCACCCGGGCGGGGGCCGTCGACCGGCTGTTCCGCCGGTTCGACGATGCGGTTCGTGCCGCCGGGTACGTCGTGATGTCGGGGCAGATCATGGACAGCTCCCTGGTGGCGGCGCCGAAGCAGCGCCACACCCGCGCGGAGAAGCAGGCGGTCAAGGCCGGGCATTCCGGCGCGGGAGATCTGGCCGGATCAGCCGACGCGGGCGGCCCAGAAGGACGTCGATGCCCGGTGGACGATCCAGACCGGCCGCAAGCCGCCCGACGCCGAGCGCTCGGGGCTGGCGGAGATCACGATCCCGAACTTCGGCTACAAGGCACACACCAGCATTGACCGGCGGTTCCGGCTGATCCGCTGCCGGGACGTCCGCGCAACTGATGCCACCGGTCAGACTCTCACCCCCTGCTTAGGTCGCAGCACTGAGACCTGCACCGGAAACTCGGCTGACTTAGGTAAGGGGCTTTCAACTCGCAAAAAGAAATGTAACGATGGACACGACGATGTACACTGAACCAATCAAAATGGAACAGATCGCACCTTGGGCCCAGAGTGGGTGACGCTCAAAGTTAAAAATCCGGATTAGCACTGAGTCAGTGCCAATCGCACGATGGAGAAATCGGACAAACAAACTGCTGGTACTGTATAGCCAGAGCCAAATCGACGTAAAGAATGTTGTATATAGGAATGCGCCGTACGGTGGGGAATAAACGGTTCTACTACTTGGAGGATGGCTATCTGCACTGGAATACCAAAATTCGGCTGAATGAAGCGTCAAGATTTGAGTCAGGTCATAGGGTTTCGACATTTCAGCGGAAGTGAATGGAAAGGGTTCCGCAAGCAGGTTGTTTAACTGGATTGATACTGGCAATACGATCGCCGCCGATAGCGTTGCCGTAAGGAGAAAATCGATTGATAGCCATTTCACGTAGCAGAGAATAGTCGACTTATGCTTGGTAGATTCCAGAGAGGAAATCAGCCGGCCAAGAATGTAGCGGGTTTGGCAATTTGAAATATAGTCTGGGATCAATTTAATGATTCCAAACAAACCGCCAGACAGGATAACCCAGAGGGGAATGGTTCCAAAATATGTTGTAGCCTCATCGGGATGCAGGGTGGCCCACGCAAACAAAAGCAAAACAAAAGAACACAAAGAAAACAGGGTCGACACGAAGACAAAGCGGAGCGAAAGGAAGCGGGTACCATATAGCCTGTCGAATGCGCGCACAAACAAGAAAGCCCAACTGTCGTTACCACGAAAAGGAATGGTTCCGTTTAGCCAGCGGTAGACTGAGTGTCTTGTATGGGGCAGATAGCCCGAAGGGCAAGAAGTTATCAACAGTGGCTGGGGGCGCGGTTTCTGTGGAAAACTCGCCGCTGACGTGCCGGTGTTCTGTTCGTAGATTTTGTGCAATTCCGCGCCCCTGCGCCGTTGGCG
>JAJDYI010000080.1 GCA_022825235.1 Alphaproteobacteria bacterium | reverse complement strand
GGACTACGAACGCCGGCTGGAAAGCTCGCTGGCATGGCTGCAGCTGGCCGTGGTCCGCATCCTGCTACGGCGCCTCGGACGGGCGGAAACACCCAATGAAACCGTAGCATGCTGATCATGCAGGGTTTTGAATCAGGCTCTAAGTTTCTCGGCCACAGGCAGTCGCCGGGTACGGCCGAAGCGAATCGAAGATCGGGTCAGCATGGCCACCGGCGAGAAGCGCCCATTCAACAGGAGGGGTCCGCGGACTCGCGCACGAGCGAAAGCGCGGGCGCTGGCGGTTGCAGCTTCGGAGGCGGACCGCCCGTCCACTGCCTGCCTGCGTGCATCACGCGATCAGCGCGCCGACTCGCAGATCGCGCACGCCGCCCTCCTTGCAGTTGCCCCAGCCGTCGCCGTTCACGTACGATCCCCCGCTCGCATCCGGAGCGATCGTCGCGGATTCGATCCGCGCGCCGGATTCCGCCCGCCGGGACGATGCTCCAGGTACTGAACCCGCGGCAGGGGAACTGGTGCCATGAAGCCGTTTCGGACACTGCTCGGACTTGTCCTTCTGGGTGCGCTCGCGGGCTGTGGCGGCTCCTCGATGGACAGCGGGGTAACCGTGACCGAAGGCGAGCACATCGACTTCTCGCGGAACACGTCGTTTGACGGCAACGTGTTGACGGTGGATGTGGGTTCGGGCGACTCCATCCTGAAACTGAACACGTTGCGCGATGTGATTGCCACGGAGGAGTACCGCCCCCCGATCCCCAACCATTCCGGCCGCTCCTGGGTGCTCCGTAACACCGCCTACGACAGTACGTCGCTCGTCTACGCCCTCGTGAGCTGGGACAACGATGATCCGACCGACTACCTGAGCGCCGGCTGGTGGGTGCACGTGCCGCTGGCGAATCCCGATCCGGCGGACATTCAACGCGCGATCTTCATCGACGGACCCGAGATCGACCCGGCCCATCGGCCCACGATGCCGGTGACGGGCCAAGCCCGCTACACCGGCAGCGCCGGCGGGGTCGTCCAGTACGTGTACGGCACCGACTGGGGCGATCTGGCCGGCGCCTATGCCCTCGGCGAATACACCGCCACCATGACGGCGGTGGCCGATTTCAGCAGCGGGACGATTGCCGGATGTCTGGGGTGCGTTGGCGACATCCTGCCGGAACGAAGGCATCTGGCGGGCGTCTACGAGGACGTCCTCGGGATCGACCTGCCTGACCACCTAGCCCCGGTGGCCGAATACGAGATCCGATTCGCACCGTTCGCCTATGGCGCCAACAGCGCGTTCGAGAGCACGGAGGCGCACGTGACGCACCCGACGCGCACGATTACCGAGGCCGAGGGCTTCTGGGGCGGGAGCTTCTCGAACGTCGGCGATCCGAACGGGCACCCGCGCCTCGTCAATGGATTCAGCGAGGCCTTCTTCCTGGAAGAAGACGGCAGCGAGGTGCTGCTGTGGGGCATCTTCAATGCGCTCAGTGACGCGATTCCCCCGCCATAGCCGCCGCGGGGCCGGCCCCGGCGGAGTGGCCGGCCTGTCCGTGCGCCGGTGCGCACGTCAGCACCCGAATCGCGGAGAACAGGCGCCGGCGTAAAGCCCGCATTTGCACCAGTTGAGCCCGGCTGCCGCGCCCGCGTCCAAGTCGACGTCCACCGCTGCGACGATCAGTGGCGCTTTCCCCCGGGAGTCCGCTTCGGGACAGTTTGCCGCATTGATACATGCGGTACCACTCCCTGCGTTGACGCAAGACTCGCTCGTCGTCACGCAGAAGCAGATCCGATGAGGGCGGCCGGCGCTACGGTGCAGTCCAGTCACTTTCGGTGAGGAGATCTGTGATTTCCCCCGCACAAGGCACGAACCCACGGCAGCCTGACCTCGATGCCGATCCCGATTGGCGCCGCGCTCGCCGGGTTCGGTCTGCGTACGGTCGGCATCGGCCGGGTTCGGTCTACGTGCCATCGGCATCGGCCGGGCGAAAAGCGATGTCGGTCAGGTCCACACCAACATTCACGTCGGTCGCGGCCTTGTGGAGGCCAACCGCGACCGCATCGGTGCGGTCGGTGCACGCGTCGGTGAGAACACCGAACCCCCGATCGGTATCGAGACCCTGCCAGAGGAATGGCACTCCACATGCCGCTAACTGCCGCTGCCTGCGCGACGGGTGAGTGATTCTACGCACGTGACGTACCCGCCAGTACGGAGCGTTGCTGGCTCGTGACGGACAGGCGGACGCTTTCATCCCGGCAGGCACCTTCGGTGCCAGGCACGTGAGCGGCCATCTCCGGGCCGGTCTCACCGCAACCGCCGGCCACCGCCCGCACACTGCCGGCCGCCTCGCCACCGGGCAAACGTCCCGGGCTGCCAGCCGCGTGCAGGTCTGCTAGCGCAAGCCGCCGAAGCCTGCCGTCAGATCATTCCGTTCGAGCACGCCCGCCATCGCCTCGTGGGACCCGCCGAAGAACTCGCCGACGACCTCCCCGTCGTCTCCACCGGTTCGACGGAACGCATTGTCCTCTACGGCGACGGCGTACCCCAGATCGCCGTCGCCCCACGTCGTGCCGGTGCCGAGCTTTCCGGGCACCGTTTCCGCGTTCCAGCGCTCCAGGCCGGTGAAGTCGACCTGACCGTCAAGCGTGGCGAGCTCGACGACCAGCCGCGCGTGTCCGGCGACCGTTTCGCCCAACGGCGTCAAGCCGAGCAGCGCCCCGCTCCAACCGACGGTTCCGAACAACGCCGAGTTGTTCTCCAGGGCCGCCAACGGTGCAGGGCCCGTGGCCCACGGCCGCGCCAGGCCGTTACGCCGAGCGACGCCGAACGCAGCTCCTCCACCGGAAAATCCAAGTTGCCCCGCCAGGTGGAAGGATGTGTCGGTCCAGGAGCCCAGACTCTCGGCTGACAGATCCTCGGGCAGCGTGCCGGGCCGCAGTCTCGTGTAGGCGGCCAGCAGTGCCTCGCTGTCGATATCCGAAAGGACGCTGATTGAGTGATCGTTGAAGATCGAGTCCGGGAACTCGGAAGCGTCAACGCCGCCCAGCAACCCGAGCGACTCGAGGATGCCGGTGACGATCGCGCGCCGAAGGATGGTTCCCACGTAGACCTTCATCACGGTATCGCTCTCGACGACGGGGTGATCGAAGATCGTGTATTCCCACTGTTCTTCGTCCGCATTCAACACCCAGGCCGCGTTCGCGATCAGTCCTTCGTTCAACCAGACGTGAGCAGCCCGCATGCGCCGGTCTTCCAGCCGCAGCGTTGCCGCATTGAGCTCGGATACCGGGTCAACATGGGCCCAGATCAGCACGCCTGGTGCAAACGTGACCCCCTCGACGTTCCAGTGGTCTGTCGAGGGCGCGAAATCGACGAAGATCTCGCCGGCAGGAACCTCCTCGATCGCGGCTAAGGGGGGCGCCGGATCGCGGCCCAGCGCGATCCGCTGCGCACGGGGCAGGGCCGTATTGATCTGCCGAACAGCCTGCTCCACTGCCGTGGCCTGTTCGTCGCCGGTCCCCTCCGCCAGGCGGATGACCGGCCGGACCGCAAAGGTCGCGAGACCCGGAGCTGCTGCGCGCCAACCCTTGTAGTCTTCCCGGGTGTGCTGCTCGAGATACGCGAGCACCCGGTCCGCACCCGCGCCGTCCTGCACATGGCCCGACGAAACGGCGATCCCGCCGTAGTCGCCTCCGAACGTCAGCCGATCAAGCGCCGCAGGAACGTTGGCGCCGACATGCCCATCGTCCTCGCGGTCGAAGACGGGTGAGGTCGTGGCTGCCGGATCCGTCACCGGGTCGGAGGAAGCCGTTCGGTCCTCGTCGCCCGGCCGGTCGTCGCGGGTCGCTCCGAAGCTCGCCAGCAGTCCGATGCCCGGGTCGCCGAGCACGCCGGCGACATTCTCGTGTCCAGGCCCGTAGAAGTCCGCCCGAAGGGTCGAGCCCGCGCGGGTTCCCAGGATGGCGTTGGCCGACAGCTCGAACGGGTAACGCAGGCTCCCGCCGGCGAAGATCTCGGGGGTCCCCCACGGATAGACCCTGAGCGAAGTAAAGCTTGCCGCGCCGTCCAGGGTACCCAGGTCTATTGCCAGACTGGATTCGCCGGTCACGGGAGGGAGGCCCGTCCGGGCGATTGCGGTACCCAGAAGCCCACCCGAATAGCGGATGGCGCCCTGCAGGCCTTGGGCAGGCCAGGACCGGTGCAGGTCTCCGGTACTGCGATAGCCGAACGCGTCGACCGCCGCTCGCGGGAAGTCAGAGACGTCCAGGCCGACGGCGTAGCCTGCGTAGCGGCCGTCCACCGGGTGCTCAACAGGCTGGTCGCGGGATACGGCGAGCGAGAAACCGGCGTAGTCCGTCCAGCCCGCCAGGCCATAGGTCTCGGGTCGGTCGGTTTCCTCGAGGACGGTCATCCCGAGGTCGGCGAGGAAGGCGAAGTCGATGGCGTGGGGAACCGCCGGCTGCCGATTGCAGTAGGCCATGATCGAGCTGCACACACCGCTGTGAAGGAAGTCGAACTCTGAAGCGTTTGGATCACGTTCACCGTCGATCCAGGCGCGTGGATCAGCTTCATCCTGGAACGGCGCGGGGCCGCCATGGAGGGCGACCATATTCGGCCCGGTCCAGGTGCCTGCCGTTACATCCGTGTAGGCGGCGTAGCCCCCTACGGTTTCGGGATCGCCGTACCAGGCACCCAGCACATGACCGATTTCATGCGTGAGGGTATGAAGGAGATCGTGTTCACCGGCCTGCGACAGATGCCCCCTGTCGATCTGTATCTGGCCAAAGTGGGATTCCCATTTGCCGAGCGGTGGCAGAACGCCCGGACCTCCGCGGCCAGCGAAATTACCCGAGAGAGCTGCATCCCGGACATGGATCGTCAGCCCCGAGCTGGTCTCACTCGCCTCCCCGACCCTGACCTCGGCGGGATCGTCGTCCTCGCGATGAAGCCAGCCCTTGAGGTCTCCGGGGGCTCGCTCCCACGACGCCCACGTGTCAGCGATCCGCCGGCTCCATCGCGCGCCCGCGCGCTCGAGCGCGGCGTGGAACGCGGGATCGTTTCGTACCATCGGTCCCGCCCGCGAGAGGTCAAACTCGATCTGCAGGGTGTCTGCCGGACCGCCCGTCCAGCGCCCGTAGGTGATGCCCCGGCGGGCGCCGAGGAGCCCGACATTGTCGCCAGCGTGAAGGTCTGCAACGAACGGTTGCCCCTCACGCGCCTGTACCGCCAAGCGAAGCTCCTTGAAGTCGGTCCCGTCGGCTTCAGGTTCGGCAGTGCCCAGGGAAAGACCTTCCACGATGCTCTGGACGCGCCGGTGCCCCCAATGATCGAGCAGGTCTGCTGCAGTTCGGCCGTAGTGCGGCGGCCCGGCGCCAGGTGCGGAGTTCAGCGGGGAAGCGGTACCAGCCGGCCAGCCTTGCGGCAGCGCCGTTTTCGGGGGGATGAACTGCCCCAGTGACGATGGATGGTTGACGTTGGCCGTCCCATCGGCGGCGTCGACGCTGCTGCTCACAGGGCGAGGCAGAGCCTGTTGGAATAGTCCGGAGGCGAAGCCCGTGGAACGGCCATCCAAGTCACTCCCACAGCCAAACAGGGCCAGCAGGAGAACAACAAACACCGCGCTGGCCGGCCAGTACATGGAAATCGACATGGCAATCGTGACCCCGCTTCCCTGAATTGGACCCATTCTCGTTCTTACCGGGGAGCCCAAGTGAACCAACAGCTTGAAAATTACACTGATCCGTCGTCCGGGCCGGTTCCGGATCAGGTACCGCGGCCCATCCAGCTACCATTCGTGGTCGAGGCGTCGGAACCCGGCATCATCCTGGAGCACGGCACGGACGGCGCGACTGCCCAACATCGTTGGGCCGAGATCCTCTCGCCTTGGATACGCGATCACGCGCAACGGTATCAGGTCGGGGAAGTGACCTACATCGTCACGGACGATGCGGCTGACCCGTCGCAATTCAAGGGACGCGTCGCCGTTACAAATTGAGCGCTGATCGATGTGTTGCCACAATTGACCCAGATGACCTGCGGCGGTGGACCAAGATGTTGGAGCGGTTCTGCGAGATCGCGGTCCTTCGTGATCACGATCGAACGGGGAGTTCGGGCCGCATCGGAGATTTCTTGGTCTGTCCGGAACGCCGGGCCGCAACGATTTCGCGGGGGTTCAGCAACGCTGGCGCCACCAAGCGGCACCCTCCGAAGTCATTGCGATCGTTCCATGTTCGCCCGTCCCGACGGACAGGAGCCGGTCCAGCCGATGACGCCCGGTCGGCAGTGGATCGCGCCACGACTGGCGAACGAAAGTGCGCGTCAGGGTTTCCTGTACTTTCGACGGCCTTTGATCGGTGATCGGATACGGGCCGAACGCGGACGGAGGCCTGGTGCGATTTGCGTTCAGGTGAGATCGTAGCCGGTGGCCCTGATGTCGACGAAGCACAATCATCGAATGTCCGAATTCGGATCGGCGGTTGACCGGCATGCCGGACCCCCATCTGAATTGACGTGTTGTGAGAATCACTATAAGATCATTTAGTCTTGAAAATCACGTTGCAGGAATGATCATGGCCGAGGTGCCGGAAGCCACCGCTGCGGTGGAACTGACATCGGAGGAAGTGGAGAGGTTCCCGGCGCAATTGCTGGAGAAACTCGGGGGGAGAACGAATCCGCCGGGCGCGCGGCAACGATGGCAACGGTGGATTCTGGTTGGGGCCGGTTCCAGGCGGGATGCCGCGGTCATGCGCAAGGCGGTGACCATGGCCGGTCGCATGCTGGTGCGGCGCCGCAGGGAGTTCACCGAGCGCAACATCGAAGCGCTGCTCGACTTGTTTCTCCAGGACGAGGAGCGGGCCGACATCGACAGGGAACTCGAGCTTGACAACGCCGAGCTGCGCGCGCAGTACCTCCGAGAGGTGCCGACCTACACGGCAGCCGACATTCACGAACTGCTGCACGGCTCGCGGTCGCGCAACGCGAGCGAACCGGCCTCTCGGTGGAGGCGGGAGAAACGAGTCTTTGCCGTGCGCGCCGGCCGCAGTCGGCTGTTCCCGTGCTTCCAATTCGCCGACGGCCACCCACGGCCCGTCATCAGGGAAATCATGAAGCGTCTACCGGATGACATGACGCCGTGGCAGACCGCGTTCTGGTTCCGGTCGGGCAATGGCTGGCTCGACGGGAAATCGCCTGCTGACGCACTCGGTGACCGGGACCACGTCCTGGAGGCCGCCAGCCGACTGCGCGAGCCGGCCGTCGGCTGACCGTGTCGATCCGCAAGCCGCCGTCCCCGATCACGAGCCCGCAGTTCACCGTTCTAGGACCGGACACCGAGTTGCACCGCGTCCATCGCACCGCCTTCCGGCCGGCCGAGTTCAACCCGGGTGCCGGGGGCCAGACACGCTTCGCCCCGTTCAGTGACAGCGCCGGAACGTCCGTGCCTTCCCTGTACGCGAGTGCCACGTTGCGGGCGGCGATCCACGAGACGATCCTCTACGACGTTCCTGCCAGCGCCGCGATCAAGACCGTTCGTCTGAACGAGGTGCACGTGCGCACGCATTCGGTGCTGCGGACGAACCGCAGCCTGCGGCTGGTCGAGCTGCGCAACGTGACCTTGGGCAAATGGGGTATCTCGCGCGGGGATCTGATCGCGTCGGGTCCGGCCACGTACGGCGAGACCGTCCTGTGGGCCGCGGCCATCCATCGCGACACGCCGGATGCGCACGGTCTCGTCTGGACATCCAACCAGTGCGATCCCGACAATGCCTGCTTGTTCTTCGGCGACCGGGTTGACGAAAGCGATTTCACGATCGTGCGCTCGCGCGACGGCGCAACCGACAAGTCACTCCTGAAGGACGTCAGGGAAGAGGCCCGGCTCCGGGGCGTCGTTCTTACGATCTGATCCGTCCGTTGCAACGCGGAGCCGACCGCGATACCGCGACGTGTGGGGCTTGCACTGGCTGCGCGCCAACGGCACCGAGATCCGCACGGACCTGTTGCGGGCGAAGATGCAGGACCACCGCATTCCCGCGTCACGGCTGGAGGACGCCGCAGGGAGGGCGGGGGACTTCGTCCGCTCCCCGGCGTTCAGCGCGGAATTGCGGCGCTTCGTGCGCCGGGACGCCGCTCGGAAGTCGCTCGACAGCTCTCGCTACCTGGAGTACCTGGCGCAGGAACCGAACGTCTGCTGCGAGAGGCCGTGCGCAGCCTGGGGCGGGAACCCTGACCCGGGACGCGCCTGACCCCGGCTTGCGGGCCGACCCTGTTACGGTCGCCGACTGCCCGCAGTTCGGCCCACGCTGTCACATCGAGCAGGCGACAGCGGATGCGCTTGGCGAGCTAGCGGTAGCCTGGACCGCGTGGGCAAGAACGGGCGGGCAGGCTCAAGTTCGTGGATATCTCACGACACTTGGTTGCAGATCACGCGGCTTCGACATCGGTAGGAGCGAAGTCTTCGCCCTTGAACAGCAGAGGCTCGCCAGTCACGGGGGCGAGCGCGTCGGCGAGGAAGCTCACGCAGATCGAGACCATCCTCGAGGAGCGCCTGCCCGCCTGCCGATGACCGGAACCCACCGGCGCGCATACCTGGCCCGGCTCAAGCAACGGCTGACGCTCCGGATCGGGACCCTTGCAGCGACCGCCACCGGCATCCTGTTCGGCGCGCTGCGCTTCCTGCCGGGAGCAGGTGGAACCTGCCCATGGCCATCACGATCCACACCCACGCGGCAATCCAGGTTCTCAAGGCGGCCGGCGCCGACCCGAAGCTCGCCGAGGCGATCGTCAAGACCGTCAGCCAAGCTGACGCCCAACTGGCCACCAAGGCCGACGTCGCCGCGTTTGAGGGACGGATCGACGCGCTCGGGCATCACCTGACGGCGGCCGGCTACCGGCTTGCGCCCGGGGTGGTCGTCGCCAACGCGGCCATCATGTTCGGGCTCCTGAAGCTCATCCTGCCGGCGCAAGCCCGCCATCTGGACGATTTGAGCATCCCCGGTCGTCGGGGCGTCGGCATTGAAACTGCCTGCTTCATCATCCGGCGATCCGGTGCTCACGTCATGCGGCTGCCGCACTGACCACCAACGTCGTCAAGTCTGCCGGGGGCCGGATCGTGCCCTGACCTGGACGCGCCAGCCAGTGCCGGGGTGGCCAAACCCGCGGAGCCGACCGACATCTCAGACCGCGGCCATTGCGACGCGCGTGGTCGACCGCTATTTCCCGGTCGTTCCCGATGCGCACGCACAGGCGGTGAACGCGCCCAGGACCGCGAGGCTCGAGTCGTCCGCCGCGAAACCGAACGTCCCGCCCATGGCCCGTCCTGCGCCATCCGACCAGCGCCCGCCCCACTTACCGCCGCCGGGCGTGCTGCCGGCCGTGGTGTCGCCCGCGAACGGGGCGCCGTCGCCGGCAAACCCGGTCTCGCCAAGCGTGACCGACAGGTCGCCGAGCGCTGCGCCCGCCAGGCTGCGGAAACCGCTCACCGCACCTGCCACCGTGCCGCCTTCGAAGTCGGCCTCCAGGCGCGCATCGGCCACGAACTTCGTCGCCGTTCCGGCTGCCGCGAGGACGCCGGCCGCGTCACCCTCGTAGACGGCCCGTCCCGTCGGGGAGCCCGGGCCGAAGTCGACCGGCGGGACCGACGGGCTCCGGCTCCAGAACGCGCCGGCCTCCCCCTCCTCCTCCCAGGCCCACACGCCCAGCACCTCGTGCGGGTAGCTGGAGAGGTCTGGTTCGATGCCGGGGATCAGGCCGGTGAAGGCGGCGAGCGCAAATCCCTCGCGGGGTGCCGGAAACGGGACTTGCACGATGAAGCGCGCGCCGTCCGTGATCTCGTGCGCGAGGCCGCCCAGGTCGACGTCACGGACCACACGCACCAACACCTCGTCGGCCGTGCGGCCCTCCGCGTCGACCAGGGAGGATTGCGACGCACCGTTCGGCGCGGCCCGCGCCGCCCGCGCCAGTCCGCCGGCGACCGCGCTCCCGAACTCGTCGTCCGCGCCGGCAAATGCGGAGAGGTCCGATTCGGCGAGCCTCGGGCCCCACGCGATCGAGACCGGGGGCCCGTCGTTCCCGTTCCCTATCGGAGGCAGATCGACCGCCCTGCTGCTGCCGCAGCCGGCTAGACCGACGACAGCGGCCAGCACCCCTGCTGTCAGGCTGGTTCTCATTCCGGATTCTCCCCGCATGTTGCGCGAACGCACGGCCGCCAAGGCACCGTCATCGACCGCCGCCGCACCGGACGGCACGGCTCTCGCTTGCACTTGACCAACCCTCTTGTACATTCCCTGTCAGAGACAGCAAGAGACCGCACTGTTGCCCAAAGGGAGTCCGAATCCTGCCATGCCGCCTGCCACATACAAGATTGCCGAAGCCCGCGCACACTTTTCCGAGCTTCTGGCGCGGGCCAGGGCCGGTGAGGAGATCGTGATCACCAAGGGGCACGAACCCCACGCCCGGCTGCTGCCGCCGGTTGGGGCCAGCGATCGGGAACCTGCGCCGCTTGAGCATCTCCGGTTGCCTGACGACCTCTTCGATGGTGAAGATCCGGAGCAGGCTGCGCTTGACGCCGGCGATCACAATGATGACCTCGGCATCTGGCAGGGACGTCCAGCCGATTCGTGAGACTGCTGCTTGATAGTCACGCCGTCTATTGGTGGATGACCGGTAACCCCAAGCTGTCGGCACCCGCCCGGGAACTGATCCTCAACAGCACCAACACGGTCTTGGTCAGCGCGGCCTCGATCTACGAAATCGAATACAAGGCCCGGCGACGGCGCGTGGATCTGCCGCCACAGGAACTTCGCGCTGCACTCCGGCGCAACGCCGTCGAGGAATTGGCTATCACCTACGACCACGCGGAGTACGCCGCCCACCTACGATGGGCACACCGCGATCCTTGGGATCGATTGCTGGCCGCCCAGGCCTTTCTGGAACATTGCATCTTGGTATCAGTCGACCGCGTGTTTGACGTCACGCCGATCGACCGGCGTTGGTAAAGCTCGCGCATAGACGTCTCTGGAATTCGCGCGCCAAACGCCGGCAGCCACGCATCGACACTGGGGATCGATCGCCGACCCGACGAACCCGAGATGCCGGTAGAACGCCGTGGCATCTTCATCCAGCGCGTGTACGGGCAACGCCCTGTTTCCGAGCTTCTCGCTCGAGCCAATGACGGTTTAGGAGACCGTGCGACTGAATGGCGGCTCGGCGGTTACACCCAACCTTCCGGCCAGGGGCCACTTGCCTCGGGACACGGATCCTCATGCCCGCAGGGGACGCTGGCTTGCACGCCTTCTCGCTTCGCCGAAGAACTGTCCGGAAAACTCCCGGGTCCGACGGCCGGTGGGACGAAACCGCGTGGCCGGAGCCCGCGCAATGACCGCCTGGGACCGAAAACGGGCAGGCAGGGTTTGAAATTGCCCCACGCCTCAAACACCCCATACTGCGGCATCCCGTGTAGATTTCGATTTCAGGCAGTTGCGAATCCGATACTCCCCACCAGCGAAGGGGTACGCGAAACGCCTCATGCATCTGTCGACCCGCGCCCGTGTGCGCGCCAGAGATTGCATTGTGTCGTCGTGCCGCGTTGCGACCGGACGACCGCCGGCTGGCCTCGTCAGAAAAATCTCCGCGGCTTCCGTGCTGGCGGTCCTGTTCACCTCTGGATCCGGTGCGCGGGCGGAGCATGAATGCGGTCCACCTGAGGCCGGCGTGGAAATCGTCTGCTCCGCCTCGAACTACGACGCTTCCCGGGACGGCAACATCTTCTACGGTCCCGACGAGGCGAGCGGAGACTTCACGATCTGGCTCAGCGAGGATCTCGCGGTCCACTACGACCGCGAGGTGCCAGGCGACGACGTCTACGTCCCGCCCGACGAGCCCGGAAACCCGCGCCACGGCGCCGTCTGGGTCACGCCGGGCGTGCAGGGCACCGGCTATGCGGGCGCCATCGCGCTCACGTCCTTCGCCGACGTCACCTCGAACGCGAGAGGCATCTCCGTCGGCCACTACGGTGCATCGGGGCCGCTGCGCATGGAGATCCTGGGGGGCAGCGTCACGACGACGGGCTCACGTTCCTGGGCCCTCCACAGCTGGCGCGCGGGCGTCGGCGACACGAACGTCATCGTACGCGACACGTCCGTCCGGACGGTAGGTCCGGGCGGCAACGCCATCCTCGCCGCGCATCTGGGCGAGGGCTCCCTCACCATCGACATCCGTGACACGGTCATCTCGACGGGGGGCCTCGTTGCCGATGGCATCCTCGGCGTCCACGCGGGCGAAGGCGGCCTCCTCGACATCCGCGCGCAAGCGGTTGCCATCGCCACGGCGGGCACGAACGCGGACGGCATCGGCGGGCTCGCCGAAGGCCAGGGCGACTTCCGCCTGCACGTGGAGGACCTCACCGTGGCCACGGCGGGCGGCGAGTCCGAAGGCCTCTTCGCCGCCCACAGGGGCGCCGGCGACGCACACGTCGATGCCAGGGGAGCCACGATCACGACCGACGGCGCGCAGGCGGAGGGCATTCTCGCCCAGCACTGGGGCGAGGGCGCCCTCGACGTCGACCTGCGGGACCTCGATATCACGACGGCCGGGCACTACGCGGAGGGTGTCTTCGCCGGGCACGCGGGCACGGGCAGCGTCAGCATCGACGCGCACAACACCGCCATTGCCACGGGGAGAGAAGGCTCGGACGCCATCCTCGGCGGTCTTGCGGGCAAGGGGGATCTCGGCGTCGCCATTCGGGACGGCACCCTCTCGACGCAGGGCGCGGAAGCACGCGGCGTGTTCGGCGTGCACCAGGGCGAAGGCTCCATCTCGCTCGACCTGCTGGACACCGCCATCGACACGGCGGGCGCGCACGCCGACGGGATCGCGATCGAACACGACGGCGAAGGCTCGCTCCGGATCGTCGTGGACAAGGGCTCGGTGCGCGCCACCGGTCCGCATGCGAACGGTATCCGGATCGGCCGTCTGAACCACGCCGTCATGGCGGGACATGCTGCGGGTGTGGACGATGACGGCCACCGCGACCAGACCATTCTGGTAAACGGTCCGGTGGTGGGCGGCTCGGGCGAGGGGGCGGGCATTTTTCTTGCTGGTGGCGGCGCCGTCGTCGTCGGCCCGAGAGGGAGCCTCGGGGCGGCTTCGGGTGTCGCTGTCCGCGCGGCGGGTCATGCGTCCTCGCTCCGCGTCGACATGAATCTCGACCAACGCCGGGTGGCGGAGGTCATCGGCGACCACTTCATCCGCAATGACGGGGGCGAAACCACCGTCGTCGTGAACGGCGTCGTGCTCCACGAAGGCGCATCGGGCGTCACTGGCCGGGCGGTCCCGAACGGGGCACGGAACGTGACCATCGTCGCATCGGAAATCGCCGCGGCCCGGGTGTTCTCGCTCGTGGAACTCCACGCCCCGAGGGCCGCGGTCTACGAGGCATTGCCGGGCTTCCTGCTCAGGCTTGACGCTCCCGGCCTGCGGGAGGCACCCGTCACCGTGCCGGATTCACCCACATGGGTCCGCCTCACCGGCGGCCGGGAATCCTTTGAGCCCGACCAGGCGAGCGTCGGTGCGGACGCCGCCTTCCGCCGCTCGGCGGTGGAGGCGGGGCTCGCGCTCCCGCTCGGCGAGCATGCCGCCGTCCTGGTCTCGGCGCGCCGTCTCCAGGGGTCTGCGGACGTGACATCACCGTCCGGCGGGGGCGGGATCGCGGTCCGCGGGTCGGGCGTGGCCTTCGGCTTCGCCCTGGACCGGCCGGACGCCCTCTACGCGGTCGGGCGTTTCTCGCGCGCGACCTACACGTCGGACCTGGACGCGAGCATGGCGGGTCGTCTCGCCACTGGCATCGACGCAGACGTCGACACGATGTACCTCGAAGCTGGCCGCCACGTGGCACTGAACGAAAACGTGCGGCTGACACCGCGCGCCTGGATCCGACGTTCGGATCTGGATGTGGACAGCTTCACCGATCCCGCGGCCTCGCGCATTTCGGTGGGCGAAGACTCCCGCGTCACCGGCGGTGCGGGCGTGGTCGCCGGGACCGCGGATGCCCGGGAATGGCACGGTGCCTCGCTGTCGCTGCGCGGATCGCTCGACATCGTGCAGATACTCAGCGGGCCGAGAACGACCGTCGACGTTTCCGGTGAAACGCTCGAATCGGTGCTTCCTCGGACCCGCCTCCTGGCCGGGCTCAGTGGGACGTTTCGCAAGGACCGCTTCGCCGTCGAGGCAAGTGTCAGGGTCGGCGGCCTCGTGTCGGGCGACGCTGAATACGCCGGGCAGGTCGGTTTCGGCTGGAACTTCTAGAACATGGAACATGCAGGACGCCACCGCGTCGGCGCGGTGAAGATTCTGACAGCCAGCGCCCTCGGCCAACTGGCGGGCAGGATGTCCGTCATCCTGCTGCCCTGTTCAGTCAGCTTGTCGGAGCTTCGACGTTGCTCGGCGTACCGGAATTCCACCGCCGTGACCGCCAACCGCCAGAGGGCTTCCGCCTCGCCCAGTCTGGACACCCCGGCCGGCCGGCCCGTCGCCACCGACCCTCCGTGCCGGGTGCCAGAGCGCCGTTTCGGGAAACGTGGAGACGTCAGGCCGGCTCCCGGCGCAAGGAAGCGTTCGCCCGCGGCTGACAACCGGGAAGGGGGCGCCCTTCGTGCGTCCCGGTACCGACGGAGCGTGACCTGCGCCAGTCTTTTCGGTGCGAGCTTCCTGTTCGCCGTCAGCGGCGGAGCCGCAGCGAGCCGCGACCATTGCCGAAGCTGCGTTGCCGGGGCCGCTGCATGATTCGGCCCCGTCCTCTGATGGCGCATGCATCAGGCTGCACGACGGAACCTGCGTATCGGCCGAAGATTTCGATGCGAAGGCGCAGGAGTTGGCCCGGGACTACGCCGAGCATGTCCAGTTCGAGGCGCAGTGGGGCCTCGGGTCCATCAGTGCAGACCGGGCCTACGCCCACGTCGAGCTACTCGAGGGCGCGGATTCGGCGCCGGGTGCCGGCGTGACCATCGGCCTGATCGACACCGGCATCGATCGGTTCCACCCGTTGGTCGCGGGATCCATCGTCAGCGAAGTGCTGCTGGAAGGCGCGGCGGACGAGACGGGCATTACGCGGTCTTCACACGGTACCGCGGTCGCGAGCATCGTCGCCGGCCGCCGGAGCCTGCCCATCGCTACCGTTCCCCACGGCGTCGCCTGGGGCGCCGACATCGCCATGTTCGCGATCCCCCTGGGCGAGGGCGACGGCACTTACACCCCGATCTCGCTCGAGGGTCTGGCCCGCGCCGACGCCCATTCGGCACGGGACTTCAACCAGGCGCTCACCTGGCGGGACGGCCAGCGGCGCGTCGACATCCTGAACCTGAGTTTCGGCTACCAGGGCCTCATCGCCGACTACAGCGAGGCGGATCTTCGCGCCAGCCTCCCGCAGACCATCGCCGCCCTGGCGCAGGACGGCGCCAGCGAGAAGGCGATTCTCGTCTGGGCCGCAGGCAACTCCAACGCGAATACGTGCGGCCCGTCCGTCCCCAACTGCGAGACCGGCGCACTTGACGCGGTCTCACCCTCGGTGATGGCCGGTCTCGCCGCGCGCATCCCGGAACTCCAGGGGCACACGGTCGCCGTCGTCGCACTGGCGCCCGCCGACGAGATTCCGCTGAAGCCGAGCGATGAGACCATCGCCTCGTTTTCCAACCGCTGCGGCGTCGCGGCGGATTACTGTATTGCGGCGCCCGGAACTGATGTCCGTTACGCCTATTTCGGCCCGCACCCCGTTACCGGCGCGCCTCTCCGGTCCGTCGGGACCGGCGGCGGGACGTCTTTCGCCGCACCAGTGGTGAGCGGCAGTTTCGCGGTCATGAAGCAGCTCTTCCGGGACCAGCTCGCGAACGAGGAGCTGGTGACGCGGATATTGGAAACTGCCGACAACACGGGCGTCTTCTCGGAACGCGCCATCTATGGCCGGGGCAAGCTCGACCTCGCCGCCGCCACGCACCCCGTCGGCATCCTCGAAGTCCCGATCGGCCCGAACGAGAGCCAGGCCGGGTTCGGCCTCGGCACGACGCATTTCAGCCTCGGCACACCGTTCGGCGACGGGCCGGGTCTCTCGGGCCTGAGCCACGAAATCATGGCCCTGGACGATCTGGGTGCGCCGTTCTGGTACCGAATCGGGGATTTCATCGCACCGGCACCGGGCCCGAGGCTGGATGCCACGATCCGGGGTTTCCTGGCTGATTCCCCCGGCCGCGACCCATGGAGACCGGGAGCGCGGACGCTCCTCACGCCGGCGGACACTGCGGGCGGGCACCTCTCGCTGGCCGAAGGCGGGGCGATGGCGACGCTCCCGACCCGGCAGGGCGTTGCCGCCTCGGTATTCCAATCCAACCGGCACAACCACGGTCGCGGGGCGGCGGGCTGGGCGCTCGGCTGGCGTCCCGAGGGTGCTCCGCTCGGCCTTCGCATCGGGTGGGTCTCCGAAGACGGAACCATTCTCGGGGGCGAGGGCGAGGGGGCCTTCGGGGCGTTGACGGCGGACATCGTCTTCGGGCGGCTCGTGGGAGACGTGCGAATTGGCGCGTGGCAGCTCAGTGCCGGCGCGGAATGGGGACGCGTGCGGCCACAGGCGCACGGCGGGCTCATCGACGGGTTTTCGGCCCTGACGACCAGCGCGTTCGAGCTCCGTGCCCGCGCCGCCCTGCCGAATCAGGACTTGGTGAGTGTGTCTCTCTCCCAGCCCCTCCGCGTCGAGCGCGGCCGGGTGTCGCTGACGGTTCCGGTGGCGCGAACCAAGCTCGGGCGGGTCCTCCACACGTCTTTCGCCTCAGACCTCGCGCCCGATGCGCGACAGATCGATCTCGCCGTGGCGTGGGAGAAACCGCTGGCAGGCGGATCCCTGCGCCTCGGGCTCATCTGGAGCCACGATCCCGAACACGGCGCTTCCGAAGATTCGCGTCTCACGGTTCTCGCGGGCTGGCGGCGAACGTTCTGAGCCTGCATGGCCCGGCAGGTGGCTCGTGTCACCGGGAGACCGTGACCAATGCCCCTGCCGAGAGGCGACCACCTGCGGTGGTGTGGGGATAAAGGTGTAGAGCTGGGCGGACGGTCAGGGGCTCGGTCACCAGGACGGACTGATCACGCTTGGACTGACGCTGGTCTGACAGCCCCTGTGCCGTGTTGTGCAGGCGTTGGTGCCGTTCGATGGTTACGGCGATTCGCCGACATTGTTCATCATCGATCACCGTGCGCTGGGGTCGCTCGGCGAGGATGCCGGGCCGGAGCGACCCGGCCTCCCAGGGCGCTGGAACGTGCTCGAGGTTCTTCGCTCAAGCGGTACCATCATCGCTCCACTCCGACGCGCGAACACGGCCAAACCAAGCACTGACGCCCTGCGGACAAGCCACCGTCGAGGGGATCGACCACGGAGCAGTCGCGAAAGGGCACCTGCCGGCATCAACCTGATCGCGCCGCTTCGCTCCGGGGGTCGCTGCCGGGGTGGCTACGGTGGGTGAGAATCGGCTCAGCCGGCCCGCGCTTGCCGGGCAAGGCAACCGGGCCCGCACCGGCATGACCGGTTGACCCCGCGTCGCGCACAGATCATCTTCCGGCATCCCGCAACCGTTGGACCCGGCCCGTGCTTGCCCAGTCCGAATCCGTCACGCTCGCGTTCCCTGACGGTGCCAAGCGCACCTACCCGTGCCCCGTCACCGGCCACGACGTCGCGGCCGGAATCTCGCCCGGTCTCGCGAAGGCCGCGCTCGCGGTCCGCCTCGATGGCAGCCTCCGCGACCTCGCACGCCCCATCACCGAGGACGGCGCCATCGAAATCGTGACCGGCAAGGACGCGAGCCCCGAGGTCCTGGAGCTCATCCGCCACGACGCCGCCCACGCACTCGCCGAGGCCGCGAAGGAGCTCTACCCCGACGTTCAGGTCACCATCGGCCCCGCGATCGAGGACGGCTTCTACTACGACTTTGCCCGCAACGAGCCATTCACGCCGGCCGACCTGGAGGCGATGGAGGGTCGGATGCGCGAGATCGTGGCGCGGAACGAGCCCATCACCCGCGAGGTCTGGGACCGCGACGACGCCGTCAGCTACTTCGAATCGATCGGCGAGCACTACAAGGCCGAGATCATCCGCGACCTGCCCGACGGCGAGGAGATCACGATCTACCGCCAGGGCGCGTTCGTCGACCTCTGCCGCGGCCCGCACCTCCCCTCGACCGGGAAGCTCGGCACCGCCTTCAAGCTCACCCGGCTCGCCGGCGCCTACTGGCGGGGCGACTCGCGGAACGCAATGCTCCAGCGCGTCTACGGCACGGCCTGGCGCACGCAGAAGGAGCTCGACGCGCACCTCGCGCGCCTCGAGGAGGCAGCCCGTCGCGATCATCGACGCCTGGGCCGCGAGATGGCGCTCTTCCACTTCCAGGAGGAGGCCACGGGCGCGGTGTTCTGGCACGCGGGCGGGGCCACGCTCTACCGCACCGTCCGCGCCTACATGCGCCGCCGCCTCGAGGCCGAGGGCTACCATGAGGTCCAGACGCCTGAGCTCGTCGACCGCACGCTCTGGGAGCGCTCCGGGCACTGGGAAAAGTTCCGAGAGCACATGTTCGTCGCCGAAACTGAGGACGCGGGTGGCAGCACCCTCGCCCTCAAGCCCATGAACTGTCCGGGCCACGTCCAGATCTACAAGCAGGGGCTCAAGAGCTACCGCGACCTCCCGCTCCGCATGGCCGAGTTCGGTTGCTGCCACCGTTACGAGCCCTCGGGCGCTCTCCACGGCCTCATGCGACTGCGCGCCTTCACCCAGGACGACGCGCACATCTTCTGCACGGAGGACCAGGTCACCGCCGAGACCGGGAGCTTCATCCGCCTGCTGCGGTCGATCTACCGCGACTTCGGCTTCGAGGACGTGCTCGTGAAGTTCGCGGACCGTCCCGAAGTGCGGGCAGGCGACGATGCGGTCTGGGACCGGGCTGAGGCGGCGCTCCAGGGCACCGTCGAGGAGACAGGGCTCGCGGTCGCGCACAATCCCGGCGAGGGCGCGTTCTACGGACCCAAGCTCGAATTCGTGCTGGCCGACGCGATCGGGCGGAGCTGGCAGTGCGGCACCCTGCAGGTGGACTTCGTCCTGCCCGAGCGCCTCGACGCGAGCTACACCGCCGCCGACGGCGAGCGCCGGCGGCCCGTGATGCTGCACCGCGCCATCCTCGGCTCCTTCGAGCGCTTCATCGGCATCCTGATCGAGCACTACGCCGGCAAACTGCCGCTGTGGCTGGCGCCCCGCCAGGTCGTCGTCGCAACGATCACCAGCGACGCCAACGGTTACGCCCGGGAGGTGCACGCCGCGCTCGATGGCGCCGGCCTCCGCGCGGAACTTGATCTCCGCAACGAGAAGATCGGCTACAAGGTCCGCGAACACTCCCTCGCCAAGGTCCCGGTCCTTCTGGTGGTCGGCCGACGCGAGGCCGAACAGCGCCAGATCGCAGTTCGTCGGCTCGGTGACTCCGCACGGCCGGTGTTGGCGCTGGACGCATGCGTCTCCGGCCTGGCTGCCGAAGCCCAGCCGCCGGACACCACCCCAAGCGCAGCGCCCGGAACGGACTGACCGGCCAAGCACACTTGCAGCTGCGACCGCCACGACCGGTTCGCAGACGGGCTGTTCCTTTGCCTACTGCACCTCAGTGACGACATTTCACGGTCATATCCTTGCGACGGGTACTCAGCATTGTGGCTGGTGTGACATCAGCGCCCCAGCAGATGTCACATCTGCGGGACACGTAGAGCCCGTCATCGCCATTGCAAGGAACTGGCAATCCATGGCCCTGATTCACCGGAGCGACAGTAATTGCGCCATATATAGCGTTACATTATATATGGTGCATGAGGCTTGTTCTGGACACGAACGTAGTCGTGGCTGGCGTACGTAGCCGGTCTGGACCCAGCAACCCGCTCTTGGTCACTGCGTTTCGCGGACGGTTCCATTGGTGCTGCTCAGTACCACTGTTCTATGAATACGAGGACGTCTTGGGGCGGGCTGACTTTCTGCTGGACACCCGAATCAGCAGGCCCGAAATCGAGGCCTTCCTGACCGATGTGGCCCGAACGGTAGTACCGGTCGAGATGTACTTTCTTTGGCGACCTCAGTTGCGTGATCCTGCTGATGAGATGGTGCTAGAGACCGCTGTCAATGCCGAGGCTACAGCCATCGTGACATACAACATCAAGGACTTCGGAGAGGCGCCTGGGCGATTCGGGCTTGCCCTCTGGACCCCTGCTCAGGCATTGAGGAGAATTTCATCATGAAGGCAAGAGTCTCGCTGAATCTGCCCAGATCGCTCAAGAGGGCAGTTGAAGACTGGGCAAGACAAGAAGGCGTCTCGCTGAACCAGTTCATCGCATGCGCCCTGGCCGAAAAGGTGGGTGCGAAGGATGCGGCCGCATTCCTCAAGCAACGCGGTCGAGGCGGAGACCCGGAACGCGCGGCACGATGGCTCGAATCACGGCCAGACTAGGGCCTGGTTGCATCTTTCTTCGCCCAAGCGGGTCGGCGCGACATCGAGGTCTCCCTCAAATCAGGATTCGGACCTGCATCGTTTCTCGCCTCGCCGGGGAGCCGTCCAAGTAACTCCAACGAGCGCTGGTATACGGAAACCACCCATGAGGCGACAGCCCGCATAAGGAATGCCTCGACGCGATCTACACCGCCGCCGCCGGCCCGTGAGGCTTCACGGCGCCAACCCGGGATCGTTCGAGCGCTTCAGCGGCATCTTGAGCGAGCCCTACACGGGCAAGCTGCCAATGTGGCTGGCGCCCCGCCAGGTCGTTGTGGCGACAATCACGAGCGATGCGGACGGCTACAGGTAAGGAAGTGCACACCGCGCTTGAAGCGGCATGTATCCGCGTGGAACCCGACCTCAGGAACGAGGAGATCGGCTCCAAGGTCCGGGAGCTTACCGTCGCCAGGATCCTGGCTCTCCCGGTAGTCAGCCGACGCGAGGCCGAGCGGCGGCAGGTCGCGGTCCGGCGCCCCGGTGACTCTGCACGGCTGGTGTTGGCGCCGGGCGGGGGTGTATCTGCTCTTGCCACCGAAGCGCAACCGCCGAACACGACGAACACAACCAACTGACCACCAAATCGGTCGCAACGGACTGACTGGCATCCGTCACATTCGCGCCGGACGCGGCGGCGTGCCGCCCCCGCCCGGCGCCGCACACCCGCCGAATGCCGTCTCATCGCTGCTGTGGCCGCGGCGGGTTGGGCGGCAGGATGTCCGCCGCGATGCTGGCGGCAACCCGGTCGGCGGAGTCCCCGACCGAGTCGCGCGCCAGGTGCGCATAGCGCGGGGTGGTCTGGATCTTGCTGTGGCCCAGCAGCCTGGCGATCATCGGCAGCGGCTCGCCGAGCGCCAGCGCCCGGGAAGCAAAGCTGTGGCGCAGGTCATGCAGCCTGACATCCTCGAGCCCGGCGCACTTTCGTACCCGGTACCAGTAGTAGGTGATGTGCGGCAGACGCGCGCCCGGCTTCGCGCTGGCGACCACCCAGGGGTTGCCCGCCGGGCGCAGCAGGTCAGCCAGCACCCGAACCGCCGGCGGCGACAGCGAAACCGTACGGGGTGCCGTCTTGGAATCCGCGAACTGGATCTCGCTCCGGTCGAGCCGCACGTCCGCCCACCTCAGCCCAACGATCTCGCCGCGGCGGCAGCCGGTGAGCATCAGGAGACGGAGCGCCGCCGCCGCATGGACCGGGACCTCGCCTTCGGCCTCCAGTGCCTCCAGCGTCTCGCCGAGGCGGCGGAATTCGCGTTCCGTCAGGAAGCGCTCGAGCCGCCGCGTGCGGTACTTGCGCATCCCGCGGCACGGATTCCTGCCAGGAGGCACCATCCCCCATGCGTCCGCCCGGTTGAGCATCCGCGACAGCGCGTTCACCGCATCGTTCGCCGACACTGGCGTTCTGCGCAACTGGTAGTGGAGCTCGGCCACGTGCCGGCGCTCCAAATCCGCCACCGGAATCCGGCCGGGTACGGGCAGCACGTTCTTCTGAATCACGCGGCGGTAGTTCCTGAGCGTCAACGGCTTGCAGCGCACGGCCACATGCTCGCGCAGGTAGCGCTCCGCGAGATCGGCCACCGTCGGCGCGCCGTTCTTTCTCGCCTGGGGTTCCGGGTCCTCTCCCGCCCGGATGCGCGCCAGAACCTCCGCGCCCCGCTTCCGCGCTTCCTCGGCGGCGACCACCCCGTGCCGGCCGAGCGCCACCTGCCTCGATCAACCTGACCTGGAGCGCTGCCCTCAGCGGCCTGCACGGGTCCCACCCATCCGTGCCGCCCTTGTCGGCGCGGTGCGCCTGCCGGCGATCGCCGCCGTGACCTGGGAGGCGAACAGCGCCAGCACCTCCTCGTCCTCGACGGTGAACGTTTCGCCATCGGCCTTATCGGCGATGACGAAGCTGCCGGCTTCCATGCCCTGTTGGCGAATCGGCGTGCCACGGAAGGCCGGGGAGAACGCCCAGGCGGCGTCGGGGCCGAACGCCTTCGACAGCCTGATCGCCATGTCCACGGAGGCCCGCCTTGGACGGCCGAGCGGCACGGGAGAACTCTGGAGCGAGCGGCGGGTTTGGGGCCCGCCGTCCAGGTCCTGCGGCTCAGATCGGCGCCATCACGCGATGATCGCTCCCCGCCTGGCTGGAAGCGCTGGACGCCCGCCGCCGGCATCGGCCCTGTCACGACCGCTCGAGATCGAAACGGTCCAAGGTCATCACCTTGGCCCATGCCGCGATGAAGTCTTCCAGAAACGCTGCCTGCGCGTCGTCGGTGGCGTAGTACTCGGCGACCGCGCGTAGCTCGGAGTTCGAGCCGATGATCAGGTCGACCGCCGTCGCTGTCCATTTGCGCTCGCCCGTCGCCCGATCAAGACCCTGGTAGAGCCCCTCGGTGGACGACTCCGACCACTGCGTGGCCATATCGAGCAGATTGACGAAGAAGTCGTTGCTCAGCGTTCCGGGGCGATCCGTCAGTACGCCGTGAGCCGAGCCCCCGGCATTGCTGCCCATCGCACGCATGCCGCCGACGAGCACCGTCATCTCCGGGATCGTCAGGGTCAGCAGCGCTGCCTTCTCCACCAGCATGTCCGCCGGCGAACGGGCGTTGCCGTCGGCGAAGAAGTTCCGGAACCCGTCCGCCTTCGGCTCAAGAAGGGCGAAGGAGGCGGTGTCGGTCTGCTCCGGGGACGCGTCCATGCGGCCCGGCATGAACGGCACCTCCACCTCGAACCCGGCTTCCGCCGCGGCCCGCTCGATGGCGGCGGCCCCGCCCAGGACGATCAGGTCGGCAAGCGAGACCCGCTTGTCGCCCGACTGCGCCGCGTTGAATGCACGCCGGACGGTCTCGAGGGTCTCCAGCACCCGCGTCAGTTCCTCCGGATCGTTGGCGGCCCACCCGTTTTGGGGTGCGAGACGGATGCGCGCGCCGTTGGCGCCGCCGCGCATGTCGGTCCCGCGGAACGTGGACGCGGACGCCCAGGCGGCCCGGACCAGTTCGGCGCCCGACAGCCCGGAGGCGAGAATGTCGGCTTTCAGTGCGGCCGCATCCCGCGCGTCGATCAGGGGGTGATCCACTGCGGGGATGGGATCCTGCCACACGAACGTCTCGCCGGGCACGTCATCGCCCAGGTAGCGTGAGGTCGGACCCAGGTCGCGATGCGTCAGCTTGAACCACGCGCGGGCAAACGCGTCCGCGAGCTCGTCCGGATGCTCGAGCCAGCGCGACGTGATCTTCCGATAGGCGGGGTCCTCCTTCAGCGCGAGATCGGTGGTGAGCATCATGGGTGCGTGCCGCACGGCCTGATCGTGGGCATCCGGCACCCAGTCCGAGGCCTCCCCTTCGGCCGGCTCCCACTGGATGGCGCCGGCCGGGCTTCGCGTCTGTACCCAGTCGAACGCGTACAGGTTCTCGAGAAAGTTGTGGGTCCAGGCGGCGGGACTGTGCGTCCACGCGCCTTCCAGTCCGCTGGTGATCGTGTCGGCGCCATGACCGTCGCCGAAGCGGTTCCGCCAGCCGAAACCCTGCGCCTCGATGGCGTCTCCTTCCGGTTCGGGGCCCACGTACCGGGACGGGTCCGCTGCACCATGGGCCTTGCCGAAGGTGTGCCCCCCGACGATCAGCGCGGCCGTCTCCTCGTCGTTCATCGCCATGCGGCCGAACGCCTCGCGGATGGCGTGCGCGGCCGCCAGCGGATCCGGATTGCCGCCCGGACCCACGGGGTTCACGTAGATCAGACCCATCTGGGTGGCGCCGAAGGGAGGATCCAGCTCTCCCTCCTCATTGCGGCGGTCGGCAGCCAGCCACTCGCCTTCGGGGCCCCAGTTCACGTCCTCGGGCTGCCACGCGTCGATGCGGCCGCCGGCGAAGCCCAGCGTCTCGAACCCCATCGAATCCATGGCCACCGTACCAGCGAGGATCATGAGGTCGGCCCAGGAAATCCTGCGGCCGTACTTCTTCTTGACCGGCCAGAGCAGCCGGTGCGCCTTGTCCAGGTTGGCGTTGTCGGGCCAGCTGTTGAGTGGTGCGAAGCGCTGCAGGCCGCAGTCCGCCCCGCCGCGGCCGTCGATGGTCCGGTAGGTGCCCGCGCTGTGCCAGGCCATGCGGATGAGGAGCGGACCATAGTGACCGAAGTCCGCCGGCCACCAGGGCTGGGACGTCGTCATCAGCTCCCCGAGATCGGCTTTCACCGCATCCAGGTCCAGGCTCTCAAACGCCTCGGCGTAGTCGAAGTCCCCGCCCGGCGGAACCGATGCCCGGGAGTGCTGGCGCAGGGGATCGAGGTTCAGCCGGTTCGGCCACCAGTACTCGTTGTCCGGCGCCTGGCCCTGGGCGGCTGCGAAGCTGCCCGGCAGGCCCGGCACCATCCCAATCGTCAACAAGGCCGCGATGGCTATCGTTCGTTTCAACACGGTGGCTGCCTCCTGCAGGGTTGCGGTCATCTCAGGCGTAACGTCGGCGCAGCCGATTGGCCCGCGACTTGCGTTGGGGGTTTCGTCCGGGGGCGGGACGTGACGGTGATCCGGCGACGGAGCGCCTGGCAGACAAAGGCACGAGGGTCGCCGACCTTGTGGACGCGGCCGCAGTGCGCGACGCCGGCAAGGTGGCGAAGGCGTGGCGGGAGCGGCGCGGGCACACGGCGCCGGGTCAGGTCGTCGGTGCGATGACGGCCGCTCCGACCGGGCGGTCGATCGCGAAAGTCGGCGAACTTGCATGGCGTGCCCCTCTTGCCGCGAAACCGGCGGCCGCAACACCGGTCACCCCCTTGGACACCTTCCGCAACGCGAATGCTATTCCCCGTAGCCAAGATGGCTTCTCAGGTCGTAAAGAAGGTGCAGCGCAATCTCGTACGCGACCAATAGAAGGAGCAGCAGCAAACCGACCACGACGACACCTTTGGCGGTAGCGGCCCACTGGCGTCGCAGGTCCCGTGCGCGGCCGGCTCGACGCAGCTTCAGCAGGGGCGATGACCAGTTGGGTGTGAACATGCGATGACGGAGAGAAACCGGCAGCAGATCGTATGCACTGCATAACTAAAACAGTGCATCAGTGCGACTAATGTATACATCGTATATGTGTGGGGTGATTCTTGGGGCTCCGCAAGACACTTGCCGGATGGCCCGCCTGACACCGGACCTCCATGATCGACCGCTCTTCCGGACGCCCACTCCCGGCCGGCCGGTCATCGAGGCCCGCGTCAGGACTTGCCTGCAAGGCCGGTAGCCGATCAATGGCGTCTTGGATGCGAACCGCCCGCTGCCGCTCGAGTAGCTGGCACGGCGCCAGGTCCTGCATGGCGGCAACCGCCGGTACGACCCTGCCGTCCTCGTCGCCGATCGGCGTCCCGTTGACCAGCATCAGGACGCCCCGCCCGTCCGGCCACTCGCGGAACCGGCGGTGCTCCTCCCCGGTGAAGCCGGAGGAAACGAAGTCGCGCACCTCGCCGGTCTCGCTGATGGTTGTGATGACGCCGCAGCGTACGACGCTGAGCGCGCTGGCACTGTCGGCTGCCTACTGCAGGACGGTGGCGACGTTCAATCTCGCGCAGATGCGCAGGATCGCCGTGCTGAGCGCCCGGATGCGCTGGCGCCGGGCCTCGGTCTCGCGTGTAGGTTCGCCGGTCCCGTTCAAGGTTCCCTCCCTCCCCGCGCCGGGGCGAGCCCGACCGGGTTCGGGCAGCCTGACGTAGCCGGCCCGGTCTCGCGGCAAGGGACGGTCGCAGAGGGATGCGCGCGCAATGCAGCCCGGGCGCGATGACACTGCTGACGTGGTTATCGAAACGATAGAATATCGACCACATCAGATACGCATAGTTTATTCAATAGTCAGTAGGTTGGCCGAAGACGAAAGGCCAACAGCGCGGTGAACGGACTGACGACCATGACTGGGCGGATGCGCGCGACGGTCCCCTGTTGCCCGCGCTGATGACCGGGGCCCTGACCGCCTGCGGGACGGCTGGCCCGCCGGGGACGGCGATGCAGGACGGCGATGGCGAAATCGCGTTCGAGCGGAACAGCGAGTTCTCCGGCCCGCGCCTGCGGATGTTCCTGACGCTGCAGGACGGCCGCGAGGCATCGGTCAACACGACGGACGATGCCATCGGGACGCGGCCGGGCGAGACGCCCATCCCCGGCCACGAGGCGCGCGACTGGACCTTCCTGAAGGACGCGGAGACCGGGACGACCCTCGCCCACGCCCTGGTGAGCTGGGACCCGGGTAGTCCGGCCGACTACCTGATGGCCGGGTGGTGGATCCAGTTCCCCGGCCAGCATCTTCCCGAGCTGAGCCTCGCGGACTCCGAGCAATACGCGATCGTGGACAGGCCGGAGATCGATCCGGCGAACCCGCCGCAATTGCCGCTCGCGGGCGAGGCGACCTACACCGGCAGCGTCGGCGGCGCCTATCGCTACGTCCCGGCGGGCGACCGGGACGCCGCCGTGGTCGAGGAGTACCGGGGAACAATCACGCTCAGCGCGGATTTCCGGAGCCGGACGCTCAGCGGATGCATCGGCTGCGTCGGCGAGCTCGCCGCCGGGCGCGCGCATTTCGGGACCGTGCTCGGGGACGAGGCGCCGGACGGCCGCGCCCTGATCGCGGACTACGAACTGCACCTGGGCGCGGCCGCGATCGGTCCGGAGGGCAATTTTGAGGCCGCCGACATCGCAGTGAGACAACCCGGGCGGATGCAAGTACGCACCGAGGGCTTCTGGGGGGGGACTCTTCTCCAACATCCCGAACGTGAGCGGCGAGCCCCGTCTCGTTGCGGGGTTCAGTTCGGCGGTGTTCTCGGAGAGCGACGGGAGCGAGGCAGTGATCGTCGGGGCGTTCGTCGCCCCGGCGGACCCGTCCGGAGATCCGTAGTGCGCCGTTCGGTGAACGGAACCGCGGCGGCCGGGCGGCGGAGGGATGAAATGCGCAGAGCGGAAGCGGCCCGGGCGGTCATGGGGGCCGTCGCGGACGCGGCTCGCACGAATCGCCCGGAAGAAGCCAGTGCGGACAGACAAACCAAGCGTTCGGAGAACGCGACGACGCAGGGAGACGACGAATGAACAAAGCCGAGATTGCCGGCCGAGTGGCCGTTCGGACGGGAGCGGAAATACCGGTGACCACGGAGAATGTGAACGCCGTGTTCGAGGTGATCGCCGAGGGGCTGGCGAGCGGCCAGGAGGTGCGGGTCCCGGGCTTCGGGATCTTCGGCACGCGAAGCCGCCCGACGCGCCCGGGACGCAATCCGCGGACCGGCGAGAGCGTGAAGATCGCGGCGTCGACCACGCCGACGCTCAGGGCCGGCAAGCCGCTGCGGGACGCCGTGAAGGCGGGGAAGGATTCGTGAGGCGGACGGTGCGCTGCCGACCGAGAGCCGACTGCCGGTTCACGGCCATCGCGGAGACCAGCATGACATGCCATCCCGTTTGCGCACTGGCCGTCGGGGCTGTCCTTTTCCTCGCCGCTTGCGGCGGCGGTTCGGGATCGATGCCGGCGCTCTCGCCGGGCGAAATCAGGGACCTTACCGGCCTGTCGGCGCCGGTCGAGACGGCGGCGGCGCAGCAGGCGCGCCAACGGGAGCATTCCGCACGCGTCGATTCCCTGATCCTGTCGACGATGCACGTGGAAGTCGCCGGCCCGGACGACACCCGCGGATTCCGGCTGCTGACGGCGTGCGTCGGCTCGCGCTGCGCGCTGCACGATCCCGTCACCGGCGCGATCGATAATTTCGACCTGGCCGCCTCCCCGATCGTGCGGGGCGATGCCGAGGCCATTGGCTCCGCGTACGGCATCACGCTGTTGTCGGAAACCGGGCAGCACATGGGCGTGGACCGCACCTCGCTCGGTGCCTGGATGGAGCACGGCTCATTCGGGCTCTTCGCTGATCGCCTAATCGGGGACGAGGTGGAGTCCAGCCACACCTATGCGCTCGCCCTGGGAAGCCTTACGAACCGCCCGCTGACAGGGTCCGCGACCTGGCTCGGCATCATGGTGGGAACGCCCACCGCGGGGCACGCAGAGGGCGACCCGCTCGTGGGGACCGCGGCGCTGAACTACGACATGGCCGCCGGCGGCCTTGATGCGGCGTTCAGCGGCATCAAGAACATCGATCGCGGGACGGCGCACACGATCGAGACGGTGATCTTCTCCGACCTCGCGGTCGGCCCGGACGGGACGTTCTCGCGCGGCGAGGCGGGCACGCGCATCCAGGGCGGCTTCCACGGTCCCGGCCACGCGGAGGCGGCGGGCATCTTCGAGCAGTCCGACATCGTCGGCGCCTTCGGCGTGCAACGGCAGTAGGGCATCCCGTTCGGGATGGCGGCCGCGGAATGGCGTCGGGGGGTCCGAGGCGGGTGCGCACGTCGCCGGGAGCCACTCTCCGGCTCCCGGCACCAGGGGAGACCGAAATGAAGCACCGTTCCTCGTGCGGCCCGGCGCTGGCCGCCGCCCTCATGCTCGCGGCCTGCGGCGGCAGCGACTCCGCGTCCGAACGGGCGCCCACCACCGCCGACATCCGGGAGCTGATCGGCCTGACGGCGCCGCCCGAGTCGCCGCAGGCGCAGTACCGCCCTGCAGAGATCTTGGCGCGCTCGGATTCCCTGATCCTGTCCACGATGCACGGGGAGACGGGCGACGCGGAGATCCCGACTTTTCGTCTCCTGACGCAATGCAGCGGCACGCAGTGCACCGTGACCGAGCCGCTGTCCGGCGCCGTCGATACCATCGATCTCGCCAATACTCCGCTCCGGCAGGGCGCTCCCACCGCCATCGGCGAGAGGCACGGCATCACGCTCGTCTGGGAGTCCTCGAATCACACGGGCGCGGACCTTGCCAGTCTCGGCGCCTGGCTGGAGGACAGCTCGTTCGCGATCCTGAACGAGCGCCAGACCGGCGACGAGGGCACGGTCGAGGTCTGGTACGGAATTGCCCTGGGCGAGCTCACGGGAACCCGTCCGGCCGGGAGCGCGACCTGGCTCGGCATCATGGTGGGAACGCCCGCCACCGGAGCCGCCCGCGGCGAGCGGCTCGTGGGCGACGCGGCCCTGACTTGGGACATCCCTGCCGGGGGCGACGGGTCCGGCGCTGCCCTCGACGTCGCGTTCGGCGCCATCAAGAACATCGACCGCGGGACGGCGCACACGACGGAGACGGCGCTCTTCTCCAACCTCGCGGTCGGCCCGGACGGGACGTTCTCGCGCGGCCAGTCCGGCACGCGCATCCAGGGCGGCTTCTACGGTCTCGGCCACGCCGAGGCGGCGGGCATCTTCGAGCAGTCCGGCATCGTGGGCGCATTTGGTGCGACGCGGCAGTAGTCGTTCGGCCGCGCTGCCGGTGTCATTGCTGTGCGGCAGCGAACCCGCGTCCCCGGTGCAGCAGCCCGGTCGACGGGCGCGTTGCAGGCGTGAGCAGAGCCGATGCGGCCGGGCAACGCTACCGTCTCCAGCGCCGCTAAACGATCGCCCACGAGGCGCTGCCCGCCGTTGCTGCCCGAAGGCATCGCGGAAATCTTACCGACCGCTGCTTCCCTGTGGGCACGGGGACGCGGAACGGCGCCCCCGCGTCCCGATATCGTCGAGTGTGCCTGTGGACACTACTGTTTACGACAACGTTACGGGAAAGCAGGAAACGTACACACTGTTGTTACAGAAGATCTTGATAATGGCGCCGTAATCGCCCGAACCGGAACGAGCGGCCTGGGCTGTTGGCCTTGTACGCGGAAAGCATTTGCAGGATGAATGTACGGCTTTGCCTTGGGGCAGTCAGGCGACACCGAAAATCGCCTACCGAAACTGATGAGGCGGGAAGGCCTAATCCGCCGCGCCCGTGAAAGAAGTACTCCAGATCGGGAGAGACGAGGAGCATGCGAGACAAAGAAAGAGGTGAGATGAAACGTCCTGTTCGGACCTCAGTGTTTCTTGTCGGGCTGATCATTGGTCCGGGATTTCTGACAGCCTGTGGCGGTGGTGGCGGAGGTAGCCCGGTAGCGGTCTTGCCGGAACCTACAAATCCTGTCGACCCGGTGGACCCGCCCGTCATACCGACAGGCCTGTCTTTGCCACTGCCTTCGGGTCACGGCCTTGCGGCGGGCGAGATCAGGGTGCCGCCTGGCGTCTCTGCGGAACACGGAAACGTGGAGTTGTCCTGTCCTGCTGGCGGGCCAGCATGCGCGGTTATCGTGGCGGCGGACGGTACGGCGAGCTACGACCGGACCGGCGGGATTCCTACCTTGAAAGCACGCCGTCTGCCCATTCCATTCTTGGCGTGCGCAGGGGCGACTTGCCCACTGTACAGCAGCACTCGTTTGCCTATGCAGACCGGTTTCGATGCACTGCAAATGCCCGTTTATCATACAGAATCTTCTGCATCGACGCCGCAAAAGCTGTTTGTTGGTGTGAACCAATCCGGATCAGCTCCGACCAAGGTAGGCGAACGTGAGGGTTTTGATATTCGTTACGGCACAGTGAACGACGGAAATGGGGAAGCTCTGGTCGCCGAGTATCTGCGGCAAACCCAGGTTGACGAGACCTTTGTGGGAGCATTTGGCCAACCTGATCCGGACGTCGCCGTACCCGAGATCGGCGATATCGTAAGGTACGGGGTGCGGCCTGTTGTGTTTTACGGGGGTTCTCCGGGCGCAAGAGACGTTGATCGCCTGGTGCGCGCCGTGCAGCTGGTGAACGCAGCACTACCGCAAGACTGGAAGTTGAACATACCTATCGATGCCCCGATTGACTGCGCAAAATGTCGGAATAAAGGATTCACGACGCGAGCCGACTGGAAGCTAGATTTGCCTCAGGGCTTCCCGGACCCAGAGTCATTCATTTACGTCGAATTTGTTCCCGACTCTGAATGGTACAGGCACGAGCTAGACGCGCCGGCGAATGCAGATATGTGGTCATTAAATTGGGACAAGACGAGCGTGCAGTATAACGTGGGGCACTACTCTGATGCTAGCGACAGATTCGCGATTGCTGTATTGGCCCATGAGCTTCTGCACGTGTTGGGCGTCAGAGGTAGCGATAGACTAAAGGGCCATGTTGATCCTTCGTTGGAAAGTCTGCTCTCAAGTGATGGGGGCTATTCGACCTACAACACACTTGGGCATCGTCTTTCCGTCCTTTCTGCGCTCGACCGGGAAGCCCTACGGGTACGCTACGGTCGTCTCGGGTATCAGGAGCCGCTGACGGACTTCGGACCTTGGGCGAGTACGTCTTTGCATCTTTCGGGCCACGGTCCGCATGTGAGCTTCGGCGTCGCTTGGCGTAACAGCTATGGGGAACCGTGGGCCCACGGCTACCTCCCCGAAACTGACTTGAACGACAATCCTGTGTTACAGGGCACTGCGATTTGGGCGGGAGCCCTGCTTGGCTTTACGTCCGCCGGGGAGCCGGTTGCAGGCGATGCACGTATTGCTGTTGGACTGGCCCAATTGACGGGAAGGGCCGATTTCACAAATATGGAGCAGTGGGGGATAGGTGAATTGCCAGGCAACAGTGGTCTTGGGGCAAGGTGGGGCGATGGCAGCCTGACCTATTCTGTTGTTGTCACTGGCAACACCTTCAAGCGGACCGGTGGTGACGCCGGAGTCTTGACCGGAGCTTTCTTCGGAAAGAGCCACGAAGGCGTGGGCGGCACACTTGAGCGCGATGATCTGACAGCCGCTTTCGGGGGAAGTCGGTAGTCCACTCGTTGTGTCATGAACGCAATGCCGGCCAGGGATTTCGCCAGCATCATCAGTCCGGACCATGGCTCGCGAAGACGAAATCTCCCTCGAAATTTCGAGCTTAACGAAAACCGTCGATCTAACGCCTTGTGCCTACGATTGCCTCAATCAGCAGGTCATAGACCTCTCTGTCTAGTGTTTTCAGCGTGGCTGCCCCCTCCCATATCTAAGGGTCGCCTCTCGTCCTGGTCTTGTAGCTTTGGATTTACCCCAGACATGAGAAGCACGCGAACGATTTTAGAGGGAATGCCGTCAACGTAAGTTTCGAGCGTCAGGCGCAATGGAGTCTGGTTCATTTGTTTAACGCATTCTCATCTGCCCCCGCGCACAACAAAGCTGCGATGGCCTTTAGTTGACCTCTTTGTGCCGCCCAATGCAGAGATGTCTCGTGCGTAGTAGGCCGGGCGGCGGCGGGGCGGCTCAAGGGGATATTTTTGCCGAGCGGCGGACGCGCAGGACAGCAAAGTGAGTCTGGATGACGAAGGAGGAGTTCCGAATGCAAGACTGGGGCGAGCGTCTCGCCCGGGTCTTGCAAGGACCCGCGGAGGTTCAGGAAGCCTACTTGGACGAACGGCAGGCTCGGAACGCGCATGGCGACGAGTACCGGGATCCGTCGGTTGCGTATCGGGATTTCTATCGGCGCGTGTCGTTCGGGGAGGCGCGAGCTGATCAGGGACGCCCACCACCGCCGACATCCGGGAGCTGATCGGCCTGACGGCGCCGCCCGAGTCGCCGCAGGCGCAGTACCGCCCTGCAGAGATCTTGGCGCGCTCGGAGTCCCTGGACCTGTCCTCGATGCACGGGGAGTCCGGCGACGCGGAGACCCCAACCTGGCGCCTCTTGACGCAGTGCGGCGGCACGCAGTGCACCGTGACCGAGCCGCTTTCCGGCGACGTCGATACCATCGATCTCGCCAACACCCCGCTCCGGCAGGGCGCGCCCACCGCCATCGGTGAGAAGCATGGCATCACGCTCGTCTGGGAGACCTCGAATCACACGGGCGCGGACCTTGCCAGTCTCGGCGCCTGGCTGGATGATAGCTCGTTCGCGATCCTGAACGAGGGCCAGACCGGCGACGAGGGCACGGTCGAGGTCTGGTACGGGATCGCCCGCGGCGAGCGGCTCGTGGGCGACGCGGCCCTGACCTGGGACATCCCTGCCGGGGGCGACGGGTCCGGCGCTTCCCTCGACGTCGCGTTCGGTGACATCAAAAACATCGACCGCGGCACGGCGCACACGGTCGAGACGGTGCGGTTCGAGAATGTGGCGGTCGGTCCGGACGGGACGTTCGGAACCGGTCAGTCGGGCACCTGCATCCAAGGCGGCTTCTACGGTCCCGGCCACACCGAGGCGACGGGCATCTTCGAGCAATTCGACATCGTCGGCACCTTCGGCGCAACGCGGCAGTAGGCGCATGGCCGCGGCGACCCAGCGCCGCGCGGGCCCGACCCCGAAGGGAGAACCGTTCCCGGACCCGATGAAGCGGGGGGATGCCATGGCGCGGGAAGAGTTCTGAGAGGCCTGCCGCACGTTGCACGACGCGAGTTCCCGCGGAATCCGGCCCGGCGCGCATCCGCGCGTGTACTCGTCCAGCATGTCCAGGATCCGGAACGCCCGGCCGGCATCCGCACGGTGTTGCACGAAGTCGTACGACCAGACGCGGTCCCGATGGGCATGCCGCGGCCGCCCGTCCGATCCGTCACGGAGCCACGCCCTGCGCGACCGCGGCGGCGGTCCACGGTCGCACGCCGCGGCCCGACAGCGCCTGCTCGACCGCAGCCCAGTCCACCTCCGGCCACTGCGCGGCGTGGGACCGGCGATAGAGCGCCCCCTCCAGCGCCGCGTCGTCCAGCGCGCCCGCCTCCGGCCAGCTCAGGCCCGAGGCCGCGAACCGCTCCAGCGTCTGTGCTATCGAACGGCGCGAGAGACCGCAGTGGACCGCGATCGACCGGGCACTGCGGCGCTCGTCAAAGTGATACGCAAGGATCTTCCTCACCTTTCTCATCGGCAGCCTTCCCCGTGCCATCCCATCTCCCCCGGGCCAATCGCGAAACCCGAGGGGTAAAACGGCAACCTGTCCGCCGCATCAACACCCAGCGCAGGCAGGGTTGTCTACTAAGCTGAGAACGGGTGGCTTTCGTGAGATTCGGCAGTCCCGCCGGTTCGACGGGTTTGCACGCACCGAGGCAGCGCGGGTGGAGCGGCTTGCGGTCCCGCCGGGCAGCGTCCATGGCGACTGCCATGGCGAGAACACCCTGTCACCCGATCCCGGCGAGGCGCATGCCGACAGCGCGCATCGGGGTCGCCGCTCCGTGGCGACGGGGCGGGCGCGGGGCGCCGGCGGAGCCCTGGTCCGGGCCGGCAGGGTGCGGACGTCAGTCCCCGTCTGGTCGCGCCATGCGGTAGCCCACGCCCCGCACGTTGAAGATCCAGGTCGGGTTCGCGGCATCCTCGCCGATCTTGGCCCTGAGCTTCTTGATGAAGTTGCGTACCAGGTTGGCGTCGCCTGCCGCGCGGTCGCCCCAGATGCGTCGCTCGAGAGTCTCGTAAGTCACGACGCGGCCCGCGTTGAGCGAGAGCACGCGCAGAAGCTCGAACTCGGTGGCCGTGAGCGACACCTCGCGCCCGTCCACCGCGACCCGATGCGACTCGTAGTGGAGGGCAAGGCCCTCGAACTCGAAGGGCTCGGGGCGGGCGACGCGGCGCAGCGCCGCCCCGACCCTGGCGGTGAGTTCGGTCGGCGAGAACGGCTTGACGATGTAGTCCGCCGCGCCAGCCCTGAGCGCCCTGGCGACAGTCTCGTCGCGGCCGTAGGCGGAGATGAACACGACCGGCAGATCGGTGAGCTCCGGCACGCTTTCCATCAAGGCGATGCCGTCCGTGCCCGGCAGCAGCAGGTCGAGCAGGACCAGGGAGGGCTTCTCCGAGCGGATGATCCGGGCGAGCTCCTCGTGCTCGCCCGTCACCAGCGGGGCATAACCTGCCTCGGTAAGGATGTCGCGGACGTAGCGCAGCGCCTTCGGGTCATCGTCCACCACCAGGATGCGGTCGGCCTCGCGCGCCGGGGCAGTCGTACGCCTCCGCGCGCCGGCCGGAGCGGCGGCGGCGTCACGGGCATCTTCGACCGCCGGCAGGGTGAAGGTGAACCGGCTGCCCCGACCGAGGCCGTCGCTCTCGGCCCGGATCCGGCCCCCGTGCGCCTCGACCAACCCCTTGCAGATCGCCAGCCCGAGCCCGCTCGCCGCGGTTCCTTGCCGGGTGTCGCCCCCGGTGAGCGCGACGTGCTTCCGAAAGAGCTGGCCCAGCATCTCCGGCGGCACGCCCCGGCCCGCGTCGGAGACCGAGACCGCCACGTGCGGGCCGTCGCGTGCCGCCCCCACCCGGATGGGCGCCGACTCCGGAGAGTGCCGGGCGGCGTTCACGAGCAGGTTGTTCAGCACTTGCACGATGCGCTCGCGGTCGGCCATCACCTGGGGCAGCTCCTCCGGCAGGTCGATGCGAACAGCGTGCCGGGCGCCGGCGCTGAGGAATGCGCTCCTTGCGCGGTCCACGAGCGTGGCCACTTCCGAGGGCTCGGGGGCGACCGAGAGCGTCCCTGCCTCGATGCGCCCGGCGTCCAAAAGGTTCCCGATGAGCCCCTGCATGTGGTCGGCCTGCGCATCAATGATGCGGAAGAACTGCTGCACCTCGGCCTGCGGCAGGGCGGGAGCGGCGCCGAGCACCGCGGCCGCCGAGCCCTTGATGGCCGCGAGCGGCGTCCGCAGCTCGTGGCTCACGAGCCCCAGGAACTCCACCCGCTGCCGCTCGAGCTCCTCGAGCGGGGCGAGGTCCTGCATGGTGACGACCACCGAGATGACCTCGCCGTCCTCGCTACGAATCGGAGTCACGTTGACGAGCGCCCTGACGCTGCGCCCGTCGGGCACCGAGATCACGATCTCCTCGGCGCGCATCTTGGTTGCGCCGCCGAGCGTGCGGGCCAGGGGGAACCGCGCGAGCTCGACCTCGCTCCCGTCGGCGAAGCGGCAGGTCACTTCCTCGAGCAACGCCTCCACGGGACGGCCGGCGGTGCGCAGCCCCTCGACGATGCGCCGCGCCTCGCGGTTGAACGACACCGGACGGCCGGTTCGGGCATCGAACACCCCGACGCCGACCGGCGAAGTCTCGACCAGCGCCTCGAGGTCGGCCCGCGCGCGCTGCTCGTCGTGGTGGCTGCGTGCGTTGGCGATGGCGGTGGCCGCCTGCGAGGCGAACAGAGCCAGCACTTCCTCGTCCTGGTCGGTGAACGTCGACTCCCCTTCCTTCTCGGCGAGGAAGAAGTGGCCGACGGTCTCGCCGCGGTGGCGCATCGGCGTGCCCTGGAAGGTCTTGGATCGCATCAGGTCCGGGGAGAAGCCGAGCGAGCGGACCAGTGCCGGGAGGTCGGTGAGGCGGACGGGGCCCGGGAGGTCGCGCAGGTGTGCGAAGAGCTTCGGTCCGTCCGCCCACTCGAGAAACTGGCGGTGCTCCTCCTCGGTGAAGCCGGAGGAGACGAAGTCGCGCGCCTCGCCGGTCTCGTTGATGGTCGTGATGATGCCGTAGCGAGCGGCGGTGAGCGCGCGGGCGCTGTCCACCGCCTCCTGCAGGACAGTGGTGACGTCGAGGCTCGCGTTGATGCGCAGGATCGCCGCGCTGAGCGCCGAGATGCGTTCGCGCGGCGCCTCGACCTCGCGTGCCGGTTCGCTGGTCTCGTCCAAGCGTTCCTCCGTTCCCGCCCCGGTCGGTGCCCGAGACGGGCGGGCCTCCGGAGGCCCTCTGGCGACGGGCCGGCAGCGCGTTTCGGACGTTCGCGTGGCGGATGCCCGCGCCGCTGCCCGGGCGCACCGACTATACTGCACTAGTTACTAAGCTGATAGAATTTTGGGCAAATATTGTACGAATTGTTTATTTGATGCTCGGTAGGTTGCCAGAAGCCGGACGGCGACCAGCGCGGTGGAGAGAACCGCAATGCAGGCCGCAGAACGTGAGTTCTCGTTCAAAAGGGAGCAGCGGGCACTTGGGTCGCCGTCATCCTCGCCCAGGTCCAGGTGCGCCACCACGTTCCCGTCGCCACCGACCTCGACCAGTTCGCTGAACGCCACGTCCGCGAGAATCCTGCCGCCCCGGACGTAGGTGTCGTACCCACCGCGGCCAGTGCTCCCCGATCATGCGGACCGCTTGGCGGCGCGTGGCGGCCCGGCCCGCCATGCGCCAACGCCCGCCGGGCGGGTCGTCGTCCGCCGCAGGCGCCGCGAGAGTCGCAGATTTCACAGCCAGACGCCTCTTGCACGCGTCGCAGGCAGCCGGGTCCATCCCGGCCGAAGCACCGCCCGCCAGACTCGTCCCATCCGACGCGCCCGTCGAGCCGCCCCGGCGGCCACCCGCAGTTCGCCAAATGGAATCGCTCCGGCCGCCCACGTGCCCGGCCGCGCCAGTCCGACGGCCGGCACCGCCACACGCTCTTCGCCGCTCACCGGGACAACCGCTGCCTCTTCACGCAGGCAGGCCTCGTCCGGTCACGCCCGAACGCCATGGGACCGATGCCGTTCGATCCTCCGAGCGCATGGGCACGCGTTGCCCGCCAAGGGGCCAATTGAAGAGAGTCACAATCCGGACAGGCTGCCGCCGCCGCGCCGAAGTGCAGGCAGCGCACGAGGTTACAGAACCAACGACGGCAGCCTTGACACCCGATCGCCTTGAACGCGGCAAACGTGAAGAACTGATCAGGCCGAATTGTGACTCTCCTCAATAGGCCCCTTGCAGACCCGCCAGCTGCTGACCGGACCGGCAGAACCAAACGTGCCGGACGCAGTGACAGCTGGTCCTATAGCGAATGCTGCATAAACTGTCTGTATCTCTTGGCGCCGATAACATCTCTTTCAGATAAACCTCTCCCTCAATCCGCCGGTGCGGCCGGACCGGCGACCGAGGGCCACCGGTAGTGCTCCCCGGGGCGGTATCCGGTCGCGCGCGAACTGCCCTGATCTCCGCACCCGGCCCGTGAAGGAGCGGAGCCGAACAGCGGTACCACCAAATCCGCGACCGAATCCCACGCCGGCTGCGCGCACGAATCGCCCGGCGCCGCAAGCACCACCGGCAGTTGCCCTTCGTTCGTCGGCCAGCCGGTGAACTCGCCCCGCCGGTCGAACAGCGCCCGGCGGGACGCGCGGGAAACAGGGCATCCTGTTCCATCCGCCGGCGGTCCATCGCGAGCCCCCAACCCGCGCACCGTTCCCGATCGACACCGCCGGCCCCTTCCGCGCCCAGCTCTCCCAGCAGGCGCGACCCGTGACCGCTGGCAGGCCGTCGCCCGGCAGGCTGATCGTGTGCCTGCCCACAGGACGGGCGGTCGATCCCCATCCACGCCGCCTGGTGCATAGTGCGCGCCGACCGACGGACGAGCGGCAGGAGGCGGCCATGCATCGGAATAGCAGCTGGAGCAATCTACGGGCGGTTCCGCCGGTTCTCGTCGCGGTGTGGATCCTGACGATCCAGGACTGGACAGGCGCATCCGCCGAAGCGGCTGATGATTCCGCGACCAGCCTCGCCGCCGCCGACGCGGTGCCGGCCGGGACTGTCCCCTATCTGAGCGTCGGGATGGCCCGGGTCCGCTCGCACGACACCCGGTTCGTCGATGGCCGGGACGCCGGTCATGCTGCGCTTTACGGATCCGGGCAACTCTTCGATGCCGGAGCGGTCGACAACGGTCTGCAGTTCCATCTGGCGGGGGGCCTCCGGTTGCCACATCGGCTGCGCGCCCAGCTGGAACTCGCTGCGGCCCGCGCCCTCGACTGGCGCGGCGGCACGAACTACCGCGCCTCGGGCGAGGTCCAGCCGTCCCGGGCAAGACTGGACACCCACCAGCTCCTCCTCGCCGGGTTCCATGATTTCCCGGGATGGGAGATCGCCCCGGGCCGCACCGTGCGGCCCTTCCTGGGCGCCGGACTGGGCATCACCAGCTATCGCCTGGGCGGCTACGTGCAACGCTTTCCCGAACCGGACGATCCGCGCGGCAGCCTGCGGCGGGGTCCGGGTGGCGAAATCCCCTTCACCGCGCTTCCCGGCGGAAGCGGGCAGAATTTCACCTGGATGCTGACGGCGGGGATTGCGATACCGATCAGCGGGAGGATCAACCTCGACCTGAGCTACCGGTATGCCGATGCGGGAGCCATCCGGACTGACATCGGCGACATCGCGATCGTCAGGTACCGCGAGGACGGTACCCGGAGGGAAATCCCTGTCAGGATCGATGAAACCACCGCCGACTACCGGATCCGCGCATGGCTGGCGACGCTCCGCGTCGAGTTCTAGAGCGGATCTGTTCTACGTGGAACCTTGGCGGGCGTCGCAGACGGCTTGGCGCACGGCCTTGCTTTCGTGGCTCGCGAGATTGTCGACGATCGCGGTGTCGCCTGAGCTCACGCGTTAGCGCGACCAGGCAGGGATCAGAGCAAGTTTCAGAGGTTCCATACAAACAGGGCTTGTACGGCGTTCTCGTCGGTGTCCCGGTCGCCCAGCTTGTTCATCCAGAACTGGTACTCGATTCCGAGCGCGATCCGGTCAGTCAAGTGCCACTGCAACTGGGGCTGCGCCAGGATCCACGATTCCACTTTGCCACCGAGTTCGTTGGTCCGCTCGCCGACGTACTCGATGTGGCCCTCGATGCTGAAGTCCGCCGTGCCGATCCTGAACGGCCGTGCGAAGTTGAAGTCGACGAGGATCGTGTCGTTCTCCCTGGGCGCTCCGCCGGACGCGAGCCCCTTGCTGTCGTCGATGAGGGCCGCGACGTCGAGGTTCGCGAACGCGAAACCCTCGAGGCCGAGCGTCATCCGTACGCCGGCCACATACTTTCGGACCTTCGCGTCCACGGCCCAGTTGAAGCCGCCGAGCAGCCCGACATCCGCGACCGGACCGGCGCCGATACGGTCGCCGGTGACCTTGCCGAGGCTGAAGTTCGCGTAGGCTTCGCCGTAGAAGTCGACGTCGGGAGAGCCGGGCTGCCGCGAGTCCACGACGTCGACGAAGAAGAAGTTGTCGCCATATTTCCACCCGCTCGCGTGCTGTAGCGTGTAGATCACGTGCAGGGCGCGGCCGCCGCCAGCGAAGGAGGGGGCATCCAGACGGCCGAGCTGGAAATGAAACTCGGTGTCGCTCCAATCGGTGGCCTGTGCCGGGGCGCAGACGCAGGTGAGTAGCCCCAGCACGGCAATCCCGAGCCGTGTCGGAAACGCGAAAAACTGCCCGTTGCTTCTCACTGGCATCGGATCCTTACTCCTTGGCAGTCTGCGGGCAACCCCGTGACCGGACAGACCGTTGTCCAGTCACGGGAAATGCCGCCACGAGCGAAATCATGCACCGGGCAGCCCACAGTGCAGGGGGCACGGCCAGGTTGGTGCCGCCACCTTCGCCGGATTTCAACTCTGTCGAGCACATCGCCCCCACGATCCGGCGCGGAATATGCCACGTCCGGAAACGCCCCATCGAAGTTGTCCGGCGGTACCAGAAAGACCTGCTCGGCACCATCGAACCCGGCGTCGCAGGATAAGGTTCCATGAAGAGCAGACGCGCCCTAGCCCGCGCTGCGGTCCGGGCCGGAACGGCCCGCAATCCGTTGCGGCCGCGCAGGCCTCCAGATCATCGGCGACGTCGCGCGGGTGCCGCAGGCGCGCTGGCCCGGCATCTCGAAACGCCGCGAGCGCGCCCGCCCGGCGTGCAGCGGTCGAAACCCAAGGGCGGGACGCCTGCCGCGCGGACCGGCCTGCCTCGACCCGGCAGGACGTTGATAGGCCAGATATCAAATAGGCGAGAACGGATACGGCTAAATTATCAAAAGTCCGGTATACGTCGCCGCGCGGGTCTGTGACACGCCGCCCCGACGGGGGGAAGAGAACGGCGAATGGAACGGGCGCCTGAGGCAGGCGAGCCCGTACTTGACAGGGTGGGATGGGAAGGTGATCCGGCGGCTTTGGGCAAGCTCTACTCGCGCGGGCGCATGGCGCCGACGCGACGAATGCTCTCGCAGGATTCCTCGGTGCCGGCTTCGCCGTGAAGGATGCTGACAATGCTCCCTGCTGCTTCACCGCCCGCCTCCCGAACTGTTGGGCCCCACCTGGCGTCCTGGCTGCTGGCCCTGTCGCTGTGCGCGGGCGCCGCACCCGTTTCCGACGCCGCCGCCGGCACGGGGCCGGCAACCGACCGGCACTGCGACTTCACGCCGGCAACAGGAACCGACGGGCCCGTTCCGGGACTGATCGTCGCCGCGGAGATGCTGCTGCCCGACGGCAGCAGGCCGGGCCACGCCGCGCACATCCGCGAGGACGGCAGCATTGGCGCAGTGGCGCCGGTGGATACCGTGCGGGCCGCCCATCCCGACGCCGCCGTGCTCGACTGCCGCGGGAGGGCCGTGCTGTCGCCCGGCTTCGTCAACCCCCATGAGCACCCGGCCTATAGCTACGCCTTTCCCGACGCCAATCTGAATCCGGGCTATGCCCACCGGGACGAATGGCGCCTCGGCATCAACGGCAAACTGCGACTGCCGGCGCCGGCGCCGATCCGCTTCACGGCCGGCGACCCGCGCTCGACGGCGATCCTCGTCGCCATGGAGCTCAGACACCTGCTCGGCGGCGCGACCGCGATCGCGGGCTCGGGCGGCGTGCCCGGCGTGATCCGCAACGTCAACCGCCGCAAGCGGCACGGCGACGCGGCGCTCTACGACGCGGAGGCGGACGTCTCGACCTTCCCGTTCTCGCCGCACGTGGTCGAGGACCTGAAGGATGAATGCGCCGGCGGGCCGGCGTTTCGGTTCCAGTTGGCGATCGGCGCCAGTCCGGTGTTCATGGCCTACGTCCCGCATGTCGGCGAGGGCCGGCGGTCGAGCTGCGCGGCCCGGGCCGAGGTGGCGCGCTACCTGGAGCGCGTGCAACGGCGCGACCGACGCTACGCCATGGTGCACGGAGTGGCCACGGACCGGGAAGACTACGCGGTGATGCAGGCGTCGGACGTGACGCTGGTGTGGTCGCCCCGCTCCAATCTCGCGCTGTACGGCCAAACCGTCGACATCGCGGGCGCGCTGGAAGCGGGTGTGCGGATCGCCCTGTCGACCGACTGGTCGCCGAGCGGATCGTTCAACATGCGCGAGGAGATCAACTGCGCGAGCCGGGTGACGAAGGACGCCGGCGTGGACCCGTCCAGCGAAACGCTGTGGCGCATGGCCACCAGCAACGGGGCCTACGCGCTGGGCCTCGAGGACCGCTTCGGCGCGATCGGGCCGGGGCTGCGCGCGGACCTGTTGCTGGTCAGGTACGCCGGCGGAAATCCCCACGAGGCGGTGTTGACGGCGACGGACGACGACATCCTTGCGACCTGGATCGATGGCGAGGTGATCTTGCTCGCCGACACGCTGGACGCGCGGTTGAGCGACCGGGCATGCGTCACGCTCGCGGGCGTGGCGCCGAAGGTATGTGGCGTGCTCGGCCCCGCCGGACTGACGGCGGAGAGATTTTTTGACGACATCAAAGCTGCCGTGCCGCTGAACGACGCAAGCGGGCAGACACCCTGCGTGGTGCCGTCGCACTCGATGGAGGGGGTGAATGTGGCACCCGAGGCGAGCTCCCGCGCATGGCTCCCCGCGAGCATCGACCGCCGCCCGCAGGTGCGCAATGACGCGTTCTCGAGAATCCCGGAACCCTCGATGTCGGCCGACGTGAAGGCCGCCTCCCCGTTTCAGCCACAGGCTCGTGTTGCAGGACGGTCTTGGTTGACGTTCGACTTGGGGGCAGCCGGGCCTAAATGTGCCTGAAGGAGACAGGGAAGGTGTCGTCAACGAGTGCGAAGATCAGGCGCAAGACTGACCCGAGCGTGTTCGGAAGGAAGTGCCGTTTGGCCGTACGAAACTGGAAGCGGCCCGGTGTGCGGACGAGACCTGGGAGAAGGCATGTCGCCAATCGATTCTGAAGAAGCAGTAGAAACCCGAAATCCTCGTCCAGCCATCACCTCGGCATGCGGCACGGCGAGACCGGCCAGCGCGCAGGTGGCGACGGGTGGCGGCAGTTCGCCGATGGGCGGAAAGCCACGACGGCCTCCGCGGGTTGCGGCGTTCCGGTCCGGCGCAATGCGTTCCGGCGGCTTCAGGCATGGCCAGATCAGTCGTACGGAGGCTTCATCGCATGCTTAGATCAATGCGCCTGTTCGGTAGTCCGGTCGCGATCCTCGTCGCCGGTCTGCTCGCCACCGACGTCGTCGCCGAAGACGGCGCGACGGAGCTCGATGCCGGCATCACGGAACTCCGGGCGGTCGCTGTCATCGGATCCCGGCGACTCTCCCCCCGGACCGCGTCCGAAACGCCGGCGCCGGTGGACATCGTCAGCGGGCGGGCCCTGACGGCACAGCGCAGCGTTGACCTGGACGGCCGGATCGCCCGGATCGTCCCGTCGTATGCCGTGGAGGACCAGCCGATCAGTGATGCGGCCACGCTGGTTCGGCCGGCGAGCCTGCGGGGATTGCCGCCGGATACCACCCTTGTGCTGATCAACGGCAAGCGGCGGCATCGCGCCTCGGTCATCACGTGGCTTGGCGGGGGCATTGCCGATGGTTCCCACGGCCCGGACCTCGCTGCCATCCCCGCGATCGCGATCGAGCGACTCGAAGTGCTGCGCGACGGGGCGTCGGCGCAGTACGGATCGGATGCCATCGCCGGAGTACTTAATTTCGTCCTGCGCGACGCCCCGAGCGGCGGCGAGGTCAACGTCGAGGTCGGCAGGCACTACGCCAACGACGGCGCGACGCGGAGCGTTGCGGCCAACGTCGGCCTGCCGCTGGGCGCTGGTGGCTTCTCCAACCTGAGCGTCGAATTGAGCGGGATGGATCCGACCAGCCGCAGCGTGCAGCGCCGAGACGCGCAGGACCTGATCGACGCCGGGAATCTGGCCGTCCGCACCCCTGCCGCGCAGGTCTGGGGTCGACCGGGCATCGACCGGAACTTCAAGTTCTTCGGGAACGCGGAAGTGGAACTCACGGAGAGTGCCCGGGCGTACGCCTTCGGGAACGCGTCGAGCCGGCGCGTGGAGGGAGGGTTCTTCTGGCGCAACCCGACCAACCGGCGAGGCGTCTTCAGCAATGACGGCGGTGAGACGCTGCTGGTGGCCGACCTGTCCGCCGACGGGTCTGCGCGATGTCCGGTCGTGCCGATCCGCGGCCACCGCCCCGACCCGGACGCGCTGGCTGCGGTGCGGGCGGATCCCGGCTGCTTTGCCTTCACGGAACGGTTTCCCGGGGGCTTCACGCCCCGGTTCGGCGGTGATGTCGAGGACCGGAGCATGGCGGTGGGCATCCGCGGTCGCTGGCGCGACGGCTGGAATTACGATCTCAGCGCCGTGGTCGGACAGCACCGCACGGATTTCTTCATAACCGACACCATCAACCCTCAGCTGGCGGCCCACACGCTGGATATCCCGACCGACTATCGGCCGGGCAGCTACGCGGAGGTCGATGCGGTGGTCAACGCCGACCTCGCCGGTTTCGTCGACACGCCGCTGCTGGAAGCTCCGGTCGCGGCGGCTGTCGGGCTCGAGTACCGGAGGGAATCCTTCGAAGTGATCGCGGGGGATTCGCATTCGTATGTCGTGACCCCGAACCTTGCGCGCCAGGGCTTCGGGATCGGATCAAACGGCTTTCCCGGGTTCCCCCCGCGCATCGCCGGCAAGGCAAGCCGCGGCAGCTTCGCCGGCTACATCGATCTGGAGGCGGACGTCAACGCGGACCTGCTGACGACCTTCGCCGCCCGTTATGAGAGTCACGGCGGGTTCGACGGCACGCTGGACGGCAAGGTCGCCGCACGGTGGCAGGCGACGCCCAGGGTTGCGCTTCGGGGCTCCGCAGGCACCGGGTTCCGGGTGCCCACGATCGGGCAGGCCTCGGTCGAGAACGTCACGACGTCGTTTGTCGACGGCGGGCTGTCCGACGAGGCGACGCTGTCCCCAACCAACCCGGTCGCGATCCAACTGGGAGCGGAACCACTGCGGCCGGAGCAATCGGAACACGTCAATGTCGGCACCGTGTTCGAGGCCGGCAACTTTGCCGGCACCCTCGACGCCTACAGGATCAACCTGAAAGGGAGAATCGCCACGACGAGCGGCCAGACCCTGACCGACGCCGACCGGCAGTCGCTGCTCGCGTTGGGCCTGCCGGACGCCGTCAATTATTCGAGAATCAGATTCTTCTCGAACGATTTCGATACCGTCACGCGCGGCGTCGATGTCGCGGCCAGTTATACGGCAGCGTCATGGGGCGGCGAGACCACCTACCATCTGGCGGCGAGCTACCTTGACACCCGAGTGGCGCGCTTCAATCCGGACATCATCACCGACCGCCGCGTGCGTCGGCTCGAAGGTTCGCTTCCGAACGTCCGCGCCGTGTTCGAAGTCAACCATCGACGCGAAGCGCTTCGGATCGGGGGTCGGCTGCGGCATTACGGGAGCTACCACGACGAGGCCGGCACTGGGCTCGCCTACACCGCAGGCGCCAGGGTGTTCCTGGATGCGGAGGTCGCCTACGCCCTCGCCAACAACCTCACACTGGCGGTCGGCGGCGAAAACCTGCTGGACGAGTACCCGGACGAAAACCCCTATGCCGAGCTGGTGGGCAATCGCTATTCGATCAGGGCACCGTACGGCTTCGGCGGCGGCTTCTACTACCTGCGAGCGAATTGGCGCTTCTAGTGACGGAGTCGACGACCCCGCGACAAGCGGCGGCGCGTAGGGCGTCACGCGCCGTGCGGGCCGCGTGGCTGGCCCTTGCCCTGCTCGTGGCGGCGCCGGGATTCGCCCAGGAGGGGGAACGCGCGGGAACTGACAGGCACACGATCGAGGACATCGTGGTGATCGGCTCGCTGATCCGCCGACCGGAGGTCTTCGAGGGCCGCGCGCCGGTGCAGACGCTTGATGCGTCGACATTCGAGGCGGTGGGCGCCGCCCAGCCGGTCGACATCCTCGCAAGCCTCACCGCCAACACGGGTTCCTACATTGCGACGGAGCAGACCTACCTGCAGGGCGTCTCGCAGTTCAGCCTGCGCGGCCTTGGGCTCTCGTCCACCCTGACCCTGGTCAACGGCCGGCGGGCCGGGTTCGCGCCAATCTCCGACGTCGGGCAGAGCTTCTTCGACATCAACACGCTGCCCGTGCTCATGATCGACCGGGTCGAGATCCTGCGCGACGGCGCGTCGGCCACCTACGGCTCGCAGGCGGTGGCCGGCGTCGCCAATATCGTCACCCGGAGGGGGTTCACGGGGCTGGAGATCGCCGGCGGCTATCGGGACGCGAGCAATCGGGCGTACGACGTCGGCTTCGCGTCCGGGTTCGAGACGGCGAGGGGCCACGTGAATCTCTACGGGGCGTGGTACGAGCAGGACGAGAACTTCCGCACCGAGTTCGACTGGATGTTCCCACGGGTGATCGATCCCGACGGCGACGGCGACATCGTGGACGGCTCGCTCGACTCCGGGCGGGGCTCGCCGGGCAGTTTCCAGCGTGCCGTCGCCAACCCCGACGGCACCTACTCGCCGTACCGGCTCGGCGACCTCGACACGCCCCGTTTCCCCGACCCGGACTGCCGTGCCGGTGGCGGTTACCCCAGCGGATCGCTGTGCCGGATGGACTTCTCCGACCAGCGCACGATGGTCGCCGCCGAACGGCGGGTGCAGCTGTTCGCCGAGGCCGACGTCTACCTTGGACCGACGACGCTCTTCACGGAGGTCGGTTACTCGCACAACGAGGTGACCGACCGGGTCGGCAACATGCTGCTGTTCCGGGGCAACGTGGAGCGGACCAACGAGTTCTTCGTGCCCGCCAACCACCCCTTCAACTTCTGGACCGATCCCGACGGCGACGGCCTGCTCACCTACGTCGCGCCCAGCGACTGGACCCCCGGGGTGCACGAAGCAGTCCCGCTCGGCTACTTCGGGCGGCCGCTCGGCGCCGAGGCGGCCGGCGACAACTCCGGGGACGAGCTGCGGACGTTCGAGAACCTGCGGGCGATGGTCGGAATCGAGGCAGAACTGCCCGACGGCTGGACAGGCGAAGGCTATGTGTCCCGCGCCCGTTCCGACCTGTCAGTGAGCTCCGAGCGCCACTGGATCGCCGCCGAATTCGCCCGTGCGGTGAAGGAGGGCGTGTGGAACCCGTTCGGCACCCGGCTCGTCGCGCCGGACTTGGTCACGCCGAAGACGGTGGCGGACGACGGCCTCGCGCCGGCCATGGTCGGCCGCCGCGCCGCCAATGATCCAGAGACGCAGGACCGGTTCGAGGGCGTCCGGACGGAAAGTCACCGCGGCGTGCAGAACGTCGCGGAGTTCGTCGCCAGGGGCGATGTCCTCGAGTGGCGCGGACGACCAATGGCGCTGGCCGCCGGCGCGCAGTACCGCGAACTCGACTACCGCTTTCGGCCCGATCCCCTGAATGCCGCCGGCGAAGGCCCGCGGCAACTCCGCGAGTTCCCGAAGGCGGCGGATCAGCGGGTGTGGGCGGTCTTCGCCGAGGGCCTGACCTATTTCGGCGACCGCGCCGAACTGCAGGTCGCCGCCCGCCACGAGCGGTACGATCAGGCCGGCAGCTCGACGGATCCGAAGATCGCCGGGCAGTTCGTCGTCAGCGACCGGCTATCGCTGCGCGCCTCCTGGGGCACGTCGTTCCAGGCGCCAAGCGTGTTCCACGCCGCGGGCAGCACCAGCTCGCGCGGGCTCACGGATCCGTTCCGCTTCGATGGGCAGGGCAACGGGCGATGCACGGTGGACGCCTCCGGCACGATCGTGAACCGCGGCGACAATTTCGTTGCCTCCACCGTGCTGCGCGGCGGCAGGCTGCGCCCGCAGTCGGCGCGCTCGGCCAACGTCGGCGTACTGCTGAAGCCCCTCGACAACGCAGCGGCCAGCCTCGACTACTGGACGCTCGACTACCGCGACGTCATCGCCCAAGGGCGGAGCTTCCAGGCGATCGTCGACGACGACTGCCGTGACGACGGCCAGCCCAACGACCCCAGGGTGCAGCGCGACTCCTCGGGGCAGCTCAGCGTCGTCACCACCGACTACGCGAACGTCGGAGCCGTGCGGGCAGACGGATTCGACCTCAACGCCTACTACGACCTCGACACCGCCCTCGGCGCCGTTCGCGTCAGGGCCGACGCCACGCTGCTGACGCGCTTCGACGTGAATGCCGGGGGCGCGGGATTCGTGGACCGGCTCGGCAGCCGTAACGACACCAACGGCTTCGCCCCGACCCCCGAACTGCGCCTCAACCTTGGCCTCGCCTGGCACAGGGGACCGCACGCGGCCGGGGCGACGCTCCGGTATGTGGACTCGTATGTGAACGACGAGGTCGCGTCACTGCCGAAAATTGCCGCCTGGACGACGCTGGACGCGAACTACAGCTACCGCGTCGAGGACCTGTTCGGCGGCGAGGTGACGCTCCACTTCGGCGCGCGCAACCTGACCGACCGCGACCCGCCGCCGCTGCCCAGCGGACGCGAAGGCGTACACCGCCATAACCTGCGGCCCGGCTTCGACGGTTTCGTGCATGACATCAAGGGGCGTACGCTGTTTGTCCGCTTCCTGTACCGACCACGCATCTAGGCAATCTGTGTGCGGTCAAGGATTCAGGCCGCGGAGTCAAGAACTTGGCGTCATGCCAGCTACGTTAGTGGGTCCGGGCTCTAGCCGGGGGGCGCGCTTGCAGACGTCGGTGGAGCGTGTAGTCCCAGATCTCTTCGATGTCGGCCCGGGCCGCCGGAGACAGGGCATAGCCCGCCGTGGCGCTCAGGCGGATTTCTTGCGAGCGATGGACGCGTTGAAATCGAACCGATCGGCAGGGCCGGACCGTTCGCCCTCGACCAACGCGTCGCGCAGCGCTTCCACCTTGGCCTCATGCTCTTCCAGTAGCCGCAATCCGGCACGAACGACGTCGCTTGCGGAGTTATAGCGGCCGGATGCAACGCGCTCGCCGATGAAGCCCGTGAAGTGCTCGCCTAGCGAGACCGACGTGTTGCGCGGCATGAAGATGCTCCTTTGGTGGGCACTACACCAGAAAATGGCACTTCCACAAAGCGGTGGGCGATGGTTCCGGACCGACACGCGGAGGCAGAGCACACGGTCGAAGAGCTCAACAGTCCAGGGTACTCGGCCGCTGATCCCTGCCGTTTCCCCCATGTTCAGGCGATCGTGTCGGGCGGTCTTCGGATCCCAACGTACGCGCAGGCCGAATTCGGGCAATCAGCCGTAGGCTTCTTGCCGGACCGGTGCCGGGCGTGTTGCGCGACGAAGAGGTGCCGAACGTGGTGGCGGGCGCCTGAACCTTGCCCGGCTTGCCGCTCCTACACCACGCCGAGGGACACAACCTCCGGAGAGGGGCGCGGTCAAGCCGCCGGCCGGCGGCTTGACCGATCCCGAACAGTGGTAAAGTCGCCCGGCACCGGGCTCCCGACGCCTGGCTGCCCGGGACGGCGCTCCGCAGGTCGTGCTCCGGCCGCGTGGTCGCCGTCGATACGGAGGTTCGCACCGGGCACGGACCGGATGACGGCGTCAGGAACGGGTCCGGGCGCCCACCCGCGCTGGGTGCATGCGTGGCGCGGCCGGTTTCCGGCAAGCATGTCGGGAAGGTGAGGATGAAGCACAACCTGACCCTGGTGATCCTGACTCCGGAACAGATTGCGCGAGCCAGGGAGGTGAACGGCCGCCGAAAACGCATCACGCACGCACTTATCTGCGGGCCCTATGGCCAGATGTTCGGAACGGAGAAGGAGTGCCTCAAGCACTTCACGGTCTGGGATCCCGACCATCGGATCGAGGTCGCGCCGGGGCGGTATCGGGCGCTGTTTGCGGACCTGTTCGACAAGGCGGTGAAGACGACCGCCCATGCGATCACCGACTACCGGACGACCCCTGCGTTGGGCGCACGACTGATGGAAGCCGCCGGCGCGGATCCACGTGATGCGCCGACCGGCCGGGGACTGTTCGGTCGACTTTTCGCAGGAAACTGACAGCGTCGGCGTCCACGCTGCCAGGCATACCAACGCCAGCACCAGTCACCACAGCCGTGCCGGAGCGAATCCCAGCGCGACGATCATCGCCAGCCCGTTGCTGTCCGATTCACGGCAGTCGCAATTCTGGTATGACGAGCCGGCGAGAGGTTGAGTATGGGCACCGGGGACGCGACCGGCTTCAGCACCCTGCTGAACCGGGCGAGGGACGCGTGACAAATGACGGCGAGTTCGGTGTGCTCACGCCGATGCCGTTCCAGCCGGCCCGCCATCCAGGCGCCGAGGAGACCGCGTGAAGTACGTCTTCGACCCCGAGATCCTGCACGAAGTCGCCCTGGCGCATCTGGAGCTGCCGCTCGAGGAGAAGTTCGCGGCCATCGCGCAGGGCCTGGCCGAACGCTATCCCGGTCTGATCGAGACGGAACCCGAGTGGTTCTTCTCCAATGCCGGCGGCGTCATGGGCCAGCTCACCGTCCTGTATGCGTCGCTTCGGGAGTACGTGATCTTCTTCGGGAGCCCGATCGGCGGAGAGGGACATACCGGCCGATATTCGTTCGTCGAAGACCACGCCATCATTCTGGATGGCGAGTTCTGGTACTACACCGAGGGCGATACTCGAAGAACCGAGTACCGCCCCGGCGATGTCGTCTACCTGCCAAGGGCTGTCGCGAAGGGTTACCGCATCGTCGATCGCGGCTGGATTCTGGAATACGCACGGGGCCCAATTCCCACCATGCTGCCGTTTGGTGTCGCGGATACCGTGTTCGGCACACTCGACTACAGAACCCTGTTCCGAACATTCCGGATCTACATCAGGCACGTGCTGCGGTCTGCCCGACACCGCCCTGCCGCCCACGCCGGGCGCCGAAACGCCTCCGGCCCCGGCCAGTCCCGCCGGGAGAAGGAGGGACGGTAACGTCTCCCCGAACTCGCCGCTGCCGCACGTGGAATCCGAGGGCACGCACCGGGAAGCACTGTCCAATTGCCAACTACCGCACGACCCCTGTGCTTGGCGCGCGACTGATGGAGGCCGCCGATACGGCACCACGTGAGGCGCCGTCCGCCCGAGGATTGTTCGACTGGCTTCCTGGAGGACACTCACAGCGTTTATGCGGGCGCTGCCGCCGGGTTCCGCAATGCCCTGATTCGCCTGGAGGGCGAGTGGCCGTTTCCAGGTACGTGCAACCAGGAGAATCCGGTAGCACGAGTTCAGATCGCCCGAATCCCCTGGCTCACCAGCCACCAGAGCACGAGCAGGAGGAGTGCCGAGAAAAGGGCCCGCCCGATCACGGTGACGGACCTCTCGATACGGCGATGGACGCTGCCCCGGTTGGGTTTGAACATCTGAACCGTGGCTCCCTTGTCCCACTCGCTGCCGCCAGGCCCAATTGCGCACCCGGGCAACCGCCGGGGATGTCGGCGGACCCGGTGCCGGAGTAGCTCGCCGAACCCGCGCCCGGGAGCAGAACGGAGGTAGCCCGGGATCATCACCTTCCCCATCGCCTGGAGAGGGACACACCCCGCTGCAAGCCGTCCCGGGGCGCAACCCTCTTCAACCCTTCTTCGCCACGCCGCCCCGTCAGATCGCCCAGAGACCCCGACGCGCGAGTCTCAGCGGTACGAGCTGGACGGGCACGGACAGAAGGACCCCGGCGATCCCACCGATCGATGATCTTCTCGAAACGGAACGGCACTGGAGCGCGGGGCTCCGGCCATCCTCAGGCATTGGGAGAAACCGGGCAACTGACAGAAAGTCCTCCTTCGAGCGATGTCGCTAGTTGCCTTCGGGTCGCGACTGGGCAATTGGCGAGAGCCCCTGGCCGGGGGTTTCGGGTTCGACCGGTTTCTCGCCACGTGTCGCGAGCGTCCAGGCCAGTAGCGTATTGGCCAGAGGCGCTCCAAGCTTGCGTGATGGGTCGATCAGTATGAGGCTCAGGGGCAAGTTCCTTCTCCCGCGTCGGCCGGAAGCCGCCCTCGACCGGATCGCCGGAATTCCGGGTACGGTGACCGGTCCGGTGCACCTTGTGCCCGGCGACTTCTGGTGTTGGCCATTCCACCCGTAACGAAACCCGGGGGCCGGCTGCAGCCCCAGCTTCAGTCGGATCGGAGCGCGGACCCTATCAGACCGGGAGATCTGTGCACGGAAGGGGTCGGAGTTGGTGCGCGTGGCCGGGTGCGAAGGCGGGGCGCATAGGTACTGGCGCGGGGGCTCACGACGGACCACCGCCGGAATGTTCAAGGAGTGTTGTGTGCACCTGCGATGTCGCCGCGGTCCTGATCAGGCGAGCACCGTGCGCTCGACAAACCACCACGCCCCGATCGCCGCGATCAGGACCGACGCCGGGTTCGTGATCACGGTCCGGTACCACTCCTTGTGACGGAACCAGAGACCGGCCACCAGGAAGCAGCCGGCGATCACGGCAAGCTGGCCGAGCTCGACACCGACGTTGAAGGCGATCAGGCCGGTCACGAACTCCGCGGGCGCCAGCCCGATGTCGGTCAGGACCCCGGCAAAGCCCAGCCCGTGCAGGAGACCAAACCCGAACACGATCGCGGGCCGCCAGCGCTGCAGGCGGCTCGTGACCGTGTTCTCGATGCCGATGTAGACGATGGATGCCGCGATCAGGGGCTCGACGATCGATGGCGACAGGCTGACGATGCCGAGCATGGCGAGCGCCAGTGTGATCGTGTGCGCGATCGTGAAGCTCGTCACCTGCCACACGAGGGTCGAGAGCCGCGTGCTGAGGAGGTAGAGCCCGATCACGAACAAAATGTGGTCGAGGCCCTTCGGCAGGATGTGCGTGAAGCCGATCACCAGGTAGTCGCGAACGATCGCGGAGAAGTCCCGGCGGACCGCGCCGGCGATGGGGATCGCATCGCTGGCGACGCCGTTCTGCAGGAACTCGGTGAAGACCGGAGGATCGTCCGCGTTCGGACCCGGGACCCGAATCACGGTCGGGCCGAATTCCGCATCCCAGGCCCAGGTCAGGCTCGTCGCGCCGGGCGGCAGCGCGCCGCCGAGCACGATCCGGGAGAGGCGCGGGAAGCCGGTATCCCCCACCGGAGGCACCTGCACGTCGAGGACCGCCGGCTCCAGCCGTGCATCTCCAGCGCTCAGCAGTAGGCCGTCCAGGAACTGCTCGGAAAAGCCGTCGAACGCGCGGCGCAAGCCAACCGGCGAGAGGCGGCGGAGCTCCGCATATTCGGCGGCGCCCGGCGCTTCGGACGTGTCGCTGTGCTCAGGCCCGATGCCGGCCAGCAGGGCTTCCAGGTTGAGTTCGATCGAGACTTGGTAGCCGCCGGCACGGTCGACGGAGAGGTCGGCGACCGCGGGCCTTACCTCGTGCGCCCGGGCGCTGGCCGACAGCGCCAGAAGCGCCAGCGCAGCTAGCATTGCGGCCGGATGACGCACGCTTGGGTTCATGTTCCAGGAGACTTGCAGCCGACGGATACCGCCCCACTCTAACGTCGGCGATGGAGTCTCGGAAGTTGTGCCCTTTTTCGGCCGCGCCCCCGCTCGCGCGCGGCGCCCCCCTGGCATCGCCGCGACGAGGTAGGGACCGCACGTTGCGGGCCGCTCCGACCAACCCCGCTCAAGCGGTCCCGTCGCAATGTCGGTACGCAGCCATTCGACGGCACGGCGCCCCGCGTCCCTCGCGCATGGTCCCGGGGTTCAACAGCGGGGACATCCACAAGGGTCGGGCGATCGATCGGGTGCGGGGGGCAGCGCGCCGATACGGCGGACACGCGGCGAGTCTGCAGGGATGGATTTGCGCGCTCGTCGCGGTCGGACGCAACCTGATTCCACCCGGCCTGCAGGACGAGACGGTCGCAGACCCGGGCACCACGCACGACCCTCGGGCCGACGCGCGACCGGTCAACATCGAGGAACTTGAGGCGGAGGCTGGCGGCGGAGCGTGGATCGGCGGCGAGCCCGTGCGCAGGATGGCGTGTTGCGCGTGGTCGCGCCTGGACCGGCACCGGTTGGACGCGACGCGGTGCGCCACCGTCCGGGTCGGGGTGGGCTCCACGGAGCCGACGGTGCCGGACGGGCGCTCGATCCGGTTCGACCGCGATCGCCGGACACGGTGGGAGCGGGCGGTCTGCATGGTGCGTACGAACAGCGGGCTCGCCGTCAGGCGGACGACCAGGCGCGGACGGGCGTGGGAGGACGCGATCGCGGCGCCCGTCCTGCCGCCCATCACGCCGTCGGCCGGACCTGGATCGTAGCGCTTTGCCGCGAGAGCCGAACACATGCGCCGGACCAGCTCCGCATCCAGTTCGGCGGCCGCTTCTCAGCCGTCGCGGGCCCGGTCGCAGCCATTGGCGTTGGCGGACATGGGCGGATGCTGCCGCCCTCGCCGGCGATAACGTTTATGGAAGAAATACTTCCACGGTCGATTTCACTACGTACATTTTACGGTAAGTCGGGTACGTGTTCGCTGGAATCTTGCGGGTTGCCGGCTGGCGGGCAAAAACGGCGATGGAGGCGGAGACCGGCCATGCGGAAACTCGCGACGCTCATTGGCGTATCGGTACTCTGGGCCGGGCTGGCGGGCGCGGACGATCTGGACCGGGCCGCCCGGGTCGGCCCGGCGTGCCTGGAAATGACCCAGCACCTGCAGGCGCTGGCCGCCAAGTTGCCGAAGGCTGACCTGAGCGAGCCGTGGCTCCCGACCGCGCGGCGGGAGGGCGACGGCACGGTAACGGCGATCCGCCTTGAGCCTTTCGCAGGTTTCCGTCGCGGCGCCTGCACCAACCATTTCCGGTACAGCTTTGTCGTGGTCAACGCCCGCACCTGCCTGCACGAAGGCAAACGGAAAGGCACCCTGTCGGCGCACGAAGTCAGGGAATACGAGCGGGTTCTGGCGCAGGCTGCGGAAAACGCCGCGTTCGAGCGGGAGCGGGCTTTGGGCGCGCCGCCGAACGACGACGGCAGCGAGGCGGCTAACTGCTATGACGTTCTCAATCTGACGTCCTCGTTTTTCGAGCCCAGGACGCCGGAGCCGGCGCTGCACCGTGCCCGTGTGCCGTAACGTGATCCGGTGGGGTCGCCCGCGCCCCTGAGGATCCCGGGCCGGGGGAAGCGGGTACGCCGGGGGCAGCCCGCCGCGCCGCGTGGTGTCACGGCCCCCGCCGGCATCACTGGCGCATCGTGTCACTGGTCGCATCAGTTGATGGATCGGATGCTGGAGGGCGGGGCCGGATCTCAGTAGGAGACCTGGTGCCCGCCCTGGCGGTCAGCGTGGGCGCGACGGTCGTGGTGATCGCGTGCAAGGTGATCTGCCGCCGCCGGGGCAGGAACGATACCGGCACCACCTTCTCGATATCGTGGATCGCCGGTCAAGGCACCGGCGCAAAGTGGCGGCCGCGGGCGGCGGCGCGGTCGAACGTGTAGGTCTGCGTACGCCCTCGGGCGCGGTTTCGATGGGCGATCAGGCAGTCCGCGAAGTCTGCGGCGCCCGCCACGAGTTCCCGCAGGGCGGACCAGGCGGCATCGTGGTCCTCGACCATCAATTCGATCGTTCGCAGAAGCTGACGAATCGCCGTCGCGACCACCCTTCGCTCGTACCGGTAAGCTCCTGCGAGCACCCACACCAGTTCCACCAGCACCGGAACGCTGACGTATCCAAGTGAACGGGCGGTACACCGGTCCTTGATGAGGCGCGCGGCCGCGTCGGCCTGCCCCGGGTCTTCCTGGACGATGTAACGGACCTGGACGTTCGTATCCAGGCCGATCATCGCTTCCCGGAGGCACCGCGCGCGACTGCTTCGTCCATCTTCTCCAGGCTCACAGGGGATCCGGGCTTGGGCACCATGCCCTTCAGTCGTGCCACGGGCACGGTAACGGGCGTGACCCGCAAGTCGCCAGCTTCATCCAGGATGAAGTCGATCTTGTCGCCTGGTTCAAGGTGCAGCCGGTCTCGAATCGGCTTGGGGATCGTGACCTGCCCCTTGCTGGTCACAGTTGCCTGCATTGCAATTTCCTAACTTCCTTACTTCTACTCCTTACTTTCTGGTAAGGAACGCGGTAGCGGACGTCCCTCCAGCAGTTTCAAGCGAAACCGAACGGCCCCGCCCACGGCCCTTCCTGCGCCGTCTGGCCGGCGCCCACCCCACCCGCCGTAGCCGGCGAGAAGACGACCCTCCCGCTTGAGTGAAGCTGTCGGTGGTGGTGGGCTACGAGCAATTCCCTTTCAGCCGGGGGAGCCAGCGACGCCGAAGCAAGGCTGGAGAGCGCGGGTCGCACCGGCGCCGTCGACGCGTCATGCCTCTCGCGCAGGCGAAATCATGTCAGCGAAGTCGCGGGCAGATATGGCGGTGGCGTCGCGCGGGGGGTCATCGAAGAGCAGTCTGTCTCCAGTGACCAGCAATGCCTGCGGAAAGGTCGCGAGCAATGCCCACAAGTGATCGTCGCCGGAATCGGGAGCATCGCCATCGACAGCGGGCTCGCGCCACATGGAATTGGCAACCAGGCATGCAAGCACCCGATCGATGTCATCGTCCGTGCATTGGTGAAGTCGAGCAAGTGCCGGGCGGCGCAGCACTGACGAGTATTCGTCGAGGAGATCGCCCGACATCAGATACAGCGGATTGCCGTCGAGCATGGCGTCCAGGATTCGCGCCGGAGGACTACTCTGGTCCGCGCCGATCAATCCGGAGACAACGATGTTCGTGTCGACAACGCAGACCGGCGCCAACATCGCCCGCTTTCTCCACCCCGGGCCCGTGATCCACGGTGCCGCTTCGTGCTAATCGCCCTTTCGAAATCGCCTTGTCTCTTTGGTGGCCAAGGCCATCGCTTCGTCGGCACTCAATCGTGACCTTGCACGCGCCGCGGCGACGATCTCCTCGGCAGCACCGTAGTGTTGGATACCTCTCAACTCCAAGCTCTCCTCGATGATCGAACCCATAGAGCGGTTCCTCCGGGCCACGACCTATTTCAGCGCACGGTGGGTTCGGTCGGTCAGGCTGATAGTCAGGCGGGGCATGCCGTGAACTCCGCATGGTCGTCTGTGTCAGTGTCTTAATGCACCATTGCACCATTGCACCACGCCGACGGTATTTCGACTGACAACATTTCACCACCGTATCCTTCGATGCTTGGGATTGTGTTGCCGCCGACCCTGCGAGCAAAGCCCCCCGCCCATCGGGACGTCCGAGTACCGGGCGACCTGAACGCGACCCGCAACATCCGGCGTCGGGGACTGGCGAGGCTGCACGGTGAAGGGTGATCGGGCTGACCGACTCCAATGACCCGTGAAACGGAACGAAGGCTGGCGGCGTAAGCTTGCCAAATATTCGAAATAAGTCCCATTTTCCGACGGACGTTGCCAGAACCGTCGCACTGGTCGAAACGCATTCTTTTGGCAACCGCAGTTGTACGACCCTGCTAATGAAATGGTGCTGGAAACGGCTGCCAATGCCGGGGCCGCAGCCATCGTGACCCAATAATGGCAGGAACTTCGGAGAGGTGCCCGAACGGTTTGGATGCGCTCTCTGGCCGCCTGCCCGTGCACTGAGGAGAGTTTCATGATGACGGCACGAGTCTCGTTGAATCTGCCGAGATCGCTCAAGGCCGCAGTAGAAGACTGGGCAAGACAGGAGGGCGTCTCGCTCAACCAGTTCATCGCATGCGCACTGGCGGAGGAAGTCGGCGCCAAGAACGCGGCCACATTCCTGGAAAAGCGCGGACAGGGTGGTGACCCAGAACGCGCCGCGCGATGGCTGGATGCCCGGCCGGAATAACGCCCGGACGCATCCCTCTGCGCCCGTATGCACCGCACTGCGTTGGGGCGTTCTCTTGAAGCGGTCAGCGTACTCCCACGTCTTCCTGATTCGCCTCGGACCCGCCTAGCCAGCAACGGCAACCGTCGGTTAACCGAGAGGCCGCGAGGCGAACGATCCCGAATCAGTGATGCGCGTCACGCTTCCAGGAGCCGGACGAGCATATGGCGGACGTGATCCTGCCCCCCGAAGAACACTGCCAGGACACGGACCGCTGCATGCTGCTCGTCGACATCGAACCAGTAGATTGCACGTCCGATCGCGAGATGCCGGAGGCCGGGCAGCAAGTCGTCATGGCGCTCGCCACGGTGGGGCGCAGTGAGGATACGCTCCGCGGCCTTACGGATCTCGGCCGTCCGCGACTCGGCATGTTCGAAAGCGCTCTCCGGACTCTCACCGAAGTCGAGGTAGCTGCCCAAGAGATGGTCGAAGATCAGCCCAAAGTCACGCTCCGCATCGGCCGCGAACTCAAGTCGATAGGCCATGCGCGCGGCGCTTTCCGGCCACCATCGCGGCCAGCCGGGCGTCCATTTGCTCCGCGTCAACGAACGCGCCCTGGCGTCGGTGGGACAGCAACTCGCGGAGAGCTGCGGTTTCGAGTTCCTCGGCGTCCATCCGCTGACGCAGCAGGTCGACGCCCTGTTGGAGCACTGCGCTCAGGCTCGAGTAGCGCCCCGCCGCGACGAGTGACCTGGCGAAGGCGTGCTGATCGTCGGTGAGCGAGATCGAGGACTTGACCGTCATGGGTGTCTCCCTGCCGTCAGGGTAATACTGGGTCGCACCGGCGTCAACGCCAGCGCCCATTTGCTGGCGGCTCTGCCGGCCCGGACGGCTGGCAGCGTGTCAGCCAACGCTGGTGCCGGCGAGGGGCGCTCGTACTCAGCGACCCCGACGACCCGCGGAACGGATCGAAAGCTGGCAGCGTGAGCTGACAACTATTTGACGGGAGTCCCCGTACTATGACGAACTAGGGTTCAACAGGGGGGCCGATGGCCGACGCGAAGACCGGGCCGCAGGTCCCGGAGAGCTTCTGGCAGTACGTCCGGTCGCTCGGGCCCGGGCTGGTGGTCGCGCTGACGTGGCTGGGCGCTGGCGACCTCGTCGATTCCGCCGTCGCCGGCGGCAACTACGGCTACGCGCTGATGTGGGCGATGGCACTCGCGCTGTTCGTGCGCTTCGTATTCGTGTCGATCGTCGCCAAGTACCAGCTCTGCAACCAGCACGGCGAGAGCGTGCTCTCGGGCCTCAAGCGCGTGCACCCGGCGATGCCGGTCTTCGTCGCCGTCGTGGCGGTGATCTTCGGGCACATCTACGGCTCGTTCCTGGTGCGTGGCCTGGGCCTCGCGAGCGAGGCCCTGCTCGGCTTCGGCGCCCCCTTCGCATGGTCGGCGTTCTGGGTGAGCGCGGCGGCGGTGTTCGTATTCCGCGGCCTCTACCGGCGGCTGGAGCCGGTCTTTTACGTCTTCCTCGCCATGCTCGGCGCGTCGGTGATCGGCGTTGCCGTGTGGAGCGGCCCCGACCCCGTCGCGGCGGCAAAGGGCGTGCTCCTGTTCGAGGTCCCCGCGCAACAGGGGTCCTACGGCGCGCTGCTCGTGATCGTGTCGCTGATCGGCGCCGTCGGCGGCTCGATCGCCAATCTGCTCTATCCCTACTTCATCCAGCAGAAGGGCTGGCGGGGGCCGCGCTTCCGCCGCGTCCAACTCTACGATCTCGCCTTCGGCGTCGGCGTGCTGATGTTCCTGAACCTCTCCGTGTGGACCATCGGCGCCGAGGTTCTGCACGCGCGCGGCGAGACCATCGAGAGCCTCGCCGACCTCGCCAAGCTCCTGACGATCGCGCTCGGTGACCTCGGCGCGCCGATCTTCTACGTCGGCGTGTTCGCCGCCGTCTACAGCTCGGTGATCGGCATGGCGGTGGGCTTCGGCTACCTCGTCACCGACGCGGTGCGCGTCCATCACGCGGCCGAGTCGCTGCCCGCGGAGCCGTTCGACGCCGGCGCACGGCCGGCCTACCGGTTCGTCGTCGCCTGGTGCCTGTTCTCGCCGCTGGTCTGGAGCCTGCCCGGCGCACCGGACTTCATCTTCCTCACCATCCTCGGGGGCGCGGCAACGGTGGTCGTGCTGCCGGTCCTCTGCGGCGCCCTGTGGATCCTCACCGCACGCACCGCGTTCATCGGCGCCGAGTGGCGCAACAGGTGGTGGGAGAACGGCTTTCTCGCGGCGCTGTTCGTGCTGTCGATCTGGGGCGCCTGGCAGTCCGTCGTCTCGATCGCCGACGCGGTGGGATGGGGGTAGCCCGGGGCGGCAGGTCGTGAGCAAGCGCCCTCCGCTCACCGCGCGCCGCCCGTGCGATTTCGCCGATCGTGTCCGCGCCCGGCGACCACGGCTCCGGCGCGCATCCACAGCGAGGCCTTCTTGACCCCGGTGGCTACGCCCCGCTCATCGTCGCGGCCCTTCGTCCAGCGCAGAACCCATGCAGGGGGGCGCGAAGGCTTTGACCGCTGCACGGCCTCTCCCCCGGCAAATCGACGAAATCCTGTCTGGACATGGCTGACCTGGGGCCCCGGTACGCTGGAGGGTGAGTACGAACGTCAGGTCGACGGACTTCAGGTCATCCGCGGTGTCACGATGAACAGGTCAGTTACTCGGTCGTGAGGTTCAGCTCCTGCCACTCTTGTCTGACCTGCTCCCGCCGGTTCCCGTCGACCGGGACGGAGTTGCCGCCCGGCAGGGCGGGTTCCATGGACTCGCACCGCACGTGAATGTTCGCGCACGCGCGGCGCCGACCAGGATGCGCGCAGACAGACCCCACCCAAGGGCAGGCTAGGCGGCTGCGCAGGGCGCCCCCGCGTCACGCCGGGTCGAGTATTTCCCGGGTCGCGGCCTTCTCGACGAACGCGGAGCGGGTCATGCCGCGCATGCGGGCGGCCTCGTCGAGGGTATCGAGGAAACCCTTCTCCAGGCTCAGGTTGACCCGCACGACTCGTTTTCGGTCCCGGACGTAGGGAATCATCATGAGGACGGCACCCCCGGCGATGTCGTCGGCCATTTGCTCGCGCACGCGTTCGAGGCCCAGTGGAGGCACGGGCTCGGTGTCTTCGAAGAACAGGCTCAACGCCTCGATCGCGCTGGGAACGATGTCCTCGAAGGTGTCGGCGGCCGAAAAGCACCCGGGAACCTCGGGAAACCGCACCCCGTAGGCGCTGTCGGGATCCTTGTCGATGACGGCGACGTAGTGCATGCATGCCTCCTCAAGTCCAGCCGACCTGCCGTGCGATGCTTCGGGCGGTGCCGCGTGGGAGACTCTTCTTCGGGTGGGGCACGACCACGGTGATCGCACCCTTCCTGAACTTGTGGTGTGATCCCCTGATGCTCACCAGTTCGAAGCCCTCCGCCTTGAGACGCCTGACAATGTCTCGGCTGTTGCGAAGCATACGCAATTATATACACATGCCTAACGCCGGACACAACCCGAAGGCGGCGCAGATCGATCAAGGTTTGCGCCACCGACACCACTTCGCCGACCATCTCCGTGTGTTCCGACCACGGCTCCGGCGCATCCGCCGGGTTCTCGCTGACCAACCCCACGTGCGTGGCGCCGACCAAGACACGCGCAAACAGTCCCTACCCAAGGACAGACGAGTCGGCTGCCCGGGCGCACCCACAGAGAACCCCCTTTTGATTCCGACAGCCTGACGCCACCTGGCCGGCCCTTTCGCGCGCACCTCCGAAGTGGGCAGTTGTCAGTTGTCACAAACGAGCAGTGTTCGGCTGACCTCGACAGTTGTCCTTCCGAGATCGGGCGAATCGTGTTCCAGCTCGCACGCTCGCCGGTTTCCCGCAGGCGCCGAGAGCACGGCGGCTTGGGTCCGGTGCACAACTTCGTGGAAGAGCGCCGGGCCGAGCTCGGGCAGGATGCGTGAGCCCCACGGACCCCGTCCGGAAACCGCTTGACCATCCGGCGCGGCAAGGAGTTATACTTCGGGTATGAAAACGGCCGTCTCGATCCCCGACGACATTTTCGAACGCGCCGAGCGACTAGCCTCACAGGGGCGGCGGTCCCGGAGCGAAGTGTACGCGGCCGCGCTCGACGAGTATCTCGCGCGCCATGCGCAGGACGAGGTCACGGACGCGATGAACCGGGTATGCGGCAAGGTTGGAGGGACCGATGACGCCTTCCTCGCCGGCGCCGGCAGACGGGTGCTCGCCGACACCGAATGGTGATCTCCCAAGGCGATGTGTGCTGGGCCGAATTGCCGGAGCCAACGGGTTCGGGGCCGGGCTTTCGCCGGCCGGTCGTCGTCGTCCAGGGCGATGCGCTGAACCGGAGCCGGCTGGCTACGGCGGTCTGCGTCCCGCTCACGAGCAATCTGCGCTGGGCGGACGCGCCGGGAAACGTGCTGTTGGGCGCCGCGATGACGGGGCTGCCGAAAGACTCCGTCGCGAACGCGACGCAGATCGTCGCCCTCGACCGGTTGCTTCTCGAAGAACGCACGGGCCGGATTTCGTCAGCCAAGCTCGATCTGCTGCTCGCCGGCATCGACACAGTCCTCGGCCGTTAGGACCGCCGGCGGTCTTTGCCGATGACTCTTCGTGCGCTCCCCAGCGCCGTATCGTGCTTCCTTCCAGCGGTGGCCGGGCTTCTCTTCGCCGAGAAAATCGGCCGCGATCCCGCGCATGCGGCGTAACTGGCCCGAGCACATCCCCCGGGCCGCCGCCGACCTGACCGACCGGAACGAGTTCATCGTCAGCTGTTCCCCTAGCGTTCATCTCCCGGAGCGCCGGCCAGCGATCGCACCAGCCGCACGAGTTCCGCCTGCCGCGAGAGCCCGTGCCTGGCGAACATGCGCTTGAGGTGGGAGCGGATCGTGCTCTCCCGGCGGCCCGTCGCCGCGGCAATCGCGCGCACGCTCAGGCCCTGTTCCAGCAGTACCGCCACCCGGCTCTCCATGCCCGTGAGGCCCAGGGCGGCCGCGGCCACATCCGGATCGACGCCGGCCCCGCCCACCGGATTGACCACCAGCACGAGCGCCGCCACGGGCCAACCGCCGACATCGGCCTCCTGCGGGCCCACCGGGTGCACATGCAGGACAAGCGGTGGCACGGCTCCCGAGCGACCCACCAGCATGGCGCCACCTGCACCCTGCGCGCCGAGCGGCGGCAGGGCCCGACCCAGCAGTCCCTGCAGCTCGGCGTTTTCCCGCGCTGCACGGGCGAGCAGGACACCGCTCTCATCGCGCAGCCGGTCACCGGCGCGCAGCAGATTGCGGGCGCGATCGTTTGCCGCCACGATCCGCCCCCGGGCATCGAGCTGGACGATGCCCGCCCCGGTGGCGTCGAGCAGTTCCGCGAGCGTCGCGCCCAGTGCACCTGCGCCGGCCAGCGTACGCTGCACCCCCAGGAAGTGACGGACATGCGGCAGGAGGCGCCGGATCATCTCGAGTTGCGCGGACGACCAGCCGTCTCCTCCCACCGGGTCGGTAATTTCCCACAAGATGCGTGAGCCGCCGGGTCCGGTCAGGCGCACGTCGATGCCTTTCCCGGAGCGGCCGTGGGTACGCAGCGCGTTGTACGCCGCGGATCTCTTGAGCTCCGCTTCCGTGTAAAACTCGGGGAGGTGCAGCAGACGGCCAAGAGGGGCGCGCCGCAGACGGGGGACTCGTTCGTCCACGGGGTAATAGGTCGAACAGTAGAGGCGCTCGAGGTCCGGGCGCCGCTCCCCGCGGAAATGGGTCTGTAGGGAGTAAATCCGGTATCCCGCTTCCGTATCCCCGTCACCGAGCGTCAGGGTGCTGCCGTACGTGCCGAGCGCCTCGTCGATCAGGCCGGACGCACCCGGCCAGCGGGCAGGGTCGAGCGCCGCCTCGTGCAGCGCGGCCAGGACGCGCTCGAATGTCTCTGCTTCGCTCACGTTCGCGCGTGCATGTAGCGACGCTTCATAAATCCAACACCTCCGATCGCCGGCGAGGCTCGCCCATCCTCCGCGCTGAAGTTCACCGCTGCAATCCCGCCCGCGGACGGCACCGGGTCGGCTCCCCGCCGCGCCCCTGCACGATTCAGGGCGACTCGGCCGCGTGCTCCCGCAAGTCCCCGACGTCAAGGAAGATAGGTCGGCCGCTCGTGGCCGTGCCTCCCCAACATTGGGGAGGTACGGCGGTTCGGTGCGCGGGCGGCGGCGCGATGCCGCGGCCTGTGCCTTCAAGCTGAAGCGAAGCATTGGCTCGGCTAGCGGACCCGGTATCAGACCCGGACCGATCGTGCGTACCAGGTGCCAGCCACCGGTCTCGCATCGACCCGAATGACGCGGCTAGGCCAAATGCCGGCCGCGCTTCCAGCTGCGGGCATGAGGCCCGGCGAAACTCCCCAGCTTTTGGGAAACGTCGGGCCGCACGAGCGGTCTACCTTGAAAGTTTGAACAGCGCCAGCAGGCGATGTGCACGACCGGGACCGGCCCCCCGCCAGGTTCGCAGCCCCGCCTGGTATGAAACCCCGCGCTCCCGCTATCCGCGTCCCGGCCCGATCGACGTCTGCACGACCTGCACGACTTCGCCGATCGTTCCGCGTTCGCCGACCACGGCTCGGGTGCCACCGCCGGGCGGTCGCTGGCAAATCCCCGGCCTACCCGCGCCTGGCAGCGCGCTCGACGATGAGCCCGCCATTCGTGCCCATCGCGTAGATCCTGCTCCCCGCCCGGTTTGGCGGTTGCGGTCGGACAAGATGGAGGAGCCGTCCGGAGGGGTGGGTTCCATCGAGCTGCTGCCTTCGCCAAGCATGCGGCAGAGGCCCGCGACATGGTCTGCCGCATCGACCGCGTCCGCGCTTCAACCGGGGGCCATCCGGCAACTGACGCTGCTCGCAGCTCTGCCGGCCAGGGTCACGCTCCGGCCCACGGATCGATGACCGCCGCGCCTGTAACCTCGAAGTCGGCCACGTTGCCCGTCACCACCGTCATCCCGTGCACCATGGCCGTGGCCGCAATCAGCGCATCCCGTTCGGCCCGCGGGTCCGGCACATGCAGCTGCGCGCATTTCAGGGCGACGGCGGAGTCGACGGACAGCGTGCGCTCCAGGAACTCGGGCAGCACATACCGGTCCATCCATGTCCGCAGCCGTTCCCCCTGCTCGGCGTCGCGCCGCTCGATTCGCAGGACGCCGATCTCCAGCTCCATCAGGGTCAGCGCCGAGATGTAGAAGCTCGCCGCGTCCCGCCCCGCAACCCACGCGACTACGCGTGCGTCGGCCCTGCCATCGCCGAGCTTCCGCAACTCGGAGACCACGTTCGTGTCAAGCAGGAACATCAAGAAAGATCGGACGGAGGAGATGCGATGCGGACGCGCGGTGGGTCCAAGTCGATGTCGGCCAGCCCCGGCATGGACAACCGTTCCGCCAGACTGCGGCCCTGTCCAGCAAGCCGCCGGTAGTCCTCAATGCTGAGCAACACGTGCGCGGGCCTGCCGCGGTTGGTGATGAATACGGGCCCCGACTGCGCAGCCTTCTTCGCGCGTCCGACATCCTGGTTCAGCTCGCGGCTCGTAACGGTCGTGATGGCCATGGCTTGTCCCTGAAGTGTATGTAGCCATGTAACTACATCTGCCGCGGGACTGCAAGAGCGGGAAACGGCGGAAAATTCCGCCCCACCCTCAGTGCCTTGCCCGTCTAGCAGGACACCGTGACCGACAACCCGCCAGCCCCCGCGCGCTGGATGCTCGCGGAGCACGTGCCGCCCCGCTGCCCCGACCGCGGCTCAGGCAGGGTCCGTGCCACCACCAGCAAGAAGCAGCAGTCAGTTCAGCACGTCTTTGAATGCCCGTTTTCCGAGGGCACCGTCAAACTCGAAGACGCCGATATGGAGGCAGTGAAACGCGCCCTCGCAGTGTGTGCCGGGATTGCCACCTGAGCCATCCAGAGCGCAGCAGCCGGGCTGGCATGGACCAGCGTTCCGGCGCAGGCCCTGCTAGGTCATCACACCACGCCAGTAGCACCCCGCCGCGCGGGCGGTGCTTGCACTGGCCCGGCGTGGCTCTACCCTTGTGTACAAAGCCCGATCGTCGGGCGCAGGAGGAGAGCACGCTTGCGGAGACAATCTAATCGCTAGGGGCCCCGCGCGGCCGGTCGCACCGACACGCCGAGGGCCGCGGATCAATCAGGAAATCAGGATTGATCCAGTTCGTCTGATCGACTTCGACGGAACCATGGTGGGCGTCGTCCCGCTGGAAGAGGGGCTTGCCCGCGCCGAGGACGCCGGGCTCGATCTCGTGGAGGTCTCCCCTAACGCCTCACCACCCGTCTGCAAGATTCTCGACTACGGCAAGTTCCGCTACCGGGACCAGCGGAAGGCGCGCGAGGCGAAGAAGCGCCAGCGCACGTTCGAGGTCAAGGAAGTCAAGATCCGCCCCAACATCGACGGGCACGACTACGCCGTGAAGATGCGGTCGATCACCAAGTTCCTCGACTACGGCAACAAGGTGAAGGTCACCCTCCGGTTTCGCGGGCGCGAGCTGGCGCATCAGGAGCTTGGCGCGCAGGTGCTGGAGCGCATTCGGGGCGAACTGTCCGAACGGGTACGGATCGAACAGACGCCGTCGATGGACGGCCGCCAAATGGTGATGGTGGTGGCACCCGTGCAGGGGCTTGGCCACGTGACGCAAGGCGTTGAAACGCCGGCGGCGCCACGGCCGCGGTCGTCCCGGGGCGCCGCCCCGGAGGCGGTCGATGCCGACCGCATGCCCGCCTCGGTGGACCCGGAACCCGCTGCAGCGGAACCAGAAGCGCCGCCCCCGCCGCCCGGCGACGAAGCGCCGCTGCCGGCGGCGCCGGAGACCTGACCGGACGGCCCATCCCGTCGGTGCCCCGCACCTTGACCGTCGCCCCCGCCTACCTCCCCTCGACCGACGGCGCGCGCGTCGCCTACGTCCGCACGGCCGGTTCCGGGCCGGGCGTCGTGTTTCTGGGCGGCTTCATGTCTGACATGACCGGCACCAAGGCGACGGCGCTCGAGGCGTGGGCACGCGACCGCGACCGCGCGTTCGTCCGGTTCGACTACCGCGGTCACGGCGCGGCCACGGGTGCCTTCGAGGACGGCACGATCGGGACCTGGCTCGCGGACGCACTGGCGGTGCTGGACGGGGCGACCGAGGGCCCGCAAATCCTCGTGGGCTCCAGCATGGGCGGATGGATCGCGCTGCTCGTCGCTCGCGCCCGACCCGAGCGGATCGCGGGCCTGCTCGGCATCGCGGCGGCTCCCGACTTCACGCGCCGCATGTGGCGCGAGGAGTTCGGCGAGGCCGAACGGACGGCCGTCGAACGCGACGGCCGGGTGACCGTCGCGTCCGAGTACAGCGAGGACGGCTACGTCATCACGCGGGACCTGCTCGAGGAAGCCAAGCAGCACATGCTGCTAGACGGCCCCATCCCGGTCCGCTGTCCCGTCCGTCTGTTGCATGGCATGCGGGATGAGGCAGTGCCTTGGGAGACCTCGCTCCTGATCGCCGAGCAGCTTGAGGCGGACGACGTCGAGACCATCCTTGTCCGGGGTGGCGACCATCGGCTGTCCGAACCGGCCGATCTTGATCGCCTGACGCGAACGCTCGAGGAACTCTTGGCGACGACAGGGAGCCAACGCGGCTGCACTTGATCCGCGTGTAGCGTCGAAAGTCCACAGTCTTCGGGTTGTCGCCTGTCACCGCAAGAGCAGAAGCCGCCGCACCCCGTCGTGCGGCCGTTACAGACGGCGCGAAGTGCCACCACGGTCAGTTCGGACCGACTCGCGTTAGAACATCTCAGGTTGCTACGCGGTTTCGCGTAGCGGATTGACGTGCCGCACGCCCGGAAACCGCCCGAAGTCGTGATCAGCAGAGTACACGGTCGCACCGCGCTCGATGGCCATCGCAGCAATGTGCGCGCCAGACGTGAGGTTCCCGGACTTTCCGACCTGGTCCAGAATGTTCCGCAAGATCGGCCAGTGGTGTGCTCCGGGACCGACGGGCTCCACGAACGGCTGGCCCAGCTAAGCATCTACAAAACCTGCAGTAGCGTCAGTGTGTAACGGGCGCGCGAATATGCCCGAGTGCGTCGTGATCCTCAGGAAGGCAAGCAGCGATATCCACGGCAGGCCCACGGTCGTAGTTCCGGACAACACATCTTCCAACCAGCCCCGGACACGGTCGTGCGCGTAAGAGTCACGATTGGCGGCATCGAGCAACAAGCCGGCATCGGCCAGCATCATTTCCGGAGTTGAGCTCTGCGGGCAAGTTCCTGGCCTTCCAGTTGATCAGCCAGATGCAGGGCCTGGTCGAGATCCTGCTGGCCGGCCACGTCACCCATGGCGGCGGGTTCCACCCGGTATCGCTTGGCCGAAGCGGCGATGCAGCCGCGTTGAAGGCCCACCCGGAGGGTCTCGTTGACCACCGCATTGAACGACCTGCCCGACCGCCGGGCGACATCTTGCAATTGGCTCGCAATACCGTCTTCAATCGTCAACGTCGTTCGCACGAAGCCCCCGCATCTCAAGGTGTCTTGCCCACGCGCATTTCGACACGCACTGCAGGATCACCATCGCATCGAGCCGTTGATCATCCTGGGCGCAGGCGCGCAGCACCCGGTAGCCGGCGCATGCCCTAGGGCTCAACGTGCGTGGGGTGTGCCAAGGACGTGGGTCAACGTGAATACACCAGCGATTTGGAGGCAGAGGCCGCAGCAGCTCATCCGATGCTCAACCACGTGTCTTGGGGCCCGCTGCAATCATTAAGACTCGGGACTAAAGGTCGGACTCCTCGATGCCGGCCAGCTTCATGAGGTGTTTCTGCAGTCCGCGCTTGAGCGGCTCATCCCGATGCACCGGGACGGAGATGCGGAGGATTGAGCCGGTCTTCGCATAGATGTGGTGGCTGCCGCGTACGCGTCGTCGGATCCATCCGCGGGCTTCGAGAAGTCGGCAGAGGCGTTTCCCGCTAACCGGCTTCACACGGCAATCTCAAGCACCTTGCGGGTATCCGATGAAGCGGTTTCGGCGATATCGACGGAAAGGCATCCTTCGACGGCCTCGTACAGGTTGCACAGCAGTTCCTCGAAGGAGCCGCCTTGCGTCGCGCATCCTGGAATGGCGGGCACTTCGGCCCAGTAGCCTCCTTCTTCAGCGTCGTGCACGATGACTTTGAGTTTCATGTGAAAGTCTCCCCGCAGGGCCCCGTAGCAGCGTTCCTGACTATAGGAGTGCGTGCGGCTGCCGTCTTCGCTTTCGACTTGCCCAGAAGCGATTTGTCGGTCGTCCAACTGAGTTGAGAGAGCACAGCAAAGAACCCCCGACCTTACAAACCGACAAGAACCCATAAGGGGACAAACCGCGACTGTTCATGTGGCGTTCAACTCGAGGTGTCGCAACATCGAGCCGTTCCCCGGCCGGTCCGATCCGAACGAGCGGTCGCGTCCCTGGCTTTCCGGCCGGTCCAACGCCCCGTCCCTGACGACCCCGGTGCCCGCACCATCTGCGCGCCCTAAATCCCAAACCTCTCCGCAAGGGCGCAGCCTGCGCTTCGGACCCTGCAGGAGACCGGTCATGCTGACGCGCCGTCGGGCCTCGCTGCTCGCCGCCCTTTTCCTCAGCACCGCGATCCTCGGCCTTGCCGCCTGCGCCGGCAACCGCAACGGGGGGCAGGCCGGAAGGGCGCCCCCGCTTCCCGTCCATCCCCGCCCCTGGCCGATCATCCGTCGACGGCGGCGGGTGCGCCGGCGCCACCGTCGCCGACCCGGTGGCAAACGAGCCCGCGGCCAGCGCGGAAAGCGCGGACGCCGTCGAGGCCGGGGGCACCGGCGCCGTGGCGCCCGTCGGGGCCTTCGCGGACGCCGGTCAGGTCGCCGGCGCCGCTGACGGTTATCCCCGCTGTCGCCCGAACGTGGGTCCCGGTCGTATACCGACCGGCGACGACCAACCCTGCGGTGGCAGCGGGTCCGACATGGGCGCGGCGTGGCGGAGGCCCTCGTCCGGACCTGGGCGGAACACGATGGCGCCGGCGAGCGGCGCGCACTTGATCAGGCTACGGCGGGTACCGCCAGGCACTCCTGCGCCATCGCATCGGCGATCTGTTCCGGCGGGTGGGCGCCGCGGGCACTCGCCTCGAAGATCATGTCCAGGCGATCGCCGATCCCGGTGACGGCCGCCTCCACCGCGGCGCGGTCGTAGGGCGCACCGCGGTGGAGAATGTCCTGCGCCACGCTGATCAGGCCGCCCGCATTGATCACGTAGTCCGGCGCATAGAGAACGCCGGCCCGGTGCAGCGCCACGCCGTCCTCGGGGGACGCGAGCTGGTTGTTGGCCGCGCCCGCCACCACGCGAGCCCGGAGCCGGCCCCGCGTCGCGAGGTCGACGGAGCCGCCAAGTGCGCACGGCGCGAACACCTCCGCCTCGGCGCCGGCGATCGCGTCGGGTCGGACGGCGAGGGCGCCGAACTCGTCCGTCGCACGTTCCACGCGTTCCATCACCACGTCGCTGACCACCAGCCGGGCGCCGGCATCATGCAACAGCCGGCAGAGCTGGTGTCCCACGTGCCCGAGGCCCTGGACGGCCACGGTGATGTCGTCGAGCGTGTCGCGGCCGTACCGGTGCCGGACGGCGGCGCGGATGCCGTGCAGTACGCCGAGCGCCGTCAATGGCGATGGGTCACCGCTGCCGCCCGCGAGGCCCGCGACGTGCCGGGTCTCGTGGCGCACCGCTTCCATGTCCTCCACCGACGTGCCGACATCCTCGCCGGTGATGTACCTACCGCGTAGGTGATCCACGGCGCGGCCAAAGGCCCGGAACAGCTCCGGTGACTTGTCGCGGCCGGGATCCCCGATGATCACTGCCTTGCCGCCGCCCAGCGGCAGGCCGGCGAGCGCGGCCTTGAAGGTCATGCCGCGCGCCAGACGCTGCGCATCAGCCAGCGCCTCTTCGTCGCTTGCGTATCGCCACATCCGGCAGCCGCCCATGGCCGGCCCCAGCGTGGTGTCGTGCACGGCGATCACCGCCTCCAGTCCGGTTGCCGGGTCACTGCACCGGAGGACCTTCTCAAATCCCGGCGCCGTCAGCGTTCGATAATTGTTCAGACTTGCCTCCTTCGGCCCCCGGCCGGGAGCAACCCTGGCCGGTCAGGCCGTCACACACTTGCTACCAGTGATATGGGAAGCCGGGCGACGAACCGCCAGCCACTTCACGGAATCGTGATCAGCAGGGACCGGCCGCGGCTCGTCCGTGCAGGCCCTTTCACTTCCGCTGGCGCCGACGCCGCGCGGCTCCGCCTTCCCCAGATCTGGCAAAGGTTCGGTTGTGCCCTATGGCGTGGAAGCGGGGTGCGGCAGCTTCGGCACCGTCCCGCGCCCCATCCCCGGTTGGCTGCGCCAACAGCGAGGGACACCGCCGCGCAACCACCAATCCATGTGCGGCTTCGCGCTGCCACGAGCGGGCCCCGTACGGTTGCTGGCCAAACCGTCCCACCGCAGGAAGGGCGCGGTCGGTCGGAATAGCCACTGACGGCGAAACGCCAGACGAGCGCGGGAACTCAGGTCACTTGCACGGCCTTGCCAGCCATCAACGCAAGGGTCTCATACGGGCGCTCGCCGGAGACGGCTCGGGCCGCCAAGTCCCGAGGAGAACAACGAGAGTGGCGGCGACGAAGCATGAGACCAAGTCCTCAAGACTTGTCTCGGGCATGACCCGAGCCACGGAAGGTGGGATGCAGGATCGGGAAACCCGGAACGGCCAGGCGCCCTGCCCTCGGCCACGGCGCCGCCAACAGCACGACCACACATTCGACCAACCTCCCGAGTCGCGCAGCTGCTGCGGCACCTGGGAATGCACGCCACCAAGGATGTTCGACGCAGGTGGGCTCAGACGCCCGCCTCGCGTTCGAGCAGCGCTGCCTTACGCTCCACGCCCCACCGGTAGCCCGCAAGCTCGCCGTCACGACGCACGACCCGGTGGCAGGGGACCGCCACCGCCAGCGGATTCGCCGCGCACGCACGGGCGACCGCCCGCGCCGCGCCGGGAGCCCCGATGCGGGCCGCGACGGCGGCGTAGGTTTCGGTCGAGCCGGCCGGGATCTCGCTCAGCGCCTGCCACACCCGCTGCTGGAACGCGGTGCCACGCACGTCGAGCGGCAGGTCGTGCCCGCGCGCGGGTTCCTCGATGAGCGCGATCGCGCGGGCGACGAGCCTTTCGAAAGCCTCGTCACCCCCTACGAGGTCGGCATGCGCAAACTGGTCCTCGCAGTCGCGCAGCAGGGCTTCCGGATCGTCGCCGAGGTGAATGCGGCACACTCCCTTGGCGGTGGCCGCGACGAGGATGGCGCCGAGCGAGCACTGCCCCAGCGCGAAACGGATGGTCTCCGCCTGCCCCCCGCGGCGGTAGCGCGCCGGCCGCATCCCGAGCGTCTTCTCGGCGCCTTCGTAGAAGGGGCTGGCGGACCCGAAGCCGGCGTCGTGAATGGCGCGGGTGACGGTCGCACCCTCGCGGAGCGCCGCCCGAACGCGCTCCGCACGGCGCGCCGATGCATAGGCTCGTGGCGTGAGGCCCGTGGTCGCCTTGAAGACCCGATGGAAGTGGAAACGGCTCATGCCGGCGGCCTCCGAGAGCGCACTGAGGTCCGGCACCTCTTCGGCGGTTTCGATCAATCGGCAGGCGCGTACCACCGCCGCCGCGTGCCGCTCCCGAACCGAAGCTCCATTCGGCAGGCAGCGCCTGCAGGGCCGAAATCCGGCGCGTTCCGCGTCCCCTGCGTGTCCAAAGAACTTGGCGTTCTCGCGCCGCGGCCGCCGGGCGGGACATCCGGGACGGCAATAGACGCCGGTCGTCGTGACGCCAAAGACGAAATGCCCCTCCGCCCGAGGATCACGGTCCACGACCGCTGTCCAGCGCTCGTCGTCGCTCTCGAATGGCAGCGCGGCGCGATCCCGGGCGCTCCCACCTGCCGGCCTTCTGTTGCGCATATCGTGCTCCGGCTGACGGTTCGCGGGCCGGCGCCGGCTCGGCAGGGCCGGCACCGCAAACGATGATCGCCCCGAATTAGGTTCCACGCATCCCGCTTCTTGCTCTCGAACTTAATAGGTCTGTCCACGAGCGCGGCGCCAGAAGGTGGGCCGTCGCCGGATGACTACGGCATGCATCGCCACTACGCGGACGCGCCAAGTTGCCGTTGGCCGCCGCGGCAAGCACATGTTGTGCCCAAGGGTTCCCTGAGCCGCTACGCTTTGCTCCGCCATTCCGGCATCGGATAGGATCGCCATGCTCGACATCGTCAACCACGCCCGCCAGCGCATCGAAGCCGGCGACCTCGCGATCGGCGTCGGCCTCCGCCAAGCCCGCACGGTCGACATCGGCCCCATCATGAAGAGTTGCGGCTACGACTGGCTGTTCATCGACCTCGAACACAACACCATGACCCTGGACACGGCGGCGCAGATCAGCGTGGCCGCCCAGGCGGCCGGGATCACCCCGGTCGTCCGCGTGCACGCGCTGGCACTGCACGACGCAACGCGCGTGCTCGACGGCGGCGCGCTGGGCGTCGTCGTGCCCCATGTCGACACCCCGGAGCGCGCGGCCGAGGTGGTTGCCTGGTGCAAGTACCCGCCCATCGGCAAGCGCTCGATTACGGGTGCGGTTCCCCAGCTGGGGTTTCAGTCCCTGCCCATTCCGGAGGCGACTGCCGTCATCAACGCGGCAACACTCGTCGTCGTCATGCTGGAAACGCCGCTCGCCATCGAGAATGCCGGGGCCATAGCGGCGGTACCAGGACTCGACGCCCTCCTGGTCGGGACCAACGACCTCACGATCGAAATGGGCATCCCCGGCCAGACGGATCACGCGCGTGTCGCGGAAGCCTACGAAACGGTGCTGGCGGCCTGCTCGGCCCACGGCATCTATCCGGGGCTGGGCGGCGTCTACCAGCGCGACCTGATGGCACGCTACGTGGGCATGGGCTTCCGTCTGATCCTGGCCGGCAACGACCTGCCGTTCATGATGTCCGCCGCGCGCGAGCAATCCGCATTCCTGCGCCGCCTTGAACCGATCTGAGGCGCCGCAACGGAGCCGGGCCGGCAGCGCAACCGGTCCCCCGATGCGTACCCTGCGAGGTCGGCACATGTCCGTCCATCCAATGCGGCCGGCGCACTTCCCGGCAGCCGGTCAGCCTTGATCCCCCCGACACCGAACTCCCGGCAATCGCCTACGGTCCTGACGGGCTCCGCCACGGCCGCAGCACCAGGTCCCGATGGACCAGCACCGCGAGCGGCCAGCCGGGGCGCACCCGCAGGGTGGGCCGGACATCGAGTTCGCGCTGCACGAGCGCACCCGCCGCCTTGTCGGTCCCGTCCTGCACGGACTCGCGAAGCGCGCGGGTCACGTCGCCCTCGTCCTTCCATGCAAGCTCGGTGCCGACCCCCAGCAGCGAGGACAGCAGGATCCCACGGGCGAGCCGCCAGCCGTGCACATCCACCGTGTCACTGAGCCCGGCGTAGCCGGCCGCATCAGCGGCGGGCAGGTTCTCGACCACCACCGACGCGCCGTCCGGCAGGATCAGGCGCTGCCAGACGACGAGCGCGCGTTCCTGGCCGAACGCCACCCGGCTGTCGTACCGGCCAAGGAGGCGGGTGCCGCGCGGCAGCAGGACGACGGTGCCGGTCACGGAGTCGAAGACATCCTCCGTGAGCTGGGCGACGACGAATCCCGGGAGGTCCGAGTTCAGTCCGGTGACCAGTGCCGCCCGGAGCACGCTGCCCGCCATCACCTGCCATGGTGACAGCGGTTCCTCGAGCAGATGCGGGTTGTAGATGTCGGCCGACGGGGCGACTTCCAGGAACGCCTGCCGCCGGGCCTGGGCGTCTGGTTCCGTTGCCGGCACGACACCCGGGTCGGTGTCCGAGGCGGCGGCAGCGTGCGGGGACGGGGGTACCGGCGCCGGGTCCGACCGACGCACCGGAAAGAAGAGTTCCGAGCGCATCGCGTCCGTCGCCCGCTCCGCCTCGCGTCGGCGGGCCGCCGCCTCGGCGTCGGTATGCGGCGGCGGGGTCCCTTCCGGCCCTGGTCCCTCCGGATTCACGATTGCCGCCGCGGCGCCCGGCACCGCGAACGCCATGTCCTGGTAGGTCGCCGGCAGCTGCTCGACGGCCTCGAGGCGGGGCCGGCCGGCAATCCGGACCTCGGGTGCCGTGACCCCCCGGTGCCGGTCGGGAGGAGCGAGGGCAACCGAGAAGATCCCCAGCACGGCCAGCGCGCCGACGCCGGCCAGGACAGCGAGTACCCGTCGATTGATCCGCGTGACGCGGCGCGGCTGGACCCGAAGCTCGAAGTCCGCCGGATCGCCCTTGGGCGGTGCCGCGCCCGCACCATCGGGGCCATGGGCCGGCGCTTCCGTGTCCCCGGGATCCGGCGGCCAGGGATCCTGTCCGCCGGCGGCCTCGGTCCCGGCGCCCGAGCCTGGAGGAGCGGTCGCGTCGGTGCCGTTCACGAGCGGCGCTCGATCCGGACCACGGCCTGGTCGTCCGTCCCGAGGCGGAGCTCGGCCACGGCGAACAGGCGGTCGACCACGTAGTACGAGCCGCGGACGCGATAGTTCACCAGAGCCACCTCGCCCTCCGGCCCGACCAGGAACAGGGGCGGCGCCTCGGTCGTCCCCGGCGGAAACTGGATGAACACCCGCTGCCCGTCGTCGAAGGCCCGGACCGGCCGCCAGGCCGGCCGGTCGCCCAGAATGCGGTACCGGAAATGCAGTTCCTCGGGGCGGATGCCGTCCGCCGCCAGGCGCGCTTCGGCGTGCTGGCCCGCGACGACCGACCGCCGGAACGCCAGTTCCTCCTCGGGGTACGTCCAGGACACGGAGGCCATGTAGGCGGCATCCAGCGACTGGAGCTCCACGTGGTACACCCGCCGGTCGGTGGCGATGACGAGGTTGGTGACGAGCTTCGCCGCGGTCGGCTTCACCAGGACGTGCGGGCGCTGGTGGCTCCCGCTGCCGCTCGCCGTTTCCGCCACCTTCCACCGCACGGTGTCCCCGGCGGAGAGCGACACCAGCTGCTCGCCCGGCGCCAGGGCGAGGTCGGTGACCTGGCCGGGTGCGGTATAGACCTGGTACAGCGCCCCTTCCGTCCAAGGATAGACCTGGATCGCGTTCACGTAGCCGTCGGCGACGGGTTCCAAACGGGCCGCGGCATTGGCGGCGTGGACCCGTCGCACGGGGTCCGGGTCGGGCGCCGTCGTCGCGTCATCCGCCCCGCCCGCCGGCGCCACGGGCTTGAGCTGACCCGGAAGCGGCAGCGGGGTCGGCACCGCGACGACTTCCGTCTCCGGCTCGATGATCCGGGTCGCCGGCACGGCGACGGCCGGGGCGGTACCGGGCGCGCTCCCGCTCTCGATGGGCGGCGCATGCGCACAGCCGGCGCCGACGGCGGCGAACAGCAGGGCGGCAACACGATTCGGCGCTGTTTGCATCATGGTTTGTCTCCTGTCACGAGGTCGCGCGACCAGTGGAAGTCGGTGATGTAGATCCCGAGCGGGTTGGCGGTGAGGGCCGCGGCGTCGGTGGGCGGCTGCACGACGTAGGAGAGCAGCGCGGTGTACCGGCGGGTCTCGGCCGCCCCTCCCCGAAGCGATTCGTCCTCCCGCCAGCGGAGCTCGAAACTGGTCTCCGACGAACGCACCGCACTGGTCATTTCCACCGTGACGGTGCGCACGCCGACATCCCGGAACGGGTCTGCGGTGCGTGCGTATTCGCTGAGGCGCGTGGCCGCGCGGTTCGTGACGTAGGCGTAGGCGCGAAGCCAGTTCCGCCGGACCACGACGGGGTCGATCGGAACCGCGCGGACGCTCTCCACGAATTCCGCGAGGTGGTAGGCGATCTGGCTGTCGCTCGCGTGGTGGTCGCTGGCGGCCGGGCCCACGGCGCGCACGGCGCCGAGCGCATCCACCTCCACGACGTAGGGAACGACGCCGCTGCGGCTCGCCGTGTGCCAGAGACCGGCGGCGAGCACCCCGGCGATCGCCAGCGCGCCAAGGCAGGCGAGCCGCCAGTTCCGGGCCTGGACTCGCGCGCTCCCCAGCCGTTCGTCCCAGACCTGCGCGGCCTTCTGGTACGGGGTCACCGGGGCCGGCGCGCGCCCGTAGGACACGCCGGGCCGCTTCTGAACGCTCATGGACGGTCCTTTCTGCGATCGCGGTCGGTGGCGGGCGGGGCCCGGTCACCGGCCGGCGCCCCCCGGCCGGCTGCCGTGGCCGACCCGGGCGC
>JAJDYI010000056.1 GCA_022825235.1 Alphaproteobacteria bacterium | reverse complement strand
GGACTACGAACGCCGGCTGGAAAGCTCGCTGGCATGGCTGCAGCTGGCCGTGGTCCGCATCCTGCTACGGCGCCTCGGACGGGCGGAAACACCCAATGAAACCGTAGCATGCTGATCATGCAGGGTTTTGAATCAGGCTCTCAGGCCTGGGATACCTGGCGCCATGCCACACGAGTGCGGGGCCGCTGCCAACGCGCCGCGGGTCGCGCAGGGAGCCGGCGATCTCCTCGGCTGTAAACGTCACGAGGGAGACCGAGGGAAGGCCGCCAGTGCGCTCGTAGCCGAGGGAGCCATCCGCGGCAACACGCAGCACACAGTCCGGCCCTCCGGCCGGGCAGGAGATCGCCACATTGCCATGCTCCTCGGATGCGCCCGACTGCACCTCAAACTGCGCAAGCGGAGCAAGGCCGTGACTGGAGGGCGCGTTCAGCCGCACGGGAGCGCTGTCAGCGATCGGTGAGACCAGCGCCGACCCGCCGCCGCAGGCCGACAATGCCGCCGCTGCCGTGACAGCCAGCAATGCTCGCGTGCGACGACTTCCTCGACGCCGCACGGTCAATCGTCTCGTTCCGGTCCGGCCGGCACCATCATGCACCTCGCAGGTACTGGGAACACCAAAGCGGAAACTCCCGATACCCGACCAGCATCGGGCCAGCCTTCGCAAAGTGGCTCGTGATCCGCGCATCGTGTTTCGGCGCGCCGCTCCGACCTAGGGCGTCACGTCTAGCTTAGCCGAGTTCGGACCCGCGTCCTGTGCCGATCACGTTGAGGGATTCCAGAGCCTCTGATGAAGCCGCAAGGGCTTGCGCAGCAAAGAACACGCCGATAGCACTCAAACAGATGCGAACGGCGGTAGCGCGGGCGCGGCGGCAGACGCTGCGGCGCCCGCTTGATCCGGATCGGCTGGTGTTCGTGGACGAGACCTGGAGTCAAGACCGACATGGCGCCGCTACCGGGCTGGCGCCGCATTACATCTGCAACGCGGGCTTGGTTCTACCGAGGACGGGCGACCTCTAGAGGTCGACGAAGCAGCCGGATCGACGCGTCTCAAGTCCGAAGTCAGCGCAGCAACTGGACGACTGTCCGGGAGCGGCGAGGCAACCATCAGCGCAAGTGTTCGATCCAGTCCCGGCGCATCCGGATTATGGATCGGCGTCCGCAGCAGGGGACGAGTGCCCCAGGAGGGGGTCTCCCGGATCGATCGCCCGGGCGACCCGCAGGCCGAAATGCGAGTGACGTTTCTTCGCGTCGAAGCTGGCGCGAGCAGCCGACCGGACTAAGGAGGCGTAGTTGTACCAGGAGCCACCCCTAGCGATACGTACTTCACAGTTTCCGTCCCACGTCCACGCGCGTCCATCAGTCGGCGCGCCCGCATAGTTCTGGTGCCAGCAGTCTTCGACCCACTCCAACGCGTTCCCGTGCACATCGTGCACGCCGAACCGGTTCGGCGGAAACGATCCGACCGTGATCGCGCGACCGCGATTCAACTGATCGACGGACAGTTCATCGCTGTGCGAACTGTCGTAGTTCGCTTCCTTCGTCGAAATGACGGCGCCGAAATGAAAGGCTGTATCGGTCTTCGCTCTGGCAATGTACTCCCACTCGGCTTCCGACAGGAGCCGGTACGGCTGGCCCGTCTCGATTGACAGCCATTTCACGTAAGCCACCGCATCGTTCCAGCTGACGCAGACGACGGGCGAGTCGTGGTCCTGGCCGAAGCCTGGCGCGCGCCAGGAAATTCTCTCGAACATCTGCAGGAAACTGAGCGATGTGCAGGCATTAGGGGGAGGCAGCCCCAGCAGGCCATCGTCATCGCCCATGTCGTGTCCGGTCGCCGCCACGAACGCCTCGAATTCGCCCACGGTGACTTCGTACTTCCCGACCGCAAGGGCCTCGCCGATGGTCACCCGGTGCCGCGGAGTTTCGTCGGGTTTCCCGTCGCCGGAGCCCATCATGAAGGACCCCGAGGGAATGACCACCATGGCGGGGCAGTGGCCGCAGTCCCGGAACTCGTTTCCGGTCGCCCCGAGCTGGGCGATCAACTGGTTGGCCAGGTCGGCGTAGGCGCCATCCGGATACGACGCGAGGTACTCGTTGTAGGCGACGACCGTGTGCACTTCCTGCGCCTCTGCGAAGACCAGGGGCTCGCGCAATTCCTTCAGCCGGTCCCTCGCTTCGTCACGATGGGCGCCTTCCGGCTGGGAATCGAGGTACGTCTGCAGCTCCTCGATCGTGTCGCGCTCGTCCGCCCGCGCGAACATTTCACGGTCGAGCGCCTGGCGCCGCCGCCGTTTCACCTCGTCGACGAACAGACCCTCCGGATGCGCCTCCAGGTAGTCCGCATAGGCCGACGCCGTGTCCGCCTGAACGGCGCGTTCGTGTTCTTCGGCGTCCAGCTCGGTCACCCGTTGCGCGGCGGCCTCGTGATGGAGGCCGGTGGGGTACTCCTTCAAATAATCCCGGTAGGACTGCGCCGTGCCGAACATCCGGGCTCTTTCGAAGGCTTCGCGATCTAAAGCTGCTTCCCGACGCTCCGTGGCTCGCTGCGTAAAGATCCCCGATGGATACGAGTTGATGTATTGGTCGTAGGCGTTCCCGGTGTCCGCCTCCTCCGCGGCCAGGAAGGCCACGCGGTCTGCGTCGGCCCCGGCCAGAAGGCTGACGGTACTCTCCAGCCCCTGAAGCTGCGCCAATTCGAGCGCCGTCCTGCCCTTCGGCCCCCGTATGGTCGTGTCGGCGCCGGCCGCCACCAGTTCCCTCGCAATGTCCTCATAGCCCTGCAGCACGGAGATAAAGAGTGCCGTCGCACCGTCGGCGGCCCGTATGTCGGGGTCGGCCTGAGCATCCACCAGGGGAGGGACCATCAGCGAGTAACCCTGATTCGCCGCGTGCATCAACGGCGTCCAGCCACGCTGGTCGCGCGTGTTCACCTCCGCTCCCGCCAGGAGGGCGGACCGCAAGCCGTCAATGTCGCCCGCCTTCACCAGCCGATGCGCGGCGTCCCGCGGTAGTGCCGACCGGGAAGGTGCCAACGTGCCGTCCGGCGGCGCGGCCAGCCGGGGAGGCGCCGGGGCAGCGGGTTCCGGTGGCAGGCTTCGGGTGTCAGCCAGGGTGCGCAGGGTGCGCAGCACCTCCGGTGTCAGAACCGGGGATACCGGCAAGCCCATGTTGCGCAGGAAGGACTGGTAGGCCTGTGCGGACTGCCCGTCCCAGACCCCGTCGGCGCGGCCGGGCTCGTAGCCCAGCGCCTGCAGGAGCGTCTGGGCCTCGCGGAGCGCCCTGACCGGGGGCGGACTGGCCGCCACTGGCGGTTCGGGAGGCCGGTCACGAACCGCCTCGGGCACGGCGCCGCTCTGGCGTGCGGCCATCGTCCGCATCGTGCTCAGGACGTCCGGCGTCAGCTGCGCGGATTCCGGCAGGCCGGCATCGCGGAGGAAGGCCTGGTAGGCCCGGGCGGAACGCCTGCCCCACACGCCGTCACTCAGGCCGGGGTCATAGCCCAGCACGGTCAGCAACGCCTGGGCCTCGCGAACCGCGTCAATTGACGCCGAGCGCTCCGGTTCGGAAGGGGCGGGCGACACTGCGGCCGCGGGTGCGTGAGCCGCCGGGCCGGGACCAGAGAGCCATGACGCGGCCAGCTCCTGCGCCGCTGCGACCTGTTGCGGCGTCATCCGCGCCGCGACAGTGTCGCGCTCGGAAAGCGCTTCCGTCTCACCTCGGCTGGCCGCCAGATTGAACCACTTGTGCGCTTCAATGTAGTTCTGGATCACACCCAGCCCCTGCACGTAGAGCCGGCCAAGCGCCAGCATGGCCCGTCCATCCCCGGCGTCGGCAGCGGCTTGCCAGTGTTCCACGGCCTCCATCGGCCGACCAGCATCCCAAGCGTGCTGGCCCGCTTCGAAATCGGCCCGGGCACCGCAAGCCACCAGCAGGGCGATGGCAGTACACGTGAGGCACCGCAGATATCCGGCCATGCCGCGCTCCCCGATCTATCGAGCCGGCTCCATGATAATTGCAAAACCCGGCCGTCCGAACGGTCAGCCGGCGAAACGTATGCCGTGACGCGACCGCGCCCAACGCCGCCGATCGAACCCGTTGTGCTTTAACTGACGTGCTGATCCGTCGCGTGGACGCTGCCCCCATCAGTTTCGCTCGGAACCGGCATCGCGTGGAGCGGTCGCGCGGCCGGCGAACCGGCCGCGGCAGCACGACCACTAGCCGATCGTCCCGGTGCGTAGCCATGTCTCCGAGGGCACGAGACGGAGGCGCTTTCGCGACGCTGACATCGGATCCCGGCTGATTGCAGGCAGCGTTCACACACCAAGCGCCCCGGCCCGTGGCCTCCGGGACGTCAGGTTCCATCGGTCAGCCTGCTAGACTGCCGGTCACGGGGTTCGCGAGGGAAGAACCGTCATGAAAGCCCGGATCGTCCTGGGAACGGTCGTCGCCGCATGTCTGTCTGTTGGCAGCGCGAATGCCGAAGACTGCGTGCTGGAACTGGATGAGGGGGTACTTGCAACATGGCAGGGCCCTTGCCGGGACGGCCGGGCCCACGGGGAGGGCGTCGCCACCCTGCCAAACGGGACCTATCGTGGATCGGCCGACGACGGCCGGGCACATGGGCATGGCCGGCTCACCTTGGATGACGGTGGGAGTTACGTCGGGGACTGGGCCCGCGGAAAACAGCACGGTCAGGGACTGGCGATCGATGCCGATGGCGACCGACACGAGGGCGGATTTGCCAACGGCAGGCCGCACGGACACGGAACAGGCTGGAGCCCGGAAGGCGGTACGTTCACGGGCGTGTGGGAGGGCGGTCATCCGGTCGAAGGGACGTACGGCGACGATGACCCGGATCCCTGGGCGGCCCAGGATGCCGGAGCGCCAGGTCCGGGCGATCCGCGTGCGGGCGTGTCCGCCCAGGCGGAGATCCGTTGCAAGCTGGATATCGGCGGCGAGTTGCTCGACTGGTCTGGTCCGTGCCAGGACGGCATGGCGACCGGGAACGGCTCGGCCACGGCGCTGGACGGTGCCACCTACGTGGGTTCTGCGCTGAACGGAAGACCGGACGGCTTCGGCACCGTCGACGGACCCGGCTACTACTATCAGGGCGAGTACCGCAACGGCGTGCCACACGGAAACGGCATCGTGCGCGGTCCGGACGGCCAGTACCGCCGGGCGGAGTTCCGCGACGGCTTCCAGCACGACGACAGCGTGCCGGTGGAAGGGGCGGCAGCCGGCGACCCCTGGGCAGACTGGGAAGACGATGCCGCGGCAGGGGTGCAAGGGCCGGCGGATGGCGCCGACCCGTGGACGGATGACGCCGGCGGAGCCGCTCACGATCCGTGGGCGCCGGCAGCTCGTGGTCAGGACCCGTGGGTACGGGGCGCCGCCGCGGCCGGGCCCACAACCGGCGACGCCAGTCCCGTGGTCGAACATGTTCCATCCGTGCCGGAGACGAGCGACTTCAACTACTCGGCCGCCCTGGACGCACTGGATAGCATTGCGGAGGCACAGGAGTACACCGACGGCACCGTGCACGGCGCCCTTCCGGAAGACGACTACGCCGCCAGGCTGTCTGAGATCGAGCGCTACGAGGCGGAACGCCGGGCCGCCGAGGAAGCCCGCGCAGCCGAACGCCGCGCCGAGCAGCTGCGGGAGGAAGAGCGGGCGCGGCACGAAGCGGAGCAGGAAAGCCAGCGCGCGGCGCTCGAGCGTGAGGCCGCCGAGGCCTGGGGAGAGACGGACGATTCGTACGAATACGATTCGGACTACGACTCCTACGAATACGAGTCGGATTCATCCGACAGCACCCTGTTCGGGGGCGGCGAGGCCGGGCAGCAAGCGTTCGAGGAGATGCTCCAAGGGAATATCCCGTCCATCTACGACTTGGAGCCGTCCTACAATCCAGGCGGGAGTACCTACTCGGATGATGACGATGGGCTGATTTGGCGGCCGGGAAGAGATGATGGCTGCGTAAATTCGGCAACAGTAAGCTGCAGCATCCAATAGCGGACTTCCGCAGGGCTGACGGCGTGGACGGCACGCAGGGGCGGTCTCCCTCCCTGTTGTGCCGAGGCTGAGGGACAGTTCAACCCATTCCGGCAAGGTCCAGAGCCTGTCTGTCACTTAGAGAATCGCCGGGGGGAATCCACTTCGGGTAAGGGTGTAATTCAAATGGGGATTATATCACAGAGTCACATGTTCCTTGGTTCCTGACCGGCCCGATACTACCTTTCAGTCACATTGAAAGGGCAGGCAGATGGCAGCCACGACACGAAAAGCACCCGGTAAATCACACAGAAAGGACCTCACTTCCCTGCAGGTCGCCGAGATGTTCGGCACGGAGGATGCGGCCACGGCATGGCTGGAAGAACAGCGCTGGCCGAACGGGGCGCACTGCCCCAAATGCGGATCGCCCAACGTCCAGTCCGGTATCAAGCACAAGACCATGACGCACCGTTGCCGGGACTGCATGACCGGCAAGAGCAAGACGATGTTCTCACTCAAGACAGGGACGGCCATTGAAAGGTCGAAGTTGCCTTACCGTGTGTGGGCAATCGCAATCTACCTGTTCATGACCAACATCAAGCGCGTGTCATCCATGCGCCTGCACCGTGAACTCGGTATTGGCCAGAAGGCTGCATGGTTCCTGATGCATCGTCTGCGCAAGTCGTTCGAGGCCGAGACTGGCCCGTTCGCTGGCCCGGTGGAAGCTGACGAAACATACGTGGGCGGAAAGCGCCGCAACATGTCCGACGCAAAACGTCGCGAGTTGAAGGACTCAGGCCGCCCCGCGGTCGGGAAAGCCGCTGCTGTTGGCGTGAAGGATCGGGCAACCAACGAGGTTCGCGTCCGGCACGTCTAGAGCACGGATGCGCCCGATGTTTCCAGTTTCGTGGCAGAGCACGCCAAGTTTGGTTCCAAGGTCTACACCGATGAAGCCAGCGCCTACAACATCGTGAAGCCATGGAACGACCATGAGATGGTCGAGCACTCGGAAGCCGAGTACGTCCGAGGCCAAGCCCACACCAACGGAATTGAATCGTTTTTAGTTCAATGCTGAAACGGAGTTACGTCGGCACGTACCACAAGATGAGCGAAAAGCACCCGGAGCGGTACTTCCGGGCGTTTGCCGGACGTCATAACGTTCGTGCACAAGACACCATTGAGCAAATGGCCGGTGTGGTGTCCGGCATGGTCGGAACGCGGGTTCGTTACCGTGAGCTGATCGCCGACAACGGCTTCGACTCAGGCACCCGGGCATAAGGCAGCACCCAAACTTCATCACGCCGACGGCTATTAGGTCTTAGTGACGTACGCAAGCGAAAGATCCTCGATCGGATAAGGAACGTTTTGGATCAGCGCTTCGAACACAAACCCCTCGATACAGGTCTGGCTCACACCCACAAGCGACTTGTCGTCCCCAGACCCCTTATCGGCACGAAGGATGAGATCACCCGTTCCACAAGTGGTCACGCCTTCAATCTGCAAATGGTGAAAACTCCAAGTCTCGGGTGTGGCGGAATTCCTCAATCTTGCCCATGACTAGTTCCAAACCGGGCGTGTGTCGTCGGCGATCCCCGCAATATGCCCCTCAAACTGCACCAAGGTCGTACGGTGTCGACCGCGTAATAGTCTGGCGTTGAAGACCCGGATCAGTAGCTGCCCAGCTTCGATGTCGTGCGGAAGGTAGGTGGCTAGGAACGAACTTACGTCAATCGGCTTGCGTGACCGCGCCAGTTCATCGCGGATCCGCATTATCAATGTCTCAAAGGTCACGCTCGACCTCCGGCAAATGGAGGCCGCTTGACCGAAACGCTATGCTGGCCAGGATCCCGCCGCTAGCGTCTTTCCTGCGCGGCCTCGTAAAAGTGGCGCAGGGCACGAGCCCGAGAGTTCATAGCTAGCTTCCGTCGTGTCGGCGAACAGGCGAGACATCACTTCCGAGAGATGGTTGCAACGGCCCGGCGTCCGCTGGTGTCGCCGACATCTGTCTAGGAGAACTCCATGGTTTATCGATATCTGGCAGCGGCCCTGCTGCTGTGTTCGCTTGTACTTGCAGCTTGTGGCGGCGGCGGTGGGGGCGGAAGTTCCCCCGTCGCCATGGACCCGGATCCGATGGAAACGGAGCAGCCCATGGAGACCGAGACACCCACGGAGTCAGAACCTGAGCCTGAACGAGACCGCGTTCAACTCCTGCCTTTCCCGCTACCGGATTTCGTCTGCGATGTGATCTGCCAGATAACCGACGGAGAGTTCATCGGCGACGAGCATCACGACGTCTACGCCCCGGCGAATGAAGCGGCGAGCCTTCAGCATCTTCCCGTCTACACGAGCGGCCCATATCTCCGCGTTGGCGTTGACCAAGGCCGAAGCGTCAGCGGATTGGCGAAAATCGGGACCCGTGAGGACATGGAGATAAGGCATGGCCTGGTCTCGGACGGTGAGAGTCAATTCATCGTTCAAAGCTACCTCAACGATGCCGCCGGGGAGCGGTGGCACACCAGCCCGCCGCTTGTCCGCATGGTCGGATCGCCGAGCGCTCAACAGCGCGACTGGATTGACGGCGCAGTGCGAGCGGTAAACGCCGCCCTGCCGGCACACGCCCGAATGCGCATGGGGCCGGCGCTGCCTGCGGGTTACGACAGTTTGTCTGAAGACGGAACCATCGCCGTCAAGTTCGTGCCTGCCGGAAGCTTGGGCGGAAACGTCGCTGGCCGGACTCCGAGTCGCATCAGTCGATCGGCAGCCGGAGACATCACGGGGGCCGCAAGCATGATTCTCCTCGACCGGGGAGCGAATGTCTTGACTCCCGGAGATGAGGGCGGAGACCGTCGGGCCGTGATCCTGATCGCGCACGAACTCATGCATGCGCTCGGTCTCGGCCATGTCTCGCCCGCGTTTGACACCATCATCGCCAACAACGCCGACATGTACTTGCTGCAGCAGGGCCGCCAGCAACCCGCATCGTTGCTTTATCCCGTAGACCGCGAAGCGCTGCGAGTGCTGTACGAGGGCCGCGACCCAGCCAACTTCGGACCCTGGAGCGTGCTTTCGACCCATTTGCACGGCAACGGCACTCATGCTGCGTTCGGCGTGGCAACGCGCAACAGATATGCCGAGCCCTACGCCTATGGACTGTCGCCGAGTGGGGATTTGGCCAACAACCGAACCCTCTCTGGGAGTGCGACATGGCAAGGTGTGCTGCTCGGATTCACTCCGTCCGCCGCTCCTGTCGCTGGCGACGCAGAGGTTGGCGTCAACCTTGCCACGCTGACCGGAAGCGCCGAGTTCACCAATCTCGAGCGATGGGCTGCGGGGCCGGCGCCAGGCGAGGCCGGAACGGGAACCATGTGGCTTGATGGCGATCTCAGCTACACCATTTCTGTCACTGGTAATGCTTTCAGCGAGACCGGTGGAGACGATGGAACGCTGACCGGCATCTTCACCGGCGCGAACCACGAAGGCGCGGCAGGCACGCTGGAGCGATCTGATCTGACCGCCGCGTTCGGAGCCTCGCGCTAGGACACGACTGGAACTGCGTCATAGTCTTGACATACGGTGGAGTGGCAATGCGACTTCACCGTATGGATCTGGGAGAATCCTTGTGACGAAAGCCAAGAAGGGCGACACGCTAGATAATGAAAAGGTCACGCATGTTGAGTTGCCGGAGGAACGATCGATAGAACTAGCGTCGCGTGACTACCAGCCGACCAAGGCAGAGAAGGAAGAAGTTCTTGACATGCCCGGCGCTGATGTCGAGACGGTGCGGTCGGCGTTTTTCCGTCCGGTCCGGGCAGCGGACAGATAGCTGAAACGTCGGTGCGAGCATGGCGGCGATATAGCCGCCGATCAGTCAAAATGTGGCTTTGCGACATAATCCCCGTTCAAATGGGTCTTGCTGGCACCGGAGGCCGGTCGCATGACCCGACCCTTCGATTGATCTTCGCGAGTACGTGGTAAGCGCCCATCTTGACCGCGAGCCGATCCCCTTGGTGGCGGCACGGTTCGGGGGCAGCGCGTCCTCGATGCCGAAGTGGACGGCGCGGCACCGGCGCGACTGGCCGTGTCGCGCCGGTCGGATCGGCGGCCACCGTCTATGACTCCTGGGGCCGCATCGCGAGCGGGTGCATGCGCTGGTGACGGCGGCGCCGTACGTGACCTTCGTTCCACGACACACCGGCCGTGGACCCGGCGTGGGATCCGTCTTAAGCGTTATTCAGCATGGACCGCAGACCACCGAAGGGACATGACAAGAGGCCCCTGCGCCACGGCGGTCCCGGAATTCCGCTTCATCAGGCAATTCCAGGGAATGGGATGGATGCCTCCGTCACGCAAGGCGTCCATTCCATCTCCTGTCCATTTGCTCAAAAGCCGGCCGGTCACCGAGTGGCACCGAACGCGCCGATCATGTGGCCAACCTCTCCATAGGCCGCCTCGAATACGCCGGTCGCCGCACCCGGAACGCCCTCGTCGTCCGCGTCGTGCAGCTGGCCCCGCCACACCGGCGACCGCGAGGACGGAGCGGGCCCGGTCGTCCCGTCGATCGACCAGACGGTACGGGCCGCATCGGTTCCGCCGGCTCCGATGCCGCCGCCAGCGCTGATACGCGCCGACCCGAGCATGACCGACCAGGGCATTCCGCTGCCGTCCACCGTGAAGTTGCTGACGGTACCCGCCACGGTCCCAGGACTGGCGCTATCCCCGAAATCCACCTCCAGCGTCGCCCGGGCAGTGAACTCGCCTGCCGACGCCGTGGCGCCCTGGGGCTGAAGCGCGAACATGCCGGCGGCCGGGCCGCGGTACGTCGCCGTACCCTGGAGCGAGGCGAGACTCGCGAACTCGTCCGCCGCACCGCCCTCACCGGCATGGAAGGCGCCGAAGGCATAGCCGCTGCCCGCCGTGCGCAACCACCACCCGAAGTGCTGGTACTCGCTGTCCCGCTGCGCGACCTCGGCCGCCGCCGCTGGCACGAACTTCCAGCCGCCGCCGCCCGCCAGATCGAATCCCCCGCCATCCTTGACCGAGGAGGTACAGGCACTCCCCATCGACGGCGTGCAGACATACGTGCCCCGGGCGCCGTCGAAGGTGCCGATGACCTCGACCGTCCCGCCCGGTCCTGCCGTGTGTGTCCTGATCCCCGGCCCGGTGGGGAACGCGGACGAGGCGATCAGTGTGGCGTCGACGCCAGCCGCGATGGGCAGGTTGCCTTCACTGTCGAGCCCGTTGGCCGTGCTGTACTTGCCCATCTCCCCACTGAACGGCTGGGTGCCGGGCGCTTCGATGTTGGTGTAGAGCACGACGGTATCCGTGATCCCGGCCGCCGCGTCGTCGGCCGTGTACTTGCCACCGTTCCAGCCCCCTGTGGTCACCGCACTCCCGGTCACGGCATCAGTCTTAAGTCCCGTGACCGCCACTGCCGGGGTACCGGGGACGGTCCCTGCCATCGTCGGCGCCGCCCCGTGCCGGACGATGACGCGGATGTCCCCGATCCCGAGACCGCCGAGTGCCGCGGACAGCCTTCCTACCGCTCTCCGCCGATCGTCCCGAGCGCGCACCAGGCTCCTGTCGATCCGGTCAATCAGGCTGGAGAACTCGTCATTCTCCAGAGAGGAAAGCGTGTCGGCGTCCATCACGGCCTGCCTGGCAGCGGCAATCGCCGCCGTGGCAGCCCTGACGTCAGCGTCGGTGGAGACGCCGCCCAGAGCCGCGACCGCATCCTCCGCCATGGCGATGGCCCTGATGACGGCCGCGCGCTGCTCGGCGGCGGTGTCCACCACGTCCACGACCGCCCGCCGCCCGGAATCGCTGCAGGCCGCAAGCCCGAGCGTCAGCGCTAAGGCGCACGACACCACTATCAGGTTCTTGAGCAGGGACATGCCGTCATCCTCCCTAATGTGTGAAAAATGCCGCCGGCTGGGTCCGCAGCTGTCCTGCGGGACCAGCGCCATCCTCACCGCATCGATATCCGGGACCGCTGTGCACGGCTGTCCATGGCGACCATGCGCACAGACCCTGCGGTCATCAGCCTGACTGGCGCAGTTGTAGGTTCCGGGCGAGTCGCGCGGGAAGCATCAAGCATCGCACAGCACTGTTGCATTGGCACCACGTTTATACCCCATCGGCTGGTATCTGGGTATCGTGGCCTGCGTATCCGACCCGACGTGCGCGTTGCGCCTTGTCACGTCGTGATGATCGACAGACGCTGGTGCAATGGACACAGTGGAGGGAATGGTTCGCCAAGCCCGGCAAACGGTTACTGCCCTTCCTCACGGACATCGTGGAAGCCGCTCACCGGATCTTCGTCCGCGCACCACGGATCGAGCAGCTGGACGTCAAAACTGGAGAAATGCCCGACAACCCGCGTCACGAGGATCAGTCCGTGCTGAATGGTCACCGCGGCGACCTGGGCATCTGCTGAGGAGGGGCGTCGGCCGATTTCGTGCAACCGCGTACTGGCCGTCCGGTCTCAGAGCCTGTGCGGAAACTATTGAGCGGCCCCGATCCTGGCTCCTACGATGTGGTTAGCAGCTACATCGGGAGGATGCCGTGGCTTGGACCAAGACCGCTCGTG
>JAJDYI010000042.1 GCA_022825235.1 Alphaproteobacteria bacterium | reverse complement strand
GCCTATGTGTTCATGGTGCTCTCCGGGGCGCTGCCCTCTTGATGTCCCGCTCGAAGCGGCGATGCCGGAAACCTCGAGCGCCGCGTTGCGGGCACCGCGGGCCATCGTTCGGGGCGGGAGCGCCTCGAGAAGCGCTTCGAGTCATCCCTGATCCGTCGGGCGGGTGGGCGCCGGACGGAGCCACGTCCGCACCCGTGAATCGGCGAAACCTGCCGGCTGCGGTGGTGTAGAACCAATATAGCCTGAAAACTACGATGCGCACCTCGTGCGATGGGCCGTGCGGAAGTACAAACGGTTCCGAGAAAGACCCCGGAAGGCGCGGGCGTGGCTCGCGGCGATTCGACGGCAGCATCCGGACCTGTTTGCGCACTGGCGGCTCATCTACCCGAATGGCTGAGCGCTGGGAGCCGTATGAGTCGAGAGGCTCACGTACGGTTCTGGGAGCAGGTGGGGGTGAGAGTCCCCCGCGTGACTCGATTGCCCCTCTACCGCCAATCGCAGATCTACGCTCGCTCGGGCATCGAGCTGCACCGCTCGACACTGGCCGACTGGGTCGGCAAGGCGTCGTTCCATCTCCGGCCCGTGTTCGAGTGCCTGAAGGCGCAGTTGAAGACGTCGAACCACCTCGGGCTGGACGAGACCACGGTCCGGGTGCTCGACCCGGGCCGGGGCAAGACCAAGACCGGCTACATGTGGACGATGGCACGCGACGAGCGGGGGTGGTGCGGGCCGGACCCGCCGGGGTGCGTGTATGAGTATGTGCCCAGCCGCAGCGGCAAGCATGGCGAGAAGCTGCTCGAGGGCTTCGAGGGAACGGTGCAGGTCGACGGCTATCCCGGGCACAACCGGCTGCGCCGGGAGGACCGCCCGGGCGGGCCGCTGACGCTCGCGGCATGCTGGGTAAATGTTGCGGCCAGGAATATGTTGCGGAGAGCCGGCTTTCCCCTGCGGAGCATGAGAATCCACCACGCCTGCGCAACATAATTTTCTGACTTGCATCCGTTTGCCATGGTCACGTCTCCGACCACCAGGAGACACGATCATGTTCGAGAATCTCTTCACCCGCGGTGCAATTCTCAAGCGGTACCGCACTGCGCCGCTCTTCGAAGAGCGCCTTCGCTATCTCATGCATTGCGAACAGGTGGGCGTTCGACCGAAGGCGTTGCGAGCGGTCGCCGCTCATCAGGTCAATCTGGTCCACCTTCTCGATTTGCGCGAAGGCGATCGTGTGGACAGGGCCCGCATCGAGGCCGCCGCCGAGCAATGGTCGCTGCCCGGTGGGCGCCGATGCCGCCAGCCCGCGCTGGCCGAGGCACGTCAGAGATTCGTCGGCCACGCCGTACGATGGCTGCGCTTCGTCAACCTGCTCGAAGAACCCTGCAAGGCCCGACACGCTCACACCGGCGAGGTCGCGGTCTTCGCAGCGTGGATGCGTACCGATCGTGGGTGGTCGGAAGAGACGATTCGAGGTTGCTGCGGCACGGTCGATTGCTTCTTCGATTGGCTGGACGACCGCGGAGTTGCCTTGGCTTCGGTCGCGATGACCGACATCGATCAGGCGGTCGCGCGCTGGCACGCCCGCGACTATAGCCGAGTCACGATTCACGACTACTCGCAACGTCTTCGCACGTTCTTCCGGTTCGCTGAACGCCAGGGCTGGTGCACACCCGGGATGGCAGACGGGATCATGCCGTCGCGGTTCCATCGCGGCGAGACAGCTTCGAAGCGGCTGACCCGGGACGAGGTCCTGCGTCTGCTCGCCACCTCCGAGGGCGACCGGCGGAGTGAGCTGCGCGACCGCGCCATCCTGATGGTGCTGATCGCCTATGGCCTGCGCGCCGGGGAGGTCGCCGGCCTGCGGCTCGATGATCTGGACTGGACGCAGGAGACGTTGCGGGTGCGCTGCCCGAAGCCGGGGCGCACGCATCACTATCCGCTTTCGCGCGGCGTCGGCCAGACAATCCTTCGCTACATCCGCGAAGTTCGTCCCCCGCGTCCGGACAGAGCGCTGTTCCTGACACTCAATGCCCCGATTCGACCGATGACCCGGGGCGCGATCGGGCACGTTGTCAGCAGCCGCCTCGACCGCCTCGGGATCGTCGGCAAGCGCCGCGGTCCGCACGCGTTGCGCCACGCGACGGCGCAGCACCTCCTCGACCAGGGCCTGTCGATGAAGGAGGTCGGCGATTATCTTGGCCATCGCAGCGTCTCGGCCACCTCGGCGTACGCCAAGGTGCAGCTCGGCACGCTTCGCGAGGTCGGCGACATCGACCTGGAGGGCTTGGCATGATTCTCCGGGATGCGATCGACGCCTATGTCGCTTGGCAACAGGCCCACGGCGCGAGGTTCATCGCCAGCGCGCGACTGCTCCACTCGTTCTGCCAGCATGTCGGTGGGAGCATCGGCTGCGACGCGGTTGAGGAGCCGGATGTTCTGCGCTTCCTTGCCGGCAACGGTCCGCTCACCCGGTACCGGGCCAACAAGTACGGAGCACTGGCCGGGTTCTATCGCTACGCGATCAGCCGCGGCCACGTCGTCCGGTCGCCGCTTCCCGCGCCCGATGACGAACCGAGACAGCCGCGCTCGGCACCCCCGTACGTCTTCTCCCGTGACGAGTTGCAGCGATTGTTCGGCGCCATCGACATCAGCCGGCAGCGCCCGGTCCAGCTCGATGCGGAGACCCTGCGCGCTTTGCTCCTGCTGCTCTATGGCGCAGGTCTTCGGTTCGGCGAAGCACAGCGCCTGACGCTTGATGATGTCGACCTGCGCGATGCGGTGCTGACCATACGCGATACCAAGTTCCACAAGACCCGCCTCGTTCCCGTCGGTTCCCAGCTTGCCGATGCTCTGCGCACCTATGGCGACAGACGAGCGCAATGCCCATTGCCCAAGAGCACGGCCTCGACCTTCCTCGCAAACCGCGATGGCACGCCTCTGGTCAAGGGCACCGTTCGGTTCGCCTTCAAGAGGCTGCTCGAGGCGGCCCGGATCCACCACGACAAGGGCGACGGACAGCAGTCGCCGTGCTTTCATTCGTTGCGCCACACCGCAGCCGTTCACCGACTGGAATCGTGGTACCGCCAAGGTGCCGACGTGCAGCGGCTGCTGCCGGCGCTCTCCACCTGGCTCGGCCATGCCCATCTCGACGGCACCCAGGTCTACCTCACGATGACGCCCGAGTTGCTGCATCAGGCCTCGGTCCGATTCGAGCGCTATGTCGAGGGAGGAGACCATGAGTGATCCCCGTACCCTCGGCCCTTGGCTGCGGCGCTTCCTGACCGAACACATCGTCACCGAGCGCAACCTCGCCCGAAACACCCAGATGAGCTACCGGGACACCTTCACCCTGCTGCTGCCGTTCGTCAGCGCCAGGACCCGCAAGCCGGTCGACCGACTCGCGGTGCACGATCTCACGCCCCGGCGCGTGCTGCAGTTCCTCGCCCATCTGGAGGATGACCGTGGCTGTTCCGTGCAAACCCGCAATCAGCGTCTGACGGCGATTCGTGCCTTCGCCCGCTTCGTCGCGAGCCGCGACCCCGGCCAACTCGAGTGGAGCACCAATCTCCGTGCGATTGCATTGAAGAAGGCCACGCCGCAGCCGATCGGCTGGCTCAGCAAGCGCGAGATGAAGGCGCTGCTCGAGGTGCCCGATCGCCGCAGACCAAGGGGCCGGTGCGAACACGCCCTGCTGCTGTTCCTGTACAACACCGGCGCGCGTGTCTCCGAGGCAACGGAGCTGGTGACGGGCGATCTGCAGATCGGACCTCGCGACGGCGGGCACGCACTCGTGACCCTCCATGGCAAGGGCGGAAAGCGCCGTCAATGCCCGCTGTGGCCGCGCACCGAAGGTGTACTCGCAGAACTGGTGCAGGAACGAGCGGCCGGCGATGCCGTCTTCCTCAGCCGGCAGCGAAGACCCTATACACGGTTCGGGGTCTACCGGCTTGTCGAGCGCTGTGCGGCCCGTGTGCCATCACTGGCCGGGCGGAAAATCACTCCCCATGTGATTCGACACTCTAGTGCGTGTCACCTGCTTCGGGCCGGGGTCGACCTCAATACAATCCGCGCTTGGCTTGGTCATGCCAGCCTCGATACGACCAACATCTACGCCGAGATCGATCTCGAGATGAAGGCCAAGGCGATGGCGCTGTGCGATGCTGCGGAGCCTGGGCCGATTCGCCCGTGGAAGCAAAACAAGGGGCTGATGGCCTTCCTCGGTGCACTGTGATGGAAAGAGATTATGTTGCGCAGGCGTGGTGGATTCTCATGCTCCGCAGGGGAAAGCCGGCTCTCCGCAACATATTCCTGGCCGCAACATTTACCCAGAGATGTTGAATGCAACATCTCTGGGTCCACGCCCGAAGGGGCCTGAAGGAGGTGTTCGACAGCGACGCCTCCCCGATCGCAAAGGCCGGTCTGGAGCGCATCGCCGAGCTCTATGCGGTCGAGAAGAAGATCCGGGGCAAGCCACCGGCGACACGCCAGGCGGTGCGGTGGACGGAGTCGGCACCGCTGGTGAACCGCTTCGGCGTGTGGCTCGACGAGCAGCGCTCGCGCGTCTCGCCCAAGTCCCGCCTCGGCGAAAAGCTGACCTACATCGCCAACCAGTGGGAGGGGCTGCTGGTATTCCTGTACGACGGGCGCGTGGAGATGGACACGAACTTTGTAGAGAACCGGATCCGGCCGGTGAAGCTCACCGCGAAGAACGCGCTGTTCGCCGGCCATGATGAAGGCGCCGCCGCGTGGGGTCGAATCGCGTCGCTGCTGGAGACGTGCAAGATGAATGGGGTCGAGCCCTACGCTTGGCTC
>JAJDYI010000043.1 GCA_022825235.1 Alphaproteobacteria bacterium | reverse complement strand
CCTGGGCCGAGACCGCACCGGTGGCCACGGCATGACCTCATCCCATCTGTGGATAATCTGTGGAGCTTCTGTGCAGAACCGCCGTCAGCACCGAATCACAGGCGAATCACCGCTTGACGCGAGACATGGATGCTTATCCGTGGACCGTCGGTTGGAAGTCGCAGGGACAGGACATCGCGGAGTTCCGGTACGTCAAGCGCTGGTTCGACGAACTGTCGGCTCGCCCCGGCGTGCAGGCGGGCATGGCCGTGGGGTCGGGCCTCGGCGAGGACCCGGCCACGCTGTCCGACGAGGAGAAGGCCCGGCGGCGCGCGCTGCTTTACAATCAGCGCGCCCGCCCGGCGCCGGCCTAGGCCGTGGCACGGGTGCGATAGGACGGGAGGCTGAGCCCTGCTGCGCGATCTCTCGGGAATGGTTGCCTGGGTCACCGGCGCTGGCACGGGTATCGGCCAGGCTGGTGCCGTCGCCCTGGCGGCGGACGGCGTCGAGGTGATCCTGTCCGGTCGCCGCCGGCCCGAGCTCGAGCGCACGGCGGGCTCGATCGAAGATGGCGGCGGCGTCGCCGTGGTCGAGCCGCTCGACGTCACCGACAAGCTGGCCGTCGAGGCTGTGGCCCGGCGGATCGAGGAGCGCTGGGACCGGTGCGACATCCTGGTGAATTCGGCAGGCGTGAACATCCGCGACCGCCACTGGGGTACCGTCGCTGACGGTGATTTCGACCGCGTGATCGCCGTCAATCTCAACGGCGCCTTCTACTGCACGCAGGCCGTGCTGCCGATGATGCGCGCGCGGGAGGACGGGCTCATCATCCAGGTCTCCTCCTGGGCCGGGCGGTATCACAGCCCGATCACGGGGCCCGCCTACGGGGCCTCGAAGTTCGGCCTGACGGCGTTGAGCGCCAACCTCAACATCGAGGAATGCGTCCACGGGATTCGCTCGTGCGCGCTTTGTCCCGGCGAGGTGGCGACGCCGATCCTGGACCAGCGCCCGGTGCCGGTTTCGGCGGAAGACCGGGCGAAGATGGTACAGCCGGAGGACATGGGCGACCTGATTCTCTCGATCGCCCGGATGCCGGCACACGTCTGCCTGAACGAGATCGTGGTCAGCCCGACCTGGAACCGCGCCTACGTTCAGCACCATCAGGACTAGCGGCAGCGACGGGACCACGCAGGGCCCCGGCCGTCCGTCTCAAGTGCCGGCTCTTCGGGTCTCGCCGGAAGGACGGGGCGCGGGCGGCACTCCGGTTCGGCAAGCAACCGGGTGCGCGTCGCGTCAAATTGGAAGTCCTCGCTGACTTGTCCGGATCCGCAGCGTCTTGAGATGGGCGTCGATTCGCTCCGTCACGTGACGGCGTTGCGGCAGGTTGCGCTTCTCGGTCTCCCAGGCTTCGTGGAAACGCTCCACCGTCTGTAGAGCGGTGTTGAGCACCGGTCTTTCAGGGAGACCGGCCTTGGCTGCAAGGTAGGACAGTTCGTCGCCTGTGAAGCCGTCAAAGCGCTTGGTTCTCGCGAACTTGAGTGCCGCGTTCTCGTCATCGATGTAGGGAATGGTCGAGACCAGATCGTAGGCCGGCGACAGCGCGGGCGTCCGTTTGTCCGGATAGATCAGCGACCAGTTCTTCAGATGCATGTCGGCGTTGCCGGTCAGGGTGCAGAAGGTCAGACGCCTGACGAATTCCTCCACGTCGGCATGCCCGGTTTCCGCTCCAAGTACGGTCGCGATATTGCGGTAGCTCGCCCTGCCATATTTTCTCTCAGGGTAGACGCCGAAGACCTGCGCAAAGTCTTCCGTGTGAACGGGGCCCTCGGGTGTGCGGTCAAACCGCTTGGTCGCCAGGGCCTGTCCTTTGAGATAGCCCATCCCCTCCGGCAGGTTTGCAATCGCTTCGACATCGATGAGCTGGATCTCGGGCACGTCAATGCCGATCTTTCGCGCCAGGGTCAGGAGCGCGTACTCGTTCTCGGGTATGCCCTCGAATTGCAGGGAGGGCAGTTTGACGATCCATGAACCGCCGACGCCGGACGCCGGTATCGTCAGGCCCTTGCTGGCCTGGTCGTTCTGGACTGCCGAGAATTTCAGTTGCACGCCGGCGAGCGAAAAGCGCAGCGCCTGCTCGCGCTTCCTTCCGGCAGCTTCGGCGCCTTCGTCCGCAAGGCCTGGAGGCCATGTTTCGCCGTCTGCCGGCTCGACGGTGATCGCGCCGGAGAGGTCCTGCCCCAAAGCCCAGAGCAGATACAACTCGCGCTCCGGATGTACTCCGGCAAGGCGGGCGAGGTATTCCCGCAGAAATCCTTCGGGCAGCAGGTTCGAAAAGAACGGCAGCAGGCGCGTCTGCTTGACCGCAAGCTCGGTAATCAGCTGCCCGAACTCGTCCTTGAACCCCAGTCCAAGGTTCGGACGGTTCCCGTCGGCGACATACGCGTTTGTAAAGCTGAAGAGCGTGCGGTCGCCGCTGACACGGGTCAGTGTGCCGATCATTTCGCCATGGAGATTTACATTGAGGACGGAGACCTCAGCCATCGTCGTTCTCCCCGTCATCATCGAGGCGGTAAGCCGGTCGCGGCAGCGATGGCTGTGCGGATGCGGCGGTGGGGACGGTACTGCGCACGACACTGTCCACCGCAGGCACGGCTTTGCGCGGGACCAGCCTGAGGTCGAGATCGAGCGCGCGCGCCAGCTCGGTGAGACTCGAGAGGCGGATGTCGGTTCCGCCGCTTTCGATCTTGGAGATATGGCTTTGCGGCACGCCCGTGCGCTCGCTCAAGGCCCGCTGGCTGAGGCCCTTGGCTGTTCTTGTGCCCTTGAGCGTGTCGATAATGTCCTGCGTTGCGTAGTTCATTGATCCGCTGTTCTATATCATGGCTCCGTAACGATATAGAAAGGTATATATCATCATCGGCGAGTTTGCCTGTATGTGAGCTATTTTAACAGATCATTGATGTATGTCTAACTATATTAGCTGATCACACACGGTGCCTGGCTAATGCGTCGAGTCAGGGCTGCCCCTGCCCCGCTCCAATACCGTCAACTGCAAGCGCCGCTACCACGGGCAACGGAAGTTTGTCGGCATGGATGGCGTTTCGGCGAGTTGGGCATTCGTGCGCAATGCGCAAGATCGGGAGGGGAGATCATGATGTTGCGTCGGCCGGCCACGCCCCACGTTGATCGCAATCCGACTCCCGGGCAACGGACCGGCGTCGGACGCGCCGCAAACGTCTGCGGGCGCTGAATATCGCCGGACAGAACGGACAGGGGGCTGAACCCTGTTGACACCGCTTGAGGTATCGCGCGCGACCGCATGCCGTTCGTTAACGGGCGCTTCCCGCCCGCGTGATTGCGATGTTCAGCTTCCGCCTCCCGCCGCCGCCGCAGGCTCGCGCTGGTCAGCGCCACACATGCTTCCGATGCGCAGTGGTACAACTGTCGACATAACCACGCTTGACTACCATTGCGGTGCCGATTCTGCACAAGTATCGCCGGCCCCGCACCTGGGCGCACGGCTTGACGGACCCAAAGCGATTGGTACAGATTGGTTGTCAGGCGTATGAATCCCCCATATGCTGCAACGAATCTGACGGGGCACTAGACCTGTCGATTCGTCGGCCTGCATCAGGAGGAGTTCCAATCATGCAAGACCTGCCCCGCACCGGTATTGGTGTCCTCGTCGTTGTCCTTGCCGCGCTGACGCTCTCTGCCTGCGCCAGTGGTTGCGGTACAGAGTGTGAGGACAAGTTGGCGTTGCTGAGTTCCGCCACCGAGGCCAATGCCGCCGCTGCCGAGGCTGCAAACCAGGCCGCCGCTGCCAACAGCGCGATGATTGCGGAGAATGCCGACGGAGACACGGAGCTACGCCGCCTGGTGGAGCGCGCGATGGCGATGGCCGAGCAGAACCGTGCCGCGCTGCGCACGCTGAGCGAGAAGGTCGACCGCATGTTCGCGACCATGTCGCGGAAATAAACGCTGCTGCTCGAAGTCGCCGACTTCGGGCTCTAGCCGAACCAGCCCAGGGGCCCCGGCCCCTGGGCTTTCGTTTTTTCTGTGCCGGGTGCCGGACACTTCACAGGCCGAGCGGGGCCATCGGGTCTCGCCGGGGCGTGCTTCCGCGCTGGGTCGAGCGGCAGGGTGGCGTTCGGATAGCCGCCGGGCGGTATTGCAAGGGCGCATGTCGCGCGAGGCAGAGCATAATCGAGGGTTGGTTGGGCCCGCGCCGACGTCTTCGCGTGGCCGAAACCGTCAGCCAGATTAGGCCGATACCCGAGCGGTGCCGTGGGAGGCCGGGAAGCTAGCGGGCGGTGTCAAAGACCCCGGAGTCCGCGACGTCAGGGGCGGGCTCGAGGCTGACGCGGACGGGAACGCCGGAGGCGTCCCGAACCGCGGCCTGGACCCGCGACCAGTCGATCCGTCCAATCTCGGTTCCCGCGACGTCCTGCACGACCTTGGCTGCGGTCGGATAGAGCTGGGCCGGGGCGGCTTCGCGCAACACCTCGCCATCCTCGCCGATTTCGCGGGCGTAGCTCGGTTCGCGGTGCACTTCCAGATAGATATGCTGGCCGTCCCAGCCGGCCTTGATCGGCTGGTTGACGATTTCCACCGGGACGCCGGGCTGCACGACCTCGTAGAGCCGCGCGACATTCTCGGGATACATGCGGATGCAACCGTGGGTGACCCGCATGCCGATGCCCCAGGGCTTGTTGGTGCCGTGAATCAGGTAGCCCGGCATCCCGAGGTACAGGGCGTGCCGTCCCAGCGGATTGTCGGGCCCGGGCGGGACGACGGGCGGCAGCGTCGGATCTTCCTCGCGGATCGACTTCGGCACGTACCACGACGGGTTCCTGGCCTTTCGCACGATCTGCGTGGTACCGAGCGGAGTGGTCCAGTTGTAGCGCCCGATCCCGATGGGGAACGACAACGGCCCGCTGCCGTCCTCGGGGAAATAGTACAGTCGCAGTTCGGCGACGTTGATGATGACACCCGTCCGGGGCCCTTGCGGCAGAACGTGCCGCGACGGCAGGAGCAGGTGGGTATCGGCTGCCGGGACCCACGGGTCGACTCCGGGATTGGCGCTCATGATTTCGGTGAATGCGAGCGCCCGCGGACGTGCAACTTCGAAGAGTGTCTCGGTACCCTTGACCCGGTAGTGCCCGATGGCACCCACAAGGTCGGACTGAGCCGGATTTCGGGCTTCGGCGGGAATTGCAGCGACGAACATGAAGGACATCACCATGCAGCACCGCGACAGCGACATAGACCTTGTCTCCCTTGTGCGCACCATTCCCGACTATCCGAAGCCCGGAATCCTCTTCCGGGATATTACAACGCTAATTCAGGATGGTAACGGGTTTCGTCACGTGACGGACCAGATTGCCGGGCGCTACCGGACGCGGCGGCTTGACAAGGTCGCCGGCGTGGAGGCGCGCGGCCTGATTTTCGGTGCGACGGTAGCGGCGGCCCTCGGCGTTGGCTTTGTCCCGGTGCGGAAGGCGGGCAAGCTGCCGCACGAGACCGTCAGCGAGGCCTATGCGCTCGAATATGGTACCGACACGCTGGAGGTTCACCAGGACGCGATCGGCGCCGGCGAACGGGTTCTCCTCGTCGATGACCTCCTCGCGACGGGCGGCACGGCGATCGCGGCCGCCAATCTCGTTCGCCGCCTCGGCGGCGTCCTCGAGGAATTTGCCGTCGTGATTGAGCTCACCGGATTGCCGGGCAGGCAGCGCCTGCTCGACGCCGGCATCCCGATCCATGCGCTGCTCACCATGAGCGATTCCTGAGGGATCCATGGGCGCGGGCACTGCCCGCGCCACAGGGTCGCGCGCGGACCTTTGGCACGGACTTTCAGTGAACTGTGCCTGACGAACCTTCGCGCCTGACGCGGGCCGGTCCGGTTGCACCAGCGCCATGGAAGCGGTTGGGATTGGGCGTTCCGATCGCCCGCCTGCCCACCCGCCATACGCAACGTTCCACGACAGCAGGGTGGCCATGCCGGAGCTCGATCAGGTAACGTTATTGTAGTCTTCGTATGTTCTATTATTGATCCCATAAGTGCCTGCGAGCCGGCGGCCTCGCGTCAGGGGTCCAACGGGGTGAGCGGGTCGTCCTGCATCCCAGCGGCGGGCACGTCGGAGGTCGATCCCTGCTTGCTTCCCGACAGCCGCCCGTGGCACCACGAAGGCTGACCTGCGCGGTTCGGATCACGCGTCCGGACTGCGTCATCACGTTACCGTTTGGGCGCCCGGTCGCGGTTTCGGCCGACGGCAGGAGCGGGTTTCCGCCTGGCGCGGTATTTGCGCAGCTGGTGCGGCAGGCTGTTCCCCGGGGCCCCGACCGCTGGCGGCTGACGGTGCTGCGGGCCGGCGGTGCGCAGCAGCGCATGACCCGGATCACGGGCGTGTACCCGGGGGCGGAGATCCTCCTCTCCGTGACGGGCAAGGGCCGATCCGAGCGGGTCCTTCGGGCCGTGACCGCGCTCCGTCGGCTGGGGATCGATCCAGCGTCGGCGTCCCCGGCCTGGTTTGTTGCGATGGGGGCCGCTGTCGCAATGGATGTGCGCCCGCGCCCGTATTCCGCCGAGCAGCACGCCGCGCACCACGCCCTTCGGCAGGCGGGCGGGTGAGCCGGCTGGGGCGTGTCACGGCCCTGTCGGTCCTGGCCGGGCTTGTGGTCGTCACCGGTGTCGGGCCCTTCGGCCCCTGGCTGATCTACAACGCGTCGGGCAGTGCCCCGATCGGGTTCTACGCGCGATCCACCGGAGCGGCGGACGTAGGGGACTACGTGCTCGTCCGGGCGGACAGCGAACCTGCACGTGTCGCCGCGGCCCGTGGACTGGTCCCGACGGGCACACCCCTGATCAAGCGGGTGGCGGCCGCGCGTGACGACCGGGTGTGCCGGTTTCGAACACAGGTGCGAATCAACGGCCGCAAGGCGGTCACCGCGCTGGTGCTCGATCAGGACGGCCGGCCGCTCCCCGCATGGGCGGGCTGCCGGACCCTCGGCGACCGCGACACGCTCCTGCTCCAGGATCATCCCCAATCGTTCGACGGCCGGTACTTCGGTCCGACCACGGCGTCCATGCTGGCGGGGCGACTCGTCCGGCTGGGGTCCTTCGGGCCGTCCAGCGGTATGGCGCCGTGACGCTCGCCGGCCGAGCCCGGCTCCGATCAGAGGGTCACGCACCGGAGCCGTTCCTGCAGCGGGTGCATGCCCTCGCGCACCTTCGCGACGGACGTCGGCACGCCGCCCGGGGTGAGCGGGGATTCCATGCGCCCGGCCAGCGGCGCTGCATCGTCCGAGTGCGCTGTCTCGGCGCGGCCGGCGCCCGGAACACGGGCGCGCACCTTCGGTACCTCCAGCGGGAAGGCGTGGAGCCTGACGGGCGGCCCGGCGTGCCGTACGGACCGGCCGGGCAGCCAGCGGATCCGCGTGCGTTCCTCGAGCGCGCCGGGAGCGACCCCGCACAGGCGAGAATCATGCTCTCACCAGACGACGCGTCCGAACTCCCCGACCTTCGCGACGTCACCTGCGATGTGATGGCCGGGCTGGCGGCCCGGCTCGAGCGGGAGCTCGACTGGGTCGCGGTCGACCACGCCAACACGGGGCGGCTGCACGCCCACGTCGTGCTGCGCGGGCGCGACACCGAGGGGAGGCAGCTGCACTGGGATCCCCGGATGCTCCATCGGGAGGTTCGCGGGCGGGCCATGGCCGCACTCATGCGGGAACTCGGTCCGGACAGCGACCGCGCGCTCCGTGAGCGGCTCCGGGCCGAGGCCCGAAGCCAGCAGCTGACCGGGCTGGACCTGGGCCTCGTCGAGCGGGCTCGGGGGCACACGGTGGACCTGCGTGCGCGGCCGCTCGGCCGCGAGGAGCGACTGGCCCGGGCGCGCGCCATCGACCGGGCGCGCACGCTCTCCCGCATGGGTCTGGCCAGGGAGTTCGCGCCCCTGCGATGGCAGCTCGCATCGCATTTTCTCCCGACGCTCCGGTCCATGGGCCGGCGCCGGGAAACCCACCGCCTGCTCGAGCGCGTGCTGGCCAGCGCAGGCCTCCACCGGCCGGTCCGGGACCGCTCGATCGCCGGCGACGGTGTGCCCCGGACTCCCGTCATCGGCGCGGTGCTGGACCATGGATCCCGGACCGGCGCCGCGGCGAGCCCGTACGTCGTGGTCGACGCGGTCGACGGGCGGGTCTGGTACGCCGACGTGACGCATCTTCCGGAGGGAATCCGGCGCGGCGCGATCGTGGAGCTCACGGCGGCGTATCCCGGTCTGGGCGCGGTCGACCTGGAGATCGAGGCGGAGACGGCGGCGCGGCACGGCATCTGGAGAGCCGGCCGCTTGGGCCGGGATGCCGCGGACCGACGCGTGCGGGCGCTGGCCCGGGCCGGTCTCGCGAACCCCGACGGGCCCGGCCGCTGGCGGGTGACAGGTGGGACTGTCGAGCGGATCCGCGCGGCCGGCCTGGCCAGGCAGTACCGGGAAATCCGCGTGCAGGTGCTGGAGCTCCGATCACTTGACCGGCAACAGGTGCATCCGGGCCCGACCTGGCTCGACACGCTGTGGCGCGCAGGTCTGTCGGCCCCGCTGGCCGACCGGGGATTCGGGCTGGCGGTAAGGAAGGCGAGCGCCGAGCGCCGGGCGCGACTGGATCCGGGTGCCCCCAACGATCTTGCAGAAGGACCCGGTCACGGTCTTCAACGTGACCACGCTCCGCGCCGTGACGGCCGCGCGCCGGGGAAGGCACCGGATCTCGGCCGATAGGGCCGGCGCCGATGCTCAGTTGCGCAGCCATGCGCAGAAGGAACATTTGTTCTTGATTTGATCTTCTCCGGCAGTATGCTCGCCGGTCCGAACGACCGAGGAGGCCCTGCCGATGACCCCGACGCGCCTGCTGATCGGCCAGGGCGTGCTCGTGATGGGCGTGGTCGTGGCCGTGCTGTGGGGCGCGACCCAATGGACGGCCGCGCTGCTCGGGGGGCAATACGCGCTGGGGGCGCCGTGGTTCGGGCTGTTCCGGTTCGACGTGTATTACCCCTGGCGGGTCTTCGAGTGGTGGTACGCCTACGACGGCGTGGCGCCGGACGTGTTCGCCCGGACCGGTGGTCTGGCCGCGACCGCGGGGGTCGCCGCCATCCTGGTCGCGATCGGGGGCTCGCTCTGGCGGGCCCGGACGCAGGGCCCGGCAACCGCGTTCGGCTCCGCCCGCTGGGCCGGGCTGGCCGAGCTCAAGCGGAGCGGTCTCCTCGGCCATCGGGGGGTCATGCTCGGTCGCTTCCAGGGCCGCTACCTCCGGCACGACGGACCCGAACACGTGATGGCGTTCGCACCCACGCGCTCGGGCAAGGGGGTCGGGCTGGTGGTGCCGACGCTGCTGGTCTGGCCCGGCTCGACCATCGTCCATGACATCAAGGGCGAGAACTGGCGCCTGACGGCCGGCTGGCGCGCCCGGTTCTCCCACTGCCTCTGCTTCAACCCGACGGACCCGCGCTCCGTCCGCTTCAATCCGTTGCTCGAGGTGCGACGCGGTCCCTTCGAGGTGCGCGATGTCCAGAACATCGCGGACATCCTGGTCGACCCGGACGGCGCGCTCGACCGGCGAAACCACTGGGAGCGAACGGGCCACGCGCTGCTGGTCGGCGTCATCCTCCACGTGCTGTACGCCGAACGGCGGAAGACCCTGGCGCAGGTGGCGACCACGCTGTCGGATCCGGCCTGCTCGTTCGAACAGACCCTCACCCGGATGCTGCACACGCCGCACGTCCGGCGGCACGGCGCCGGCCAGCCGCACCCGGTCGTGGCGCAGGTGGCGCGGGAACTGCTCAACAAGTCCGACAACGAGCGCTCGGGCGTTCTCTCGACCGCGATGAGCTTCCTAGCGCTCTACCGGGATCCCGCGATCGCACGCGTGACCGGCACGTCGGACTGGCGCATCCGCGACCTGGTGCACGCCCGGCACCCCGTTTCGCTGTACCTGGTGGTGCCACCGTCCGACCTGTCGCGTACGCGGCCGCTCGTCCGCCTCCTGCTCAACCAGATCGGGCGCCGGCTGACCGAGCGGCTCGAGGGCGAGACCCGTCGGCGTCCCCGGCACCGGCTGCTCATGATGCTGGACGAGTTTCCGGCGCTGGGCCGGCTCGACTTCTTCGAGAGCGCACTTGCCTTCATGGCGGGCTACGGGATCCGGGCCTATCTGATCGCGCAATCGCTCAACCAGATAGCCAAGGCGTACGGCGAGCACAGCGCGATCCTGGACAACTGTCACGTGCGCGTCGCGTTCGCCACCAACGACGAGCGGACGGCGCGGCGCGTCAGCGACACGACCGGTACCGCCACGGCGGCACGCTTCCAGCGGAACTACGGGGGACACCGGCTGGCGCCCTGGCTGAACCGCGTGACGGTCTCGCGTCACGAGAACGCACGGCCGCTGCTCACGCCGGGCGAGGTGATGCAGCTGGATGCCGATGAAGAGCTGGTTTTCGTGTCCGGCTCCCGACCGATCCGCGCCCAGAAGCTCCGCTACTTCGAAGACCGGGCGCTCCTGGCCCGCTGCCTGGCGCCGCCCGCCCGCGACGTCCGCGACCTGCCGCCCCGCCGCGGTGATGACTGGGGCGAGCTGCCGATTCCCGAGGCCCTGCCGGCCGACGTCGAGCCGGCGGGGGCGGCCCGGACGCGGGTCGAGCAGCGTCTCTTCCGGGACGCCGGGGACATCCCGGTGCGCGGGGAGCCGGCCCCGTGACGGCCGCGAAGACCGTGCGGATTCCGGCGGATCTCGGCGACCGGCTCGGCCGGGAAGCGGAGCGACGCGGCGTCACGCAGACCGCGCTGGTGGAAGCGGCGCTCCGGGGATTTCTCACGCCGGAGGCCGCGGACCGGCGCGACGAGGTGCTGATCCGAAGGCTGGACAGGATCACACGGTCGCTCGGTCGCCTGTCGCGGGATCACGTCGTGATCTCGGAAACGCTGGCGCTGTTCGTCCGGTACTTCCTGGTGGTCACCCCGCCGGTGTCCGACGACGAGCAGGATGCTGCCCGGGCGCTCGGTCTCGAACGCTTCGAGTACTTCGTGACCCAGCTCGCCGAACGCATTGCCGGCGGCCGCACGCTGCTGAACGACGTTCTGGACGAGATCCGGCCGGCGGAACGGGATTTCTTCACGGTGGCGGACTTCGCCGCGCCGGTCGCTCCCCCGCCCCCCACGGAGGCCGCCGATGGCTGACGCCGCGGCCGCCCGTGGCACGGGAATGCTCCGGACCGCCATGGGTCCGGACGTGAACCACGCGCTGGCCAACCCGCACGTGCTTGAAATCACCGTCAATCCCGATGGCCGGTTGTGGCTGGACCACGCCATCCAGGGCCGCGTGGACACGGGCGTCTGCCTCGCCCATGCCGACGTGGAACGCATCATCCGCCTGGTCGCCAGCCAGGCCGGCCGGGCGACGGGCGCCGCCCATCCCATCGTGAGCGCGGAACTGCCCGGCGCCGGCGAACGCTTCGAGGGGGTGCTGCCGCCGGTGGTCCGGGAGCCGTGCTTCTCGATTCGCCGACCGGCCGGCCGGGTCATCCCGATTGCGGACTACGTCGCGAACGGTGCGCTGGCGCCGGCCCAGGCGACCCTGTTGCGGGACGCCGTCCGGGCTCGCCGCAATATCGTGGTCGCCGGCGGTGCCTCGTCGGGCAAGACCACGCTTGCCAACGCCCTTCTGCACGAGATGCGAGACCTGGGCCAGCGCGTGCTGCTGCTGGAGGACACCCGGGAACTGGTCTGCGAAGCCGCCGACTGCGTCGCGCTCCGCACGCAGCCGGGCCACATCACGCTCACCGACCTGCTGCGTTCGACCCTTCGCCTGCGCCCGGACCGGATCGTGGTGGGCGAGGTGCGGGGCGGGGAGGCGCTGGCGCTGATCAAGGCCTGGAACACCGGGCATCCCGGAGGTGTCGCCACGCTGCACGCCAATTCCGCGACCGCGGCCCTCGCCCGTCTCGAACAGCTCATCCAGGAAGCCGCCCCCGCGGTCGACCGCCGGCTGATCGCGGAAGCCGTCGACCTCGTGGTGTTCGTCGGCCGCACGGACACCCGCCGACGCGTCGAGACGCTGCTGGCGGTGCGCGGACTGGGCTCCGACGGCGGTTACGCAACCGCACCCCTTGGCGCCGACGGCGCCGTTCCGAACCACTCAGGAGGCGCAGTCACGTCATGACTCAGCCAACCTTGCACCGGGCCTTCCGGTGCGCCGTTTTCGTCCTGCTCCTGGTGCTGGGGGCTGCCGGCCCGGCGTTTGCCGCCGGCTCCGGCATGCCCTGGGAGGCGCCGCTGCAGAGCATCCTCGCCTCGGTCGAAGGGCCGGTCGCCCGGATCGTCGCGGTGATCATCATCACGGTGACCGGGCTGACGCTGGCGTTCGGCGACACGTCGGGCGGCTTTCGCCGGATGATCCAGATCGTGTTCGGCCTGTCGATCGCGTTCGGTGCCGCCTCCTTCTTCCTCTCGTTCTTCTCCTTCGGCGGCGGGGCCCTCGTGCCATGACCCGGCCGGCGCTGCCCGAAGGCTTCGAGGTGCCGCTGCACCGCGCGCTGACCGAGCCGATCTTCCTCGCCGGCGTGCCGCGCTCGCTGGCCATCGTCAACGGCACGCTTGCCGCCGCCGTCGGGCTTGGCCTCCAGCAATGGGTGGCCGGACTGGCCATCTGGGTCGTGATGCAGGCGATCGGGGTGTTCTGCGCCCGGCATGACCCGCAGTTCATGGAGGTGCTCGCTCGGCACCTGCGGCACCGGAGCTTCCACGGGTGCTGAACCTGTCGGAGTACCGGGCCCGGCCGGCCGGTCTCAGCGACCTCCTGCCCTGGGGATTTCTGGTGGCGCCCGGGATCATCCTGAACAAGGACGGATCGTTCCAGCGGTCGGCCCGGTTTCGGGGTCCCGACCTCGAGAGCTCGACCGAAGCCGAGCTGGTGGCGGTGACGGCGCGCATCAACAACGTGCTGCGGAGGTTCGGATCGGGCTGGACCCTCTACTTCGACGCGGAGCGTGTGCCGGCCCGGCGTTATCCGCGCAGCGAGTTTCCCGACCGGCTGTCGCAGCTGGTCGACGATGAGCGCCGGCGCGGCTTCGGTGCGGCGGGCCGGCACTTCGAGTCGGTGTTCCGGCTGACCTTGGCCTACCTGCCCCCGCCCGATTCGTGGTCCCGGGCCGGGGACGCGCTGATCGAGCGACCCCCGGCCCAATCCGGCGGCGCGGTCGCGTGGCGGGCGCACCTCGAGCACTTTCAGGCCCGCACCGACCGTGCGTTCGCGCTACTCGCCGACGTGATGCCGCGCCTGGTGCCGCTGTCGGACGAAGAGACCCTCACCTATCTGCACGACACGGTTTCCGTCGCCGGCGGGCGCGTCACGCCCCCCGGCATCCCGGCCCACCTGGATGCGGTCCTGGCCGACACGCCCCTGGCCGGCGGCATCGAGCCCATGCTGGGGAGCCTCCATCTGCGCACGCTCACGGTGCTCGGGTTCCCCAACCTGACCCGTCCCGGGCTGCTCGACGACCTGAACGACCTGCCGTTTGCCTACCGCTGGATGACCCGGTTCCTGGTGCTCGGAAAGGGCGAGGCGGAGCGCGAGCTCGGGCGCTGCCGGCGGCAGTGGTTTGCCAAGCGGAAATCCGTGTTCGCCATGCTGAAGGAGGTGGCGTTCAGCCAGGAAGCGGCCCTCACCAACTCGGACGCCGACCTGAAGGCCGCTGATGCCGATCAGGCGCTCCAGGAACTGGGCGAGGACCTGGTCGCCTTCGGGTACGTCACCACGAGCGTGACGGTGCGGCACGAATCGGCCGCGGTCGCGGCGGAGCAGTTGCTGGAGCTGGAGCGGGTCCTCCATGGCCGGGGCTTCGCCACGATCCGGGAACGGCTGAACGCGGTCGAGTCATGGCTGGGATCGCTGCCGGGGCACGCCTACGCCAACGTCCGGCAGCCGGTGATCCACACGCTGAACCTGGCCCACATGATGCCGCTCTCGGCGGTCTGGGCCGGCCCGGAACGCAACGCGCACCTGGGCGGCCCGCCGCTGCTGTACGCCCGCACGCGCGGCACGACCCCGTTCCGGCTCTCGTTCCATGTCGGCGACGTGGGGCACACGCTGGTGGTCGGCCCGACCGGCGCGGGGAAGTCCGTGCTGCTGGCAATGCTGGCCCTCCAGTTCCGTCGCTACCCCGGGGCGCAGGTCTACGTGTTCGACAAGGGAGCGTCGTGCCGGGCCGCCGTGCTGGGACTCGGCGGGACGTTCCTCGACCTCGGCGGTGATTCCGAGGGCCTCGCGTTCCAGCCGCTGCGGCGCATCGACCACGAGGCGGAGCGCGGATTCGCGTTCGAATGGACCGCCGCACTGCTCCAGCGGGCGGGGATCGCGATCGACCCCGCCACGCGGCGCGAACTGTGGGAGGCGCTGACCAACCTCGCTGGCGCGCCGCCCGCCGAGCGCACCCTCACCGGGCTGGGCCTGCTCCTGGCCCGGCCGGACCTCCGCGATGCGCTGCAGCCGTGGACCCTGACGGGTCCGCACGGGCGCGTGCTCGACGCCGACGCGGATTCCCTGGCGTTGTCCGAGGTGCAGGGCTTCGAGATGGAGCAGCTGCTGGAAACCCAGGGCCTCGCGGCGCCGGTGCTCGGCTACCTCTTTCATCGGCTGCGCGAGCGGTTCGACGGGCGCCCGACGATGGTCGTGCTCGACGAGGCGTGGGTCTTTCTCGACGATCCCCTGTTCGCGGCGCAGATTCGCGAGTGGCTGAAGACGCTCCGCAAGCGCAACGTTTCCGTGGTGTTTGCCACCCAGTCGCCCAGCGACATCGTCGAGAGCTCGGTGGCACCGGCCATCCTCGAGTCGTGTCCGTCGCGGATCTTCCTCCCCAACGAGCGGGCGCAGGAGCCCGCCGCCCGCGAGGTCTACACGCGACTCGGCCTGAACGACCGGCAGGTCGAGCTGCTGGCCCGGGCCACCCCCAAGCGCGACTACTACTACCAGTCGCGCCGCGGCGCCCGGGTGTTCGACCTCGAACTGGGGGAGATCGCCCGCACCTTCGCCGGCGCCTCGTCGAAGGAGGATCAGGCACGCATCGACGCGGCGCTGGCGCGGGGTGGCCCGGAGCGATTTCTGGAGGCGTTCCTGGCCGAACAGAGCGCTCACCGGGGTGCGCGGGCGTGAAACGGAAGGGGATCGCCCTGCTGCTGGCGGCCGCGTTGCTGACGGCGCCGGGGCCGGCCGCCGCCTTTGCGGTCTACGACGGCGCCAACCATGCCCAGAACCTGCTGACCGCGGTGCGCTCGCTGGCTGCCGTCCGCCACCTGACGGAGATGGTGGCGGGCCTGGCGCAGAACCTGCGCCAGCTCGGCTTCGACGGCGGCGCCATCCTGGACACGGGAAGGGCGTGGCTGCACACCCTGTTCGCCAACGCGCCCGGCATCGCCTGGGAACGGGGCGCGGCCGCCGGCAGCGTGGCGACGCTGTTCCCGGCCACGGTCGGACCCGCGCTCAGCCGGGCCGCCCGCGACCAGGCCGCCGCGACGCGCGCCGGCACGGTCCGGGACAGCTGGCGGCACAGTCACAGCGTCCAGACCGGCATGGTCGAGGAAAACCCCTCGACCGAAGCGCTGCTCGGGGATCTCGTATCCGAAAGCCGGGGTGCGACGGGGACGCTGTCGGTGGGGCAGGCCGGCAACCAGATCGCGGCCCTGCAGGTCCGTGAGCAGCTGCGTACACAGGCCCTGGTCGCCGCGCACCAGCGCGCGCAGGCGGAGGAGCGGCTGCGGCTGAACACGGCGGCGCGCGAGGCCCGGGTCCGGTTCGGCGCCTCGATCGGCACCGGCGACCTGTACACCCCGCTTCCGTAGGGCTGGCCGGCGTGGATGATCTCAATGTCGTCGACCGGTTCACCGAGACGTTTCTCGCGTTCATCGACAGCGGCTTCGGCCTGCTGGGACCCGACGTCGGCTTCCTGATCCGGATCCTCGTCACCATCGACATCGTGCTGGCCGGGCTGACGTGGGCGATGGCGGCCGACGGCGACGTGTTCGCGGGCCTGTTGCGGAAGGTGCTCTACGTCGGCGCCTTCGCCCTGATCCTCAACAACTACGCGACGCTCGCGGACATCATCTTCGCGTCGTTCATCGATCTCGGGCTCGCGGCGTCGGGCGCCCCGCTGCGTCCGGACGACCTGCTCCGGCCGGGGTTTGTCGCCGACACCGGCATCACCGCCGCGCACCCGATCCTGCTGGATATCCAGACGCTGATCGGGTTCCCCGAAATCATCTTGAACGCGGTCGAGATCGCGATCCTGCTACTGGCCTGGCTGGGGGTCGTGGCCGCGTTCTTCGTGCTCGCGGTGCAGATGTTCGTGACCCTGGTCGAGTTCAAGCTGATGGCGCTCGCCGGCTTCGTGCTGGTGCCGTTCGCGCTCTGGCGCCGCACCACGTTTCTCGCCGAGCGGGTGCTCGGCAGCGTGATGGCGTCCGGGGTGAAGGTCATGGTGCTGGCCGTGATCATCGGGATCGGGAGCACGATCTTCGCCGATGTCGCGAACGCGCTGCAGGGGCAGGAGGTGTCCATCGCGCGCGCCCTGCCGCTCCTGCTCGCGTCCCTGTCCCTGCTCGGCATCGGGATCCATGGCCCGGCCGTGGCGAGCAGCCTGATTGCAGGCGGGCCGCAGCTCGACGCGGGTGCGGCCGCCGCCACGGGCCGCCGGGCCGGAACCCTGCTGGCCGGCGCCGCAGGAATTGCCGCGGCCGGAGCCGGGGCGGTCGAGCGGAACGCCGGCGCGGCCCG